>JANXBK010000003.1 GCA_025057595.1 Thermodesulfovibrio sp.
TCTCTGATGCGGGATAACTTCTAAATCATCTACAGATACAAGTTTAAATACAAGTTCATTACCTTTGTAGGGGTCTTTAAACAGAAGTTGTTTTGCTGCCATAGATTTTATTATATAAAATTTTTATAAATTATGATTGCCAAATTCTAATATTTTATTTTATAAAAAAGTATGCTGTCAGAGAAGAGTATAAAAGAGGTTTTAAAGAAGTTTTTAAAAGAGTTAACAACTCAAGAAAAATTTATTTTTTTAAATAAAGTTAATGAAGAAATCCATCAGAATGGCTATTTAGCTGATGAAAATCTCTTTTACTACTGTTACTTTCTAACATTAAAGGAAAGATTCAGAGCCATTACACCTTACAGAACAGACGGATTTTTAAGATATATTTTTGCTGAAGGACTAAAGGAAGTTGAGGATTCAATAAGATTTTATAAGGCAAGACTTAAAAAAAGAGAGCTTGCGGTTTCTCAAGACTTTCTTGAAATTGAGGAGTGAACTTTTGATCTTTAATAAAGGGAAATCCGCTTCTTATCTCTAAAACTCTATTAATATCTAAATCACAAATGAGAACCCCTTCCTCTTCTTCTAATTTTAAGATAAGTTCACCCCAAGGATCATAAATAACAGAGTCTCCAGAGTAGTCTATTCCATTTCCGTCTTTTCCAACTCTATTTACTCCAACTACATAACATAAATTCTCTATTGCTCTTGCTTTTAATAAACTTAACCAATGATCTGCTCTACTTTTTGGCCAATTAGCAATTATAAATATGAGCCACACTTGATAAGAAATTAATCTAAAGACTTCAGGAAATCTTAAATCATAACATATAAAAACAGTAAAAGGTACATTATTAATATTAAACAAAGTAGGATAAGAACCAGCTTTAAAGATTTTATCCTCCTTCAGCAAAGAGAAAAGATGAATTTTTTCATAAGTACCTATGATATTTCCTTCTTTTGTAAAGACTCTTGCAACATTTTTCAATTCTCCATTTCTTTTAAGAAAATAACCTGCGATGATGTTTATCTTATTTGAGCGAGCAAGATTTGTAAGAAATCTATCTGTCTCACCTCCCTCATCCTCAGCTAAATTAGGATCCATACAGAATCCTGTGTTAAATGCTTCAGGAAGAATAACTAAATCGCAATTTGATTGTTTTGCTAATGCAGTAAAGTTTTTTGCCTTTTCAAAATTTTTTATTTTGTCTTTCCAGACAATATTAAGCTGTATAATACCAATTCTCACTCAACTATTGCACCTTTGTCAGCAGATTTTACCATTTTTGAGTATCTTAATAAATATCCTTTATTTATTTTTGGTTTAGGAGGCCTCCATCTGCTAAGTCTTCTGTTAAGCTCTTCTTCAGTAATAAGAATCTCAAGTTTCCTATTGGGAATATCAACTAAAATTCTGTCGCCATCTCTTACTACAGCAATTGGTCCACCTAGTTGAGCCTCTGGAGAGACATGTCCTATGCAAGGACCACGAGTTCCACCTGAAAATCTTCCGTCAGTTATTAAGGCAACTGACTCACTAAGTCCCATTCCAGTTATGGCAGATGTAGGAGATAACATCTCCCTCATTCCCGGACCACCAGCAGGCCCTTCATATCTAATCACTACAACATCTCCTTCTCTTATATAACCACCCAAAATAGCTTTCATTGCTTCCTCTTCAGAATCAAAGCAACGTGCAGATCCTTCAAATTTAAGCATTTTTTCTGAAACCGCAGTTTGCTTCACTACAGCTCCCTCAGGAGCAAGATTACCTTTAAGTATAGCTATCCCTCCCTCTTTATGATAAGCTTTATCTATATCTCTTACTACGTCTTCATCATAAATCTCTGCCTTCTCTGCAATCTCTTTTATATCTAAACCTGAAACTGTTGGATTTGCAAGAATTCTGTCTTTAAGTCTTTTAAGTACAGCTGGAATTCCTCCTGCTTTGTAGAGATCTTCCATGTAGTGTTGACCTGATGGAACTATATTTACAATATGAGGAGTTTTTTTACTTATCTCATCAAATAACTCAAGGGGCAACTCTACTTCAGCTTCATGGGCAATTGCCTTTATATGTAACACTGTATTAGTTGAGCCACCAAGAGCCATATCAACTGTTATTGCATTGTAAAATGCTTCTTTTGTGAGGATTTTTCTTGCTGTAATCTTCTTTTTTATAAGTTTTACGATTTTGACTCCTGTTTCAAAAGCAAGTCTTCTTTTTTCTGACATTACAGCAGGTGTTGCAGCAACTCCAGGAAGGCTCATTCCCATAGCTTCTGTAATACAAGCCATGGTATTTGCAGTATACATCCCCTGACAAGAACCAGCAGTAGGACATGCACAAAGTTCAAGTGCTTCAAGATCTTTTTCGGTAAGTAAGCCCTTTTTAAACCTTCCGACTGCCTCAAATGTATCTGTTGTAAGATTTCTTCTTTGACCTTTATAGTATCCTCCAAGCATTGGTCCAGCTGTAAGAACTACAGCGGGAATATCAAGTCTTGCAGCAGCCATAAGCATTCCAGGAGTGATTTTATCACAGTTTGTAAGCAACACCACTCCGTCAAACTGGTGTGCCTCAACAATACATTCAATAATATCGGCAATTAACTCTCTTGAAGGAAGCGAATACCTCATTCCTTTGTGACCCATTGCAATTCCATCACATATTCCAGGAACACCAAAAAAGAAGGGATATCCACCAGCTGTATGAATTCCCTTTTCAATAAATCTCTCAAGCTCCCTCATTGAAATATGTCCAGGAATCACATCAGTAAAGCTTGTTGCAACTCCTACAAAAGGTTTAGAAACTTCACTTTTTGGCAGTCCTGTAGCAAAAAGCAATGCTCTATGAGGCGTTCTTTCAAGACCCTTTTTTATAGCATTACTTCTCATTGAGTAGCTCCTTGAGATATTTTTGCCTTATACTGTCTGATCATTTCAGCCATTTTATCTTTTTTATATAACTTCTCCTTTTGCATTCTTTTCTTTTCAATCTCCTCTTCAGGAGTTAGATAAACTCTTTTGTTTAACTCATTAAGAAGGCTGTCAAGCTGACGATGCTCTTCATAAAGTTTACGAAACTCTTCATTTTCTCTTTTAAGAATCTCGATGATCTCTTCCTCTTTCATAGTTTTACCTCCACAGATGTTTTTTAATTTTACATTAAAGTATAAAAAATTGTTATATTTTTTTAAAAGTTTCTGTGGGAACAATGTGAAAATCTTTGGTAGCTTAAAATTTAACGAGATTGAGCTGGTATTATTACATACTGAAAGCTGTCTTTTCTATATATAAGAATTAAAAGATCCTTAAGTTCTGCTTCTTTTAAGGCAGTATAATAATCATTAAGACCATTTATAGATTTCTTATTTATTTCAACGACTATATCTCCCTCTTTAAGTATTCCAAGAGCGGGACTGTCTTCACTAACCTTTCTTACAAAGACGCCTTTAACAGATTTTCTAATATTAGCCTTTATAGAGTCTGGAATCTCTTCAACTAAAACACCCTTTATATCTGTAGAATAAGATCTTACTTGGATTATCTCCTTAGGTGGTTCCTCTAAAACTATAGAACTGTCTTTTTTTACGCCATTCCTTAGATAAGTAACTGTTAGTATATCTCCAGATAATTTTGAAGAAAGAATATTCTGTAAATCCCTTAACTCTCTTATTTTTTGTTTATCTACTTCTACTATTACATCTCCTCTTAAAATTCCTGCTTTATCTGCTGGACCACCTTCGTAAATATTTGTCACAACAACTCCTTCATTTATACCAAAAGCTTTACTTAGCTCATAAGTTATTGTTTGTCCTTGAATTCCTATCCATCCAGGAGTTCTTTTTATTAGTCTAAACATCTCATTATAGATTGGTTTAACTAAAAGAACCTCTGATAAGTAGTCACTTTTTACAATTACTCCTAAAGGAACTAAATCAGTAGAGATTACTAATGAACCAAGTGGGTATTTCCCATATATTTCTATTGTATTTTCCCTCCAACTTCCGTTCACTACCATCACAGATGTGTCAGTTACAAGGAAAAATACATCTATTTGTTTCCGAGGCAGATCGAATCTTATAGGTGTTATTGCTTTTTCAGTTTTCAAAATAGCAATGTTTAATTTTGTATCTAAAGCTACAACTGAGAGTTTTTCTACTTTTGCAGCAGGTATTATTGCATAATTTTTCTCAATAGCTACTGCTAAGGCATTATTGATCGGCAGTATTGATGGAGAGAACTGGTCATGAATCTTTTTTAATTTACTTTTTAAAAATATAGCAAACTCTTCGTCTTGACAGTAAACATTTTCAGAAAAAAAATAAATAATAAAAATTAAAAGCGCTAAAACTAAACTTTTGGTATAATTTTTATTTCTAAACATCTTTTTGTATTATCATCAATTTTGAATCTGTCGTCAAGTCTATATCCTGCTATACAGACAATTTCACCATCACTTTCTACTATTGGAACAGTGTCTCTTTCATCTCTTGGAACTTTTTCATCCACAAAAAAGTCCTGAAGTTTTTTTCTCTTACCAAAACCAAAAGGATAAAAGTAATCACCCGGCTTTCTTCCTCTTATGATTAAAGGAAATTTGATTTTATCCATATCTACATAAAATGTTGTTTTGCCATCACCATAGCTATTTAGTTCACTTTTCGGTATTTCTCTAAAACTTAAAGTTAAATTTGCTTCTTTAAGGAAAACTGTCTGAGGTATAGAGATTTCATATCTGGTGAGTTTTTTAGGAGGTTCAGCAGTTATTGTTAGTGTAGAGTAGCCCTTTATTGCTCTTATTCCTTTTGGTAGATAAACTCTATCTCCTGGTTTACCATCTTTTATTAGTTTGATTATCTCTTCAATTTGTTCAAAGCTTATTCCTCTTAAATCCCTTACAGCATCAATCGCTGTTCTTAAAGCTCTTCTTAAGATTACTATATTTAAAACCTCCATTGGATTACAAAAAAGCTCCACTGTGCTTTCACTCTTTCTACTCATAAGTCTCATTAATGTCTTTGTTACAGTAATATTTATATAATCATTTTCTTCTCTTATTATTTCAGCAGTTTTTGATAATATTTTGACTGCTTGAGGGGCTATGATTTTAATTATAGGCATAAGCTCATGTCTTATCCTATTTCTCATATATTTAAGGCTTTCATTAGAGGGATCCACTATATAAGATATTTTATTTTCTGTAAGATATCTCTCAATCTCTGCTCTTTCAACTTCTATTAGAGGTCTTATAATTTTTTTTCTTACTGGAGGAATTCCGCTTAAACCTGCAGGTCCTGCACCTCTTAAGAGTCTCATTAGCATAGTCTCTGCTTGATCATCTGCATTATGAGCGACTGCCACTTTATTAGCTTTTACTGAGGCACTTATTTGATCTAAAGCCTCATATCTTAAGACTCTTGCTGCTTCTTGAATATTTATTTTTTCTCTATTTGCAAATTCAACTACATTAATCGGTAAAGTGTAAAAATCAACTGATAGAGTTTCACATAATTTTTTACAGAATTCAATCTCCCTTGGAGTATCATCAGGTCTTAAGCCATGGTCTATATAAGCAGCTGATAATTTAAGTTTAAACTTATCTTTAAAGTAATCATTAAGTATATATAGTAGACAAACTGAATCAGGACCTCCTGACAGTCCCACAAGAATATGATCTCCCATTGAAAGCATATTGTATTTTTCACAGGTTTTTTCAATCTTTTTAACTATTTCCATAGATAAGTTTTTCCTTTGCTTTAATCAAATTAGTAATTAGTTCATTGACTGGCGTTTGAATGCCTATCTCTTTTGCAAGCTTTACAATTGCTCCATTCAGAGCGTCAATCTCTGTTCTTTTACCCTGCCTTATATCATAATACATTGAAGGAAAATGCTTTGCAGTAGGAGGAACAAGTTTCTCATAAAAATGATTAATATAATCTTGGGGATTACTCCAATTAAGCTTAATTCCTTTAGCATAAGCCACAGTAAATATCTCTTCAATTATCTTATTCATTATAATTTTAGTCTCCTCATTCTGAGCAAGACTTCCATAGTTACACTCAAGTAAAGCTCCTAAAGGATTTAAAGCAGAGTTGTAGAGGATTTTATCCCAAAGTATAGTATAGACATCTTTAGAGTATCTTGTTGGAATACCTGCTTTAGTAAATTCAGCTGCTATTTTTTTTATTTTGTCTTCAGCAACTGCTTCCTCTGGTTGTCCAATAACCACATCGTCAGCAAAAACCGTTACTTCCGCAAATCCTGGTTCAATAAGCTTTGAACCAAATATGACTCTTGAGAGAATAACACGCTGTTTACCCAATATTTTTGTTGCTACCTCATAATTACCATATCCATTTTGAGTTAGTAAAACCAAAGCCTCTGAGGGAATTTCTTTAATCTTAGAGACAACAGTTTCTGTATCATAAGATTTTACAGAAACCACAATAAGGTCAATATTTAAAGAAACTATTTGCTTTGGATCTGTAAAAATTCCATCTAATTTGGCCTGTTTTTGTCCGAATAAACCAGAGATTTTTACTGTACAATTTTTAATCTTGTCTAAATATTTTTCTTTTATCATAGCATAGACATTGTGTCCAGAAGCTTTAAGAGCTGTTGCAAATACAGTTCCTAAAGCTCCAAGTCCTACTACAAGAATATTCATAGCCTTCCTGTCTCTACTTATATATTTGGCTGAGGTGCAGGAAAGTCTAATATCTCTTTATCTTCTAGGACCTCTTTCATAAATTGAGCCCATATAGGAGCTGCAACTCTTCCACCTGCTTCACCACTGCCAAGACTTTTTCTCATATCATCGTATCCAACCCATACTCCTGCTACAAGTTGAGGAGTATATCCAATAAACCAAGCATCTCTAAATTCATTACTGGTGCCTGTTTTCCCTGCTATGGGTCTACCAATGTTTGCTCTTGTTCCCGTGCCATATACAACTACATCTTGAAGCATATTAGTAATCTTAAAAGCAATCTCTGGTAAGATAGCATCTTCAAGTACTGGCTCATTTTTTAATATAATTTTTCCTGAAGAATCGGTTACATATTTTATAGCTATTGGTTTAACTTTTTTACCACCATTTGCAAATGCAGCATAAGCAGATGTAATTTCAAGAGGAGAAAGACTCACGCTTCCAAGAGCCAATGTTAAATCCTGTGGCATTTGAGATACTATACCCGCTTTTTTAGCAAGCTCAATAATTTGAATGATCCCTACACTTTCAGCTAATTTAACTGTCGCTACATTTCTTGAGTAAGCCAAAGCTTTTCTTAATGTAATCTCTCCCCAAAACTCTCCATCGTAGTTTGAGGGTGACCACTCTTTAAATCCTGTTCTATAAGTGATTGGTTCATCTAATATAGTATCTTCAGGTTTAAATCCTTTCTGTAACGCAACTGCATAAACAAAAGGTTTAAAAGCACTTCCAGGCTGTCTTTTTGAGTAGACTGCTCTGTTAAACTCGCTTGTTTGAAAACTATATCCCCCCACCATTGCTCTTATATATCCTGTAGAAGGCTCTATTGCAACCAATGCACCCTGTATCTCTGGCTCTTGCTCAAGGGAGAAAAGAATCTCCTTACCTACAGATTTGAATTTTACCCAAATCACATCTCCTGGAGCTAATATATCTGTTAGTTTAAAGTTTTTAATTACTTTAACTTTTCCTGAGTTATCTACTATTTTACTTGCCCATGTAGCATCTTGTAATGAAAGTGTTCCTACAACTCCTCTTGTTTTTACAGTTGCTTTAGTAGGACTGACAGACAAAACAACTCCCTTTGCTATATCTCCCACTGTAGGAGTAAAAGCAACTTTTCTCTCCTCTACTTCTTGTTTTAAAGATACTTTACTAATAGCTCCTCTCCATCCGACTCTTTTGTCTACATCCCTTAAACCTTCTTGAATCGCTCTTTGTGCTATTGTTTGTGCTTTTGGATCTAAAGTTGTATAAACCCTTAAATTTCCTTTGTATATTTTTTCTATATCAAAATTTTCTTCAAGCTCTTTTCTTACATACTCAAGAAAGTAGTTGTAGTTTTCAGTTGAGATTCTTAGAGAGCTAAGATGAATTGGCTGAAGTAAGGCTCTTTGTCTTTCTTGGGGAGTAATAAATTCTTCTTCTTCCATTCTTTTAAGAACTACATCCTGTCGCTGTTTTGCCTTTACTAAATCATTGTAGGGAGAATAAAGATTTGGTGCTTTTATTAAACCTGCAAGCATCGCAGCTTCTGCAAGATTTATATCCTTCACACTTTTACCAAAGTAAATTCTTGAAGCCATCTCAACTCCATATGCACCATGTCCAAAATAAACATTGTTTAGATATAGTTCAAGAATTTTTTCTTTACTTAACTCCCTTTCAATCTTTATCGCGAGATACGCTTCTTTTATTTTTCTTGAGATAGTTTTTTCTGGAGTAAGAAACATTATCTTTGCAAGCTGCTGAGTTATTGTGCTACCTCCTTCTTTTATACTCAAATAAAGGATATCTTTAATAAGTGCTCTTGCTATTCCTATATAATCAATTCCCTTATGTTTCCAAAATCTTGAGTCTTCTGTAGCTATAACAGCATTTACAAGATGTTTAGGTATTTGTAAAAAGGGTACATAAATTCCTTTTTGCATCTTAAACTCTCCAATAAGTGTGCCATCTTCAGCATAAACTTTGGTTCCTTGTATGTTTTTGATCTTTCCGAAATCTTTTACAGATGGAATATCTCTTAAAATAGCAAGAGCTGCTCCAGAAACAAAAGCAACCAAGACAAGAATAGATATAGCAATAATTTTAAGTCTCATAAAAATTATTATACCAGAAAGTTTGATTTATCTCAGAAAGTTATTTTAAAATTATTTTTAAATAAAAAAGGAGGTTTTTATTATGAAAAGGTACAAATGTAGTGTATGTGGGTATGTTTATGATCCAGCTCAGGGAGATCCTGACAATGGTATTCCTCCTGGAACTCCCTTTGAAAAGCTACCTGAGAATTGGAAGTGTCCTATCTGTGGTGCAACAAAAGATATGTTTGAAGCAGAAGAGTAAATCTGGAGGTAGCTATGAAATCAGTGCAGATAGCTTTAAAAATGGAGACAGAGGCAGTGAAGTTTTACACAGAGGCTTCTGAGAAGGTTAAACATCCTGTTGGCAAGAGGATGTTTCTTAGTATTGCAGAAGATGAAAAAAATCATATTAAGATGATTGAAGAGTTATTAAAAGGATTAGACTTAACCCTTAGAGAGGCAAATCCAATAAAGACAGTTAAAACAATATTTGAAGAGTTAAGGGATAAGCTTATGGAAAGAGTAAAAGCTGAAGAAGACGAACTTGAAGCTTTTAGAATTGCTATGGATATGGAAAGGGAAGGAGTAGAGTTTTACAAGAAAATATTAGATGAAGTAAACACAGAAAAGGAGAGAAAACTCTTTGAAAGATTAATATACGAAGAGGAGCAGCATTACAAAATTTTTTCTGAAACTTATAGCTTTCTTAGTGATACAGGAAACTGGTTTATGTGGAAAGAGTTTTCAATAGTTGAAGGAGGATAAAGGGGGAGACTACCCCCTTTATTTAATACCTAAAACATCTGCCATCTCATATAAACCTGCAGGTTTGCCACTTAGCCATAGCACAGCCCGTAAAGCACCCCTTGCAAAAGTATCTCTACTTGAAGCTTTATGAACTATCTCAATCCTTTCTCCTAAACCACCAAATATTACAGTATGCTCACCAACTATATCTCCGGCTCTTACAGTTTGAATACCTATCTCTTTTTTAGTTCTCTCTCCGATCATTCCTTTTCGTGCATACACTGCTACTTCGTCAAAGTTTCTTCCTAGAGCATCTGCTATGACTTTTGCCATCTTTATGGCAGTTCCACTTGGTGCGTCCTTTTTCATTCTATGATGTGCTTCAATAATTTCTACATCATATTCATCACCAAGAACAACTGCGATGTCTTTTAAAACTTTAAAAAGCAAATTAACTCCAACACTCATATTTGGAGAAAGCACAACAGGAATATCTTTTGCCGCCTGTTGAATAACTTTTATCTGTTCATTGCTAAATCCTGTTGTTCCTATAACTGTAGACTTTTTATACTTTTTTACAATCTCTAAATGTTCCAAGGTTGCTTCAGGATTGGTGAAATTAACAACAACATCTGTATCATCTATAACTTTTTCAAGGTCATCAACAATTTTTACATTTAACTGTCCAACTCCTGCTACAACTCCAGCATCTTGTCCTAATTTTGGATGGCCTTTTGCCTCAACAGCTCCAGTAAGCTTTATTTCAGGATAATCCTTTGATAAGGCAATAACTCTACTGCCCATTCTTCCTGCTGCACCACATACTGTCATTCTTATCATTGTTAACCTCCTTTATTTTAATAGATTCCTCAACTTCTTCAATCTTTATTGAATATACCCCATTTAACCAATTCCATAAATCAAGTACTTTACAGGCTTTTGAACAGAAAGGTCTCCAGGGATTATCTTTAAAAACAGTATATTTACCACAGTTAGGACAAATAACGAACATATAACAAAATTTTATATCTTTACTCTAAAATTTTCAATAAAGTTTTTTATTGAAATTTTTACAAAATAATGACCTTATGTCAAGGGAAATTAAAGAGCAGTTTAAGCATATTGCTTTTTTCTATTACTCTTACGAAGATTGGCAGAAAAGCCTTATTCCCTTAATTAAAAAAGTCTTAGAGTCGGGTGAAAAAATTATATATTTTTCTGATAAACATACATCTGAGCAGATTATAAATTTGCTTGACATTGACTCAAAGGATGAGAAAAGCCAGATTATTTTTTTAAATAAGATTGAGCCTGACATGATAGAAAAATTGGTAGAAGTAGCTGAAAAGGCTATTTCAGATGGCTTTAAATCACTGTTTATAACTATTGATATGACATGGGCTTTACAACAAAGATTAGAAAAAATAATAGGCTTAAAACAAAGCCTTTAAAGGCAGTAGAGGTTAACACCTTCTTTTAAAACTTCTCATAATTGAAGAAAAAAGAAAAAAAGCAGATGAAATATTTCAACTAATAGAAGAAGAGCCTTATATGGGTTTTTCAATTGCTACAGATTTTCCACCAAAATTTTTGATTGCAAACAAAGGCTTTAAAGAAATTTTAGGCTCTGATGAAAAAGAGATTAACCTAATAGAGCAAATTCATGAAACTGATAGAGATTTATTCATAAACAGTTATAACTCTATCTTAAATAGACAACAGAAAAAGATGAATGAAAGAATAAAATTTATTAGAAAAAACAATAATTTAGTCTGCCTTAGAGTAGTTATGACACCAACAAAGTTTATGGATTTAGACTCTGTTAAAATCTGCTTTACAGATATAACTGAAAGTTGGCTTAAAGAGCAAGAGATGGAAGAACTACAAAAGCAGCTTTTATTTGCACAAAAAATGGAGTCAATTGGTAGACTTGTTGCGGGCATTGCCCACGATTTTAATAATATATTGACTGCAATTAAAGGTTTTATCTATCTTGCTCAAATAAAAACGATAGAGGATGATCCTCTTAAAAAATATCTTGACAATATTCAATTGGCTGCAGAAAGGGCGGAAAAACTCGTAAGACAACTTCTTGCCTTCTCAAGAAAGCAACTTTTACAGCCAAAAGCAATAAATCTTAATGATTTAGTTAAAAATCTTACTTATAAAACTTGATCCTGATTTAGGAGTTGTAGAAGTAGATCCTTCTCAGATAGAACAAGCTATTGTAAATATTGTAGTAAATGCAAGAGATGCTATGCCACAAGGAGGAATTCTAACTATAGAAACAAAAAATGTCTATGTTGAAGATGACTATGTAAAGAGCCATTTTGATTTTAAAAAAGGACCCTATATAATGCTTGCTATTAGCGATACAGGAGTAGGCATACCAGAAGAGATAAAGGATAAAATATTTGAACCATTTTTTACCACCAAACCTGAATCAGGCACTGGATTAGGGCTTTCAACAGTATACGGAATTGTTAAACAACATGGTGGAAATATTCATGTATACAGTGAGTTAAATAAGGGAACAACATTTAAAATATACCTTCCACAAGTTGAAAAACCTATTGAGCAGGTCAGATTTGATGCTACCGAAGAAAAGCTCTTTAAGGGTTCTGAGACAATTCTTGTGATTGACGACGATGATAGTGTAAGAGCTGTACTACTTGAGATGTTAAAAAAATTAGGATATAAAACCCTTGAAGCAAAAGACTATAACACTGCTTTGTTTTTGGCTCAATTTTATGATAAAAACATTGACCTTATAATATCAGATGTGGTTTTACCTACAATGAGCGGACCGAAGTTGGTTAACAGAATTAAAAAATTTAGGCCTGATATAAAAGTTTTGTATATGTCAGGATATACAGATAATGTCATATCAAAACATGGAGTAATTAATAGGAAGGTAAATTTTATTCAAAAACCTTTTAGTATTTCTGAACTTTCAAGAAAAATCAGAGAAATTCTCAATAAGCAATAAGGGAGGGTCTCCCCTCCCTTTTAACTTAACAACCTTCAACTGCTTTCTTTTTCTTTGGTGCTGCCTCTTTACCTTTTTCTTTTCCGTCTTGTTTAATTGTTATTTTATCACCTACTTTGAGTTCTACAGTTATTTCTTTGCCATCAGCCTGTTTGATTGTAATCTTATTACAATCAATTTTCGTAATAATTCCACTCACATTAGCAGCATAAGCTGAAAAGACAAAACCCCAAACAAAGGTTAAAATTAAGGCTACTATTAAAAATTTCTTCATACTGTCACCCCCTCTCTTTTAGGTTTTTTAATTATATCAGTAATGTGATAGTTTTGTTAACTGTCCTGCATAAACTATCGCTGCTCTCAAAATAAATGAGCCTACAACTACGAGAACCGCGGCTAAATTCATTCTGAAAACTTGAGACTTTGTAAAATCACCCTGAAATCCTCCCTCAAACTCCCTTAATTCACCGATTTTAATTCTTAATGCGAGAGGTAAAAGTAAAAATATAGATATTAGTGCCAAAGAGAAAATAAAATGTTCACTCGTAAAGGAAAAGAAGGGCTTAATTGCCTTTTTGTATGGTGCGGTAGATGTATACAGACCATAAAAGAAAAGAAGAATAATCACAAGTTCTGCTACAATTAACCATATATCTATCTTTGTAAAAAGAAATTTTATTTCTGCTTTTTTTGCAATAACAACAATCATTGCTGCACCAGAAGAAAGTGCTGATACTAAAAACAAAATGGGAAGCGTAGCATTATTCCATAAGGGTATAGCAGCAAAGGAACTTAAAAGTACACCAGTGTATATCCCTAAAAATATTCCAGCCACAAAATTCCATTTTGCGAGAGCTCTCACTTTAGAAGCAAGTTTTTCTGACAGTTTTAATAAAAACGGAAATTTTAGACGATATCTTTGTTCCTCAGGAATGACAGCTAATATGTAAAGTGCATTTAGCAGTAAAACTATAGGAATTCCCCAAGTACCCCAAGACATAAGAGAAAGAGGCTGAAATGTTAAATAACCCCAAATAAGATTTTGTGGTTTGCCAAGGTCTAAAATTATAAATAAAGCACCTATTGCCAAAGTTATAAAGGCAATAAAGGGAGCTCTTACACACTTAGCAAGCTCTTTAACAGACTGTTTAGGAATTCTTAAGTTAGCAATTGAAGACATCACAAGCATTCCTGCAGAAAGACCACCAAGAAACAAATAAATTATAATTCTCCAATCCCATACCTTTAAATAAGGATGCGTTATAGCATTTAATCCTGTTATTGTTATTTCACTCATTATAGACCTCCAGTAAAACTTCTTTTAATATAAAAGACTCGCGGTTGTGTTCCTGCAAACTCAAGCCTCACTGAAAAATCGTGTCTTCTTAAAAGCTCAACTACTTCACTACTTAGATTATCAAGATCTCCAAATATTCTTGATTTTCCAAGACATGTTTCAACACAAGCAGGCTTTTTACCTTCCTTAAGTCTATGTTCACAGAAGGAACATTTATCTGCAAATCCTTCTGGATGGGAGTATCTGGCATCATAGGGACATGCTAAAATACATGCTTTACAACCTATACATTTTTTTCTGTCTATCTGAACAGTCCCATCTTTTGCTCTATGAGATGCTCTTGTTGGACAAGCATCAATACAAGGCGCGTTTTCACAATGATTACAAAGTTCGCTTCTTAACTCCATTCTAAGATTAGGAAATTCCCCTCTTACTTCCTCAACCACTCTAGTTCTAAAATGTTTCTCTGGAACATTGTTTTCTTTTTTACAGGCAATCACACAAGCCATACAGCCAATGCATCTTTCAATATCTATTACCATTACGTATTTTGGCATTCTAAACCTCCTTTGTTATCTTTACGAAGTTCACTCTCATTCCAACAGTTCCTGCAATCGGATCAACTGCATATCTTGTTATCAACTGCTGATCATCAGCACCTCTTAGATATGCTCTACGGAGAAATCTTGATGTTGAGCCAAATCCGTGAACGAGATATATGCAGTCTGGTCTAATTCTTTCTGTAACCTTAGCTTTTACTTTATTACTTTTAATGCCATCTTGATTAACTAAAACTATATACTCACCATGATTAAGTCCGATTTTTTTAGCAACCTTTGTATTTATCCATGCTACGTTTTCCTCCATAAGCTCCCATAAAGAAGGATTATTTATAGTTCTTGAAAAGGTGTGTACAGGTGCTCTTCCATAGATAAGTCTAAACCACCCCTCTGGTGGTTGCTCATGTTTTGTGTATTTTGGAATAGGATCAAAACCATGTCTTTTTAATTCTTGACTGTAAAGCTCAATCTTTCCTGAAGGTGTCTTAAATTTATAATTTTCATCTGGTAGTAGGTAGGGTTTGGAACTTTCTGGAATTTCAATATATCCTTTTTTAACAAGCTCAGAATAATCAACTCCCCAAATCTGGGCTTTTGTTTTTAAGAACTCTTCGAGCGTATTCCAGGGGAAGTAGTCCTCAAGTCCGAGTCTTTTCCCAAGTTCTTTAGCTATCCACCAACCAGGTTTTGTCTCATACATTGGCTGAACAACAGGTTGACGAAGTGATACTCCAAGAGCTCTTTCTTTAACAACAAAAAAATCATCATGTCTTTCAAGATAAGTACATTCAGGAAGCACAACATCTGCAAGCATTACACCATCATAAGGCATTATATCAACTGCTACAACTAAATCAAGTTTTTCTAAAGCTTTAATAGTATCTTTCTGATTAGGCATCGCCTTCATTATATTCGTTCCAGTTATAAACCATGCCTTTATTGGATATGGCTGTTCTGTGAGAGTTGCCTTTACAATAACATGTGTCAAACCCTCATCGCCTGCGAAAGGATAGTTTCCTTTATTTAGCTCTGGCTTATGCTCAGGATAGTCTTTCTCAGAAAGAAAGACTGGTTCTAGTTTCTTCTTAGGACTAAGATATATTCCTCCTGGTCTTCCATAGGCTCCTAGGAGCGCTACAAGAATAGCAATTGCACGTTGTCTTTGAACATTGTCAGAGTACCATGCAGTATGTCTTCCTGGATGTATTAGTACATTAGGTTTATTTTTCCCTAATACCCTCGCAGTCTCAATGATAAGAGTTGCGGGAATGTCAGTTTCCTTTTCAGCCCACTGAGGTGTGTATTCTTTGACAGCCTGTGCGAGTTCATTGAAGCCTAAGGTATATCTTGCAACATAGTCTTTATCATAAAGTCCTTCATTTATAATTATATTTATCCATGCAAGTAATATGGCCAAATCAGTTGCAGGTTTTATTGGCAACCAATATTTTGCTTTTCCAGCAGCAGTTGAAAATCTCGGATCTAAAACTATAACTGTAGCACCCTTTCCAACAGCCTCTGCAAATTCTTGACATTGCGAGTTATGGGCATTCTCACCAAGATGGCTTCCAATAAGAACAATTACTTTGCTGTTTTGTATATCAATCCTTTCTGGATTTCCCACAGCCTCGCCAAAGGTTATTTCAAAAGCTGTATCTCTTGCTCCTCTACAAAGTGCAAAGGATGGAAAAGCAAAATTTGGTGAGCCAAAAGCTTGAAGCAGATGTATAAAATATGTTGATATACTTCCATGAGTAAGAAGAGCTATTGATTCTGGTCCATATTTTTCTTTGATTTTTTGCATTTTATCTGCTATATATCCTAATGCCTCATCCCATGAGACTTTCTTAAACTTTCCTTCTGCTTTTGCTCCTGTATTGATAAGGGGTGTTTTTAATCTGTCTTGGTCATAGAGTAACCCTATTCCTCCATGTCCTCTTGCACAAAGTTTGCCTCTTGAATTGGGATGAATTGGATTTCCATCAAGCTTAACAACCTTACCATCAACTACCTTTGCGATAGCACCACATCTCCAAAAACACATCTCACAAGTAGTAGGAATATATTGAGGTAAAGAGACAGGTCTCTTACCGAGAGCTAAAACTGTTTTTACTACAGAATTAGTCGCTACTGCTGCACCACCCGCTGTAGCTGCAATTTTGAGAAAATCCCTTCGGCTAAGATCCATACCCTCACCTCCCTTTATTTTGTTATACTAATACAAACATAAAAAAATTTACTTTGTCAACCCATTCTTTTATAGGGATTAGGGGTATAAATTGAAACATGTTAACTGATAGAAAAGTAGGCGAGGAAAGAAGGTTTTTTCTAAAAAAACTTTTTAATTTTTTATTTTTCTTAGCATCAATCTCTTTTACCTTATTGGGATTAATTGTTTTCAAGCCTTCAAATCCAAAAAGAAGAGATTATATATTCTACTCCGTACCTGAAGACAGAATACCTAATGAGGGAGTTAAAAAGGTTGATATTAAGATTGAAAACTTAAGTAAATCCTTTAAAATTTTTCTTGTTAAAAAAGATAATTCTCTCATCGCATTCTCTCCAGCTTGTACACATCTTGGTTGTTTCGTAAACTTTGACATAAACTCTATGGAGTTTGTATGTCCTTGCCATGGAGGAAGATACGATATTGAGGGAAAAGCAGTAGCAGGACCTCCTAAAGACCCTCTCAATAGACTTCCTATTAAAATAGAGAATAAAAAAGTATATGTAGGCATAAAAATATGAGTATCATTGATTGGTTTCTTGATAGATTCAGACTCAAAACACTTCATAGAGGCATCTTTGATAGAGATATTCCTGAGGGTATAAACTACTTTTACTGTTTTGGTGGAATTGCTTTTACTGCACTTTTAGTTTGTATTATATCTGGACTGTTTCTTTCTGTTCATTATATTCCCTCTGAAAAAGAGGCATATCAGAGCATTATAAAGATCCACGAAGAAGTTTATCTTGGAAAGCTTATCAGAGGACTACATAAATGGTCAGCAAATGTATTGATTGTAAGTATCGTAATTCATTCAATCAGGGTTTTTATCACTAAAAGTTATCGACCACCAAGAGAGTTAAATTGGATAGTTGGTGTTTTAATTTTTGTTGTTGTAATGCTTGAGAGTTTCACAGGATATCTTCTTTTATGGGATCAAAAAGCCTACTGGGCAACTGTTGTTGGCACAAATATAGCTGGAAGTATTCCAATTATTGGAGAAACAGTTTTACTGCTTATAAGGGGAGATTATGAAGTTACAGGAAAAACTCTCATTAGATTTTACAGTCTTCATATACTCTGGTTTCCATTAATAATGATGATTCTTCTGTGGGCTCATTTTCATATGATTAAAAGACTAGGAATCTCAAAACCTTTATGAAAAAGAAGTTTTATCCAGACTATCTTGTAGAAATACTTTTTTTTGCTATTATAACTTTTGAACTTATCCTTATACTCGCCTTTGTTTTCCCTCCTCAAATAGGCAAAGAAATCGATTTTTTAGGCTCCTATAAACCAAGGCCAGAATGGTATTATTTGTGGCTCTTCTTTCTTCTGAGATTTTTTCCAGCAGATACAGTATTCATTGGAGGCATTTTAATACCCTTAGTTGTCTTGAGTTTTTTGATTTTTATTCCTTGGATAGATAAAAAAATCGGTTGGAGGCTAACTGCACTGATTGCTTTTGCTATTCTTGTTTTACTTATAGTTGCAACTCTAATTGAGGGACTACTTTAGGTAGAGTAAGTTTTCAGATAAATCTTTCTTGCAAGGAGTACTCTTTCAAAATGATTAACTATTGGTTTATAGTAAGGCAGTCTATAACTTAATGGATTCTGAAGCTTATAGATGGGAATACTTTTTAATTGTGGCAAATATTTTTTTATAAATCCACAGTAGGGATCAAATTTTTTTGCCTGAATTAATGGATTAAATATTCTGAAGGGCTTTGCATCAGGACCTACAGAGGCAGTCCACTGCCAATTTCCTATATTAACTATCTCATCGTAGTCAATAAGATACTCCATGAAAAATTTTTCACCCCATCTCCAATCAATTAATAAATCTTTTGTTAAAAAAGAAGCCACTATCATTCTTGCTCTATTATGCATCCAGCCTTCCTCTTTTAACTGAACTACAGCTGCATCAACTATTGGATATCCAGTTTTTGCCTCAATGAGTGCTTTATAAAACTTCTCATTATTTTCCCAATGTATGTTTCTTCTTTTTTCTTGAAACTCTAAATCTTTAAACTCAGGAAAGTTAATTTTAATATGATACCAAAACTCTCTCCAAGCTAACTCCTTTATAAACTGACAATCCTGTCCTGCAGTATTAGATGCTAAATTATAAATTTTTCTAAGAGAAATTAGACCAAACCTTATATAGGGCGAAAACTTAGATGTGCCATCAAGATCAACTCTATTACGTAGAGTTTCATACCTTATAAAATCAAAACTCTTAAGCCTTTGAAATCCATAAGAGATACTCCATATACTGTTTTCTTCATGTTTAATATTGCTGGAAATCTCATTAATATCAGGCTCCTGCAAAGCAGGAGTATTTATACGATGAGGTATGGGTAAGCTTTCTAACAAAAGATTCATTTTCCAACTTCTGTAGAAACTTGAAAAAACTCTCTTGTAGGGAATATTTTCTATCTTTGACAAAAAAATATCGCTAAAAGATATAAAATCAACCCCCATATCAAAACATAGCCTTTTGACTTGATTTTCTACCTCTTCACCACTGTAGGAGAAAGCCCTATTTGTATAAATAGCTTGAGGCTTATATTTTTTTATTAGGTTATAGAAAACTTTCACAGGCTCCTCATGAAAACAATAAAGTTTTCCTCCTTTTTTTTCTATCTCTTTACTTAAATGTTTTAGACAACTAATTATAAATCCTGTTCTTCTGTCATAGCTTCTAAATTTTTTAAGAATTGAAGGGATAAAGATAAATAAGGGAATTAACTCAAATGAGTTTTTACAGGCTTCGTAAAAGGCCTTATTGTCATCAATTCTTAAGTCTCTCTTAAACCAATAAAATACCCTTCTATACAACTAAAGCCTCTGGAAAAGGCTCAAGATATTTTTGCATCAGTAGATACTGATTTTCAAATCTATAAGCAAAATTTCTTATTAATTCAACTAAAACTCTTAATTCAATCCTATTTTTTCTGTATTTTTCTAAAAGCTCTTGAAAATGTCTCTTTTCTCGATTATTCAGCTTATTTGATATATGTCCAAAAATATGCATTAAGGTGTTTATGTGTCTTTTATTTGTAGGTTTTCTCTTTAAGGCTTGACAGAAAACTTCTCTGTATATTGATATTTTTTCAGTTAAACTAAGTTTTCCATTAGCAACAATACTGCCAAGTTGTTTAAGATGTTTTTGGCTATAAGTCATAAGAAGATATTTATACTTTGTGTGAAACTCAACGAGCTCCTTAGCTGAAGGACTTTCAAGGAGAGCTCTAAGTTCACGACAAGAAAACACTCTTGTCAAAAAGTGATATCTAATCTCTTCATCTCTAAGCCTTCCCTCATCTTCTAATGGAAGTAAAGGATATGCTTTTTTTAATCCTTCAGCAAAAAAACCATCTGTTTTCCCTACAACTACGCCATCTTTATAGAGTTTTGTTGAATACACTCCACAGGATGGAGACTTTGCTTTAAGAATAATGCCATCTACGTCATCTAAATATTTAAGGAAGTTTTCTATATAACTAAGCATTCTTTCTGTTAGATCTAATCCAGTTTCAGGCTGTATCAACTTTTTCTTAGTATCTTTAAGAATAATTATACGAGGTCTTGGAACACCGAGTCCGATTTCAACCTCGGGACATACATATATGTGATCAACATAACTTTTTAGTTTTTCAATAAATTCATCTATTACAACTCCACCATTGTATCTTACAGGTTCAAAAAAGCATCTACTGAAAAGTATTTTTGGCTTTAACATAATATATATTATAATTTAATAATGCTTGAACAAAAAATCCAATTATTTTCTCCATTCTTACTTGCTTTATTCGCTGGCCTTTTCACATGGTCTATGACCGCTTTAGGTGCTTCAATGGTATTAATGATAAAGAGAGTAAATCAGAAGATTTTTGATGCATCTTTAGGTTTTGCTGCAGGAGTAATGATAGCTGCGAGTTTTTGGTCACTTCTTCAGCCAGCAATTGAGATGACTAAAGAGAACAACACAATTGCTTGGCTTCCACCTGCGCTAGGATTTATCTTAGGAGCTATTTTCCTTAGAGGAATAGATATGACTATTCCTCATCTTCATCTTCAATCACATCCTAATGAAGCTGAGGGGTTAAAAGTCTCTTTAAAAAGAAGTACTCTTCTTGTTTTAGCAGTTACTCTTCATAATATTCCAGAAGGATTATCAATAGGAGTTTCTTTTGGATCTCATGCAATAAGACCAGATGAAATAAGTTTAGCTTCCTGTCTCGTGCTTGCCTTTGGAATAGGTATCCAAAATATTCCTGAGGGATTTGCGATTTCATTACCTTTAAGAGGTGAGGGGTTTTCTAAAATAAAAAGTTTTTCTATTGGTCAAATATCAGGATTAGTTGAACCAATTTTTGCAGTAGTAGGTGTTTTATTGGTTGAAGTAATGAGAGATCTTTTACCCTATGTCTTAGGATTTGCTGCTGGTGCTATGATTTTTATAACAGCTGAAGAGTTAATCCCGGAGTCTCATAAAAAGGGTAACTCTGATATAGCAACAGCAGGACTTATTGCTGGATTTACTTTAATGATGATTCTTGATGTTACCTTTAAGTAAATTTAAGAGCTTTTAAGCTTTTTTGCTATCTCTGTTAGTCTCCTTCCAAAAGCTCTACATATGTTTGCTTCGTTTATATCAATTTCTCTTTTATTTTCTGCCTCTGCAACATGTCCAGGTCCATATGGAGAGCCTCCACCCTTTGTTAAATATAAATCAGGAACTGAATAGGGTACACCCACAACAATACAACCGAGATGAAGTAATACGGTCATAAGAGTAAGAATAGTGGTTTCTTGTCCTCCATGAAGTGTGCCAGTTGATACGAAAACTCCTGCAGGCTTTCCTTCAAAAACTCTTTGCATCCATAGAGGACCAAGCTGATCAATGACATTTTTAAGCTGTGCAGATACATTTCCAAATCTTGTCGGTGTTCCAAATGCGTATCCATCTGCTTGTTTGAAATCTTCAGCAGTTACAAAGGATATATCTTTTTGCATTTCTATTCCAGCCTTTATATCAGGTCTTGTCTCTATAATATTTTCAGGAATTAATTCAGGACATCTTCTTATAACTGGTTCACCTCCTGCCTCTTTGACACCTTCTGCTATAATTTTTGCCATCTTGTAGGTATTTCCAAAAGTGCTGTAATAGACTATAAGAATTTTCATATCTTTACCTCCCTTTAGATTTGTTTAAATATATCATAATCAGGATTATGAATTAAAACTCTTTTTATCTTTCTTATCTCGTCTTCATTAATTTTGTTTTTAAGTGTCTTAAGTTTCTTAAGATTTTTCTGGTAGATTTTCTCATATTTTCTATATTTATCTTGGTCAACCCTAATACTGAAATCACCAGATATGAACCATTTATCGGTAAGATAAATCCAAGAGGCAAAATCAGATAGCTCAAATCCTGGCAACACTTTAATCTTACTATGCCAAAAATCTTTTAACCTGAGTCCATTTTCATCAGCAACTATCTTATAACCACCTTTGAATGGTTCTGCACCTTGAGTATCTTCAAACTGCCAAGTAGATATTGAAATCTGCTGTTTTTTGTGACAACTCCTACAGTCTCTTGCTTTTCCAAAGGGATGAGCTACCTCTTCAATCTGTATCCATAAGATATGTTTATTTGCAGATGGAAGTCCATCAAAAGTACCAATTATGGCATACATATCTCTTGTTTCACCATTACTCCATCTGTATTTTATTCCTGTCGGTGACACATCCTTCTTTATATTACCCACACTATGAGGAAAAATCTTTACAGGAAACCATATACCTTTTTGATCTTTCATTAAAATTAAAGGCTTCTGAACTCCATAATAAAGAGAATATTTTTTAAAGGGAGTAGGTTTTTCTCCAATATAACCCTTTCCCCAAACTGTTATCTGATATCCTCCTGCTTCTGTGACATGGCAAGCCGTACATGTAAGATTCTTATGTATAGATTTTGCATGTGCCTTCTCTACTTCAATATGACAATCTCCACATGTTGCCCTTCTTTGTATATCTCCCATACCTTTTTTACCAGTCGGATGACATTCTACACAATGAATTCCTTTTGTAAAATGAGTATCTGGTTTTCTTCCTTGGGGAACTGAATAGAATCCTCCGATATAGGTCTCTCCTCTTCTTGAATGGGCAGAGCCTGCATGACACATTGAATTACCCCTTCCCTTTCCCATACAGCTATAAGAATCAGGCACTTTTATGAAAGAGTGACCTTTGTTGTTGCTTGGTGCGTAATGACAGTCAATACATCCTGCATGGCATATATTACAAAGTCTTTGTTTTGTTATTGCTTGCTCATCTGTAAAGGGTATATTCATTTCTTTTCTTATTTTTTCAGTATTTGTAAAATCAAACTCTGCGCTTCTAAGAACTTCTGTGGGTGGTAAATCTGCAAAAGATGGTCCACAATTATGTGGTCCATATGGCTCAAACCAGCTTCGCATTGTTCTTTGACGAAAGTTTGTTCCCATAATTGTAGTTTTAAACTGTTTTAGTTCTTCTGAGTGGCAGCCCCTTTTTCCACATGTTTTTTCTGCTATTTTAGGGTCAAAGTTAAAAGTATAGTTGTTTCTATCATGCCATAAAATATTTCTTATATCAGGATGAAGAGATAAATTACCATTTTCTTTCTTTTTAGGTAAAAGCTCAAATAGACTATTTTCACCAGAGGGTTGTATTCTATTTAAATCAGTTTCATTTTTACTATATATTTTGTTTCTCTCAATAGGCTCTGCACTCTCATTTACAAAGATGAGTTTTAACATTCCTTTGTGAGCTTTATCTTTATCAAAAGCTCTTCCATTACCAAGATGACAGTCTCTGCATTGAACAGTTTTATGTCCACTTTGTTTTCTAACCTCATCAACAGTTACATAAAACTGAGGATAGCCAAGTTGAGTCATTTTTTCTCTTGAACCGTGACAACTGATACAACTTTCAGAGGAATCCATATAGTATTGATACGCTAAAAAGCCAATAATAAATAAAAATTGTGCAAAAAAGATCGTTACAGTAAGAGGAGTTGCCAGATCACTAATCTTGCCGAGTTTAAAGGACATTAAAAATTATAGCAGACAAAGGAGGCATAAGCCTCCCCTTGTTTAATCTTCTGCTATAATTCTATATTTTCCAGCCTTATCAATCTGAATAGTGGCATTAAGAAATCTTACTTTATAGCCCTTTTCTTTAAGTATATTATAAGCCATCTCTGCTCTTAATCCAGTTGCACAATGAGTTATAATTTCCTTGTCTTTTGGAATCTCATTCAATCTACTTTCTATCTCTTGAACAGGTATGTTTTTAGCACCTTTAAGCATTCCTTCCTGTACCTCTTCTACATCTCTGACATCAATTATTAGTTTATCCTTTGGTAAAGTGGCAACTATTTTTTCAAATTCAACTATAGGAATTGAACCAGGCTTTGGTTTAGGAATATAAACTATTTCAGACTTAAGTTGACCACTTAAAACTGGATAGTTAGCTTTTTTCCATGCCTCGATGCCACCTAATATGTAGGATGTATTAATATATCCCCATCCTCTTACTACTTGAAAAGCTTGTTGAGAGAGTTTATCTAACTTACAGTATATTAGAATTGGTGCTCCTTTTTTAGCTGGGAATTTATCTTTCCACTTTTCAAGCTCTACTAAAGGTATATTTACAGCTCCTGGAATATGTTCTTTCTCCGCTTCCTCTTTTGACCTTACATCAATCAAAACAAAGGAAAGATCTTTATCTATAAGCTCTTTAACATAACTTACTGTTGATGCAACTGGATAGCCTCTTTGTTTCCAATCAGGCATTCCATCATGATATACTTTTGCATTTGTATATCCAAGTGTTTCGGCTCTACGAAGAGATGCTGGACTCAAAGCACAGTGAGTTCCACCACAGTAAAATACTATTAACTCATTTTTGTCTTTGGGTAATTTGTCTAAATGTTTGTCAAACTCACTCCACCAGATATTGATTGCTCCAGGAATATGTCCTTCATGATATCTTCCAGGAGGTCTTGAATCAACTATAAGAGCCTTTTTATCCTCCACTAACTTTTTAACCTCATCACCCTTAATTATCTTTGACGGATCAAGTTTCTGTGGAGGTTTTACATTGACAGATACTGCATACAATTCTCCATTTTTTAGGATAGTCTGAATTAAAATCTCTTTGTCTTTTGGAATTTTACTGATTGGCTGTGTCCAGTTGATAGTTTTTGTTTTTTCATCAAATTTGACTGTCCATAAAGCTCCGGTATCAATTTGAATTAACTCAGCTTTTGCCGAAGCACTTTTTAAATATCCCCATAACTCTCCTTGTTTAGCAGTATGACAACCCGGTGCTGTGCAGGGCTTTGCAATTATTGGTTTTTCCTGTGAAATACTTTGAGAGATTACAAAAGCAAATCCCACAAGTAGTAAAACTATAAGCTGACTTAAAATTAAAGCTTTACCTTTCATAGGATCCCCCATTTCTTTTTTTAAGACTAACAGAAAAACTAAAATTTTGTCAATAGCCTTAACCCGTATATTAAACAATAAAATAGAGTTGATTTAAGTTATAATTTTGTTATATACTCCTATATAGTACTAGTACTACCTGCGTTGCAGGTATAAAATTTAATTCCAGGAGGACAAAATGAGAGGAGGAAGAGTTACACTTTTAGTAGGCTTAGTTATCTTGTTTTTAACCAATTATGTGTTTGCAGCTACTCCTTTAAGTGAGGAGAGAGTTAAAGAGGCTAAACAGTGTGGAATTCAAGAGATCGATATAAGTGGAGCTAAACAGTTAATAAAAAAAGGAGCAATACTCTTAGATGTTAGAGAGTATACAGAGTATACAGCGGGTCATCTTCCAGATGCACTATGGACGCCGAGAGGATTAATAGATTTTAGAGCTTATGAATGGTTGCCTGATAAAGAAAAGATTTATATTGTCTATTGTAAGTCAGGAGCAAGAGGAACCATTGTAACATGTGATCTTAAAAAGTTAGGATATAAAAATGTATACAATTTAAAGGGCGGTTATGATGCATGGGTAAATGCTGGTGAACCCGTAGAAAAAGGAGAACCCCAGGGAATGGGGAAAGGTATTAAAAAATAATTATGGAGGTGTTAAGATGAAAACTCTATTAACAATTTTAACTCTTTTATTCTTCGTAACTTCAGCTTTTGCTTACGATGCAGAGCTTGCAAAAAGGTTTGATGCGATGTTTTCTCAGATGACACCTGAAGTTCTTACTCTGAGACCCTGTCAGATAACAACAAAGGATATTCTGGATATGATTAAAAAGAAAGAGGACTTTGTAATTCTTGACATAAGAACTCCGGCAGAGACAAAGCTTATAGCTCCTGTATGGAAAGGCTCTTTACTAATTCCTATGCATGAACTTTTCAAACCTCACAACCTTGCAAAGCTTCCAAAAGACAAAAAAATTGCTGTGCTTTGTCATACAGGAGACAGAGCTGCAGCTACAACAATAGCTCTTAGAGCAATAGGATTTACAAATGCTTACCAATTTAAGGGTGGCATCGCAGAGTTTGCCAAAGAAATTGGAAGAACAGCTACTGAATATATAAAAGATTAGTTTTAAAATAAGAATAAGAAAGATTAATTTTAAAATTACATTAAGAGAGTAGGGAGGAGTATTCCTCCCTAATATTTTATTATTAAGGAGAAAGTATGGGAGAGGAGAAAACAAAACTTTTCAAAAGACTTAAAAAAATCGAAGGACAGATAAAGGGACTTCAGAAGATGATTCACCAAGATAGAAGTTGTGAAGAAATAATAACTCAACTGTCTTCAATAAGTGGTGCACTAAAAGGTGTAGGAATGATGATTATCAAGATCTATCTAAAGGAGTGTTTACAAAAGGGAAAATCTATTGAAGAGATTGAAAGAGAATTTCAAAAGATTATTAAAAGATTTATTGTAAATTTATAGATTTTCGGAGGACAATTGTGTCCATTACAAGAAGAGAATTCTTAGCCATATCTTCAACTCTATGTGCTTTTCTAATCTTTGGTAAAGAGGCTGAAGCTTTAGAAGGCAAATATGCTACTATTATTGATATAACTAAATGTGATGGTTGTAAAGATGAACCTATTCCAAGATGTGTAAAGGCTTGTAAAGAGTATAACAGAGAGAGATTTCCAGAGCCTAAAAAACCTATTCAACCCTATTGGCCTAGAAAAACTTATGAGGATTGGTCTGACCAAAAAGACAGATTTGATACTTTAACTCCCTATAATTGGATTTTTATTCAAAGAGTGAATATAGATGGAAAGGAAATAAATATCCCACGAAGATGTATGCATTGTGATAGTCCTCCTTGTGTAAGAGAATGTCCTTTTGGAGCTCTTACTAAACAACCAGAGGGAAATACAGTTATCAATGATAAACTATGTTTTGGAGGAGCAAAATGTAGAGATGTTTGTCCATGGCATATTCCACAAAGGCAGGCAGGTGTTGGAATCTATTTAAAAATTCTTCCTAAGTATGCAGGTGGTGGAGTTATGTATAAGTGCGATTTATGTAAGGATAGAATAAAAAAAGGACAAATACCAGCCTGTGTTCTAGCTTGTCAGGAGAGATTGGGCAGTAACGCTGTTTTCACCCAGCTTATGAAAAAGCTAAAAAAGAAAATTTATACATATATGGAGATAAGCAAAATGGTGGAACATCAACCATCTATCTTTCAGAAGTTTCCTTTGAATTAATAGAAAAAGTTTTAAGAGAAAAAAGAAAAATTTCAAATGCCAGTAAAAGTAGAAAATAAAATTCATTCAACATTTAATCCAATAGAAAAGTTTGTCTTATTAGCGGGAGCTTTATCTATTCCCGCTGCTTTTTTAGCAGGATTTCTCTCTAAAAGTAAATCAAAGCAGGAAAACTATGAAAAACAAAATAAAAAGACATGGGTAGTTTTATCTCCCCAGTTAGAATCAATAAATACACTTATTCATACTCTTTCAGGTATTCTCTTTATGTTTGTTTTCATAGTCCATATCTTTTTTGTATTAGCTTTTAAATCAATTTGGCCGTTACTTAAAAGTATGTTTACTGGATGGGTTGATGAAGATTATATAAAAAAGAGACACCCAATTTGGTATGAAAAAAATAAAGAAAATTAAGTAAATTATAACATGGAAATCACAGATAGAGCAGCAACTGTTCTTGAAGCAAGATATCTTCTTAAGGATGAGAAGGGACAAATTATTGAAACACCTCAAGAGATGTTTCAAAGAGTTGCTAACTATATTGCTCAAGCTGAATCTCTTTATGGAGAGAATGTGTCCTATTGGGCTGAAAAGTTTTATGAACTGCTTTCTTCTTTGAGATTCCTTCCAAACTCACCTACACTTATGAATGCAGGGAAACCTAAGGCACAACTTGCTGCTTGTTTTGTTTTACCTGTAGAAGATTCAATTGAGTCAATATTTAAAACGCTTATGAATGCTGCTCTTATCCTTCAAAGTGGAGGAGGAACCGGATTTAGTTTTTCCCAATTAAGACCGAAAGGTGATGTAGTTCGCTCTACAGGAGGAGTGGCAAGTGGACCTGTTTCATTTATGAAAATATTTGATAAAGCCTCTGATGTTATAAAACAGGGTGGAGCAAGAAGAGGAGCAAATATGGGTATTTTAAGAGTTGATCACCCTGATATATTAGAGTTTATACGAATTAAGAGATTTGAAAATTTAAGTAATTTTAATATCTCCGTCGCAATTACAGATGAGTTTATGGAGGCTCTCTTCAGAGATGACTATATTTCTTTAATAAATCCAAGAACAAAAGAAGTTGTTAAAAAAATTAAAGCAAAAGAAATCTTTGATGAACTTATAGAGTCTGCATGGGAAGTCGGAGACCCTGGTGTTATATTTATTGATACAATAAACAGATACAATCCAACTCCTCATATTGGAGAGATTGAAAGTACAAATCCTTGTGGAGAGCAACCTCTTCTTCCCTATGAAGCATGTATTCTTGGTTCATTAAATCTATCAAAATATGTAAAGAAGGAAAAAATAGACTATGATTTGCTTGAGTCTGATATTAAACTGGCTGTCCGATTTCTTGATAATGCTATAGATGTAACTGACTATCCAGTAGCTGAAGTGGAAAAGATGCATAAAGGCAACAGAAAAGTCGGATTGGGAGTTATGGGATGGGCTGACTGTCTTGTTGAAGTTGGCATCCCCTATAATCATAAAAAGGCATTTCAGTTAGCAGAAGAAATCATGAGTTTTATAAAGAAAAAATCCCACGAGGCATCCTATGAGCTTGCTAAAAAAAGAGGTGTATTCCCGAATTTTAAAGGCTCTATATGGGACAAAAGAGGTATTCCTATAAGAAACGCTACCACTACCACAATTGCACCAACTGGTACAATTTCAATAATTGCTGATTGTTCAAGTGGAATAGAGCCATATTTTTTACTTGCCTATAAACAGAGAATACTAGATATGGAGTTTGAAGTTTTAAACAAATATTTAATTGATATAGCTAAGAAAAAGGGATTTTATAACGAAGAATTTATTGATAGATTAAGACAAAAAGGTACGCTAAAGGGTATGAAGAGTATTCCTTTGAAAATTAAGAGATTATTTAAAACAGCTTTTGAGATAACTCCACAAGAGCATATTGAGATGCAATTGGCTTTTCAGAGGCATACAGACAATGCTGTATCAAAAACAATAAATCTTCCACAAAAAACAAAAAAGGAAGATATCGCAGAAATATTTATTTTAGCCTATAAAAAAGGATTAAAAGGAATCACAGTGTTTAGATATGGCTCAAAAAGAGGAACACTTCTTAAGGTAAGTGATGCCCATATTGCAGAGTGTTGTGAAGTAAAAGGAAGACTACCAAGACTTACTAAATTTCACGATGCTTTATGATTTTGCTTCAAAATGTATCAAAAAGTTACGGTAAAACAAAGGCTGTTGACTCACTAACCTTAGAGATAAAAAAAGGTGAGATATTCGGACTTCTTGGGCCAAATGGAGCAGGAAAGACAACAACAGTAAAGATTCTTACTACTCTTACAAAACCTGACTCTGGAAGTTGTTTTATTGATGGTATAGATGTTTTAAAAAACCCTCAAGAGATAAAAAAGATAATTGGTGTTGTTCCTCAAGAGAATAATCTTGAAAGAGAACTCACTGTTTATGAGAATCTTCTAATCTACGGAATGCTTCATAAAGTTAAAAATCTAAAAGAAAGAATAGAAAAGATTTTATATACTTTAGAGCTTTACGAAAAGAAGAACTCCATAGTTACAACACTTTCTGGAGGGCTTCAAAGGAGAACCCTTCTTGCGAGAGCACTACTGACTGAGCCTAAGGTTTTATTTCTTGATGAGCCATCAATCGGGCTTGATCCCCATATAAGAAGGCAGCTTTGGCAAATAATAAGAAAAATAAAGACAGAGGGAAGAACAGTATTGCTTACAACACATTACATTGAAGAGGCTGAAGCTTTATGTGATAGAGTTGGGATTCTGTCTTATGGAAGGCTTATAGCTTTAGGAAGTCCTTCAGAGTTAAAGAAAGATGTAGGCGAGTATGTAGTTGAATTTATAGACAAAGATGGAAATCTTTTAAGTGAGATATGCCATAGTAGAGAGGAAGCTTATGAGCTTGCAAAATTAAGACATAATGGAGTAACAATAAGAAAATCAAATCTTGAAGACGTATTTGTAAAACTTACAGGTGAAAGAATAGAAAAATGACCGATTGGTATCCAGTTTTCCTTAAAGAGATGCTTCAGTTTAGAAGAAAGCTACTTAGACTTGGATATATCTTTTCTGCCATGATGGCTCCAATTATTTATCTTATTACTTTTGGACTTGGCCTTGGTAAAACTGTAAGCCTCACTGAAGGCACAGATTATTTAACATTCCTTCTTCCGGGGCTTGTTGCTATGAGCTCAATGAATAACTCCTATGCTTGGGTGGCAAGCTCTCTAAATCTGAGCAGACTTTATTTTAAAACTTTTCAAATTTTAATTCAGTCTCCGCTGAAACCTTTTTCAATAATGATTGGTGAAGTTATGGCTGGAATGGTTAAAGGACTTTTTGCATCTTTTCTTATAATAACTGTAGGATTCATAGTTCCTTCAAATTTTTCATTAAACTTAGTCTTTCTGTTAGCACTCCTTATTAACTGTTTTATGTTTGCCTCTTTGGGAGTTATTACTGGCATGATAACAAAATCCCACGAAGACACAGCTACATATTCAAATTTTTTTATAATGCCAATGGCTTTTTTCAGTGGCACTTTCTTTTCAATTGACAGAATCCCGATGATATTTAAACCTTTAATTTATGTAATGCCCTTAACCCATACAAATATTCTTATAAGAAAAAGTTATTTTGATTTAGAAGGATTAATCTCTCTCTTTGTAATCCTATTTTACAGTATATGCTTTTTTCATGTAGGAGCAAGATTAATTAAAAACTATAATGAGTGATTTTTACCCTTAGTAAATATCTTCACTCTGTCTTTTCCTTCTCTTTTAGCAGTATACATAGCTTCATCTGCTTTCTTAATTAATTTGTCTAAACTTTCTCTTCTACTTGAAATAACCATACCAATACTTACAGTAATAACACTATTTTCAATCTCAGGAATTCTTATAAGTTTTACTTTTTGTCTTAATCTTTCTGCTATTTTAAATGCATGATCAGGTGGACATCTATAAAGAATTACCACAAACTCTTCTCCTCCATATCTTATAACTTCATCGTAGCCTTTCACATTTTCTCTTATTGTTTTAGCAATCTCTCTTAATACCCTATCTCCTGCTGAATGTCCATATTTATCATTTATAAGTTTGAAGTTATCTATATCTATCATTAAAACACAGTAAATGGTTTTAAGCTTCTGTAATTTTAAAGTAAGCATACTCAAATAGGTTCTATTATTAACACCGGTAAGGGTGTCAATAAAAACAATCCCTGGAAATTCTCTTAAAATATCTCTGAGGCTAATAATTCCTACCACTCTGTTCTTTTTATCCAATACAGGAATGTGACTTATGTTGTTTTGTTTCATTAAATCTAAAGCATTAAGAAGAGGTTCTGATTCATTAACTGTTATAAGTTGTACATTTTGTTTATTTAAAAAAGACAATACATCCAAGATAGTTCCGTCAAAATTTCCTATTGAAAGAATCTTCAAAATATCTCTTAATGTCAGTATCTGATAGGGAATAAAATTTTTGTCAGTAACAATTACACTTCCAATTGCTTTTTCTCCCATAATTTGAATTAACTCAGAAAAAGGTTGTGTTTCACTTATACAAATTGGATTTTTAGTCATAATTTTTTTAACGATTAAATCTAACATAATTTGAAATTTTATTTGTTTCTTTAACTAATTGTCAACATTTGAATATATAATTTTTTCATGTTAAAATTCATCATGTTTGATTTTATTTTTAATCCTAAAGCAATTGCTGTTATTGGTGCTTCAGCTGAAGAAAAAAAAGTAGGCCATGCAGTGCTAAGAAATCTTATAAATGGCTTTAAAGGTAAAGTATATCCTGTAAATCCAACAAGAAGTGAGATACTTTCCCTGCCCTGTTATCCATCTGTTTCAACTATACCAGATAAAGTTGATTTAGCCATAGTTGTCATACCTGCTAAAGCTGTTGCTGAAGCATTAATAGATTGTGGAAAAGCAGGTGTGAAAGGAGTTGTAGTAATATCTGCGGGATTTAAAGAAGTCGGAGGTGATGGTGTTTCCCGTGAAAAACAGATAGTTCAGATAGTTAAAGCTACAGGAATGAGAATGGTAGGACCTAACTGTCTTGGAGTTATGAACACAAAGAATGGAATGAATGCCTCCTTTGCTGCCACAATGCCACCTGAGGGAAAAGTTGCTTTTTTTTCACAGTCAGGGGCATTAGGGGTTGCAGTAATTGATTGGGCAATAGAGAATAACTTTGGTTTTTCAAAGTTTGTAAGCTTTGGTAACAAAGCAGACTTAAATGAAACTGATTTTCTTGAGTACTTTGCAAATGATCCTGACACAGATGTGATTTTAGGTTATATTGAAGATGTTGTTGATGGAAAAAGATTTATTGAAGTAGCTCAGAAAGTTACAAAAATAAAACCAGTCATAATGATTAAATCTGGTGCTACAGAGGCTGGTGCTCGCGCAGCTTCATCCCATACAGGTGCTTTAGCAGGCTCAGACAAAGCCTTTTCAGAAGCTTTCAGAAAAACAGGAGTAATAAGAGTCAGTGGAATTCAAGAGCTTTTTGATACAGCTGAGATGTTTCTTTCAAGAAAAACTCCGAAAGGAAGAAGGCTTCTTATAATTACAAATGCTGGTGGACCAGGAATAATAGCTGCCGATACAGCAGACAACTTAGGAATAAAGCTTGACCCTATGACAAAAGAATCAATAGATGCAATAGCTGAAAAACTTCCTCCAACTGCGTCTCTCTATAATCCGGTTGATGTAATAGGAGATGCAACTTCTGAAAGATATAAAGTAGTAATTGAGCAAGCAGTAAAAGATAAAGCTGTTGAGGGAATATGCGTGATTCTTACCCCTCAAGCCATGACTGATCCTGAAAATATCGCAGATATTATAATATCCTCTTCAAATAATACAGATAAACCTATTTTTGGAGTATTTATTGGAGGACAAAGAGTCAAAAAAGCAACAGAAAAGATGAAACAGACAGGCATTCCTTGTTTTAGTGACCCATCAGTTGCTATAAATGCCTATGCTAAATTAATTTATTTTTCCGAATTAAAAGATAAAGAAATTAAAGAGGAAGCCTTCATTGAAATTCCACAGGAAAATATAAAGAAAGCATCGGAGATATTAAGAAAAATGAAGGAATCTGAAATCTATGAAATCGGTGGTGAGGAGGCTATGCGGATACTTTCTCTTTATGGATTTTCATTTCCAGAAAGAGCCTTAGCAAAAACACCTATGGAAGCAGTTGCTATAGCTGAAAGAATAGGTTATCCTGTTGTTATGAAAGTCTCATCTCCTCATATACTCCATAAAACAGATGTGGGAGGAGTTAAACTAAATCTTACAAATGAAAAAGCTGTTTATAACGCCTTTATAGAGATTACATCAAATGTAAAAAGATTTATGCCAGAAGCTTTTATAGAAGGGGTCATGATTTATGAAATGATAACAGGAGGCAAAGAAGTGATTTTCGGAGTAAGTTATGATAAGACATTTGGACATATGGTAATGTTTGGTCTTGGAGGAATTTATGTTGAAATTCTTAAAGATGTCTCTTTTCGTTTAGTTCCCGTAGGAAGAACAGAAGCTTTTGAGATGATAGGAGAAATAAGGACATCTAAAATCCTTGATGGAGTAAGAGGAGAAAAACCTTATGATAAAGAGGATCTTGTAAACTGTATTTTAAGACTTTCAAGGCTTGTTTCTGATTTTCCAGAGATAAAGGAAGTTGATATTAATCCCTATATGGTTATGCATAATGGCGGTATAGGATTAGATGCAAGGATAATAATTTAGTTGGAGGATAGAATGATACCAATTTTTATAATATCAAATCGCCCTTTTACAGGAAAAAACTTTTTCGCTATCGGTTTAGCTCTAACTCTTAAAGAAAAGGGATATAAGGTAGGATATATAAGACCACTAGGTAAAATTCCAATTAGAAAAGGAGAAGAAGTTTTTGACGAAGAGGCAGTTTTTATAAAAGAGATGTTAGGACTTGAAGAGCCATTAAATGTGATCTCACCCTTTGTTTTTACCTATGAGGTTCAATATAGATTATTAGAAGGAGTTGATTTAAGGATTAACGAAAAGATAAAAGAGGCTTTTTCTAAACAAGAAAATAAAGATTTTGTTATAGCTGTAGGACCTAACAACATATTTGAAGGATTCTCAGTTGGAATAGATCCTATAACATTACTTAAGGAAACAAAAGGAAAAGCTATTGCAATTCAATACTGGGACAGCGAGCTTGCAGTTGATGATATATTAGGTATTAAAACTCTAACTGAAAATAGTTTCTTAGGTGCAGTTATTAATAAGATACCTCCAGAGCAGTTTCACTATGTTAAAGAAAGAATTGTTCCCTTTGTTGAGTCAAAAGGAATAAAGATATTAGGATTATTTAAGAGAGATAAATTTCTTGAGGCAGTCACTGTAAGAAGACTCATGGAGGCAATAAATGGCGGATTAGTCTGTTGTGAAGATAAACTAGATGATTTTGTAGAAAATTTCCTAATAGGAGCTATGGATCCAGAGACTGCTTTATCTTATTTTTTGAGAACACCTAACAAAGCTGTTATTACCGGAATTCATAGAACAGATATTCAGATAGTTGCTATGGAAACTTCTACAAAATGTCTGATTCTTACAGGTGGTATGCATGCAAATGAAACAGTAACTGGTATCGCAAAAGCTAAAGGAATCCCTATTATTGTTACACCCTTTGATACATTTACAGCTGTTGATAGAATGGAAAAATTAATGGGTAAGGCTGTTATAAGAGAAAAGCAAAAAGCTATGAAAGCAAAAGAAGTAGTAAGTAAAGAGTTTAATATAGATGAGTTTTTAAGAAATGTAAAATGAAAAATATTGAGCAAAAGATTTTTGAGAAAGCTAACACTCTTGTAGAGGCTTTACCATATATAAAAAATTTTTATGGTAAAACCTTTGTAATAAAGTACGGAGGAGCTGCTCAGAAGGAAAGTCACCTAAAAAAGTTTTTTTCTCAAGATATAGTTTTACTTAATTTTATTGGAATAAAACCTATAGTTGTTCATGGAGGTGGTCCTAAAATAACTGAAATTATGAAAAAATTTGGTAAAGAACCCTCTTTTATTCATGGACATAGAGTTACAGATAAAGAAACAATGGAGATAGTTGAGATGGTTTTGGGAGTTCTAAATAAGGAGATCGTTCAACTTATAAACTCACAAGGAGGCAAAGCAGTAGGTCTTACAGGAAAGGATGGAGGACTTTTAAAAGCAGTCAAAAAATATCTAAAAATTAACAATGAGGAGGTGGATTTAGGATTTGTTGGAGATGTTGAGTATGTAAATGTAGAGATATTGCAGACACTTCAAAATGACGGATTTATTCCTGTTATTGCTCCAATAGGTTATGATACAGCTGGTAATACCTATAATATAAATGCAGATACTGTTGCTGCTTCAGTTTCAGTGGCAGCCCAAGCTGAAAAACTAATAGTTTTAACAGATGTTAAAGGAATCTCTGATGAAGAAGGTAATCTTATTGCTACACTTAAAGCATCCGAAGCATTAAGGCTAATCGAGGAAAATGTAATAAAAGGTGGAATGATGCCAAAAGTTTATGCTTGTTTAAATGCCTTAAGAGGCGGAGTAAAAAAGGCTCACATAATTGATGGAAGAGTACCCCATAGTCTTCTTCTTGAGATATTCACTAAAGAAGGTATAGGCACAGAAATAGTTCTTGAGTGAATGTCAAAAATAAGGCTTTGTATTAATTACCAAAAGCTTTCTGTTGGGCAGAAAGTCAATTTATCGAGAGAAGACTTAAACTATCTTTTTAATGTAATGAGATATAATGTAGGACAGAGGATCTGTCTTACTGATGGTAAAGGAAAAAACTACATAGGTGAAATAATTGACAAAAAAACCGTGATTATTCTGAAGGAAGAAAACAACTCAGTAGAGGATAATTTTGATTTAGTTTTATGTCAAGCACTACTTAAATCCAACAAAATGGAGTTAGTTATTCAGAAGGCAACAGAACTTGGTGTGAAAAGAATAATTCCATTTGTAAGTGAAAGATGTATTATAAAAAAGACTAACAAAATTGAACGATGGAGAAGAATAGCAAAAGAGGCTACAGAGCAAAGCCTAAGAAGTATTCTTCCTGAGATAGAAAATATAACAACTTTTAGAGAGTTATTAAACTCTATTCATAATGGTATATTTTTTTGGGAAAAGGCTTCTCAGTCTTTATTTGAAACTGTACAAAAAATTGATATATTAAAACCAGTCTATCTAATTATCGGACCAGAGGGAGGATTTACTGAGAAAGAGGCGGAAGAAGCAAAATTAAAGGGGCTTCAGATTGCCTCTCTTGGTAAAAGAGTGCTTCGGACAGAGACAGCCTCAATAGTAGCTACTGCGCTGTTGAGTTTTTTATTACAAAATTATGATATAATTAAACAGTGGATGCTAAACAAAAAGCTTTAAAAATAGCTTATTTACTTCAAGACAAAAAAGCTCATGAAGTATTAATTCTTGAGCTCAAAGATTTAACAATTATAACTGACTACTTTGTTATATGTTCTGCCTTTTCAACTACTCAAGTTCGGGCTTTGTCAGAGTATGTGGAGGAGATGATGGACAAAGAAGGGTTCAATCTCTTCGGAATAGAAGGCTTTTCCTATGCTCATTGGATTCTAATGGATTATGGTGATGTAATTGTTCATATATTTCTTGAAGAAACAAGAAGATACTATAATTTAGAAAGACTATGGCTTGATGCACCAAGAATTCAGCTTGAGGTTATCTCAGATAAAAGCTCCGTAATATATAAATAAAATGTCCAGTTATTGTCAAACTATCTTTCTCCCAATCATCAGGCAGTGGCCAAAAGGGTTGAGCATCCTTAAGAGCCTTCATTGCAGCCTCATCAAGAATTCTATAACCAGATGTTCTTATAAGCTCTGCTGAGACAAGATTTCCTTTTTTGTCAATTGTGAATCTAATATATAGATCACCATAAATTCCTCTTTCTGCAGCTTGAGACGGATACTGCCATATTCTTTCTATTTTTTCTCTAAGTCTTTCAAGATATCCCCAATTACTGAATTCTTTTGCTGAAAAACTTAAGCCTTGTTTAGTTTCAAATTGCTCATTTCTCTTTGAACTCTGTGATAGTTTAGCTATTATATCTTTATCAAATATATCAGGATTTTGTTTTTTATTGAATATAAAGTTTTTATCAGTCTTTAATGCTTCAGAAGGGTTTTTTGTCTGTTGTATTTTTTCTGAATCCTCGCTTCCCTTAGGTATTGCTGATAGATATTTAGGAGGAGTTTTATCCTTTATTGGAGGCATTCTTTCTATTTTTGGCATAGATTTATAGGAAGGCTCAATCTTTTTTGGTAGAAGCACTACCGATACAGGTTTAGTAGTCTGAGGCTCGTGCTTAAAATGACCTTGAGATAGCATAATTATGATAAGAAAAGTAAGATGAAGTAAAATAGAGTAAACTAAAGCCTTCTTCACAATTTTATTTTAACGCCAAATTAACAATTTTGGAAATTAGATTAGAGAAAGCTTTTAAGTAAAGACGAACTAATTTGCCTCCCTTCTCTTTTCTTAACCATAAAGCCATAGCAAGCTCTTGAATCGCGGGATCTCTATGGATATTAAGCCATTGATCCATCCTTTTGTCGTTGCCAAACATAAAATCTTGAAACTTTTTCATAATTAAAAATTGATTTAAAAATCTTTCTTTCCAGAGTTTCTCATATACAGTAGGATTTTTCTCCTTTATAGCTTGAGCTGCGAACTGAGCTGATTTCATAGCATAATATATACCCTCAAAAGAAACAGGCATAACAGTTGCTATGGCATCTCCAGTAAAAAATACATTGTCTTTGAAAAATATCCTTCTACTCCAACGTGGAATTTTATAAGCTTTAAGTTTAAAAGAAGCGGGATTCACTTTATCACCAAATCTTTTTTTCAAAAAGTTTTTAATCAACTCTGTTAATTTATCAACTTTTTCAGCTCCTGTCCCTACAGATAGGTATTCTAAAGCAGGGAAAACCCAAGAGTAAAAAAACGAAGCATGAGAGCTTCCAAACCAAAACTCACAGCAGTTTTCATTATTGGAGATTTTTGGAATATGTAAACTCACAGTCCAATAGTAGGAAATTTGAGGTAAACCTAAAAGAGAAGATACCTTCGAGTTCACTCCATCTGAAGCTATAACATACTTAGAGGATATATTTATCCTTTCTCCTTCTCTTTTTTTAGCAGTAGATATAATTCTTGATTTCTCAAACTTTAAACTCTCTAAACTTGCCTCTAGTATTTGAGTTCCCTCTTTCTTAGCAAGCTCTCTTAAAAATGAGTCAAAGATAAATCTATTAAATATGTAAATCTCTCCTCCTTTAAGCTCTACTTCAATTGGGGCTGAAAAGGGAGGATAAATCTTTATTTTTTTCACTCTACTGAGAGGTATCTTTTCAACTTCATCGGCTAAATCAAGATCTTTAAGCCCTGCAGAAGGAACCCCTCCTCCGCAGGGCTTATGAAATGAAAGATCTTTTTCAATTAGTATAGTATCTATACCTACCTGAGCAAGAAAACGAGCTGCTGTTGCTCCAGCTGGTCCTCCCCCTACAACTAATACTTCACAATCCATTCTTATTTTTTAGTAACCACCAAAACAGGACAAGGAGCGTTTCTTATGACTCTCTGGGTAGTGCTACCTACAAAGAATCTTTCAACTCCGCTTCTTGGAAGAGTTCCAATTATGATTAAATCAATGTCTTTGTCTTTAGCAAACTTTATAATTTCTTCATAGGGTATACCTCTTTTTACGACTGCCTCAACATCTTTCAAATCCTCTCTTAAGTCTACACCGAAGGAATTTAAATTTTTTAAAGCATGCTGTTCAAGATCTTTATAAAGCTCAGTTATTGAGGGATGAGGTATGTGAAGATTAGATGCTTTCTCAATATCATAGATTACATGAAATAAGTAAAGCTTTGCATTAAAGAGTTTAGCTAGATCTACTGCATACGATAAAGCATAAAGAGATTCATCTGAGAAGTCAGTTGGTAAAAGAATTTTGTTAATTTTCATGACAACCTCCCTTTTTAATGTTTTTTAAGTATATCAATCTCATGCCTTCAATTACAAGATGTCTATTTAAACTATGTTTCATTGTCATATATTTTGAGATTAATTCTGCATGCCCTCCTGTAAGAACTACTGAAAGTTTTACTCCTAATTCCTTCTGCATAGCTTTAACTAAACCCTCAATCGCAAATACTGAACCTAAAACTACACCACTTTTTATAGCTGAGTCAGTATCTTTTCCGAGTGCTAAAATCTCTCCTTTTAGCTCTACAATATGTAAGTTGGCTGTTTTCTCTGAAAGAGCCTCATTCATACTGTTAACTCCTGGCATAATTGCTCCACCTACCACTTCTGCATTCTTTGTTACAACAGTTATGGTTGTTGCTGTGCCCGCATCGATAACAGCCACATTTTTTCTGTAAAGTTCATAAGCTGCTACTGCACTACATAATCTATCAGAGCCAAATTTATGAGGTTTCTTTAACTTTAAAGTCAAACCAGTAAAACTTTTAGAATCTACTAAAAATAAATTTTTGCATCTTCTTTTAAAAAAATTAAAAACTGTCTTAGTAACTGAAGGCACTACAGATGAAACTATACAGTCTGCTTCTTTAAAAGACAATTTTTGAAGCTCCTTTTGCCAATCAACTATCTTTTTTGTCTCAAAGGAGATTAAATCAAAATCAGTATCAGCAGGATTTTCAAAAAAAGCAAAATTAGTTGTTGAGTTGCCTATTTTAACAGCAATCAGCACTAATTAGCTCTCAAAAGAATAACATCACCAGCTGAGATTTTCTCATATGCTCCATCAGATAGCTTTAAAATAAGTCTTCCCTCTTCGTCAATTGCCTCAGCTATACCAACCAGTTGTTGCCTTTCGGAGAGAACTATTTTTACTTGTCTTCCAATTGTTCCACTAAGCTCTATCCAGCTGTCAATAATTTCTTTTCTTTTTGTCTTTTCAAGAAGTTGATACCATTTGTCAAACTCTTTCAGTACTTCAACAATAAGCAAAGCCCTTGAAATTATCTTACCCTTATGAATCTTTAAGGAGGTGGCAATATCTTTTATCTCTTCTGGGAAATCTGTTTCATCCATATTGACATTAATTCCTATTCCTACTACAGCTGATTTAATTCTTTCTGCTTCTGTCTTCATCTCAGTAAGAATTCCGCCTACTTTTTTATTATTAATAAGCATATCATTGGGCCACTTAATTGTCACAGGAATGTCTGTAAATCTTCTCAACGCTAATGTACATGCCACTGTGCTTGTTAGTGTAAGAAGAGTTGCATACTTAGGAGGAAAATTAGGTTTTATTCCTATACTTAAGTAAATATTTTTGTCTGCTGGTGATATCCATGCTCTACCCAATCTCCCTTTTCCTTTAAGCTGTTTATTTGCTATTACAACCGTTCCAGAGGGATAACCAATTTTTAAAAGCTCATTAGCTACTGTGTTGGTAGATTCAACTTCTTCAAGAATTACGATTTCTTTGCCTATATCTGAAACCTCTGAGATTAATGCTTTTTTAATATCCTCTGCAGTAAATTCCATCTATTCTTCTTTTTTAAGAATAACTACATCAATTTTACCTTTTAGTTTTTCTGCGAAATATTTAGCATCCTTTTCAGAACCAACTATACTACCGTAATGCATTGGTATAGCAATCTTAGGCTGAATATCAAGAGCAGCTTGTACAGCCTCCTCTGCTGTCATCACATATGTTCCAGAGACTGGTAAAAGAGCAATATCGATATCTTTGAAAGTTTTCATCTCAGGAATATAATCAGTATCTCCAGCAATGTATATTCTTTTTCCCATTACTCTAAATATATATCCTACCCATCCCTTTTCTTTTGGATGAAACTTTTTGTCTGTATTATAAGATGGCACTACTTCAATCTCTACTCCTTCTACATTAATTTTGTCTCCTGGTTTTACAATTACTTCTTTAGCTTTAATTTTACCTGAACAATCTTTAGGAAGAACTAAAACAGTGTCAGGTCCGAGTAGTTTTTTTATATCTTCAGGACTAAAATGATCGTAATGCTCATGAGTAATCAAAATAATATCTGCCTTGTCAGTTTTTTTAATCTGATAAGGATCAGTATAAATAATCTTTTCTCCAACAATCTTAAAAGTATCGTGTCCAAGCCATTTAATATTTTCTATCATTTTACACCTCCACAATAAGTTTGTATATTATAATAATAAATTTTTAAAAACTGTAACAATTTGACTTTTTTTAGAAAATTCTTTTAGAGTAGAAACTGTCGGGGCGTAGCGCAGACTGGATAGCGCACCTGCCTTGGGAGCAGGGGGTCGGTGGTTCAAATCCACTCGCCCCGATAAGTATTTTCAAGGAATAAATGTGGGGAATTGACTGCCTCAATAAAGAGGACTATAGAAAATATTAATGAAGTTATTAGTCTCTTAAGAGAAATTGAAGCTGCTGAAATAATGAATAGGCTTACAAAGATTGAAGAATCAGAGAAGAACACTAATGCTGGTATAAAGAAAGTGAAAATTATCATGTTAGTTACTCTCGCAACTTTAATCCCAGCGGTCATATTTGGAATAATTTCCTTTTTCAAATAAAAGTCCCGACACTATGAAGTTCAATCTTATAAATAACCATATTGTAATACCTGTATCTACCTCAAAGGGAATTAAAAATGCGATTTTGGATACAGGCAATCCAGCTTTTACGATATTTAAAGATGATTCCATAAGTGAAATATCTTTTTGTGGTATAGACTTTAAGTTACAATCTAACTCACTCGTTAATATGTTCAAAAGATTTACAAATTGGGATGATATATCTAATCTTGTAAAAACAGAAATACAAGGAATTATCGGATATGATTTCTTTTCAAACTATAACCTTTTGATTGACTTCAAAAACTTGGATATCTCTATCGTAGATAAAATTGAAGATTCCAACCTTTCCATTATCAAAATAGACCTATTTATGAATATTCCAATATTAAAGCTTAAAATTAACGATTTTGAGCTTAATGCCATGTTTGACACCGGTGCGATGCATTCAGTAATACATACAAAATACAGTAAACATCTAAAAGATAAAAACGAGACATTTCAAGAACATAATCCATTTTTAGGACATTTTATAGGGAAATTGTATGAAGGTGATATTGTTATTAATAATGTTTTGATTAAAAATTGTCTAATTGCCTGTGCTCCTGAATATGACTTTGCAATGCAAATGCTAAGCGGATTTAATATCGAAGGTATCTTGGGCATTTCAACATTAAAAGACAAAATAATATATATATCCTACAAAGAACAGAGGTTGGGTATTCTTTAATTGTTATAGACAAGATTCAATGCGACAGTGAAAAATATAAAACACCTAAACTCAATTTATGATATGTATGAAAGGTTGATTTATATCCACTCGCGCCTATTCCCCATAACTTGAATTCTCCTAGGTAAAATTTTAAGAAAAATAATAGCACCAATAAAACAAATAAAGGCATAAAATATAAGTACATTCTTTACTCCAAAATAATCTACTAGTACTCCAGTCAGTAGATTTCCTAGTGGTGTAAATCCAAGAAAAACAAAACCGAAAAAGCTCATTACCCTACCTCTCATTCTCATCTCAGTTGACTGTTGAATATAACTGTTACTGATTGTAAAAAAGTTTACAAATGTAAAACCAAGCAAAAAAGAGAAAAACATAGTTAAATAAGTTTTATCAGAAAAGGCGATTCCAAGAAGTCCTATTGGGAAAAACATAGATGCCCAAAATATATGTCTCGTCTTTTCCTTTATATCTCTTCTTATTGCGATTAATACTCCTGCAAAAAGTGCTCCTGCTCCAATACAAGATACAATACTTCCATATCCTTCAGCGCCTGTTTTAAGAATCTCTCCAGCAATCAGAGGAAGAATCGTTGAAAAGGAGATGCCAAACAGGGTAAATATACCTATTGAGCAAATAATATAAAATATTTGAGAGTTTTTAAAGAGAAAATAAAATCCTTCCTTTAGAAAAACTTTGAAGGATTCATTCGTTTGAATTTGAAAATCTGGATTTTTAATAGTCAAAAGAATTAGAATGAGAGGTAAAAAACTTAATGCATTCAGATAAAAACAAGTATAAAAATTAAGATGAGTCACTATAACTCCTGCTAAAAGGGGTCCTATCATTCTTGCCACATTAAAAGAGATCGACTGCATAGCAATTGCTGAGGTTATCATTTCTTTTGATACAATCTCAGTAATAAATGTTTGTCTTGCTGGCATATCAAAAGCTGTAGCTGTACCAAGAACTAAAGAGGCGAAAGCAATATGCCATATGTTTATTAAGTTTAGATGAATTAAGATACCAATAATTATCGCAGGTATCAAAGAAAGTATTTGTGTCATAATTAAGATATTCTTTCTTGGATACCTATCTGCAACAACACCACCAAAGATGGTCAAAAGTAAGGTTGGAAAAGAAGACAAAAAAGATATAAAACCGAGATAAAAGGCAGATTTTGTTAAGATGTAAACAAGCCAACTTTGAGCTATATGCTGCATCCATGTTCCACTTAGGGAGATTAATTGTCCTATCCAGTAGGCACGAAACTCTTTGACTTTTAACGGATGTGTCATTTTTTATTTTACAAAGTAGCAACTATTTTTGTTAAAATATTTTTTGTATTTTTATATAATACATTTTGAGAGGTTTAAAAGATGAAAATTCAGGTCTTTGAAATTCCACAGGAAGGCATTAATTTAGAGTTGGAGGAGACTCCCTATTTAGATAACATAAAAGTTACTAAACCCTTTAGAGCAATCTTACACATAGAAAAAAAAGGCTTAGAGGTTTTTATTAAAGGAATTGTCAGCGGAGAAATTGAACTTCAATGCAGTAGATGTCTGAAGGAGTTCAAAATGCCAATAAAGACGACTGTGGAGATAAGCTATCATCCATTGGAAGAATTAAAGAAAGAAGAACTTATTGAGCTTAAAAGTGATGAGATGGAAGTTGATTTTTATAGAGATGGTGTAATTGATACTGAAAATATTATTAGAGATCAGATTTTCTTAAGTATTCCGATGAAACCCTTATGTTCTGAAGAATGCAAAGGAATATGTCCTTTATGTGGAGTAAATTTAAATGAAGAGAACTGCTACTGTAGCAGCAGAGAAATAGATCCAAGACTTGCTATTTTACAAACACTTTTAAGGAGGATAAAGACAAATGGCTAACCCAAGACACAGACATACTCCTTCAAGAAGAGACAAAAGAAGAGCTAATTGGAAGATTATACCACCTACTGTTGTGTTGTGTTCTGAGTGTAAAGAGCCTAAACTTCCTCATAGAGTATGCCCTAACTGTGGCTCCTATAAAGGTAGAAAACTATTGAAAGTGGAAGAATAGAAAGTGTTAAAGATCGCAGTAGATGCGATGGGGGGTGATTTTGCCCCAGAAGTTAATGTTTTTGGTGCATTAGAAGCAGTAGCTGATCAAGAAGTTGAAGTTATCTTAGTAGGGAATGAATCTAAGATTAAAGAGTTTTTAAAAGAAAAAAATCCCCCGAAGGGCTCGATATCTATTCTTCATACAGAAGACTACATCGCAATGAATGAAACAGTATCATCAGCAATTAGAAAACGTAACTCTTCTATGAGAAAAGCTATAGAGCTTGTTAAAGAAGAAAAAGCTCATGCTGTTATAAGTGCTGGTCATTCTGGTGCAATGATGGCTTTAAGTTTTTTATTACTCGGTAAAATTCCAAATGTTGACCGTCCAGCAATAGCTACAGTTATGCCAAGTCTAAAAGGACATTTTATTCTCTTAGATGTTGGAGCAAATGTAGACTGTAAAGCTGAGCATCTATTCCAATTTGCACTAATGGGTGATGCTTATTATAGAGCACTTTTTAATTCTCAATCACCCAAAATAGCGCTTTTAAGTATAGGTGAAGAGGATACTAAAGGTAATGAAGTAACTCGAGAGGCTTTTAGACTACTTCAATCAGAAAAAAAATTAAACTTTATTGGAAATATTGAAGGAAAAGATTTATTTTTTGGTTCTGCAGATGTAGTTGTCTGTGATGGTTTTGTGGGAAATATAGTGTTAAAAGTTGGTGAAGGATTGGCAGAAGCATTGATGAAGATGCTAAAACTTGAGATCGCAAATCTGGTTACAGGAAGAGTGGGTTATTTAATGATTAAGCCTGCTGTGAAGAGTTTCAGAAAAAAGATAGACTACTCAGAGTACGGAGGAGCACTACTTTTAGGTATTAATGGAACAAGTATCATATGTCATGGAAGATCTTCAGCAAAAGCAATAAAAAATGCAATAAAACTAGCAACTGAGATGGTAAAAAAAGAGATATCCAAAAGGATTGCTCAAGTCATAAAGAGCAAGGAGGAGTCTAATGAAAGTCAGAATTCTGTCAACAGGCTCTTATGTACCTGAAAAAGTTTTAACAAACTATGATCTTGAAAAAATGGTGGAAACATCTGATGAATGGATCACTGAAAGAACAGGAATTAAAGAGAGAAGAATCGCTCTCCCAGAGCAAGCAACAAGTGACCTTGCCTATCATGCCTCTTTGAAAGCCTTAGAGAATGCTAAATTAGATCCCAAAGACATAGACCTTATAATTGTTGCAACAGCAACTCCTGATATGCTGATACCTGCTACAGCTTGTCTTGTTCAAATGAAACTTAAAGCTACAAATGCTGTAGCCTTTGATATAAATGCTGCCTGTTCAGGCTTTATTTTTGCTCTGGCTGTAGCAGAAAAATTTATAAAAACTGGAGCATCAAAAAAAGCATTAGTTATCGGAGCTGAGACTCTTTCAAGATTTACAGATTGGACTGACAGAACAACCTGTGTTTTGCTTGCAGATGGCGCAGGAGCTGTAGTGCTTGAAGGAAGTAGTGATGACTCAGGAATACTCTTAGTTGATATCTTTTCAGATGGAACTATGTGGGATTTTATTCACATGCCTGCTGGTGGTTCAAAGATACCCGCAAATGATGAGGCAATAAAACAAAGACTTAACTATATAAAAATGAAAGGAAATGACACATTTAAAATTGCTGTTAGAACTTTGGAGGAGGTTGTTGAAGAAACATTAAAGAAGTGTAGCATACCACCTGAGCAATTAGGTCTTCTTGTCCCCCATCAAGCAAACATAAGAATAATTCAAGCTATGGCTCAAAGACTCGGGCTTCCTATGGAAAAAGTTATGATAAATATTCATAAGTATGGTAACACCTCTGCAGCATCAATCCCTATCGCACTTGATGAGGCATTAAGAGAAGGGAGAGTTAGTCGTGGCGACTATTTACTACTTGCTGCCTTTGGAGCAGGACTAACTTGGGGTGCGGTATTAATTAAGTGGTAGTTTTATTATTTCTCCTCTGTTTATTTTTTTTGTAACGACTTAAATGCCAAATTCTAAGTAGTCTTTCTATCCTATCTTTAAAAAGCCATGCTACTATCATAACGATAATACCTATTGCGACAAGATAGAGGAATTTTTCATACTCATGATGTCTAAGATAACTACCAGCTAAGGAAAGAAGGGCTGTTCCAAGAAGTCTTCCAACTCCTGCAATAACTGCAAACTCTAAAAGTGAAAGTTTGCTTAACCCAAGAAAATAACTTAAATAATCCTTAGGAAATCCAGGAATTAAAAAGCAAAAAAAAGCTATAAATGCTCCTTTATGATGCAGTAACCAGTCAAATCTATTTAGTATCGTGGGATCAACAACTTTTTCCACAAAAGGTCTTCCCAAAATTCTACCAAGAAGAAATGCAATAATTGAACCAATTGTAAGTCCTATTGATGAAAGGATTATACCTCCTATGGTTCCATAAAGATATCCTCCAAGAATTCCTGTTACCTCTCCTGGAATTGGTGCAGCTACAACTTGAAAAGCCTGAAGAAGTATAAAGCCCAAGAAACCGAAAGGTCCGAGAGTTTGAATGAAATTTTTCAACTTCTCTTCATTTAGAAAAAACTCTATGAGCCCAAATTCATAGAGTAAAATTGTTAAAAAAATAATTATAGCTACCAAGACAAGAAATCTTGGTAGCATCTTTAAAATTATTTTATCTTTTGACACGCGTAAAAATCTCCATAAATGGCGTGACTAAATCAATTGGAAGAGGGAAAAGAATCGTTGAATTTCTCTCAGATGCTATTTCTTTAAGGGTTTGCAAGTATCTTAATTGAAGTGCAGCTGGCTCTGAAGCGATAATTCTTGCTGCCTCTGTAAGCTTCTCTGCTGCCTGTAACTCTCCCTCTGCGTGGATAATTTTTGCCCTACGCTCTCTTTCTGCTTCAGCTTGTCTTGCCATCGCTCTTAACATTTCTTGCGGAAGATCAACATTTTTAATCTCAACTGCTGTAACTTTTATACCCCAAGGCTCAGTTTGAGCATCAATAACTCTTTGAAGCTCAGCATTAATCTGTTCACGATTAGTGAGTAAATCTTGAAGTTCACTTTGCCCAAGAATACTCCTCAGAGTTGTTTGAGCAATCTGACTTGTAGCATAATAGAAATCCTCAACTGCTGTGACTGCTTTTATTGGATCAATCGGTCTAAAATATACAACTGCATTAACCTTTACAGAGACATTATCCTTCGTAATAATATCTTGAGCAGGAACATCCATTGTAACAATACGTAAGCTTACTTTTACCATTTTGTCAATTACTGGCCAAATAAGAACTAAACCAGGTCCTTTAACAGGAATAACTCTGCCAAGTCTGAAAACAACACCTCTTTCATACTCTTTGAGGACTTTGATAGCACTACTTAGTATATAGATAGCCAAGAATATAATGACAATTATTGTTACAATTGACGTTTCAAAAAACATATTTCCCCCCTTTAATTTTATAATAAATTTTAACACACTTTTAAGTTAAACTAAAAATAGAGTTGATTTTTGTTGAATTTTCTCTTAAAAGAGATTTATTATTGAAGATAAACTTTAAAGAGAGAGACTATGAAAATTTTACTTAATAAAACTCCTCAATCACCAGAAGAAAGAAAAAAAATTATTACTGAAGTAATACAAAAGCAAGAGGAAGCTTTTATACAAAATATTGGTTATATACAAAGGATTATGATTACATATCTTCAACAACTCGGGTATAGTTTAAATAACGACATGGAGATAAATAAATGCTATGAAGTCGTAATCTCTGAAAAGGAAAAATTTTACACTTCTGTTGATATTTTAATTAAAATTGAAGATAAAATTATATTTGCTATAAAATGTACTCCTGCATCAATTGAGTCATGGGAAAGATTTATGATTGCCTTCTGTAGAGTTGTTGAACCCTATCAAATTCCCTTTGCAATGATTACAGATGGACAAAAAGGGGTAGTCATTGACGTTTTATCTCGTGAAGTAAAAGAAACTATGGAGATTCCTACTAAAGCGGAGCTTTTAAAAATTTTTACGAATTTGAAATTTATATCCTATGCTCCAGAAAAAATACATAAAGAAAAAAGAATACTGTATGCCTTTGATGCTATAAGATGTTGTCCAATTCATAGTATATGAGAAGTATAAGAATTGCACTTTGTCAAATAAATCCCACTGTAGGAGATATTGAAGGTAATACAGAAAAAATCTTTAGTTTTATTGAAAAGGCTAAGGCTAAAGATGCTCAAATAGTTGTTTTCCCAGAACTTGCTTTAACAGGTTATACTCCTGAAGATTTACTTTTTTATCCTTCCTTTATAAACAAAACTCAAGAATCACTGAATGAAATTGTAAAAAGAGTTAAAGATTTTATAGTAATCTTAGGTATACCTGTAAAAAAAGAAGATTTATTTAATGGAGCAGTCTTACTTTGTCAAGAAAAGATCATTGATTTTTACTATAAGATTTATCTTCCAAATTATAGTGTTTTTGATGAGATGAGATATTTTAAATCTGGAAAAAAACTTTCAATTTATGAGTATGACGGAATTTTATTTGGAGTTAATATATGTGAAGATATATTTCATCCTTCACTTCCAAGCCTTATTCAAGCAGCCTATGGCGCAGAACTCATTGTAAACATAAGTGCTTCACCCTTTTATGTGGGAAAATATGAAAAAAAGCTTAGAATGCTTCAGACTCGTGCATATGATCTTGGAGTGTATATCGTCTATCTCAATATGGTTGGTGGTCAGGATGAAATAGTCTTTGATGGAAGAAGTGTTGTCATCTCTCCAAACGGTGAAATTCTTACAACTGGTAAAGCTTTTGAAGAAGATTTAATAGTAGTAACTCTTGATATGGAAGATGTTACAAGAGTAAGAATGAGAGAGCCAAAAATAAGATGGGAAGAAGTTTTTGAGCAACCTGAGATTATAAAAATTCCTTTAAAAAGAAAAGATCTAACTCATAAAGAAGAATTTGCCGGATCATTTATTAAACTTTCTGAAGAGGAAGAAATCTTTAAAGCCCTTGTTACTGGGCTAAAAGATTATGTTAAAAAAAATGGCTTCAGTGGAGTATGTATTGGCTTAAGTGGAGGAATTGATTCTTCTACAGTTGCACTAATTGCTGTAGAAGCACTTGGCAAAGATAAAGTTAAAGGAGTTTTTATGCCTTCAAGATACACATCAAAGGAAAGCAGACAAGATGTTTATAAGCTTGTAGAAAATCTAGAAATTGAGCTTATTGAGATATCTATTGACGAGATTTTTGAGGAATACCTTAAAAGACTCTCAGATATTTTTAAAGGCTTACCTGAAGATACAACAGAAGAAAACATTCAAAGTAGAATCCGTGGCAATCTTCTTATGGCTCTTTCAAATAAATTTGGCTGGCTTGTGGTTACAACAGGAAATAAATCAGAGATGTCAGTTGGTTATGCAACTCTTTATGGAGACATGGCAGGTGGATTTGGAGTTTTAAAAGATGTTTATAAAACACAAGTCTACAAGGTGGCCAGATATGCATCCTATGGAAGAATTCCTGAAAGAGTATTTATAAAACCGCCTTCTGCAGAACTTAAACCCAACCAAACTGATCAAGACACACTTCCACCTTATGAAGTACTTGATGAGATACTTAAACTGCACATTGAAAAATGTATGGGTGAAGAAGAAATAGTTGAGCAGGGATTTGACAAAGAAACTGTTAGGAAAGTCTTAAGGATGGTGAAAAAGGCTGAATTCAAACGAAGACAATCACCACCAGGAATAAAAATTTCCTCTGTTTCTCTTGGAAAAGACTGGAGATTTCCAATTACAAATAAATTTGGAGGATAAATTGGAAATTTACAGGAGGGCAAAATGAATAAACTCTTAGTTAGCGTTGTCATTTTTTTATTTTCTACTTCTGCTTTTTCTATTGACAAATCCTTCAGTGAAACGCAGTCTCAAATTCAAGTAAGTAAAGACAAAGCACTTCAGTATGCAAAGCCTAAAAAACCTGTTAAAATAAAGCTTCATCGGGATAAAAAGGGAGAGTATAGCTGGGATATAACAGGTGAAAATGTTGATGAAATTATTAAGACAGACAAACGTCTTAGACAGCTTCTTAAGGAGGAGTAAATGCCTCAGGGCAGACTATACATTGTATCAACTCCTATTGGTAATCTTGAAGATATAACCTTAAGAGCTCTCGATACTCTGAAAAAAGTAGACTATATTGCCTGTGAAGATACAGAACACAGTCTTAAGCTTCTTAATCATTATGGAATAAAAAAGCCTCTTATAAGTTACTGGTCTCAGAAAGAAAAAGTCAGGGCTGAAGAGATTATTCAAAAAATAAAATCAGGAAATAATGTAGCTCTAATTACTGATGCAGGAACACCTGGAATTTCAGACCCTGGAGCAGTTGTTATTAAAAGAGCGATTGAGGAAGATATTGAAGTTATTCCTATTCCTGGTCCTTCTGCTTTAACTGCAGCTTTAAGCATATCAGGACTTCCCTCAGATGAATTTACTTTTATTGGATTTTTACCTGTCAGGCAATCACAAAGAAGAAAAAAGCTTCTTGAGCTTAGTTCAGAAAGAAGAACTCTTGTATTTTATGAGGCACCTCATAGAATTATTCAAAGTCTTTATGATATGCTTGAAGTCTTAGGAGACAGATATGTTGCAGTTGCAAGAGAGCTTACAAAAATATATGAAGAAGTTGTAAGAGGAAGGCTTAAGGAAGTATTAGAAAAACTTGAAAACTCTAAAGTAGCCGGGGAGTATGTTATAGTTTTAGAAGGTGCTTCAGAAAGTCAGACAAATTTAGATGAAGCAGTCAGAAAAGTAAAAGAGCTTATAAAAAAGGGTAAAGGAAGAAAAGAGGCAGTAAAAGTAGTGTCAGAGCTCTATGGAATCAGTAAAAGAGAGCTTTATGAAAAAAGTTTAAAGGAAATATGAAAGTAGCATATCTTATAAAACCTGGTAAAATAGAAATTGTTGAAAAAGATATACCTCCTTTAAAGGAAGGAGAAGTTTTAGTCAAAGTTAAAGCTGCGCTTACTTGCGGAACAGATCTTAAAGCATATCTTAGGGGACATCCCCTTATTCCAATGCCTGGTCCATTTGGACATGAGTTTTCAGGAGTAATTGAAGCTGTTGGATATGGAGTGGAGAATTTTAAAGCCGGAGATGAAGTTATGCTTGTTCATACAGCACCCTGCAATGAGTGTGAGTACTGTAAAAGAAAGCTTTTCAATCTATGTAAGATTTTACCTCAAGATATGATACTTGGAGCATTCTCCGAATATGTGGTAGTAAAGAAAAGAGTCGTAAGACAGAATATGTTCATAAAACCCTATGAAGTGAGTTTTGAGGAGGCTGCATTTCTTGAACCTATATCTTGTGTAGTTCATGGCTTTAAAGCTTTAAACTTCAAGAAGGATGACAGGGTTTTAATTATTGGGAGCGGACCGATTGCTCTAATTTTTCTTCAAATTTTAAAACTTAAAAAAGCAGAAGTCGTGGTAATGGGAAGAAACTCCTATAAATTAGAGCTTGCTAAAGAGCTTGGTGCAGATAAAGTTTACAGAAATAATGAAAATCCCTTAGAGTTTACAGAGGGATTCGGATTTGACATTGTTATTGAAGCAACAGGTCAAAAGGAAGTATGGCTTCGGTCAGTTGACTATGTAAGAAAGGGTGGAATGGTTTTACTTTTTGGAGGACTTAAATCTGGAACTGAAGTTTGTTATGAAGCTGGTAGACTCCACTACGATGAGCTTATACTAAAGGGAGCTTTTCACTACACTCCTGAGGATGTTAAAGAGGCTGTAGATATTATCTCATCTGGAAAACTTAAACTTAAAGAGCTTATATCTGGAAGTTTTCAACTTTCTGAGATCTCTGAAGCCTTTGAAAAACTTTCAAGAGGGGAGGCGGTTAAGTATCTAATTAAACCATGAGAAAGATATCAAAAAGTGAGATTGTAAAAGCAGTAAAAGAGCTTTATACGAAGGCTACTGTAATACTTCCTCAAGATGTATCCGAAGCCTTAAAAAAGGCCTATATGCAGGAAAAAGGAATTGCAAAGGAGATTTTATGGCAAATAATAGAAAATCAAGAGATTGCTTTAGAAGACAACATACCTCTTTGTCAAGATACAGGTATTCCTGTTATTTTTATTGAATGGGGTGTAGAAGTAGTTTATGAGGAAGGAGAGCCTCTTGATGCTATTTATGAAGGTGTAAAGAGTGCTACAAAAGAGGGTTACTTAAGAGCCTCAGTAGTTAATGATCCCATATTTGAAAGAAAAAATACAACTGACAACACCCCTTGTATTGTTCATTTTGAACTAAAGAAAGGTGATAAAGTTAAAATAACTGTTGCTCCTAAAGGAGCTGGTTCTGAAAACATGTCTGCACTTAAGATGCTAAGACCCGCAGATGGTCTTCAGGGAGTCCTTAATTTTGTATTAGATACAGTAAAAAAAGCCAATGGGAATCCCTGTCCACCAATAGTTGTGGGAGTAGGAGTAGGAGGCAATTTTGAGATAGCAGCACTGCTTGCAAAAAAAGCTTTACTTAGAAAAGTGGGTGAACCTAACAAAAATCCAAAGTACGCAGAACTTGAGAGAAAACTTCTTGAAGAGATAAATTCTCTTGGAATAGGCCCTATGGGTGTTGGAGGCGGTGTTACTGCCTTAGCAGTCCACATTGAGTATTATCCCTGTCACATAGCATCACTTCCTGTAGCAGTAAACATTCAATGTCATTCGGCAAGACATGCAGAGGTAGAGTTATGATGAAACGAAAGATACAGACACCTCTTACAGATGAAGTTATAGAAACATTAAAAATAGGTGATATTGTTTTAATAAACGGATATGTCTATACAGCAAGAGATGCAGCACATAAAAGACTTATTGAATTAATTGAAATGGATGCACCTTTGCCAATTCCACTTAATGGTCAAATTATTTACTATGTAGGTCCAACGCCAGCACCTGAAGGAAAAGTTATAGGCTCAGCAGGACCTACAACCTCATCAAGAATGGACCCCTATACTCCTTTACTGCTCTCCTTAGGACTTAAGGGAATGATAGGAAAAGGTAAAAGATCAAAGGAAGTTAAAGATGCGATAAAAAAATATAAAGCAGTTTATTTTCTTGCAACAGGAGGTGCCGGAGCATTTCTCAGTAGACATATTGTTTCAGTAGAAGAAATCGCTTTCTCAGAACTTTTAGCAGAATCCATTAAAAAACTTCTTTTTAAAGATTTCCCAGCAATTGTAGCAATAGACTGTCATGGAGGAGATATATTTGAAAGATAACGTTTTTTAATTTCTTCTATCGCTTCTTCTTTCTTTGAAATTTTGCCTGCAAGAGTTAAAATTTCAATCTTTTCAAGTATCTCTCCTACAAGAGGAGATGGCTGTATCCCTAAAGAAATAATATCATCTCCCCTAATTATAGGTAATTTTTTCTTATTTTTTAGATAGTTTTTCCTATAAAAATCTTCAATATCCCTGTAAAACCATATCCTTGAAAGCTTAAAAGGATCTTGACTCAAGCCATATATGAGAGACGGATAAATAATATGTTCAAAATCTCTGATAAATCTAACTTTATCAAGAAGTGTCTCAATTTTTCTTAGTCTTATCCCTGCTTTAACAAGCTCTTCTGTAAGCTTATATTCTTTCTTTGAGGGTTTAAGCTGTTTTATTAATTCTGGAGCCTGAAAATTAAAGATTGCTGCAAATTTAAGACAAATCTCTATATATGGCTTCTGAATTACCTTTTGTATAGGAAGAGAAAAAATATCTTCTATTTGATTCAAAATTTCTTCAACGGTCTTAAATGCCTGTAAATTTATCTTTAATGGTACTATCTCACTAAATTTAAATAAAGCCTTAAATATTTCATCCTCTTCAAGAAATTTAATGGTACAAAAACTTTCTTTAACTGATAGAATTCTCCATAACTCCTCTTTTACTCTTTCTTTAGCGGTTACTTTCATTAAACTGGCATTCTTTCTTAGAGCATCTCTTGTGCCTTCTTCTATCTCAAATTTTAAAGTAGCATGAAATCTATATGCTCTTAGAATTCTTAAAGGATCATCTCTTAGATTCTTCTCTTTTATCATTCTTATAATCCTGTTTTCTATATCCTTTTGCCCTGAGAAAGGATCAATCAGTTCGTCTTTTGCTAAAGAGTAGGCAATTGCGTTTATTGTAAAGTCTCTCTCAGCCAAATCTTCTTCAATACTGTTACCTCTCATTTCTGCAAAGTCAATTGTAACATCATCTTTTACTACCCTTGCAATTGAAAAAAACTCGTCAAGAAGGACAAAACTACCACCGACTTCCTTTGCGAACTCTCTTGCTAAAGTGACTGTATCACCTCTTAAAGTAAGGTCAATATCTTTTGTAGGAATTCCTATAAGCAGATCTCTAACAGTGCCTCCTACTAAGTAGGTTTCAGAAACAAGATTTTTTTTCACTAAAAAATTTAATGTTTCTTTAAAATATGGATTCTTCTTAAAACCTTCAAACATAACTCACCTCGTAGTTATTATAAATGTTACAGGTCCTTCATTTATTAAAGATACATTCATAAAACTTCTAAAAACTCCTTCTTTTACAGGAACTCCTGTTTGTTTTAGCCTTTCCACAAATACTTCATAAAGCTTTTTAGCCTGTTCTGCTGGTGCTGCTGTATCAAAAGACGGTCTAAGTCCTTTTTTACAGTCAGCTGTTAAAGTAAACTCTGAAACCACAAGAATTTCTCCTTTTATATCCTTTAAAGAAAGATTCATCTTACCAAAAGCATCTTCAAATATCCTTAAATTAGGAATCTTACTGATAAGATAATCTATATCCTTTTCACTATCTTCTTTATGAACTCCTAAGAACAAAACTATACCCCTTCCAATTTCAGATACTTTTCTTCCTTCTACTTCAACAGAGGCTTTACTTACCCTTTGTAAGACAACAATCATTATGTTAATATATCATATAAATGTTTGAAGAAATTTCAAAAGTTTTAGTTGTTGATGATGAAATTATAAATTTAGAGTTAATATCTGCATCCTTCTACGATACTCCCAATATAATAATATACACTGCTAAAGATGGACTGGAAGCATTAGAGGTAATAGAAAAACAAACTCCAGACCTCATAGTTCTTGATATTATAATGCCAAGAATGGATGGAATTCAATTAATTGATATATTAAAATCCGATTTTTCTACTTCTCAGATTCCTATAATTGTGCTTTCTGCAAATGAAAGAGAAAGAAAGAATGCATTAAAAAAGGGGGCTAATGACTTTTTGTCAAAGCCTTTTGATATAGAGGAACTAAAAATTAGAGTTATGAATAACTTAAAAGTTAAGAAATATAATGATCTTATAAGAGATATAAACGAAATACTACAAAAAGAGGTTGAAAATAAAACAAAACAACTAAGACAGGCTTACGAACTTGCTAAAGAAGCAGAGTATGAAATGGTTGTAAAACTTGGTATGGTTTCTGAATTTAGAGATGAGGAGACAGGGCAACATGCAAAGAGGATTAGTTTGTATGCTAAACTTTTTGCACAACTTATTGGACTGTCTGAAGAAGAACAAAGTCTTCTTTATTATGCGGCACCCTTACACGATGTTGGTAAAATAGGTATTCCAGATAGTATTTTGAAGAAAATTGGACCTCTAACTCCAGAGGAGTTTGAGATTATAAAGCTTCATACAATTATTGGTGGTAAAATTCTTGATTCTGATCCAAGATTTACTACTTTAGTGGTTGGTAAAATAATTGCAGAACAACATCATGAAAAGTGGGATGGCTCAGGTTATCCAAAAGGACTAAAAGGGGAAGATATACATATTTTTGGAAGAATTGTAGCAGTATGTGATGTCTTTGATGCTTTAACTTCACCGAGAGTTTATAGACCTGCCTTTTCAGTAGATGAAGCGATAGAGATAGTAAAATCTGGCAGAAAAATACACTTTGATCCTCTACTTGTGGATATATTTGTAAATAATATTGAAGAATTCTTAAAAATAAGAAATTCTCTTAGAGATTAAAAAATCATTCAATTAACAAATTATCAATTAATCTTGTATCACCAATTTTGACGGCTAAAGCAATTAAATATTTATTATTTTTTTGATTTACTTCTTCTAATGTTAAAGGATCATAGACTCCAGCATACTGTATCTCTGAGACAAGAGGATCACTACTGAGTATTTCAATCATTCTTCTTTTAGCTTTATCAGGAGCCATCTCCTCTCTTAGAATTTTCTCTGCCTCTTTAAGACTTCTGTACAATAAAGTAGCTGCTTGTCTTTCTTTTTCATTTAAATAAAGATTTCTTGAGCTCATAGCAAGTCCATCTAATTCTCTCACAGTTGGGCATATTATAATATCTACATCAAAATCTAAATCTTCCGCCATTCTTTTTATAATCAATGTCTGTTGATAATCTTTTTGCCCAAAGTATGCTCTTGTAGGTCTTACAATATTAAAGAGTTTACATACTATCGTAGCAACTCCTCTAAAATGTCCAGACCTAAATCTTCCGCAAAGCTTATCACTTAGTTTTTCTACAGTCACATATGTGCTGTATCCTTCTGGATAGAGATTCTGAACATCAGGATAAAATAGATAGTTTACCTCTAACTTTTCAAGCTTTTGTTTGTCTCCCTCTAAATCTCTTGGATATTTTTCATAATCTTCGCCTTCTGCAAACTGAATTGGATTAACAAATATGCTTACAACTACCACATCATTTTCATTTCTTGCTCTTCTTACAAGTGAGAGATGTCCCTCATGAAGCGCACCCATTGTAGGAACAAATCCTATGGATTTGCCTTTAATTTGAAGTTCTTTTGTTATCAAACTCATTATTCTCGGAACTCTTACAATTTCCATATCTTCAATTATAAGACAAATTTGCCTCTTTTAATCAACTTTTTCTATACTTTTTAAATGAGTTTTATAAAAAAATTAATTTTTGCCTTTCTTCTTCCTCCGGGATCAGTTATTATTTTTTTAATTATTATCGGGATTTTCCTTAAAGGAAATATCCTGTTTCGTTTTTCAGCCCTCTTTTTTGCCTTTTTTATCTATCTGATTTCTATTGAACCAGTAAAAGATTTAATCTTTACTCATTTAGAAAGCTTTTCAACTTCTCAATCAATTAATGGAGATGCTATTGTGATTGTTGGAGGAGGCTCATATGGCTCTGGTTTTATGAAAGAAGATACTCTAAATAGAGTGATCGCAGGATATTTCATTTATAAAAAAATTAAAAAACCTATCATTGTTTCAGGTGGTGGAGGTGTATTTAGCGATGCGAAACTAATGGCTCACTTTCTTAAAGAGGTAGGAGTCCCTGAGAAAGATATAATTGAAGAGGACAAAAGCAGAAATACTGCTGAGAATGCTATCTATGTTAGTAAAATTTGTAAAGAGAGGGAGTACAAAAAAATAGTTCTTGTTACTTCTGGATATCATATAAGAAGAGCTGTAAAGTTATTCAAAAATGAGAGGCTTGAGATTATCCCTTATCCTGCAGACTCAAAAATAGATGGAGACTACACAATTTATAGCTTTCTCCCGAAATATACTGTTTTTGCTAACTCTGTTAAGGCTTTAAGAGAGTACATTGCAATAATTTTTAGTTAGACATATAGCTTATCAATAGGTTATAATTACTAAATTTATTTAAACAAGAGGTTATTCATGTCAAAGGTGTATATCTTTTTGCTTCTTATTTTTCTTGTAGTAGTCGGGCTTTTTGCTATGGAAAATAAAGATGCGATACTCATTAAAGTTCCTTTTGGCTCGGCATATGAGATGCCCAAGATTGGTTTAATTCTTCTTTCATTAAGTTTCGGTGCTTTTTTCATTTTTCTTCTTTTTTTCATTAGAGATACCTCTCAACTAATCAGTAAGATACATCTACAGAGAAAACAAAAAAGAGATGAAAAAATTCGTAACTACTACGCTAAAGCTTTAAATGCTATTATGAGAGAAAAAACTCAAGAAGCAAAAGATGCCTTAATGGAAATTCTTAAAGATGAACCAGATCACATAGATGCACTTATTAGACTTGGGGATTTGGCAATGAAGGAAGAAGACTATAAAAATGCTTACCAATACTATAAAAAAGCTTATGAGCTCGATCCTAAAAATATTATACCTCTTTTTTCTCTTGAAAACGTTATGGAGAAGATGAATGAAAACGAGATTGCTCTTAAATATGTTGAACAGATTATAAATATCGAACCAGATAATCTTTTAGCTCATTACAAGATGAGGGGAATTCTAGAAAAGATGGAAAAATGGGAAGAGTTAATAAATCTTCAGAGAAAAATTATAAAACTTGTACCTGATTATAAAAAAGCTGAAGAAGAAAAGAAACTTATCGGATATACTTATGAATACGGAAGAATATCTCTTGAATCAGGAGATTTAACAACTGCTGAAAGGATTTTTTCATCTCTTATTAACAACGCAGCAGACTTTGTTCCAGCATACCTAGGAATGGCTGAAGTGATGATTTCAACAGGTGATCCAGAAAGAGCAATAGTGCTTCTTGAAAAAGCCTACAAAAATTTAAAATCAAAAATTCTTCTTATAAGACTTGAAGATCTTCTAATAACTGTCGGAGATCCTAAAAGATTAATTCAGTTTTATCATAAAGCTATAAATGAAGACCAATCTGACAATGAACTTAAATATCTTCTTGGAAGACTATACTATCGTCTTGAAATGATAGATGATGCACTGGAAATTTTCTCAGGAATAGATCCCTCAGTATGCTCTACTCCAAAACTTCACTGCATAAAAGGAATTCTTTATTTAAGAAGGAATCAAACTACTAAAGCAATCTCGGAGTTTAAAGAGTTATGTCATGAAGACAAAATCTCAACTATTACTTATGTTTGTAAAGAATGTCAATCAAATTTTGATGAGTGGTCAGGAAGATGCTCTGTCTGTAAAAGCTGGGGTAGTTTTGAGGTAGACCTAAGAGAATGCAAAATTATTAAATGATAAATCTTTTCACAAAGAAAAGAAAGGTTGTTCTTGATACCAGTATTTTTATAAATCCTGAAGTAAGATATATATTTGGTAAAACATCAGAGGAGGCTATATCAGAGTTTTTAAAATTAGCTAAAAAAACTAAAAATCTTGAGTTTTTTCTTCCAACGACTGTTTTCAAGGAACTTACACATTTTGTAGAGGAGAACAAAATTCCAAAAGATTTTTACTATTTAGTAAGAATTAAATCGCCTGATAAGTATAAAAACTTTTGCGCTGCCATATTTTTTTATGAGTTTGTAGAGGAAATAAGAATGAGAATAAACAAAGGATTAAGAGTTGCTGAATCAGCAGTAAGAAATGTCGTAAATAAAGGAGTTGAAGAAACTATTAAAGACTTAAGAAAAAAATATAGAGAGGCATTAAGAGAAGGAGTGATAGACAGTAAAGAGGATGTAGATTTAATATTTCTCTGTATTGAACTTAAAGCTACTCTTGTCAGTGCAGATACAGGTCTTGTTAAATGGGCTGACAAATTTGGAATTGAATGGATTGTTCCCGAAAAATTTAAAGAATTTCTAATCTCCGCATCTTAATTTATCTGATTCAGACTGCTCTTTATAGATAAATCTCAAATAGTAAACAAAAAAGGCTGCAAATACTACCAAACTAATGTATACATGAGCAAACTGTGTTAAAAGTTGATAAATTGCTACCAAAATAGCTCCTACATATGGAATTATTGCCAAGAGGGATGTGAAAAACAAAATCACGCCACCCATGAGGATATAAATCGCAAAAAGTAGCGCTGCCATTCCTATAGATTTGGGATTTTTCTTAATTAGAGTTTTTGACTCTTTTATTGCCTCCTTGACAGTAAGCTTTTTAACAAAAATTCCAAAAAATCCAAAAAATGTATAGGTAATCCAAATTAAAAATACAAAAATACCTGATAAAAACAAACTCAAATAGATAAATACACTCAAAAATACTGAAAGAAAGTGGCTGAATTTTTCAATAGAGTTTATAAAGGTTATTGTGACTTCTCTAATTATAGTAAAGACTATTGTTAAAATAATAAAAATAACTCCATAGTAAATCGCACTAACAGCAACTTTCCAAAAGTAGCTTTTAGCAATTCTATGAAAGTTTTTCCACTTAAAATTAATATTTTTATCCAAAAACATATACATTATACCGACTGTTCCAGAGAAAATATAAATCCATAAGCCAGAGACAAAAACTATATAAACTAAAAGAGTTACTAAAAAAACTATAGCAATTATTAAAAATTTTTTTAAAAGACTGATGGAAGATATTACTATTTCAAAAAAACTACCTCGTAAAATCTCAGTTAAATCTATACCAAAAACTATAAATAAAACTCCTAAAGGAACGCTCATTATAAAAAAGAGACTAAAAAAAGCTACAAATACAAATAGAAAGTGAATAAAAATCAATTGATAGTTTTTATGAATAACTCTTAAAGCATCATTTATACAAACAAAAAAATTCAACTGAACCTCACACCAACTACAGCTATTCCAAATTCGTTAGCTTTCTGAATAACTTCATTTCTCTGTAGTAGCAATGTTTTCTCTGCCTCTAATGCTAAAATCTTTGCTTTCGCTTTTTGCATACTCATTATTGTATTTATTCCTGCAACTGGTGGATCAAGTCTTAAATCTTGCTGTGGTTTGCTTACCTTCACTATAACAGTATCCTCTACATAATTTCCAGCTCTAATTATAGTCTCATCTGTTCCTTCTATTGCCTCAACTGCTACTGTAGCTTTATCCTTTACTATTACTGTTTGACCTATGTCAAGTTTGCCTACCTCTTTTGCAATACTAAATCCATATTTTATGTCTTCCCACTCTTCCTTTGAAGGCTTATTTTTTGTAAGAATGCCTTCAGGAGTTAAAAGTTCAGGACATATCTCAGAAACTCCTATAATTCTGATTCCCTCTCCAAGTAACTCTTTCTCCACTACTTTTAAAAGCTCATTGTCTCCTCTTAGCTTTGCTGAAAAGAGCATTTTAACTGCTCTCGCATCAGGTTTAATTCTGTCTTTTTCATAAATAACTCTTTTTGGAACTTTTCCCGTAAGAACGATTTCTTTTACTTTATTTTTTTTTAAGAATTTTAGAATTTCGCCGAATTTCCCGATGTTGATATAAATGAAGGCATCACTACAATGAGATAAATCTTCACTTACTATATCTTCTAAAGAAACTATAACAACTTTATATCCCTTTTTCTTTATTTCCTCTAAAATTATAAGAGGTAAGCTTCCGGCACCAGCAATTATTCCTATCGGCATATTCCTCTTTTGTTTGCCTCCAAAAACTCAATTAAGTGTCTTATCTCAGGAATATCTGGAAACTCTTCTCTTACTTTTTTTATTGCCTCTTTTAGTTGAAGCTTGTCTCTAAAAAGAATTTTGTAAGCTTTTTTAAGAATATTAATTTTTTCATCTGAAAATCCTCTTCTTTTAAGTCCTACAGTATTTAGTCCATAAAGCCTTGCTCTGGCTCCTGAAACCATAGTAAAAGGAGGTACATCTTGTGCAACTCCGCTAAATCCACCAACCATAGCATAAGCACCAATTCTTGAAAACTGATGCACCGCGACCATACCTCCTATAAAGGCAAAATCCTCAACAATAACATGTCCTGCCAGTGTTGCAAGATTTGCCATTATTACATTATTTCCAATTTTACAGTCATGAGCTATATGAACATAAGCCATTATAAAGTTATTATCGCCTATTGTAGTCCATCCATCTCCTGAAACACTTGCTCTATGAATAGTTACATACTCTCTTATGATATTGCCGCTGCCAACTTTTACTCCAGTTGGCTCTCCCTTGTACTTCATGTCTTGAGGTGGAAATCCTATAGTAGTGAAAGGATATATAGTACAGTTTTCTCTAATCTCTGTAATACCTTCTATCTGAACATGACTTATAAGATGACATCCTTTGCCAATTTTTACATTATCTCCTATTATGCAGTAAGGTCCGACTTCCACATCCTCATCAATTTCAGCTTTTCTGCTTATTATAGCCGTACTATGTATCTTTGTCACGACTCCTCCTAATCTGTAACCATAGCTGTAAACTCAGCTTCTGTAGTTACTTTATCATCTACCTTTGCAACGCCTGAAAACTTCCAAACTCCTCCACGATGATGAATAACTTTTACTTCAAATCTTATTTGATCCCCTGGTATAATAGGTTTGCGAAACTTAACTTTTTCTATGCTTAAAAAGAGAACTCCGCTGCCTTTAACTCCAGATTTAAATGCTAAAATACCTGCTACTTGTGCCATAGCCTCAATAATTAAAACACCAGGCATTATTGGATTACCTGGAAAATGACCCTGAAAAAAGGGCTCATTAATTGTTACATTTTTTACTCCTACGATTCTCTCCTCTGGAACAAGCTCTAAAACTCTGTCAACAAGTAAAAATGGATATCTGTGAGGAAGAATACTCATTATCTCTTTAATATCAATCATCTTTATCCTCCAGCTTCTTTATTTTATCCTCAAGCTCTTTAATCTTTTTGTAAAGTTCTGGCAATTTTTGAAAAATAGAGGTCGCTTTAAGCCAATCTCTATGAGGAAAAACGGGAATACCAGAGTAAACTCCTTTAGTGAGTTTACCTGGCATAACTCCTGATTTTGCTGTAATAATTGTTCCTGATTCAATCTCTACATGATCTGAAATGCCTACTTGCCCTGCTAAAATGCATCCGTCACCTATTTTTGAACTTCCAGCAATTCCCACTTGTGCTACTACTATTGAGTTTTTTCCAATCTTTACATTGTGTGCTATTTGAACAAGATTGTCCACCTTTGTTCCTTCTCCAATCACAGTATTACCTGTAGTTGCTCTATCTACTGTTACACAAGCACCTATCTCTACATCATCCTCTATAACTACTCCACCAACTTGAGGAATCTTTTGATGTTTTCCTTCGTAAAAAATATAACCAAATCCATCTGAACCAATGACCGTTCCTGAATGTATTATAACTCTGTTGCCAATTTTAACTTTTTCTCTCACTGTAACATTTGGATATATAATACAGTCTGAGCCTATTGAAGTTTGCCTTCCTATAAATGTAAAGGGATAAACAACAGTGTTATCTCCTATACTTACATCTTCGTCAATATAAACAAAGGGATAAATAGTAACATTTTTACCTATCTGAGCTTTCTTTGAGACTAAAGCTTTATCACTTATACCCTTGTAGGGATGTGGTTTTATATAAAATATTTCAAGAAGTTTTGCAAAAACAAGTTGCGGGCTATCAACAATTAGTTGTGTTTTATTTAGTCCTTCAAACTTTTCTTTAACAATAAATGCAGATGCCTTTGAGGATTTAGCCATCTCTAAATACTTTGAACTTACAATATAAGTGATATCACCCTCTTCTGCGTCTTCAATACTTTTAACACCTCTAATTTCTAACTCAGAGTCGCCCTCAACTTTCGCATTAAAGATTTTTGCAATCTCGGAAATTTTCATTATTTTTGCTTTGATTTGTCAGTTTTTTGATTAAAGATTGCAATAATTTTATCTGTAATATCTATCTGAGCTGCTGTATATAAAATTAATTGCTCAGCTTTTTCAACTATCAAACTGTATCCTTCTTTGTGTGCATACTCATTAATAATTTGTCTTATCTCCTTAAGCATACTTTGGGTTATTTCATTTTGCTTTTTTTGTAACTCCATTTGATAGTCAGCTGCTGTTCTCTGAAGCTCTCTACTTAAACGCTCAATCTCCTCTTCTTTTGATTTTCTTGCCTCTTCGCTTAAAACAGCCTTTTTCTTGTCATAATCCTCTTTTAGAGATTGAATCTTTTTCTGTTTCTCATCAAGCTCCCTCTGTCTTTTCTCAAGCATACTTTGTAGCTCATAGATAGCTTTCTTGCCCTCCTCAGACTCATTTAGAACTCTGTAAAGATCAACAACTCCTATTTTAAGTTCTGCCCAACTGACTGTTTGTAATAAAAACAAAAATAAGAAAATAATTACACTTATAACAAAAACTTTTTTCATTACCTTCCCTCCTTAAATATTAGAAAAATGCACCAAATCCAAACTCAAGTTTGGATCTAGACTCTCCTTTTTTTCTGTTAAGATTTATTCCATAGTCAATCTTTATTGGTCCAAGAGGTGAAAACCATCTAAAACCAAATCCTGTTGTATACTTTAGGTTTGAGGCAAATTTTTCTGTTTCATCATAGCCCTTTCCAATATCAACAAACAGTAGTCCCTTAAGCTTCATCTCAGACACTAATGGAAATAGATATTCAATATTAAATATTAATGCCTTCTTTGCTCCAATTGGATCACCTTTGCTGTCCTTTGGACCAGCCTCACCATAACCGACACCTCTGATTGTATCAAGTCCACCAATATAGAATCTTTCATAAAGAGGATATTTTTTACCAAACAGAGTATCAGAAAATCCTACTCTTCCTCTAAGATGAAGAGTTGATTCTTCAAAAATCGGTATATACCAACCTAAATCAAGTAAACCCTTCCAAAATCCTGTATCTCCACCCAGTCCTGCAACTGTAAAACTTAAAGAGTGTCTAAAACCACGTGTTGGGTCAATATAGCTGTCACGAGTATCGTAGCTAACTTGAAAAGTAACTGAACTTGTAAGAAGTTTGCCTTCCATATCTTTAATTATTGTATCTGCATCTTCTGCTACATCTGTTACTGTTGATTTCTCAATCTCGTAAGTTACAGAAGCAAACCAGTCTTCTCTATATCTTTTACCAAAAGTAATAGCAAAACCATTTGCATCTCTTGTATAGTTAACATACTCTCTTTTTTGTCTATATAAACTAACTCCAAATAAAATAGGCTTGTCCATAAACCAGGGATCTCTGAAAGCAACAGTATAGTATGAGCTTTTACCACCAAGCTCACCTCTTAGGGTGAGAGAGTAACCTCTTCCAAAAAGATTTATCTGTGTGATATCTACCATACCAATTAGATTGTCTATTGAGCTATATCCTCCTCCAATTGTTAGAAATCCTGTGGGTTTCTCCTTAACATTTACATCTAAATCTACTGTTTTTCTTTCTGGATCAGGCTTTTGATTTATATCAACTGTTTCAAAGTATTGTAGATCTTCAAGTCTTTTTTTACTCTTTTGAATTTTGCTTGCCGAATACTCATCTCCTTCATCAACCCTAATTTCTCTTCTTATAACCTTGTCTAATGTTTTAACATTTCCAGAGATATTTACTCTTCCGATTGTATATCTGTCTCCCCTTTTAATGTTATAAGTCACATCAACTGTTAGTCTTTCTTCATTGGGTAAAACATCTGGAATAATTGAGACAAGAGCAAATCCTCTGTCTGAGTAATAAGAGGTAATTGCTTCTATATCCTTTCTCATTCTTGACTTACTGAAGACTTCTCCAGCTTTGAGTTTAATAAGATTTTTAATATCCTTTTCTTCATTTTTGTCATATCCAGTGAAACTTACTGATGAAATCTTAAACTGTGGACCTTCAGAGATTGGAATTATAATTGTCATCCATTTTCTGTCCTTTGAAAACTCAATTTTTGGCTCTCCCACAGAGACTTTAAGATATCCATTGTCATAATATAAATCTTTAATCTTTTCAAGATCCTGTAACATCTCATACTTTTTATAAAATCCACTTCCTGTTATAAATGAATAAATCTTTCTTTCAGAGGTAGACATAACTTTTTTAATTTTTCTACTTGGTATTGCTTTGTTGCCCTCAAATTTAATCTCCCTTATCTTAACTTTATGCCCCTCTTCTATATTATAGGTAAGCTCAACCTCGTATTCACTAATCTTTTTCAGAACAGGAACGATCTTTGCAAAATAGAATCCCTCTGACTCATAGAATGCTCTCAATTTAAGAGCATTGTCATTTATTAGTGTTATATCTGATATCGAACCTGGTGTAACTGTAATAACTTCTTTTAGTTTTTCCTCATCAAACTCCTTATTTCCCTCAAAACTTACTTTTACGACTGTAGGTTTTTCTTTCACAGTATAAATTACTTTGACTCCGCCTTCAAAAGGCTCCATGTCAACCTTTACATCTTCAAAATAACCTAATTTGTAAATAGCCTTTATGTCATCAGAAATTTTTTCCTGAGACACTACCTCTCCAAGTTTTAAGGTAATCTTATTTTTTACTGCAGCTTCCTCTATCCTCTTTAATCCTCTTATCTCAATTGCTGTTACTGTAGGTAGTTCCTGAGAATAAATATAATTTGGAATAAGGAAAAATAACAAAATCAATAGAGCACCTTTCCTCATCTTAATCCTCTTTAGACAAAAAGTTTTTAAGTATATCACATTATCTTTAAAATTTTAAACACTTCAAATAGACCTCTATGGATAAAATACTCTATCTCCTCCAAATCCTCATCTGTTTCTGCTTCAAAACGAAGAACTAAAGAGGGCTCAGTATTAGAAGCTCTCACTAAGGCCCATCCCTTTTTAAAGTTTACTCTTACTCCATCTGTATAGTCGCACTCATATCCTCTAAAGAAATCTTTTAACTCCTCAACAACCTTAAACTTCATCTCATCTGGACATTTGACTCTTATCTCCGGCGTTGAGATCATATTTTTAACTCCCTCTAATAGTTTTTTTATACTGTAAGGCTTACCAGCCTTTTTTACTATGTCAATCAATCTTAAAGCAGCATATATTGCATCATCGTATCCAAAATAATCATCTCTAAAAAATATATGTCCGCTCATCTCACCCGCAAGTAACGCATCTTCCTCTTTCATCTTTTTTTTAATTAGAGAGTGTCCTGTCTTCCACATAATAGGAATACCACCTATTCTCTTTATTTCTTCATACATTACCTTAGAGCATTTAACTTCTCCAATTATTTTTGCACCTTTATTTTTACCTAAAATATCTCTTGCAAAAATAATCATTAATCTATCACCCCAAACAATCTCTCCATCCTCATCAACAACTCCTATCCTGTCTGCATCGCCATCAAATCCAACTCCTAAATGAGCTTTCTCTGATATCACTGTTTTTATTAAATCTTTTAAATTTTCTAAAACTACAGGATCTGGATGATGATTTGGAAATCTTCCATCCGGTTCACTATAAAGCTCCACAACCTCTGCGCCCAGACTTCTTAAAATTTTAGGAGCAACCAAACCTGCTGTTCCGTTTCCTGAATCTACAACAACTTTAATTCCTTCAAAGGTTGAAAACTTGTTAACCATAAAGTTAATATAGTCAGACACTATATCATGCCTATGAAGAACTCCTCTTTTGTCAGAAATTTTAAAACTTTTTTTATTAATTATCTCTTTAAGCTCTCTTATATCACTTCCTGAAATCGTCTCTTTCCCCACACTTAATTTAAATCCATTAAACTCTGGTGGATTATGGCTTCCAGTTACCATAATTCCTCCATCAACTGGAAGTTTAAATAGTGAGAAATACTGAAGAGGAGTTGGACATACTCCCAGATCTACTATATCTATGCCCGAGTCTAAAATGCCTTTAATTAGATATTCTTTTAGAATCGGTGAAGAAATCCTCGCATCCATACCTATAGAGAATATATTAGGCTGCTTTCCCAATTTTTTCATAGCTAAAGAAACAAAGGCTTTACCAATCTGGTAAGCTATCTCTTCATTAAGCTCCTTTCCAAAAACTCCTCTTATGTCATACTCTCTAAAGATTCTGTCTTCCCCAGTCATCATTAAATCTCTTTATATCATCTTCTTCAATATACTCTCCAACTTGAACTTCTATAATCTCAAGAGGAATCTTGCCAGGATTTTCAAGTCTGTGCAGTGTACTCTTTGGAACATATATTGATTCGTTTTCATGTACAAAAACCTCTTTATCTGCTATCTTAACTTTTGCTGTACCCTTAACAACTATCCAATGTTCAGATCTATGATGATGCATCTGAAGCGAAAGTCTAGCTCCTGGATTTACTGTAATTCTCTTTATTTTATATCTAACTCCTTTCTCTAAAACTGTAAAATACCCCCATGGTCTGTAATTTGTAGTATGTTCTAATGTCTCAGAAGCGGACTTTTCCAAAAGATTTTTAACTATCTCTTTTACTTTCTGTGATTCTCCCTTTTTTGCTATTAATAAAGCATCCTCTGTGTCAACTACAATTAAATCTTTAACCCCAACTGTAGCTATTAATCTTTTACCACCGAAGATAAAACTTCTTTTTGTCTCGATCTGTTCAGTTTTACCAATAATAACATTTTTATTTTTATCTTTCCTTAAAACCTCATACAAACTTTCCCACGAACCGATATCAGACCAAAAAATTGGAAGTGGTACAACCACAGCCTTATCTGTTTTCTCCATAATCGCGTAATCAAAAGATATTTCTGGTAAATCCTGAAAACTGTTTAAAACCTCTTCATAGGATTTATTAAATATTTCTCCAATCTCTGGTATATATTTTTTAAACTCCTCTACCACAGTGTCTGCTTTAAAAGCAAAAATTCCAGAGTTCCAAAAATAACAATCTTGAGAAATATACTCTTTTGCTTCCTGGTAATTAGGTTTTTCAACAAATTTCTCTACAGGATAAAATAAAGTTGACTGCTGATTCTTAATCTTTATATATCCATAACCTATTTCTGGTTTTGTAGGTTTGATTCCAAATGTTACAATATATCCCTTATTCGCAATATCTTTAGCTAAATTTATATATTTTAAAAATTCTTTCTCCTGCTCAACTAAGTGATCTGATGGAAATACAAAAAATATATCATTTTCATTTAATCTTTCTAAAGCATACTTTAAGGCTAATGCAATTGCTGGAGCTGTGTTTCTTGAAGTAGGCTCTAAAATAAAATGATATTTAATTTTTCTGTCAAAGACTTCCTTTAACTGCTCAATTATATAAAACTTGTAATTTTCGCCTGTAACTATTAAAAACTCTAAATTTGCAAATCTAGAAAGTCTCTTAATTGTCTTCTGAAAAAAACTGTAGTTGTCAATAAAAGAAAATTTTAAAAACTGTTTTGGGAAGTTTTTTCTTGAGTAGGGCCATAATCTTGTTCCAGAGCCACCTGCTAAAACTATAAATTTCATTGTTTCCTCTTAAATAAATCCGTATCTTTCAAGTTTTTTCATCAAACTATCCTCTTCTTCATATCTTTTCAGTAGTTTTTCAACATATTTAGCTATTATATCAGATTCAAGATTTACTTTATCACCAACTTTTTTTGCACCTATTGTTGTCATCTTTGCTGTATGAGGTATTATTACAACAGTAAAGGAATCTGAAAGCACATCAACTACAGTTAAACTAATACCATCAACAGCAATAGAACCCTTTGGAATACAGTATCTTAAAATCTCTTTTGGACACTCTATTTCAATTTTGATATACTCTCCAATTTTTTCAACTCTCTTTATCAGCCCAACTCCTTCTACATGACCTGTAACAAGATGACCACCAAGTTTTTTATTAAGTGTAAGTGCAGGCTCAAGATTTACAAAATCACCTCTTTTAAGCTCACCAAGATTTGTTTTCTTGAGAGTTTCATAGGATACATCAAACTTAAAAATTTTCTTTTCTCTATCGATTTCAGACACAGTTAAACATACGCCATTAACCGAGATACTATCACCAACAGCGGTGTCTTTTATAATCTTTTCAGATAAAATCCAAAGTTTAGCTCCCTGAGAAACACTCTGAATACTAAAAACCTTTCCAACTTCTAAAATTATACCTGTAAACATTACTTTATTAATTTGCCAATTCTTTCAAGTCTCGGTTTATGTTTGTCATTATCCCAAGACCAATATATAACTAAAGCTTTACCTTTTATATCTTTTAAGTCAACAAAACCCCAGAAACGGCTATCATAGCTTTGGTCTCTGTTGTCTCCCATTACAAAAACTTTTCCCTTTGGAACGACAATAGGTCCAAAGTTATCTCTGGGATCGAGCTCTCTTGGATGTATATAAGGATCTGTATGCCTTGCATAGGGCTCATTAAGCTCAACTCCATTAACATAAATTCTTTTATTCTTTCCTTCAACTACGTCACCTTCCACTGCTATAACTCTCTTTATGAAGTCTCTAGCTGGGTCTTCAGGATACTTAAAAACAACTATATCTCCTCTTTTTGGATTCTCTAAAACTAAAATTTTCTTGCTTGACAAAGGAGGTTTGACTCCATAGATAAATTTAGCCACAAGAAGATGGTCTCCTACAAGAAGTGTGGGGATCATTGAACCTGAGGGAATTTTAAATGCCTGAATTATATATGCTCTTATAAAAAGAGCAATTAATATGGCGATAGCAATGCTTTTTATGTATTCTAAGATCTTTCTTTTTGTCACAGATCCTCCTTACTCAATCTTTAGTACCGCTAAAAAGGCTTCTTGTGGAACTTCTATTCTACCAATTTGTTTCATTCTTTTTTTACCTTCCCTCTGTCTTTCAAGTAGTTTTTTCTTTCTTGTTACATCACCTCCGTAACATTTAGCTAAAACATTCTTTTTAAGAGGAGATATGCTTTCCCTTGCTATTACTCTTCCACCAATTGCGCCTTGTATTACAACTTCAAAAAGCTGTCTTGGTATAACTTCTCTCAGTTTTTGTACTATAGCACGAGCTTTATAGTAAGCTTTATCTTTATGTACAATGACTGAAAGAGCATCTACAGGCTCACCATTTATAAGAATATCAAGTTTTACAAGCTCTGAAGGTTTATAACCTATCAACTCATAATCCATTGAAGCATATCCTTTTGAAAGAGATTTCAATTTATCATAAAAATCCCACAAAATTTCATTAAGTGGCATTTCATAAACAAGAAGAATTCTATCTCTTGTCAGATATAAAAACTCTTTCTGAATTCCTCTTCTTTCCTGACAAAGTTTAAGAATTTCACCAACAAACTCCTCTGGAACAATAATTGATACTTTCATATAGGGCTCTTCAATTTTTTCAATGAGCTTAGGCATTTTACTTGGATTTTCAATTAAATACTCTTGCCCCCTTTTGTCAATCACCTTATATCTTACTGTTGGAGCTGTGCTTATAAGAGATAGATTGAACTCCCTTTCAAGTCTTTCCTTTATTATCTCCATATGAAGTAATCCTAAAAAACCACATCTAAAACCAAATCCTAAGGCTGCAGAAGTTTCTGGCTCAAAGAAAAAAGATGAGTCATTCAGTCTCAGTTTTTCTAAAGCTGCTTTTAAATCCTCATATTGATGACTCTCTACTGGATAAAGACCACAAAAAACCATTGGTTTTACTTCTCTAAATCCAGCTAGAGGCTCAACTGCTGGATGGTCTGCTTCTGTAACTGTATCACCTATTTTTGTATCTGAAATGTTTTTTATTCCTGCTACTACAAAACCAACCTCACCAGCAGATAATTTTTCTACATCTTTTGGATAGGGAGTTAGAACTCCAAGCCTTTGAACTTCGTAGTCTTTTCCTGTTGCAAATAGTTTTATTCTCATTCCTTTTTTTATAACACCATCAAAAACTCTTACAAGAATTATTACTCCAAGGTAGTTATCAAACCAAGAGTCAAATATCATTGCTCTAAGATGAGCATCTGGATTGCCAGCTGGTGGAGGAATCTTTTTTACAACCGCCTCTAAGATCTCCTCAGTTCCTATACCTTCTTTTGCAGAGGCTAATATTGCTTGAGAGGCGTCAATTCCAAGAATATCTTCAATCTGTCTTTTTACCTTTTCAGGATCTGCCTGAGGAAGATCAATTTTATTTATTACTGGAATTATTTCATGGTTATGCTCTACAGCTAAATAAGCATTAGCTACAGTTTGTGCCTCAACACCTTGAGTAGCATCAACTACAAGAAGACTGCCTTCACAGCAAGCTAAGGATCTTGAAACTTCATAGGAAAAATCAACATGTCCTGGAGTATCAATAAGATTTAGTATATAGCTTTCACCATTTTTTGCCTTATAGTTAAGCCTTACTGCGTGAGCTTTAATTGTTATTCCTCTTTCTCTTTCAAGATCCATTGAGTCAAGAATCTGCCCCATCTTTCCATCAAGTTTTACTGCACCTGTGTATTCAAGAATTCTGTCAGCGAGAGTTGATTTGCCATGATCTATATGAGCTATTATTGAAAAATTTCTTATTTTCTGCATAAAACTCCGCTTTTGCTTTTTAATAAAGCAACCGCTCCTAAAACTCCGCCTTTGTCTACTAAGGAAGACTGAACTATCTTAACTTTATTAAATAGCCCCTCTAAGCTTCTTTTCTTTATCTCTTGCTTTGCTGTATCAATATATATTTTTTCGGCTTTTGATAAACCTCCGGTTAGAATTATCTTGTCAGGAGCGAAGAGATTTATTAAATTTGCTACTCCCGCACCAAGGGCTTTCCCTGCCTCTTTTAGAATATCTCTGCAAAGTGGATCACCCTCCAGGGCGAATCTATAAATATCTTCTGTTACAACTTTGTAAAAATTTCCCTCATACAGCTGAAGAATATAACTTTCTTGGCCTTTTTCTAATTTTTCGATTAATCCATCTTTTATTGCTTTTGCAGATGCGTAAATTTCAAGACATCCATTGTTACCACAAGCGCAACTTTTTCCCTGATAATTTATACTCATATGTCCCACTTCAATTGGAAAGGAAGAGAGCTTACCTGAACTCCATAATCCTCCACCAATACCTGTACCAAGAGTAAGAAGAATAAAGCTTTCAGCATCTTTGCCTTCTCCAAATAAGGCTTCCGCAACGGTTGCTACATTTGCATCATTTTCTACTAATGTAGGGACTAAAAACTTTTTTGTAATCTCTTTTTTTAATGGAAAATTATTAAATGAAGGAATATTTGGTGATACAATAACATTTCCTTCTTTATCTACTACTCCAGCCACACCAATACCTAATCCTGATATAGTGTACTCATCAAAAATTACCTCTAGGTGTTTAACCACTGTCTCAAAAGGCTCTTTAGTAGTAGAAAATTTATAAAAAGCAATAATTTCCCACTCATCTGAAACCACTCCAATTCTTATATTAGTTCCACCTATATCGACTCCAATATAGTAAAACATTAGAAAAACATTATAACATAGGGCAAATATTTTTTTCATTTATCAATAAATCTACTTACAAATGGGGATTGACAAAAAAGTTATCTCAGTGGTAAAAAATAAAAATTAGTGTGGGGTCGGTTTTAGTAGAATTCCAAAAGAAAGGAGGTGAGTTAGGAAGATGAAAAAATGGTTGGCAATAGTGCTTTCATTACTTTTGGTAGTGTCATTTACTATGGCCTTAAGTTGCAAAAAAGCTGAAGAGAAAAAACCAGCGCCAGCAACTGCTCCAGCACCAGCTCCTGAAGCACCTAAACCTGCTGAGGCACCTAAAGCTCCTGAAGCACCTAAAGCTCCTGAAGCACCTAAAGCTCCTGAGAAACCTGCTGAAGCACCTAAAGCTCCTGAGAAAAAGTAACTTAGAGATAAAGCAACACCAGGTTATCCTGGTGTTGCTTTAAAGTTTTTTTAAGTGTTAAACTCTTTAAAAAGAGTGGGAATCCCACTCTTTTAGTTTTTAAAGGAGTTAATTTTTATGAATTTAAATGAACTAAAAGAACTTATAACTAACTTTGCAAATGAAATAGCTCAGCAAGAAAGTGTAGAAGTAGTAGGAGTCGATATATATCCAGGGAGAAAAGGTTTAACTCTTAGAATTTTTATTGATAAAGAAGGAGGGGTAACAATTAGAGATTGTGAGAGTTTCTCAAGATCACTTGAAGCTATACTTGATGTGGAGGACCCCATAAAAAACTCTTATACCTTAGAAGTATCATCTCCTGGTATTGATAGACCACTTAAGCAGAGGAAAGACTTTTTAAGAAATATTGGGAAAGATGTAAAAATTACCACAAAGCAAAAAATTGCTAATAAAACTTTTTTTATAGGTAAAATTATTGATGTGGGAGAAGATTGGGTTAGAATCGAGACTTATAAAGATAAGAAGAAAAAGAAAGGGGAATTACTCTTTATTCCCTTTGACAAAATTCTTAAAGCACAAATTTATATAGGATAAAAAATGGGGAAAGAGCTTAAATTATTAGCTGAACAAATCATGAAAGAAAAAGGAGTTAACAAAGATACAGTAATTGAGTTACTGGAGGCTGCTTTAATTTCTGCAATAAGAAAAAAATATGGTAATAAATCCTCAATAAAAATAAAGATTGAGCCTCAGAGTTTTGATATAAGTATCTATGAAATTAAAAAGGTAGTTGAAACTGTAAAAGATCCATCTTCTGAGATCTCAATAGAGGAAGTAAAACAGAGATTCACAGATAAGGGAATTGGTGACACAGTTGAGATTCCAATATCTATTCAGGAGTTTGGCAGAATAGCTGCTCAAACTGCAAAACATGTTTTATTTCAAAGAATTAGAGAAATTGAAAGATCTTTAATTTATGAAGAATTTAAAGATAAAGTTGGAAGCGTAGTGAGTGGTACAATTTTAAGAAAAGAGAAAGGAAACTTTTTCCTCCTTGTAGGCAAAGCAGAAGCTATTCTGCCAGACAGAGAAATTTTGCCTCAAGATAACCTAAAAAGAGGTGATATTGTTAAAGCTTATGTAGTTGAAGTAAAACAGACATCAAAGGAGCCTGTAATTAAACTTTCGAGAACTCATCCAAATTTTGTAGCGGGCTTATTTACCCTTGAAGTTCCTGAGATTCAAGATGGAATCGTAGAAATAAAGGGAGTTGCAAGAGATCCGGGAGAACGAACAAAGATAGCTGTATACTCTAAGAATCCTGCTGTTGATCCTGTAGGAGCATGCGTTGGAATGAAAGGAACAAGAGTTCAAGGTGTTGTAAGAGAACTCAGAGGAGAAAGAATCGATGTAATACCCTACAGTGAAGATCCAAGCCTTTTTGTAGCAAAAGCTTTAACTCCAGCAACTGTAGTAAGAGTAGGAATAAACGAAGAAAGCAAGACAGCGATAGTTATTGTAGAAGATGACCAGCTCTCTTTAGCTATTGGTAAAAAAGGACAGAATGTAAGGCTTGCCTCAAAACTTACCGGATGGAATATAGAAGTTTTAAGTGAAAGTGAATATCAACAACTTAAAACAAAGCCTTTTGAAAAATAAGATGTATACCTTCTACCATGGCCAACTCCCATTTAAAACTACCAATTCAGTATCTAAGAGGGATAGGACCTAAGAAAGCTAATATTTTAAAGAAAATAGGTATTCAAACTGTAAAAGATGCTTTATACTACTTTCCCTCTCACTATGAAGACAGAAGAAATAAAAAAGATATCTTTGAGATAAAGCCTGGAGAGTTTGTCTCTATCACTGGAAATATTGTTCAAATAACAGAAATAAAGACAAAAACAAATCTTTCAATAATTGAAGTAGTAGTATCAGATGGAACAGGTTATCTTAAAGCAAAATGGTTTAATCAAAACTATCTAAAAAAGATATTCCGTCAAAAACAAAAAATTAAACTTTTTGGAAGAGTCCAACTCGACCATTGGAGTAGCTCTTTAGAAATACTAAATCCAGACTACGAGTTAGAACCCTTTAGTTTTTCTGAAAATTACGATATTTTACCGATCTATCGCCTTACTGAAGGTATAACTCAAAAACAGCTACAATCAATTATTCTTTCAGCTCTCAGTTATGCTTTACCTTTTATTGAAGAGTATTTACCAACAGAAATTAGACAAAGAACTAAACTACCCCTTTTGAATGAAGCATTAAAATCAATTCATTTTCCACCATCTAACACAGAAATAAGAGATCTAAATGAAAAAACAACGATTTATCATAAAAGAGTATCTTTTGATGAGCTTTTTCTACTTCAACTAGGAATAATTTCTCTAAAATTTGGTAGAACCTCTCAAAAAGGAATATCTTTCAATCCTGAAGGGAAACTTCTTAAAGCATTCCTACAAAAACTTCCTTTTAGTTTAACAAAAGCACAGCAAAGAGTAATAAAAGAGATTCTATCTGATATGAAAAAACCTACACCAATGAATAGACTTCTTCAAGGTGATGTAGGCTCAGGTAAGACAGTAGTGGCAGTTGCTGCTATGCTTTCAGCTGTTGAATGTGGATATCAAGCTGCTCTTATGGCACCTACTGAGATTCTTGCAGAACAGCATTACTTAAATATCTTATCACTACTTAAAGGATTGCCCATTAATATTGTGATTCATACATCTACTCATAATAAATATATAAATTTAATTTCCTCGGGAGTAGCAAATATAATTATTGGAACACATGCATTAATTGAGGAAAATTTAAAATTTTATAGGCTTGGTTTGGTTGTTATAGATGAGCAGCATAGATTCGGAGTGATTCAACGAGCAATGTTAAGAAAAAAAGGCTTTAATCCTGATACCCTTATTATGACTGCAACACCTATACCAAGAACTCTAGCTCTTACAGTTTATGGAGATCTTGATTACTCCCTAATTGATGAGATGCCAAAAGGTAGAGTTCCTGTATTAACAGAAATTATTGAACCTGAGAATAAAAAAATTATTTACAAAATTATACAAGAAGAGATAAACTCCGGTGGACAAGTCTATGTGGTTTATCCATTAATAGAGGAATCTGAAAATTTAGATCTTAAGTCTGCAACTCAGGGTTATGAAGGCTTAAGAAGGATATTTCCAAACTATAGAGTTGGTTTGCTTCATGGGAAAATGCCTCCTAAACAAAGAGAACAAATAATGAAACAGTTTCGCTCTGGTGAAATTCAAATTCTTGTATGTACAACTGTTGTAGAAGTCGGAGTAGATGTACCAAATGCAACTCTTATGATAATAACTCATGCAGAAAGATTTGGATTAGCACAACTTCATCAACTTAGAGGTAGAGTTGGAAGAGGCCAACGTCCATCAAAATGTATCCTTCTTCCCTACAAGCTAACAGAAGAAGCAAAATTAAGACTTAAAGCTATCGTAAACTATAATGACGGCTTCAAAATTGCTGAAGAGGATATGAAAATAAGAGGCCCTGGAGAAATTTTTGGAGTTAAACAATCCGGAATTCCTGATTTAAAAGTAGCTGATTTATTGAGAGATCAATCACTTTTAGAGATTGCAAAAACCGAGGCTGAGTTTCTCCTAAGAAAAGACATATCTTTTAAAGAGTATCCAAAACTAAAGGAAGCCTTTGAAGAGTTTTGGGCAGACAGAATGGAAATTTTTATGACAGCCTAATTTTTTGCATTATTTCTATTCTATTTTTACCACTTCTTTTTGCTTTATATAGTGCAATATCTGCCTTCTCAATAGCTGAAACCATCTCATCAGATGAGTCTACTTCATATATTCCGATACTTAAAGTAACATTTATTTTTTCTTTTCCTACTCTAATATACTGCTTTGAAACATACTCTCTAACTCTTTCTAAAGCTACTAAGGCATTAATCTCATCTGTATCTGGTAGTATAATTAAAAACTCCTCCCCTCCATATCTGACTACTATGTCATTAATTCTTAACTGGTTTTTTATGTACATGGCAACATTTGTTAAGATTTTATCACCTATAAGATGTCCATATGTGTCATTTATAAACTTAAAATTATCTATATCAATCATCGCAACAGTTAGAGGATGTCCATATCTTTTTGATCTTGTAATTTCCTCTCTTAACCTATTTAATCCTGTATTTCTATTGTAAACAGCTGTAAGTTCATCAAAATATAATTTTACCTCAATTTCTTCAAAAAGTGATTTTATTCTCCCTTTAAAAATTTTTGCTATAAAAATAGTAGCCATCACGGCAAAGATAAAAATAATAAAAACCGTCTTTTCTTTATTTAATCCAACAAGTAGAAATAAATTTAGGATAACTAATATCGCAAGAATATTGAAAAGCAATAACTTGTCAATCTCTTTAAGTAAATTCAACATGGTAGATTTGAGATTCATTTTTTATCTCCCTGAAGAATTTAAAATCAAAACTTATACCAGACTAAGAAATTTTAGAAATTGGTTAGATAACTATTCAAATTTGTCAAGAAAGTAGACAAATTTTTCCTTCTTTGTCAAATTTTCCTACTTTAAATGCGAGAGGAGGGATTTGAACCCTCACGGGTTTCCCCACTGGATTCTAAGTCCAGCGCGTCTGCCATTCCGCCACTCTCGCTATTTTTATTTTATTAAAAATTAAACATTTAAACCAATATCTTTTCTGTACTGCATGCCTTCAAAACTTATAAATTCAACTGCAGAATAAGCTTTTTGTCTTGCTTCATTTATAGTTTTCCCCAAAGCTGTAACTCCTAAAACTCTTCCACCATTTGTTACTATATTGCCTTCTTCACTAAATTTAGTGCCAGCATGAAAGACAATAACATCCTTTAAACTTTTAACTCTATCAAGTCCTAAAATGGGCAAACCTTTCTTATATTTTCCGGGATATCCTTCAGATGCTAAAACCACACATAATGAGGCTTCATCTTTCCATTTAACATTTATTTTATTAAGTTGTCCTTCAGCAATCGCCATAAAAATATCAATTATATCTGTTTCAAGTCGGGGTAAAATAACCTGAGTTTCCGGATCTCCGAAACGGCAGTTAAATTCAAGAACGTATGGTTTATTATTAACAATCATTAATCCAGCATAAAGTATTCCTTTATATGTAATTCCCTCTTTTTTTAATCCTTTAATTGCAGGTTTAATTATTTTCTCAAGAATCGCTCTTTCAACCTCAGGAGTAATTACAGGATTTGGGCTATATGTGCCCATGCCCCCCGTATTCGGTCCTTGATCATTGTCAAGAAGTCTTTTATGATCTTTAGATGTAACCATGGGAATAATAGTTTGTCCATCGGTAAAAACTAAGTAGGAGGCTTCAGTGCCTGAAAGATAATCCTCTATTACGACTCTATCACCTGATGAGCCGAAGATCTTCTCTTTCATTATGAGTCTTAATGCTTGTTGAGCCTCTTCAAAGCTTTGCACAACAAACACACCTTTTCCTGCTGCCAGACCGTCAGCTTTTATAACTATTGGAGTTCCTTTAAGTCTGATGTAGTCTTCTGCATGTGTATAGGAAGTAAAGATTTTGTAGTCAGCTGTGGGAATATTATGTCTTTTCATAAAATCTTTTGCAAATACCTTACTTGCTTCAATTTGAGCTGCTGCTTTAGTCGGGCCAACTATTCTTCTTCCTTCTTTTATAAATAAATCTACTATTCCCTGTGCAAGAGGCTCTTCAGGACCTACTACTGTTAGGTCTATCCATTCATACTTGACAAAATCAATTAAAGCTGAAAGATCCTTACTTTCAACTTCAATGCATTCTGCTATCTCAGAGATACCAGCATTTCCTGGAGCACAATATATTCTGTCAACAACTTTTGATTGAGCAAGCTTCCAGACAATTGTATGCTCTCTTCCTCCAGAACCCACAACTAATACCTTCATCTTCTTGCCTCCTCAGTTCTTTTTACTAACCAAAAAATTAGACCAATAACTAAAACCGAGGCTACAAGAGACAAAATGAACTCAATTGATTCATGTTTTAAAGTAGCGATCATAACCTCTCTGATTGTGGTAACTAAAGCAACACCAATAAACACACTTATTTTAAATTTACCACCCTTTAAATGAGCTATCTCTGTATTAATTAGTTCAAGCATTACCCAAAGAATAAGAACTGAACCTAATGCAGTTATGATATTTTGCTCCAGTTGTCCAGTAAAGATTTCATATATATCTCTTCCACACAAATATACTACAGCTGCTGTAAGAATTATTAGGGAAAGAACTAAAGCAGCACTTGTAAGTTGTGAAAATACCTCTCCCAGACGAAGAATTTTCCCTCTCGCTATATAAGCAATTGAGTAACTTTTTATCTCCTCCTCTATATAAGATGAGTTAATTATATCAAGATTAATATCAATAATTTTGTTTATAGCAATAAAGTATCTCTCTCTTTCTCTACAAAGCTCAACTTCATCGCATAGCACATCAATACAGGAATTTTTAACTATATTTAAAGCTCTTATTAGATAGTGAGGTTCTACTCCAGCTAACTCGTGTTTTTGCCCTATTTTTATAAGATAATCATAGTAGGTATTATCGTATTTTCCTGAGAATAGTCTTATAAACCAATCTTTTATCAAATTCATAACATGAACCTTTAGGGACTCGTTTTTAAAGACTCTTCTTGCTGACTCTGTGCTATTTATCCACTGATGAATCGCCTCTACTACTCTGTCAGCTCTTTTTTCCATAACTGGTTTAAGCTCTAAAAGAATCTCCTCATCTTCTCTTGTGAAGTAATAATTTGTCTTTATCTCCTTGAAAGGTCTCATTTTAGTGCCTAAAATGCCTTATACCTGTAAAGACCATAGCTATACCATATTGATTTGCTGCATCTATAACTTCTTGATCTCTAACAGAACCACCAGGCTGTATAACTGCAGTAACTCCATTTTGAGCCAGTACATCTATATTATCTCTGAATGGAAAAAAGCCATCAGAGGCAACTACAGTATCTTTTAGTGAAGACAATGCATGTAAAGCTCCTATCTTAGCTGAAAAAACTCTACTTGTCTGTCCTATTCCAAGACCTACTGTTCTGTCCTCCTTTGCATAAACAACTGCATTTGACTTTACATGTTTGCATACTTTCCATGCAAACTTCAGCGCTCTCCACTCCTTTTCAGTTGGATACCTCTTAGTTACAACTTTCACAGAGGCAAACTCATCCTCCAGTGTATCCCAATGTTGAACTATAAATCCACCAAGAATTCTTTTAAAATCAAAACCTGCTGGTCTGATTTTGTCTTTAAGAGAAGGAAATCTAATTAATCTAAGATTCTTTTTTTTGTTAAAAATCTCTAATGCCTCTTTCTCAAAATCAGGAGCTACTATAACCTCATAAAAAATATTAACTATCTCTTGAGCAGTACCACTGTCAACTTCTCTGTTAAAAGCAATTATTCCACCAAAGGCACTTACAGGATCACATTCAAAGGCTTTTTTGTAAGCATCGAAGATACTTTCCCCTATGGCAACACCGCAAGGATTATTATGTTTTACAATGACACAAACTGGCTCATCAAACTCTGAAGCCAAAAGTACTGCAGAGTGAGTATCAAGATAGTTATTGAAGGACATCTCTTTGCCTTGAATTATTTCAGCATCACATAAAGATGGAGTTTCGTTATTACTGTAAAGTGCTGCTTTTTGATGAGGATTTTCTCCATATCTTAAAAAACTAATTAACTTAAGAGGTATAATCCAATCTCTTTTAAACTCTTCCTTTAAAATTTTACTTTCAAAATAGTCTGCAACCGCTCTGTCGTATTTTGAGAGATGCTCAAAAACCTTTTTTGCAAGCTGAAGCCTCTTTTCCTCAGAGATTTCTCCTTTTTTTATATCCTCTATAACTGACTGATAGTCATCAGGATCTACTAAAACTAAAACATATTTGTAGTTTTTTGCAGCTGCTCTAAGAAGTGTAGGACCACCTATATCTATATTCTCTATAGCTTCATCTAATGTAATGTTTGTTTCTTTAATAGTCTCTTCAAAGGGATAAAGATTAACAGTAACAATATCTATTGGTTTTATACTGAATTTTTCCATAGTTTCTAAATCTTCAGGATTGTCTCTTCTTGCAAGAATTCCACCATGAATGAGGGGATGAAGAGTTTTAACGCGTCCTCCCATTATCTCAGGAAAACCTGTATACTCAGAAACTTCAACTACCCTTATACCAAAATCTTTAAGTAGCTTAGCAGTTCCTCCAGTAGAGATAATTTCTATATTTAGCTCTGAAAGCTCCTTTGCAAACTGAACTATGCCTCTTTTGTCTGAGACACTGAGTAATGCGGTTTTAAACACCCACTCACCTCCAAATGATACTGTTGGATAGATTTTATTTTAATTGATTTTTCCTTTAAACCTGCGATTGCTTTTACCATAGCTTTTGCTCCAGAAATTGTCGTTGTATAAGGGATTTTATAATGAAGAGCTCCTCTTCTTATATATTTTGAGTCTTTTTGAGCTTGTTTACCAAAAACTGTATTTATTATAAAACTTATTCGTTTGTTTTTAATTAAATCAAGCACATTAGGTCTACCCTCTTGAAGTTTATTTACAGTGTCAACATCTAAGCCTTTCTGTCTTAAGAATTGAGCTGTTCCGCTTGTAGCTATAACCTTAAATCCCAAATTAATAAAGTCTTTTGCTACTTCTATAATCTCTGGTTTGTCTTTATCTTTCACACTTATAAAAACTGTGCCACCAAGTGGTATTTTCCCCATCACGCTCATCTGGGCTTTTGCGTATGCTTGAGCAAAATCTTCATCTATTCCCATAACCTCTCCTGTTGATTTCATCTCTGGTCCAAGTATCACATCAACTTCGGGAAATTTATCAAAAGGAAAAACAGACTCCTTAACAGTAACATAAGGAAGCTTATCGATTTTTCTTATTCCAAACTCTTTTAAAGTCTTTCCAACCATTATTTTTGCAGCAATCTGTGCTAACGGAACTCCTATACTCTTACTTACGTAAGGAATCGTTCGTGATGCACGAGGATTAACTTCTAAAACATAGACTTCTCCATCCTTTATAGCATATTGAACATTCATTAAACCTTTGACTTCAAGCTCTTTTGCAATTGCAATAGTTTGTCTTTCTATTTCTTTCACAATTTCTTCACTGAGAGAATAGGGAGGAAGACTACATGCTGAATCTCCTGAATGAATTCCAGCCTCTTCTATATGCTGCATAATACCAGCTACTATAACTTCAACTCCATCTGATATTGCATCTACATCAACTTCTATAGCATCTTCCAAGTATTTATCTACCAAAACTGGATGGTCTTCTGAAGCTTTTACAGCTTCTAATATATATTTTTTCAAAGACTCCTCATCATAGACTATCTCCATAGCTCTTCCACCTAAAACATAAGAGGGTCTTACTAAAATGGGATATCCAAGCTCTTTTGCCACTTTTAATGCTTCACTAAGTGAAGTTGCGGTCCCGCTTGGAGGCTGTTTAAGTTTGAGTTTTTCAACGAGTTCTTTAAAACGTTTTCTATCCTCGGCTCTATCAATAGCATCAGCTTTAGTACCTAAAATATTTACTCCATTTGCTTCTAATGCCTTTGCAAGCTTAAGAGGAGTTTGACCTCCAAACTGAAGTATAACTCCTAAGGGCTTTTCTCTCTCAATCACATTTAAGACATCTTCAAGAGTTAGCGGCTCAAAGTAAAGTCTGTCTGAGGTATCGTAATCAGTACTTACAGTCTCTGGATTACAGTTAATCATTATTGTTTCAAAACCTAACTGTCTTAATCCAAAAACTGCATGAACACAGCAGTAATCAAATTCTATACCTTGTCCTATTCTGTTTGGCCCTGAACCAAGAATTATAACTTTGTTTTTATTTGAAGTTGGCGGCGCATCAGAATCAAAAAAGCTCTTAGATGAAGACTCCTCCAGTTTGTAAAATCCTCTCTCATAACAGGAATACATATAGGGTGTATAGGCTACAAACTCTGCAGCACAAGTATCAACGAGTTTATAAACGGGATTTATACCTAGGCTTTTTCTTAAATTCCTTATTTCTTCCTCTCTTTTACCTGTAAGTTGAGCAATTCTGTAGTCTGAAATTCCGCTTTGCTTTGCTTCAAAAATTAAATCCTTAGTTAAAGAATACTTTTTCAGTTTTTCTTCAACTTCTATAATTTCTCTAATATTGTGTAAAAACCAAGGATCTATTCCGCTTAACTCGTAAATCTCCTCAATACTTAATCCCTTTCTTATTGCTTCTGCAATATAGTAAAGTCTTTCAGCTGTCGGATTTTTTAGTCTCCATCTGACTTCATCAACTGATGCATTTACTTCTTCAAATCCGTATAAACCTATCTCCAATGACCTAATTGCCTTGCCAACTGCTTCTTTAAAAGTTCTTCCAATTGCCATTACTTCTCCAACAGACTTCATCTGAGTTGTAAGAATTGGATTTGCTTCAGGGAATTTCTCAAAAGTAAAACGAGGTATTTTAACAACAACGTAATCAATTGTAGGCTCAAAACTTGCTGGTGTTATCTTTGTTATATCATTAGGAATCTCATCAAGAGTGTATCCCACAGCTAATAAAGCTGCTATTTTAGCAATAGGAAATCCTGTTGCCTTACTAGCTAAGGCGGAGCTGCGAGATACTCTTGGATTCATCTCAATTATTAGCATTCTGCCATCTTTAGGATTCACTGCAAACTGAATATTGCTTCCTCCTGTATCAACTCCTATCTGTCTTATTGCTTTTATTGCATTGTCTCTCATCAACTGATACTCCTTGTCTGTAAGTGTTTGAACTGGGGCCACTGTAATAGAATCGCCTGTATGAATACCCATAGGGTCGAAGTTTTCTATTGCACAAATTATTACTACATTGTCTGCTTTATCTCTCATAACTTCGAGCTCAAACTCTTTCCATCCAAGAAGACTTTCTTCAACTAAAACTTGACTTACAGGACTTATTTTAAGAGCTCTGTCAAGAAGCTCCTTGTACTCCTCTATGTTGTAAGCTATTCCTCCACCTGTTCCACCTAAGGTAAAGGCTGGTCTAAGAATAGCCGGAAATCCAATATAATCAATAATTTCGAGACCTTCCTTAAAAGATTGAACAGCAACTGAACGCGGTACTTCTATACCTATAGCAGTCATTGCTCGTTTAAAAAGCTCTCTGTCTTCGGCTTTTTTTATTGCTTCAAGATTAGCTCCAATAAGCTCAACTGAGTATCTCTCAAGAACTCCTGCTTCTCCGAGTTCAACAGCTAAATTTAAAGCTGTTTGTCCTCCAAGAGTTGGAAGAAGCGCGTCAGGTCTTTCTTTCTTTATTATTAATTCAAGAATCTCTGCTGTAAGAGGCTCTATATAAGTTTTATCTGCCATAGCTGGATCAGTCATTATTGTAGCCGGATTTGAATTTACGAGAACTACTTCATATCCTTCTTTTTTAAGAGCTTTACATGCTTGAGTTCCTGAGTAATCAAACTCACAGGCTTGACCAATTATTATTGGTCCAGATCCTATTATTAGTATTTTTTTAATATCTTGTCTTTTGGGCATACTCTAACTTTTAAGAGTTTATAGTAATCTGCATAAATTTTTCAAAAATATCTAAAGCATCATTTGGTCCTGGGCCAGCCTCTGGATGGTGTTGAACAGAAAAAATTGGATATTTTCTATGTCTCATACCTTCTTCAGTACCATCATAAAGATTTCTATGAGTTAACACAACCTCTTCTTTGAGACTCTCTATATCAACACAGTAGTTATGATTTTGAGCTGTTATACTGATTCTACCTGTATCTAAATCTTTTACAGGATGATTTCCTCCATGGTGCCCAAATTTAAGCTTATAGGTTTTTCCACCAAGTGCGAGTCCTATTAGTTGATGACCAAGACATATTCCAAAAACAGGCTTTTTACCTATAAATTTTTTTATATTCTCTACAGCATACTGAAGTATCTTAGGGTCACCAGGACCGTTACTAAGAAGAATACAGTCTGGATTCATTTTTAAAACTTCCTCAGCTGGCGTTTTCGCAGGCACTAAGAAAATTGAAAAACCCACTCTTTTTAAGTTCTTTAATATACTTAATTTAACCCCAAAATCATACACTACACATAAAGGCTTGCCATTTTCAATATAGTACGGAGCTGGGTTAATAGAAGTTACACTGCTTACATGATCAATCTCTGAAATGTCCGGATGAGCTTTAACTTTCTTAAGTAAACTATAAGGATCTAAATCTTCCGTAGAAATTATTCCCATCTGAGCTCCGTAATCCCTTAAATGTTTTGTGAGTGCACGAGTGTCAACTCCCTGAATTCCAACAATTCTATACTTTTTTAGATAATCATCAAGATTACCTTGAGATCGCCAATTACTTGGATAGTACTTATACTCTCTTACAACAAAGCCTTCAACTTTTGGTTTAAATGACTCTATATCCTCTTCATTTACTCCATAATTTCCAATTTGAGTATAAGTCATCACAACTATTTGACCTTTATAAGAAGGATCTGTAAGAATCTCCTGATATCCTGTGATTGATGTATTAAATACAACCTCACCTATGCTTTCACCTTCGGCTCCAAAGGAGTAACCTTCAAAGACTGTCCCATCTTTTAAAACTAATAAAGCCTTTTTCATTCTTCCCTCATATCAAAAATATTCTTTCCTCTTATTGTCATTAATACCTTTCCTTTAAGTTTCCAACCGTGAAATGGAGTATTTTTACCCTTAGAAGCAAACTTATTTTTATCAACTATCCAGTCTTTGTTAACATCCACTAAAATTAGATCTGCCTCTGCTCCCTCTTTAATACCTTGTCTATTTATATTTAGAATTCTTGCAGGATTTAATGTAAACTTCTCAACAAGCTGTCTTAATGTTAGCACTCCTTCATGATAAAGATTTAAACTTAAAGAAACAGCAGTTTCAAGCCCTGAGATACCATTTGCAGCCTCTTCAAAAGGAACATTCTTTTCATCCTCATGATGTGGAGCATGATCAGTAGCTATCACATCTATAACTCCCTCTTTCAAGCCTATTTTTATTGCCTCTTTGTCCTCCTCGTTTCTTAACGGCGGATTTACTTTAGCAGAAGTATCATAATTCCCAATTGCTTTCTCTGTAAGAGTAAAGTAATGGGGACAAGTTTCTGCAGTAACCATTATACCCTCTTGCTTTGCTCTTTTTATAATCTCTAGGGAAGATTTAAGAGAAACATGAGCGATATGTATGGGGGACCTATAGTATTTACAAAGAATTATATCTCTCATAACCATAATTTCCTCTGAAGCAGCTGGTATACCCTTAAGTCCAAGATAAAAAGAGAGTTTTCCCTCATTCATAACACCCTCTTCGGTAAGATTAATGTCTTCGCAATGGGAGATAATTGGAGCATTTATAGCTTTTGCATACTGCAGTGCTCTTTTCATAACAAGAGAGTTCATAACAGGCATACCATCATCTGAAAAGGCAACACAACCAGCCTCTTTAAGAAGAGCCATCTCAGAAAGCTCCTCCCCTTTAAGTCCTTTTGTTATCGCACCAACTGGTAAGACTTCACAACTTCCTTCATCTTTTGCTTTTGCCAATATATAGTAGGTTACTTCAGGATTATCATTGACGGGATTAGTATTTGCCATACAACATACAGTTGTAAATCCTCCTTTTACTGCTGCTAATGTTGCTGTATGAATAGTTTCTTTGTATTCATACCCAGGCTCTCTTAGATGAGCATGCATATCTATAAAACCAGGGAAAAGATATAGACCTTCTGCATCAATCTGAAGAATTTGAGATTTTAAAGAAGGTGCTGTTCTTCTTTCTTTAAATTTTACCTCTCTAATAATACCCTCTTCTATAGTTAAATCTACTTTCCCCTCCTTTGCTGTAAAGGGATCAATCATATAAGCATTGTAAATTTTTATAATCATTTTTAGCTTCTTCTTAACAAATAAATAACTGCCATCCTTGTAGCAATGCCATTTGTAACCTGTTTTAGAATTATCGCACGAGGATCATTAACGACTTCTGTTGAAACCTCAACTCCTCTATTCATTGGACCAGGATGCATAAGAATCGCATCATCTCTTACAAAGCTTAAATCTTCCTTTTTTAATCCCCAAAAGTGATAATACTCTTTGAGAGAGGGTATAAAACCACTTTTCTGTCTTTCAAGTTGAATTCTTAACATGATTATCACATCAGCATCTTTTATTCCATCCCTTAATCGATAGTAAACCTTAACATTTTCAGGAGGATGGGAAGGCAGAAAGGTTGGAGGTCCTACAAATCTTATCTCTGTATCAAATTTACTTAAAAGATAGTAGTTTGATCTCGCTACCCTGCTGTGAAGAATGTCACCAACAATAGCTATTTTTAAACCGTCAATTCTTCCCTTTATTTCAAGTATGCTGAAGGCATCTAAAAGTGCCTGTGTAGGATGTTCATTTATTCCATCTCCTGCATTAATAACTGAGGCTTCTGTATGATCAGCAATGAACTTCGCAGCTCCGCTTGAGGAGTGTCTAATTACTATGTAATCAACATTATAAGCTTCTATAGTTTTCAAAGTATCATAAAGAGTTTCACCTTTAACTACTGCAGAAGTTGGAACAGAGAAATTAAGAACATCAAGACTTAATCTTTTTTCAGCCAGCTCAAAGGATGTTCTTGTACGAGTTGAAGGCTCAAAAAAGAGGTTTATCGCTGTTTTACCTCTTAGAGTAGGAACTTTCTTTATATCTCTTTGCAAAACCTCTTTAAAAGCTTTTGCGGTATTAAGGATTTCTTCAATTTGAGCTCTACTAAGCTCTTTTATTCCTATTAGATCTTTCATTGAGACATAAGAACAACAGAGTCTTTACCATTAATCTCTTTTAAATAAACTTTAATTTTTTCTGTCTTTGCAGTGGGAATATATTTACCTGTGTAGTTTGCGGTTATAGGAAGCTCTCTATGTCCTCTATCTATTAAAACCGCAAGTTGAATCTGCTCCGGTCTTCCGAAATCCATCAAAGCATCCATAGCTGCTCTTACAGATCTTCCTGTGAAAAGAACATCATCAACAAGAACTATTCTTTTTTTATCTATACTAAATGGAATATTTGTAGGTTTTATATCTCTCGGTTTATTTGACAAAGATACATCGTCTCTGTAGAAGGATATATCTAATACTCCAACAGGTACCTCTATGCCTTCTGTCTCTTTAATTTTTTTTGCTATTCTCTGAGCAAGATAAACTCCTCCTGTAACAATTCCAACAAGGCAAATATTTTCAGCTCCTTTATTTTTTTCTAATATCTCTGAAGTTATTCTTGTAAGAATTCTTTCTATCTCTTGTTCATTTAGAAGTTCTTTTTCCATGATTAAATTTTTTTATTATACCTAATCTTGAAAAATTTTTCTATATAGGAGGATTTTGTTGAGATAGCTATCTCGTTTTAAGATAACAAGACACTTGAATAATAGTTTAAATTTTTTGTATCTTAGAATATAGCCGGAGTGGCGGAACTGGTAGACGCAAGGGACTTAAAATCCCTGGGCGGTTAGCCCCGCCGTACGAGTTCGAGTCTCGTCTCCGGCATTTTTTCTTCTCTGGAGGCATTATGATAAAGAAGGCTGTCTTGCCGGTTGCAGGGCTTGGAACAAGATTTCTTCCAGCGACAAAAGCTTCACCAAAAGAGATGCTTCCAGTTGTAGATAAACCACTTATTCAATATGCTGTTGAAGAAGCAATAAATGCAGGAATAGAGGAGTTTATATTTATAACAGGCAAACATAAAAGAGCTATAGAGGATCATTTTGATAAGGCCTATGAGCTCGAAGAAAGACTTAAACTTGCAGGCAAGTTTAATTTGATTAAAAAAATAAACTCTTTTGATCATTTAAATATTGCTTTTATAAGACAAAAAGAGCCAAAAGGACTAGGTGACGCAATTCTTCATGCAAAGCCTTTTGTCCAAGAGGAGGCTTTTGTTGTTATCCTTAGTGATGATCTCATAGATCCTGAATATCCAGCTCTTAAAGATATGATTAAAATTTATGAGAACAAAAGATTTTCAGTTATTGCGTTAGAAGAAGTACCCTGGGAGGAAGTATCAAGATACGGAATCGTTTCAATCAGGATGGTCAATGGTGATTGTGTTGTAGAAGATTTAGTGGAAAAACCTGACAGATCAAAAGCTATGTCGAATTTAGCAATAGTGGGAAGATATATATTAACACCATCAATATTTAAATATCTTGAAAATCTTACACCTGGTAAAGGAGGAGAGATTCAGTTAACAGATGCTTTAAAGATGTTACTTAAAGAAGAGCCTATTTATGGGTATATTTTAAAGGGTAAAAGATATGATGCAGGAGAAAAACTTGGTTATCTAAAAACTATAATTGAGTTTGCACTTAAAGACCCTGAAGTCTCCTCTGATCTTTTAAATTTTCTTAAAGAAAGGGTCTCCACTCTTTAAAGTTCTCAACTAATTACAAAAAATAAAGTTAAAAACTGTTAAAATTAAAAAAGAATTTAATTTTAAGGAGGCATAAAAGAATGGAAGAGATAAAAAAACAAGAGATAGAGCAAAATAAAGAAATAGAGATTCCTACAGAACTGCCAGTTTTGCCTGTAAGAGACATAGTAGTTTTTCCATATATGATTATTCCTCTTTTTGTAGGAAGAGATATATCAATTAAAGCTGTTGAACATGCACTGAATACAAATAGATTAATTCTTTTGCTTACTCAAAGAGATTTTAATATAGAACTTCCTGAGCCCCAAGATCTTTATGATATCGGAACAGTATGTATGATAATGAGAATGTTAAGACTTCCTGATGGTAGACTAAAAATACTTGTTCAGGGACTCTCAAAGGCAAAGGTTTCAGAATTTATTCAAATTGAAAACTTTTATATAGCTAAAATAGAAAAACTGCAGGATATACAAATAAAAGAGTTAACTCTTGAGCATGAGGCATTAGTAAGAACCGTAAAAGAACAACTTGAAAAAGCTATATCTCTTGGTAAAAATATTCCTCCTGATGCGATGGTAATTATTGAAAATATTGATGAACCTGGCAGACTCGCTGATCTTATTGCAGCAAATTTTGGACTTAAAAGTATAGAAGCCCAGCAAATTCTTGAAATTGTTGATCCTGTAGAGAGATTAAAAAGGATTGGAGAACTCCTTAACAGAGAGATTCAGCTTCTTACAATTCAACAAAAAATTCAGAAAGAAGCAAGAAATGAGATTGATAAAACTCAAAGAGAGTATTTTTTAAGAGAGCAACTTAAGGCTATACAAAGAGAGCTTGGAGATATAGATGAAAAAGCAGAAGAGATAAATGAGTTTAAAAGAAAGATAGAAGAAGCTAAAATGCCTGAATCTGTAAAACAGGAAGCAGAAAAACAGCTTAAAAGACTTGAAAGAATGCATTCTGAAGCTGCAGAAGCCGCAATTATAAGAACCTACTTAGAATGGTTAACTGAACTTCCCTGGTCTCGCTCAACTGAAGATAGACTTGACATCAGAACTGCAAAAGAGATTCTTGATAGAGATCACTACAATCTTGAGAAGGTAAAAGAAAGAATACTTGAGTATTTAAGTGTTAGAAAACTTAAGGAAAAGATGAAAGGACCAATTCTTTGCTTTATCGGTCCACCTGGAGTGGGAAAAACATCTTTAGGTCGTTCAATAGCAAAAGCACTTGGTAGAGAGTTTATTAGAATCTCTCTTGGAGGAGTTAGAGATGAAGCAGAAATAAGAGGACACAGAAGAACTTATGTAGGAGCATTACCAGGTAGAATAATTCAGGGTATTAAACAAGCTGGAACAAACAATCCTGTTTTTATGCTTGATGAGATAGACAAACTAGGAGTGGATTTTAGAGGAGATCCAGCATCTGCCCTTCTTGAAGTTCTTGATCCTGAGCAGAATAACTCCTTTGTAGATCACTATCTAGGAGTACCCTTTGATCTCAGTAAAGTAATGTTTATATGCACAGGAAATATTGCTGATACAATTCCTCCTCCTCTAAGGGATAGAATGGAAATTATTTATCTTTCAGGATATACAGAGGAAGAGAAACTTCAGATCGCAAAAAAATATTTAGTACCAAAACAACTTGAAGAAAACGGTCTTAATTCAGATGTCTTGAAAATTAGCGATAAAGCAATAAGATATATAATAACTCACTACACCAGAGAAGCAGGCGTTAGAAATCTTGAAAGAGAAATAGCTAATCTGTGTAGAAAAGTGGCTAAATACATAGTAGAAGATAAAAAGAAAAAATTCTATATTACAGCTGATAGTGTTACAAAATTTTTAGGTGCGCCGAAGTATCTTCCTGAGGAGGAGCTCAAGAAGGATGAGGTTGGAGTTGCTACAGGTCTTGCTTGGACAGAATCAGGTGGGGATGTTATCTATGTGGAGGCCACAATTATGAAAGGAAAGGGAAATCTAATTCTTACTGGTCAACTGGGTGATGTTATGAAAGAATCTGCACAAGCAGCCTTAAGTTATGTTAGGGCAAAAGCAAAAAAGTTAAATATAGATGAAAAGCTTTTTAGTACTATGGATTTACATGTTCATGTTCCGGCTGGAGCAATTCCAAAAGATGGACCTTCAGCTGGAATAACTATGGCTTCAGCTATCGCATCAGCCTTTACAGGTAAACCTCTAAGAAAGGATGTGGCTATGACAGGAGAGATTACACTTAGAGGAAGAGTTTTACCTGTAGGAGGTCTTAAAGAAAAGGTATTAGCTGCAAAGAGAATGGGTATAAAGACAGTTATTTTACCTGCGAGAAATAGAAAAGATGTTGATGAGATGCCAAAATATATAAAAGAGGGTATAAATATTATTTTAGTTGATTCTATGGATGAAGTCATAAAACATGTATTTTCGGAGAAAAAAACTATAAAAACTTCTAAGCAAAAAGTGGCTGTTTAATTTATGAAAGATGAGTTAGCAGTAATTAATGAAATAAGACAGAAGTTTCACTTGCCTTCCCACTTAGGATATGGAATCGGTGATGACTCTGCGATTCTGAATCTTTCTGAAAAAATATTAATTACAGTAGATTCAATGATAGAGAATATTCACTTTGATCTTTCTTACACTTCTTTTTATCATCTTGGTTTTAAGATAGTTTCAGTAAATGTAAGTGATATTTATGCAATGGGAGGAGATTTCATTGGATTTCTTTTGGCTGCTGCTTTGCCAGAGACAACCTCTGATGAAGACTGGAACAGTCTTCTTAAGGGTATTAATGATGCCCTGAAACTTTATGGAGGATATTTAATCGGTGGAGACATCTCAAAAAGTAAATATCTCTGTCTCACAGGAGTTGCAGTAGGACAGACAGATAAACCTATTTTAAGGAAAGGAGCTGAGCCTGGAGACTTTATTTTCATAACTGCACCATTAGGAGTTTCAGCTTGTGGTTTAGAGGTATTAAAAAGGTTTTCTGCAGATACAGAGAAAATTGAAAAATTTAAAGAAGCGGTAATGAAACATCTGATGCCTGTAGCAAGAAACTCAAAGGAGTTTAAAAGTATTGCAAAGGCAATGATTGATATAAGTGACGGATTACTTATAGATCTATATAGAGTTTGCAAAGAAAACAACTTAGGAGCCGAAATCTATTTAGACAAACTTCCAATTAGTGATACAGTAAATAAAGTTGCAAAATCTCTTAATCTTGACCCTTTAAAGCTTATCCTTTCAGGTGGAGAGGATTACGAGCTTTTAGTAATATCTGATAAAAAAGAAGATGCTATAAATAAAGGTTTACTATTTATTGGTAAGATAGTTGAGGATAAAGCTATGTATTTAGTTGATCCAAAAAGAGGCAGAATTACTACAGAGCCTCAAGGCTGGAAACATTTTTAGTAATGAGTAGCTTTACAGTAATCACTCTCGGATGTCCAAAAAACATTGTGGATTCAAGACATTTGATTTATTATCTTAAAGCTCAAAGCTTTGTTTACGTAGAAGATTTTAAAAAAGCTAACTTTATACTGATAAATACCTGCTGTTTCATTGATGATGCAAAAGAAGAATCAATTGATGAGATTTTGACGGTAGCAAAATTTAAAGAAGACAAAAAATTAATAGTTTTTGGATGCCTTGCAAAGAGATACTCTGAAGAGTTAAAAAAACAAATTCCAGAAATTGATGCAGTTTTTGGTTTAGGAGAAAAAGAAAAAGTTGCTACCTATATGAAATCATTTACTAAAGAGAAAACTTTTATAAACTCAGACAACTACAATGCTGAGCCAGCTTCTTATAGATATTTAAAGATAGCTGAAGGATGTAGCCGCAGATGTAGTTTTTGTATAATTCCTGATATTCGTGGTCCTTTCAAAAGCATAAATCCTGAAAGCATTCTTAAAGAGGCAGAAGGTTTTGTCAAAGAGGGAGTAAAAGAGTTAATACTTGTTGCCCAAGACATTACCCAATACGGCAAAGATTTGAAGGGATATAATTTAAAAAACCTAATTAAAGATTTATCTTCCCTACAAGGTGATTTTTGGATAAGGCTTCTTTATATGTATCCTACAGAAATAGATGAAGCACTCATTGAAGTAATCTCAGAGGAAAACAAAGTTGTTAAATACCTTGATATTCCCTTGCAGCATTCGGAAGACAGAATTCTAAGACTTATGGGAAGAAGAGGTACAAAAAAGGACTACCTAAAACTTATTAGAAGACTAAGACAAGCTATTCCAGGAGTTACTCTTAGAACAACATTTATTGTGGGATTTCCTACAGAAACAGAAGAAGAGTTCCAAAATCTTTTAGATTTTATAGAAGAAGTACATTTTGACAGATTAGGAGCATTTATCTACTCTCCACAAGAAGGAACAAAAGCCTATTCATTAAAAAATCAAATACCTCAAGCGATTAAAAAAAGAAGATACCATGAATTAATGTCAAAACAAGCATTGATCTCACTTGAAAAAAATAGAACACTTGTTGGTAAAGATTATGATGCATTAATTGACTATATAGATACAAATCTTGCTATAGCAAGGCTTTACTGTCATGCTCCTGAAGTTGATGGAGTGGTAATGTTGGAAGATATAAAAGAGGCCAAAGTAGGAGATAGAGTTAAAGTACTTATCACAGAGGCTTATGAGTATGACTTAAAAGGGGTAATCATTTAATGAAGAGAATTGGTATTCCCATAATTTTATTTGTTGCAACAGTTTTTACTACTATGTTTGCAGGAGCTCTTCAGCAAGGCATCAATGTGCTGAAAGAGCCTTTAAGAATACTGGAAGGTTATCCTTTTTCAGTGAGTATAATAACAATACTACTGGGCCATGAGATGGGACACTATGTTGCTTCAAAGATTCATAAAACAAAGGCAACTTTACCTTATTTTATACCTGCTCCATCAATAATTGGTACTTTTGGAGCTTTTATTAAAATGAAATCTCCTATTCTTACAAGAAAAGCACTTCTAGATATAGGAGTTTCAGGTCCGATAATTGGCTTCATTCTCTCTATAATTGCATCAATTATTGGTTTAAGAATGTCTGAGGTAATAAGTTTAGAAAAACATAAGGATATTTTTATTCTTGGTGACTCTATTTTATTTAGTCTGCTTGTAAAAATTACAGTAGGAAGTGTTCCAGAAGGCAAAGATGTGCTTCTTCATCCCATAGCATTTGCAGGATGGATAGGCTTATTTGTTACATCAATGAATCTCTTACCTATAGGTCAATTAGATGGTGGTCATGTTGCTTATGCAATATTTGGTAGAAAACATTTCTACATAGCGCGAATCTTACTAATTTTTATAGCTATCTTAGGAGTATTTTTATGGCATGGCTGGATTGTTTGGGCTGCACTTTTACTTCTTTTAGGAGTTGATCATCCACCTATTATTTTTTGGGAAAAACTAAATAAACTTAGAAAAGCTATTGGCATAACTTCATTTATAATCTTTTTTATCACCTTTACTCCAACTCCTTTTAAGTTTTAGTAATATGCAAGGCTACATTGATATAAGAAGGATTGAAAAGCCACTGAGATTTGAAAACTTAATAGTAGAAATAGGATTTGGCTCAGGAGACTACTTAGTTAAGATTGCAAGCGAAAATAAAGATAGAGTATTTTTCGGAGTCGAAAAATCTTGGATCTCCATAAATAAACTATACAAGAAAATTATACAAAATAAACTTAACAATATCTTTTTTTGTAGAGCTGATGCATATTGGGTTTTCTATTTACTCTTTAAAGATCAAAGCATAGAAAAAATTATAATTAACTATCCTGACCCATGGTTTAAAAAATCTCATATTGAAAGGAGAGTCACAAAAAGAGAAAATCTATATATTTATGCAAGAAAATTAGTCCCCTTTGGTGAAATCAAAGTAAGAACAGATGACTACCAACTTTTAGAGTTTACTGTTAAAGAAGCCCTTGCTTTAAGGTGTTTTTCTATAAATACTACTAAGCTGGAGATTGTCGAGCCTGAAACAAAGTATGAAAAAAAATGGCTTTCCATAGGTAAAACTATATATGATTTAGTTTTGATAAAACAAAAAGAGCCAGAATCTATAGATATAAAGGAAATAAGGGAGGTAGAAAGGTTGTTTCCAATAAAAGTTCCGACCAAGGATCTTAATATTAATAAATTGATCTATAAAGAATTTAAAATAAGAGAAGGACTTTATTTAAAAATTTTTTCTTTTTGGGAAAAGGGTTCAGATTATGCTTTGGAAACATTGGTTTCAGAGAATGGATTTTTACAAACCTTTCTTACTATTTTAAAAAGAAAAAACGACTACTATATTGTTGATGTCTCTCCCTTTAGCGAAATTTTAAAAACAGAGGGAATTCAAGAAGTTTTAAAGTTTATTGGTAGTTCCCTAACAGAAATAATTTAGGTTATAATTAAAAATGCAAGAAAACTCCTTTTATGAGAAATTAGAAGAAGCTAATCATCTTCTTATCTACAGAGAATATGAAGAAGCCTGTAAAATTTATGAGGAATTACTTAAAGAAAACTCTTCAGCAGAACTACATAACAACTATGGCTTAGCCCTATTTTATCTTGACAAGTATGAAGAAGCACTCCAACAGTTTAACAGAGCAATACAATTAAAGGAAAACTTCTGCCTTCCCTATATTAATACTGGACTAATTTATCTTAATAGGGGTGAATATGAGAAAGCTGTTGAGTTTTTAACTAAAGCAATAACTCTTGACAATAAAAATTCAGAAGCTCACTATAATATAGCTGTTGCCTATTATAGATTAAATAAGAAAAAAGAAGCTTTATTTCATTATGAAGAGTTTATAAAAAATAGCGGAAATGAATATGTTAAACTGAAAGAGAGTGTAGGGAAAATTATTGAGCAAATTAAAACTGATTTGTCAAAGCAAGAAAGTTGTCAAGAATAAATTTTTGAATCTTTGTAGCAGCTAATCTTATTTCTGTAGGGGTTAGTAGAGTTTTTCTTTCAGCTATAATATTACTTATAGCTCTGATCTCAGTAGCTGAAGTATTAAAAATCTTTGCTACTTTTGCCACTGCTGCTCCCTCCATATTTTCACAAATAGCATTAAATTTTTTTTCAAGAAATCTTGCTCTTTGAAGATTTCCACTACAACAGTCAACAGTTAAAAAAACTCCTCTTTTGAAACTCTTAAATGCTTCAGGTATATACATATCAATCTCTTCATGCTCCATAAAGATAAAGGAGTTTTCACAGTTGACTAAGACTCCCTTTTCAGCATCAATCTCCTTTTCACAGAAAACTATTTCACCCAAGCTTAAATTTGATGAAGGATAAGCACCAGCAACTCCATATATTAGAATTTTTGATACTTTAAAATGGTTTAAAAGAATTAAAGAGGCTATAGCACTATTTATTTTGCCAATGCCTGTAATTGATAATAGAAGAGGGATATTATTTATTTTACCTTTAAAGTAGGAAAAGCCTTTGATATCTAAATATTCTTGATTATTAAGATTTCTTAGAATTAGCTCACTTTCTAATTTTGTGGCAGTAAAAATAGCTAAATGTTTTTCAGTAAACTCCATAAAAAATTTAAAATTAAATTAACAAATTGTATTGATTAACCTCAAGTTTTAAAGCTTCTATTTCTTCTCTACTGTATCCGGAGTAAAGCTCTGAAAAGATCGTGTTATTTGTAAAAATAGGATCTAAATCATCAAGAATAACTCCTTTTTTTACTAACTCACTCCAGTAGTATGTACCTTTTATAGGAGAAAATTCAGTAAGATGGATTCTTACTTTTAAATTTTTAAGAAAATTAACTCCTTCTCTTACCTCTTCAAAGCTCTGCTCCGGCAATCCATACATCAAATAAACACCAATTTGTTGAGGGCTAAATCCAACTTTTTTAAGAAAAAACACAGCTTTTTGTAGCTCTTCATTGGTAACCTTTCCACCTGTTTTTACTTGTCTTTCTATATTGACTGTCTCAAGGCTAAGCCTTATTGTTTTAAAACCAGATTCTTTCATTAAAAAGGCCGTCTCTTCATCTATAAAACGAGCATGTAGTCCATTTGGAGTATGAAAATTTATTTTTAGGGAGTTGTTAACTACTCTTTTAAGCAAAGGCTTAATATGAGTTTCTGCCTTAAAAAGCAAAGCATCATCATAAAAGGCAAAATCTCTGACACCAATTCTATAAAGCTCTGATATCTCATAAAAAACCTCATCTATATTTCTCTGTTTAAACTCCTTGTGAAGAAGAGATGAAGCACAGTAAGGACATCTAAAAACACAGCCTGTTGATGTTAAAATAGGTGCATAACTCATTTTTTTATAAAATCCAAGCTGCCACCAATACTGTGGCTTTTGTTTTACTTTCTTTAGTTTAAATCCAAAATTATCTAGGATATTAATTAATTCATCACTGAGTTGTCCACAATATATAAAGTCTGCACCTATATTTTTTTCTGCATGCTCTTTATACAAAGTCGCATAAATTCCACCAAGAATTAAAAGAGCATTTTTAAAATATTCTCTAAGAATTTCAACAGTTTTTTTAACTCCAGGATACCAATATGTCATAATTGAAGTAACAAAGATTATGTCAATCTCTTTAATCTCCTTTATTTTTGCTATAAACTCATCTAATAATACTCCATATCTTTTGTATTTTCTTGGAATATTCTTAATGATATCAGGTTTTTCTACTACTTGACAGTGATATTTTCCTGTTCCAAACTTTTTTTCTCTGAAGGCATCACAGCAGTCAATAAAAAAAAGCTCAACATTAAATTGAGTTAAAAATTCTGCTACTTTTAGTAGTCCAAGAGGTCTTGCCCAGAAGTTATAAGCAGCAAAATCATAAATCCAAGGATTCACAAGTAAACATCTAAGTTTCATACAATTTTTTTGAATACAGTAATAAATCCTGTATGAGCTATCATTCTTAAAGCAGGTCTAAGACTTAAACCTTCTTTCTCCCACCTTCTTTCCAGCAATTCAAATATACCAATTGTGTAAAGCTTATCTTTAAAGTCTTTCTCGATACTTTCCATTAAGCTGTACAGTTGAAGAGTGGTTGTAAGATAGCATCCAAGAATTCCTCCTGGTTTTAAAATATTTAGAATTATACTAAGATAAAGCCATGGCTCTGTTACGTCAATAACTGCTCTATCAAAATCTTTCTCTTCTATTCCTTCTTCAATATCTTTATTCTTTAGAATTAGATTATCAAGAGGCTGTTCAGCCATAAATTTTTCAATATTAGATTTAGCAATCTCGTAAAAATCTTTTCTTTTTTCATAAGAAACTACACTCCCCTCTTTACCTACAGCTCTTAGCAAATATAAGGTCAAAGCTCCTGATCCGGTACCTACTTCAAAAACCTTTGCTCCTGGGAAAATGTCTAAAAGAGTAATAATTCTTGAAATATCCTTCGGATAAATAATTTGTGCCCCCCTTTTCATTTTTAAAACATAATCTTCAAGAGTTGGCTTAAGTACAAGAAGACTCTCTCCTTTTGTGGAATTAACTCTAATTCCCTCAGGTTTATTAATAATTTCATTAAATTGTACAACTCCTTTATGAAAAGAAAATGTAGCATCTTTTTTGAGAGTGACAAGATATTTTCTATCCTTTGAATCTATTAGAAGTGCTAATTGACCTTCTTTGAAAAGGCTCAAAACTACCTCCATAAAAAAAGCGGGCGACGGGATTCGAACCCGCGACCTTCAGCTTGGGAAGCTGACACTCTCCCGCTGAGTTACGCCCGCAAAATCTATAATTTTTTATATCACTGAAACCTCGGTAATGTCAACTTCTATAAGCCTTTTACCTTTCCTGTGGTTAAATCAATATCAATTTTACGATAGTTTGGATCAGAAGCTGTTCCCGGCATAAGACTTATATCACCTGCTACAGGTACAATAAGTTTTGCTCCATTAAATACTAATATGTCTTTTATAGAAAGTTGCCATCCTTTAGGAACTCCTCTTAGAGTCGGATTATCAGACAAACTTAAATGAGTTTTTGCAATACATACTGAAAAATCTGAATAATCTTTATTTGAGTCTATGATTTTAAGCTTCTGTAACGCCAAATCAGAAAACTCTACAGAGTCAGCACCGTAAATCTCTCTTGCAATCAGTTCGATCTTTGATATATGAGGAAGATTCTCTTCATAAAGAAAACTAAATTTTGTAGAGTTTTCACATGCATCAATAACTAAATCTGCCAGTTCAAGAGCTCCTTTGCCTCCTTTCTGCCAATGCTCTGAAACTGCTACAGAAAGCCCCTTTTCTAAACATAGTTTTTTTACTATCTCTATCTCTTCTTTGTAGTCTTTTTGAAACCTATTGATACATACAACTGGAGTAATGCCAGATTTTTTCACAATATCAACATTGTAAAATAAATTTTCTAATCCTCTTTCAAGCCATTTTATGTTTTTTTCAAAGTAATCCTTCGGAATTGTATCTCCTACTTTTATTTTCGGTGCATCTTTGTCAGCTCCGTGATACTTTAATGCTCTCAAAGTAGCTACTATCACTGCTGCATTTGGCTTAAGCTGTGAGTGTCTACACTTTATATTCCAAAATTTTTCAAATCCTATATCTGCTCCAAATCCTGCTTCTGTAACATGATACTCACTGAGTTTAGTTGCTATTTTATCAGCAATAATAGAAGACTGTCCGATTGCAATATTTGCAAATGGTGCGGCATGAACAAATACTGGTTGTCCCTCTATGGTTTGAATGAGATTCGGATTTATAGCAGGAAGCATAATCGCTGTCATAGCTCCAGCAACCTCTAAATCTTCTGTTGTGATTGGCTGTCCAGTCTTTGAGTAAGCAACCACTACTCTGCCGATTCTTTCCCTTAAGTCTCTTATACTGTCTGTTAAGGCTAAAATAGCCATAAGTTCAGATGAGGTTGCGATATCAAAACGACTCTCTATTGGAATACCATCTTTTTCTCTACCAAGTCCTATAACTATCTTTCTTAAGAATTGAGCACAAAAATCAATTACCCATCCCATATGAATTCTTTTTGGATCTATATTAAGTCTTTTAAGGTTCTTCTTTTTTAGGATTTCATCTGAGTAGTTTGACTCATGTAACAGTCTTGCAGTTAAGGCAACCATGGCAAGATTATGAGCATTCATTACTGCATTTATATCTCCTGTAAATCCTAAGGAAAACTCTACTCTTGGAACACATTGAGAAAGCCCTCCTCCTGAGGCTCCTCCCTTAACATTCATTAGAGGACCCATAGAAGGCTGCCTTATAGCACAACTGGCTTTTTTACCTCTAAGCGCAAGTCCTTGAACAAGACCGATAGTTGTTGTTGATTTTCCCTCGCCAAAAGGTGTAGGTGTCATTGCAGTTATGACAATATATTTACCAGTTGAGTTGCTTTTTATTCTGCTGTAAAGCCTTTGATAGTCAATCTTTGCAATATATTTTCCATAGGGAATTATCTCATCTTCTTCTATCCCTATTTCATAGGCGAGTCTAAATATTGTCTTTATCTTCTTTTCAGCCTCTTGAGCAATTAGCCAATCAGGAACAACTCCAGGCTCAAGTAGCATATGCTCTCCAGATTAGCTTTTCTCTTGCACATCCTCCACATCCACCAGATAATCCTTTAACTTTTCCATTAATGAATCAGGTAAAACCTCATCATAAAGTAATGAGTTCATCTCCTCTATTGTAAGTTGCTCTTTGACATGTCTTGGAAGCATTCTCACAATGGCTATTCTTACTGGATCAGGCTTTTTTTCAGACATAGCTTTTCTCCTGAAATACTACTTCTTTACTTTACTTTCCAGTAATCCTATAAAGTTTTTTAAGAGTTGAGAAAGTCTTTCCTCATTTATAACTTCAAGCTCGTCAGTTACATAATCTGATAGATTTAACTCTGTTTTTAGCTTGTACTCTTTATCTAAATCTATATCAAAAATAGATTCAAAAACCTCACCAAAAGCACCTCCTTTTTTTACTTCTCCTTCAAACTCTAAATAAAGCTTTTCTCCAAAACGAGTTGCCTTAATTTCAAGCTCATGAAAGGGACTCGTAGCCTTAGTATACTCTAACTCATGGCTATCACTTCCAAAACCTATTTTTTTAGGCTTCCAACCTAAATCTTCCACCATAATTTCATGAATAGCTGCTACCAACACATTGTCTTTTTCTGCTTTAATAGATTGTTCTTTCAAAAAAGTTTTAACTTTCTCTAAAAGACGCCAAACCATAAATCCCTCCTTTTTAGCATGTTAAATGAAAAGCACCAGCAACTCTTTTGCCCTCTTTTAAGAAATCATTAAAAATCCTAACTGCCTTATCAGTTAGATCTACATAAACATCAATACCTCTACTCTTTAATTCTTTAATCAAATCCTCTGGGACAACCATTCTTCCATATGCTCCTGTACCAACCACAAGTATGCTTGCATTATTTTTAAAGACTTCAACTAAATCCTCCATACATAAGGAATGTCCCTGTTTTCTCCACCAATTAGGATATATTGTATCTGGAAATACGATTAAATCTGCTGAGTATTCAATACCATCAACTACAATCTTTCCAAAAGAGTATTGTGTGATTTTCATTCAGCCCTCCTTACTTAGCTTATCTCTTAAATATCTTATTATATCGTCGTATATTGAAGGAACAATAAGAAATATTTCTATATCCTGTGGTAAATTAAGTTTTAATCTGTCTTGATCTCTCAAAATCAACACCGCTGACTCTCCTTCAGCTAGATTTGTGATAATTTTTTCTCTTATTTGATTAAGTCTTTTTTGATTTGCCTCCTGAAAATAGTCATATACTGTCTTCATAACAGAGACTGTTTTTACTACTCTTAGACAATTTCCCCAATCTATAAATTCACCAAATACTTCTGGATCCTCTAAACCGACAACTACTGCTCCTTCTGAAACTTTCTTTTCAACAAAAGGATAAAGGTATGGATTTGTCTCTCTTATCACATCAACTGCCTCTGCTCCCTCGATGAATAAAGTCTCAACAAAAATCTTGGTAACAAAACCCAATCTTTCAAGCTTTTCAACCTGTCTTAATACTTCCTGCCAATATGTCTCCACAAGACTTTTCAGTTTTTCATCTTCCTCATTGGGAAGAAAGATATTAGAAATACAAAAAAGTCTTCTTTTACCTGTAAAATCCTCTACTGAAAGTCTTTGTATCTTACCGAGTTCTACCATATTTAAAGTCTATTAGTAAACTCTTTAAGTTGCTCAAACTTTGCAAGTGCTTTTCCAGAGTATATACTGTCTTCAGCAATCTCTATTCCCTCTTTTAAATCTTTTGCTTTACCTGAAAGCATTAAAGCTGCAGCTGCATTAAGTATAACCATATCTGTTTTTGGAGTTCTTTGTCCTTTAAGAATATCAAGAATTATTTTTGCATTCTCTTTTTTGTCTCCTCCTTTAATATCCTGTAAAGAAACCGGCTTAAATCCGTAATCCTGAAGAATGATTTTATAGCTTTCAATCTTGTCTTTTTTGCCTCTTACAACATAAGTATCTGCAGTTACTGTAATCTCATCAAGTCCGTCTTCACTATGAATAACCATTATATCTTCTGAACCAAGTTTAAGTAGTACTTTTACTATTGTCTCCATATATTGCTTAGAAAAAACTCCTATAAGTTGCCTTTTAACTTGAGCAGGATTTAACATTGGTCCAAGAATATTAAAAACAGTTCTTATTTTAAGCTCTCTTCTAACAGAGGCAACTGCCTTCATTGCTGGATGATAAAGGGGAGCAAAAAGAACTGTTATACCACATTCATAAAGACATTTTTCTGCCTGTTCAGGTGTCATATCTACTTTTATGCCAAGCTCTTCCAATACATCTATACTTCCACAAAGACTTGAAGCAGACCTATTTCCATGTTTTGCAACAGGAATACCTGCTGAAGAGACAACAAAACATGTTGCAGTTGAAACATTAAAAGTTCCTGCTTTATCACCTCCGGTGCCTACTATATCTATTGCATCTTCTGGTGCATTTATCTTTATTGCTTGCTCTCTGAAAAACTTAACAGTAGCTAAAATCTCATCCTCTGTTTCACCTTTCATAGTAAGACCCATAAGAAATGCCGCAATCTGAGCTTGAGAAGCTCTTCCTTCAATTACATCAATAAAACTTCCTCTTAAAGTTTCCTCTGTTAAATTTTCTTTTTTAGTTAATCTATATATTGCCTCTTCAATCATAATTTAAGAAAATTCCTTAATAAATCCTTTCCTACCTTTGTTAATATACTTTCTGGATGAAATTGAACTCCCTCCACCTTAAACTCTTTGTGCCTTATACCCATAATTATACCATTGGAAGTCCAAGCTGTAATAGTAAGACATTCTGGAAGAGAATCTCTGTCAACTACTAAAGAGTGATATCTTGTGGCTTCAAAGGGATTTGGCAAACCGGTAAATATAGTCTTTCCATCATGATATATTAGCGAAGTTTTTCCATGTACTATCTCAGGGCAGCGAATCACCTTTCCGCCAAATGCTTCTCCGATAGCTTGATGTCCAAGACAGACTCCAAGAATAGGAATTTTACCTACAAAATATTTTATAACCTCTACTGATATCCCTGCTTCCTTCGGTGTACAAGGACCAGGAGAGATTACTATCCTGTCTGGATTAATCTCTTCTATTTGATTAATAGAGAGTTGATCGTTTCTGAAAACAATAACCTTTTGTCCAAGTTCACCAAGATATTGATAAAGATTGTATGTAAAAGAATCGTAATTATCAATTAAAAGAATCATATTTTTTCACCTAAAAAATTAACTGCCTTAAGCATAGCAGTTGCCTTACTGACAGTTTCATTATACTCATTTTCAGGAATAGAGTCTGCTACTATTCCTGCTCCAGCCTGAATATATATCTTTGTATCTTTAACCACAAGCATTCTGATACCAATACACATATCCATATTACCTGTAAAACTAAAATAACCTATTGCTCCTGCATAAACTCCTCTCTTAATATTTTCAAGCTCCTCAATAATCTGCATTGCTCTCACTTTTGGTGCACCTGTTACAGTTCCTGCAGGAAAACAAGACATAAAAACATCAAATATGTCTAACCCTTCAAGAAGTTTTCCTTCTACATTACTTACAATATGCATGACATGGCTATATCTTTCAATAGTCATAAGCTCAGTAACATTAACACTTCCTACTTCAGCAACCCTGCCCACATCGTTTCTACCAAGATCAACAAGCATAATGTGTTCTGCCTTCTCCTTTTCGTCAGAAAGAAGCTGTCTTTCAAACTCTATATCCTCCTGCTCTGTTTTACCTCGTGGACGAGTACCAGCAATTGGTCTTACTGTAATATTTCCTTCTTCAACTCTTACAAGAATCTCAGGTGAAGAGCCTATCAAATAAGAATCACCTGTGTCAATATAAAACATATAAGGCGAAGGATTTATAATCCTCAAACTTCTATATATATCAAAAGGGTCTCTGCTTAAATTTGTTTCAAATCTCTGTGAAAGAACAACTTGAATAATATCTCCACTGTAGATATACTCTTTTGCCTTTTTTACAATATCAATAAACTCCTCTTTTGTAAAATTTGATGAAAACTCTTTAATTGGCATTCTTAGCTCTTTTTCTGGAAAAGTTAGATAAGTTCTAAATCTCTCATCTTGATGATTCTTAAGCACGCGAATAATTTCATCAATTTTTGTTTCAGCCTCTTTATACTCTATATTTCTTTCAACCATAACATTGTAAACAATCTTTATTGACTGCCTCAAATTATCAAAGATTAAAACAGTCTCAGGCACCATAAGAAAAATATCTGGCATATCAACTGAAGGTTTATCTATATCAGGAACTTTTTCAAAAAGCTTTACTGTATCGTAAGAAATATATCCAACCATTCCTATAAAAAATCTTGGTAGATTTTTGTCTTGATAAACTCTAAACTCTTTATAAAAATCCTTTAAAAATTGAAAAGGATTAACATCATCGTATATAAAAGTACTATTAAATTTGACTAATTTAACCTTTCTTTTCTGTACAATAATTGAAATACAAGGATCAACTCCGATAATAGAGTATCTTCCCCACTTTTCTCCTCCAATAACACTCTCAAGAAGAAAAGAGGGTTTCTTATTAAGCTTAACGAATGCTCCAACAGGAGTATCGAGATCAGCTATTATCTCTTTGTAAAGAGGTATTATATTGTATTTTTTCTTAAGGGATTCAAACTCGCTTTCTGTCAAATTCATTAAAACATTTTAAAGAATTTTAAGTAAAAAAGGCAATTAGCTTATGTATTTTTTTGCAAAATCTATTTCTTCACTCTTTGAAAGAAGGCTTCCCTTTATTTTTTCCTTAAGTATAGCATCAAAAATCTCTCTGTATATTGGTCCTGGCTTAATACCTAACTTTTCCAAATCATGACCTGTTATCTGAGGTTTGATATCTTTAAGTTTTGTAAGATAGTGAGAAATGAGACGTCTTTGAGTCTCCTTTGCAAAAATCATCATCACTGCCAAAACTTCTAAACTTAGGGGTTTTAGTAAAAAGTAAACTTCTACAAGATCCTCTGAAATTAAGGACTTAAGTGCATTTTGAGCTACTATAAGCTCCTCTAATAATTTAGTTTTTATATGCTCAGGTGCATAAATTCTTTTGAGTAACTCTTCTCTTTCAGTGTCTTTAAGAGTCCAAAGAATTGACATAAGATATACAAATTCGTATTTAAAATCTCTTAAAAGAAGAAGTTTAACTGCTTGAACTGTTTCGTAAGCTTTAGATAATATTTTTTCGAGATCTTTTTCTTCTAATGAAGGATGTAGCACCTTGATTAAACCGTAATCTTTAAGTCTTTTTATTGAGTTATGAGGCAGAGTCTCTTTAAAAAGTAAAATGATCTCCTCATAAAGCCTTGGTCCTTTTAATTTATCAAAAATGCTCATTTTAACTGCAAGTTTTATAAGATTTTCGGTATGTTTTGATATTCTGAAGCCTAATTTTTCAGAAAATCTTACCGCTCTTATAGCTCTTGTTGGATCCTCTACAAAACTTAGGTTATGAAGTACCCTTATTTTTTTATCCTTTATATCTCTCTGTCCACCAAAAAAATCTATCAGCAAACCAAATTCTTTTTTATTTAGTCTCACTGCCAACGCATTTATTGTGAAATCACGTCTGTAAAGATCCTTTTTTATTGAAGAAGTTTCAACTTTAGGTAAGCTAGCTGGAGCTTCATAGTACTCTGTTCTTGCTGTAGCAATATCAATATAAAAAATCTGGGGTTCTCCATTTTTTTGAATTTCTTTTTGAATTTTTGCAGTAGCAAATCTCGCATGGGGAATTACTTTTCCGTCTATTCTTTTTGAAAGTTCGTATGCAAACTTTATTCCATCTCCCTCTATTACTATATCAATATCTGGGCTTGGTATTCTCATCAAAAGATCCCTAACTGAGCCACCAACAAGATATGCTCCGTAGCCAAGCTCATCTGCAACCTCACCTGAAAGCTTTAGTATACTGTAAAACTCCTCTGAAAAAAACTCTCTCATTAAGTTATTTACATTTCTTTTTAACTCTTCAAACTGCTGTTTTTGTTCAGAAATCTTAAGCTTTTTTATATGTTCTTCATAAAGATTTCTTAAAATATCAGTTCTTGTTATAACACCTATAACTTTCTCATCTTTAAGTATTGGAACGAATCTCTGATTAAGCTCAACCATATTTTTTTCTATTTCTACCAAAGGAGTATCTTCTTCTGCTGTATATGCATCAGTTGTCGCGAAATCTCCAACTTTCGATTTATTTAATCCATGAAATATAGCTTTCTCTACAACTCCTCTCGTAATTATACCTATATATTTATCATCTTTTATCACTGGCATCGCATTAATTCCATATCTTGTCATCATTTCTTCTACATCTTTTATAGTTTTATTCCATGTAACTGAGATTACAGGGGTAGTCATCAAGTCTTTTGCAACCTTTTGTTGTTTTATCTGCTCTTTTATAATCTTAAGCAGCTCATCAATCAATAAATTTACAGGAACTTCCCTAACTGTAGCACTTCCAGCTGCCCAATGTCCTCCACCTCCAAAATGAGTAAGAACTGAACTCACATCAAGTTGAGGTGTAGTACTTCTTCCAATAATTAAGTTTTTGTCCTCCATTGAAATAATAAGAAACAGAGCATCAGTATCAATTATATCCATAACTTTGTGAGCGATATGAGATATATCTTGAGACTGTTCAAGACTACCGTGGCCTATGCTGACTCTTATGTTGTTTATTAAATATTCTCTTAAAGAGTGAAGTAGCTCATTGAGTAAATATATCTCTTCTTGAGAAAGCTCCTCTTTTAAAAACTGAGAAACGATATTTAAATTAGCTCCTTTTTTAAGTAAGTAGGATACTGCTTCAACATCCCTTGGAGTTGTTGTTGGAAAAAGTAAACATCCTGTCTCTTCATATATACCAAGACATAAAAGTGTTGCTTCAATTGGATTTATTGTGATACCTTTTTTTTTAAAAATCTCTGTAAAAAGAGTAGATAAAGCTCCTATTTGCTGAAAAATCTCAAAATCTGCTTTTATATCATCTTCTCCCTTAGGATGGTGATCGTAGATATGAATCTTTACACCCTTCTTTATGAATTGAGCACACTCACCAATTCTTTGAAAACTTCTTGTATCTACTACAATTAATGTTTTTACTTTTTCTTTATCTATTTCTCTTATTTTTTTTATCTCAAAGGGTTTAAAACTCTCATAAAAAAGCTTAACTCTCTTTTCCATCGAACCTGGTAAGACTACAAAAGCATCAGGATATAGCTTTTTAACTGCCATACATGAGGCTAATGCGTCGAAATCAGCATTAAGATGAGTAGTTATAATTTGCATTTACTCTACTTCTTGTTACTTCTAAAAACTCCACTAAAGAACTATATTCATAAAGTGTGGATATCGCTGAAGTATAAGTTTGGATATTTGATTCTTCCAATGCTGCTATTGGATTAAGACCTCCTACAACTATTATACCTAATCTGTCTATACCTACTGGAATATCTAAAAGAGGCTGATTCGGTTCACCAAACATAAGAATTCCTCCAAGACTTCTTTTTTTCATCCTCTCATAAACTTCTTTAACTTTATCGAGACAAACTATTGGTATTTCCCTGAAGCTTGCAAGCACTCTACCATATCCGTTTTTTATAGCTCCAATAACATCTGTCATCTTACCTCTAATGAATATTTCAAGTGGGTCAAGAGAGGTGCCATCATAACTTATTAAAGCGGAGAATCTGTAAGGCTGTCCATCTCTAATCTCAAGAACACCTCCAAATCTTGACACTACAGGTATTCTATGTTTAAGTAAAATTGCATTAAGAGTAACGCTGCAGACAGTTCCGATGCATATATTGTTTTCTGGCACTATAATATTTTCTGTATCCTTATCAGTTAAAAGAATTCTACTACTCATTATATATTCAGAATTAAAAACAGTTTCGAGAATCTTAACTGCTCTCTTTAGTTTGTTTTTTGGTATATAACTTATATTTAAAATAATCTTTCCTTTCATTGAGTCAAGATCAAAATCTGACAGATAACTCAAAGACTCTATTTTATTTATAATAAAGCCTACTTTCTCAACAGTGCTTACTGTTTCAAGCTCCTTTCTACCTCTCTCTGTTATTACTCTTCCTTCTTTTCCAAAAACTTTTGTAAATCCTTTCTCATCAAGAATTTTAAGATGATATCTAACAGTTCTCTCAGACAGATTAACTCCGTACATTTTGAGCCTCTTGGCAATCTCTTTTGAACCTATTACTTTGTTCTCCTTAGAAAGAATTTTTAAAATTGAAAGAAGAGTTTTATTCATCTAAGCCTCCTAATGTCTATTTGAAATTATAACATGATTGATTTTTTACAAAAAACTATATAAAATATAAAACTTTTTTTAATCCAACTTTGGAGGCAGATTAATGGATTTCTTCTTATCACTTCTTCCAATAATTACTGTTCTCATAGGAATGCTTATATTTCAGCGCTCAGGAACTTTTGTTTCTGTGATAGGTTGGAGTCTTACTATGGTTCTTTCCGTGTATTACTTTAAGACTCCTTGGGAAGTAGCATGGGGAGCAACTGTTGTCGGAGTTGTAAAGGCTTTTGGAATCACTTTTGCGGTGATTTTTACAATGTTTCTCATATTTTTAATGAGAGAGACAGGAGCTTTAAAAAAAATTATTGATTATATCAAAGAAGTTGCAAAAACAAAAGAAGAACAGACACTCTTTATCGGAATGGGCTTTGGCTCTCTCAGTACAGCTCTCGGAATGGTAACACCTGCAATGTTTCCGCCTATTTTTCTTCTTCTTGGCTTCTCTCCAATAGCAGCAATAGGAGTCAGCATTCTCTGTTATGATCCTCTTACATCTTTTGCTCTTTTTACAATTCCTCTTACTTTACCTTCAAAAGTTGCTCTATCCTTTGGCATAAAACCTCCAGGTATTGCAACTTTAGATGAGTTTATATGGGATTTTACTTTTAAAGTTACTGTTTTTTTACCAATAATCTCTGTACTTTTTGCCTTTCTTATGCTTAATGTAGTTGGAGGCAAGGAGGCTATTAAAAGAAATTGGAAAGCTGGAGTATTATCTGGTCTTGTTCTGTCTGGCTCTGCTTTATTAATAGCTTGGTTAAGAATTTTACCTGTTGAAATAATAGGAGTTGTAGCAGGAATCCTTACTATGTTAACTGTTTACTTTATATACAGAGAAGGCAATTCAACTAAAAGGATTAGTAAATCTTTCTTTAGTAAAGATATATTTACGGCTTGTTTGCCCTTTGTTTTACTTATATGTATCTCTCTCATAGTGAATATTCCCTATATAAAGACAGAATTAGAAAATATTCTGGGACAGGCAGAAGTGGTAAGAATAATAGCTGACAAAAAAGAAGACCTAAACATTCTTGGAAATGTCTGGTTTTGGATAATGATGGTTTCTTTTATTTCGCTATTTATTCTTAAACCGACACCTAAACAGCTTTCAAAAGTAGTAAAGATGTGGCTTCAAAGAATTTGGGGACCATTTCTTGCATACTCTTTGTTTTTCTCTGTTGCATTTATAATGGCTTGGTCAGCGATGGAAGTAGTAGATGGAAAACTTGTTCCTTCTCAATACTTTACTCAATATAATATGGACAGAATCATTGGAATTACTCTTGCAAATATTTTTGGATCTACTTATCCATTTATAGCACCTTTCCTTGGACTATTTGGTGCTTTTGTTGGAGGAAGTGAGACAGCTTCAAATGTTTTATTTGCAAAGATTCAATGGGAAGCAACTATTTCTACAGTTGGAGCAGAGGCTTTTATGTGGATTTATGCAGTTCATGCTGTTGGTGGCGGAATAGCATCAGCAATTACTCCATCAAAAATTACGAATGCAGCAGCCACAATAGGTGTAGGTGGTAAAGAGGAAGCTAAATTTATAAAAGCTGTTTTACTACCTATACTGCTTATGTGTGCCATAACCGGAGTTATGGTAATGGCGATTATTTATCTTTTTAAATAGGTTTTCTATCAAAGAAGATATTCTTACCCTTTACACTTAATGGAATACCAAGAACTATCTGTGCATCAATAATTCTAAGCTTTTTTGCTGCAACTCCTACTGAGTACATAACTCTGTTGTCAACTCCTAACTCTTTTGCAACAGAAACTAAGGAGCCTACAGCAATACCAAAATCTATAACCCTAATTGTGCATACGGGGCCTACATAATCAATACCATGTGGCTTTTGGTTAAGAATACTATTACAATCATATCCACAGGCACCACAGTTTACTCCAGCTGGCATTTTAAAATTAAGCCCAATAAGTATTAAAGCCTCTGCATCCCTTATATTCTGGGCATCTCTTATGAAAAACCTGTAAGCATCACCTCTTTCACCAATAGCCTCCATCTGCTTAGCTATAGCTTCTTTTTCCTCTGGACTAACAATCCCCGTAACAATCTCATCAACTCCCTTTGCCTTTGGTGCTGTTCTTGCCGAGATTAACATCAATTTAGCAACAGTTTCAATAACTTCCTTTTCTGGATTAAGCTGCATTTTAACCTCCCGATGATTAATGTTGATTAAATATTTTATCATACGGTTACAATAAAGGATGGACAAAATTGAAGAAAAAAACTTTCTCACTATTAAAGGCGCAAGACAAAATAATCTAAGGAATATAGACCTTAATATTCCCCATAATAAACTTACGGTTATAACGGGAATATCAGGCTCTGGTAAGTCATCTCTTGCTTTTGACACAATTTATGCAGAAGGACAATGGAGATTTATTGAGTGTATGTCAAGTTATGCAAGAGTTTTCATTGAAAAGCTACCAAGACCGGAAGTAGATTTAATAGATAATCTAAGACCTACAATAGCTCTTGAACAAAGAAATCCTATAAAGGGGTCTCGGGCTACTGTTGGAACTCACTCTGAGATTTATGATTATCTTAGGATTCTTTTTTCAAAGATAGCAAAACCTATTTGTCCAGAATGTAAAGTTGAGATTAAAGCATGGAGTCCTTCTGATGTGGTTGAAGAACTTATTAAAAATTATAAAGAAAAAAGAGCTTTTATAATGTTTGAAAGCAACCAAACTCCTAAGAGACTTATTCAGCAAGGTTTTTCAAAGATTTTTATCTTTAATAAAGGGCTGCCTGAGGTGAGAGAGCTTTCAGAGATGTCTCAAAGAGAAGAAAAAAAACTAATTATCGCTGACCGGTTAAAGTTAATAGAAAGAGAAAGAATCTCAGACTCTGTTGAGCTTTCTTTCAGAATGGGTGAAGTCAAAGTTTATATTGTAAATGACAATATTTTACTTAACTTTCCAAAAGAACAGATTTGTCCAGTATGTGGAGTTAAAACTCCTGAGGTCTCTCCTCTTCTTTTCTCCTTTAATCATCCTCAAGGAGCTTGCCCAGAGTGTAAAGGATTTGGATATACATTAGTTTACGATGAAGATCTAATCATTCCCGACAAAGAGCTTTCTTGTGCAGAGGGAGCTGTTGAGATATGGGAAAGACCCTCACTTAGATGGTGGAAACAGCAAATGCTCAAGGGGTTAAAATTGTCAGGTGTTAACATTAATACTCCCTATAAACTACTTTCTCAAGAACACAGAAAATTAATTTTCACTGGAAATCAATATTTTTATGGAGTTAATGATTTTCTTGAAGAGCTTGAAAGAAAAAGATATAAAGTTCATGTTCGTATATTTCTCTCAAAAATAAGAAAGCCCTATTTATGTCCTAAATGTAAGGGTAAAAGACTAAATGATTTAGCCTTAATGTTTAAAATTAATGGATACGATATAGGTGATTTAAACTTTATGTCAATTAGGGAACTTAAAAGTTGGTTTAACTCGTTGGTGCTGTCTTCAGAAGAAAGAGAAATAGCACAAGAGGCAATTAGACAGATAGTTACAAAGCTTGATTTTCTTGAAAAAGTAGGAGTTGGCTACTTAACACTTAACAGACAAATTAAAACACTTTCTGGTGGAGAATACCAAAGAGTAAATATCTCTAATCAACTTTCAAATAAGCTTACTGCAACACTTTACATACTTGATGAGCCTACAGTTGGACTTCATCCAGTGGATACAAAGAAAATAATAAAAGTTCTAAAAGAACTTACAGAGTATGGCAATACAGTTATAGTTGTTGAACATGACAGAGATGTTATATCACAAGCTGACTGGATTGTTGAGCTTGGACCAGGAGGAGGAAAAGAAGGAGGAAAAGTAGTTTTCTCAGGTGAGATCAAGGATTTTTTAAAAATTGAATCTCCTACATCAAAATATGTTAAGGGAGCTGAAAAAATAAATCCAAATTTTACTAAAAAGGTATTTAAAGATTTTATTACAGTTGAATCTGCAAAAGGACATAACTTAAAAAGTATAACTGTGCGTTTTCCACTAAATGCATTAACAGTAGTTACTGGTGTTTCTGGCTCAGGTAAAAGCTCTCTCGTTGTAGATACTCTTTATAAAGCATTAAGCTACCATCTTGGGCTTGACAATCAGACTCCTTTACCTTATGAAAAAATAGAAGGTTTAAATAATATTAAAACAGTAAAACTAATTGATCAGTCACCTATAGGAAGGACACCCAAATCAATACCAGTTACTTATCTTGAAATTTATAATAAAATTAGAGAAATCTATGGCTCCCAAAGAGAGGCAAAACTAAAGGGATTCAGCCCTGGACATTTCTCCTTAAATAGTTCTTTAGGTTATTGTCCTGCCTGTAAAGGTGAGGGATTTATAAGGATTCAGATGTATTTTTTTGAGGATATCTTCTTACAATGTGAGGATTGTGAAGGAAAGAGATTTAAAAAAGAGATTTTAGATGTAACCTATAAAGGCAAAAACATTCATGAGGTATTATCTATGAGTTTTGATGAAGCCTACGAGTTTTTCTCTGATGAACCAGCTTTAAGCCAAAAAATATCTTTAGTCAAAGAGCTTGGATTGGGGTATCTTCAACTAGGACAACCTGCTACAACACTTTCTGGAGGAGAAGCACAAAGAATAAAGATATGTGCTGAGATAATTAATACTATTACATCAAAAAGTAGACAGTCCTTAAAGGGATTTGTTTATATTCTTGATGAGCCAACAGTGGGACTTCATTATGAAGATGTTAAAAAGTTTATCAAAGTGATTAAAAAACTTATAGATAAGTCAGCAACAGTAATAGTAATTGAGCATAATCCTGATGTTATACTTCAAGCTGACTGGATCATAGATTTAGGCCCTGATGGAGGAGAAGAAGGAGGCTACCTCATCTATGAAGGTAGCCTCGATGATTTTATGAAAGTTAAAAAATCCTGCACTGCGAAATATTTAAAGGAGTATCTAAAATCTTAAAAAGGCTCCTATGCCACCATACTGGATTAATCTTGCTCTGTCGGTTTCATCCTTTACCACTTCTATTAATGCTGCTTGCTCTACTGCCATCTGAGTTGCTTTCTCAAATAAATTATCAATCTTTATTACGCAATGTCCACACTCCATACAGCATTCAACAGGCTGAGTAGTTGCAAATCCGCAGTTTGCACAGACAAATCCATCAACTTTATAATCTTTTGCAACAACAAGCTTCATAACTCTTTTGTCTCTCAAATACTTAAGAACATCATCAACTCCCAAGACTGCATTATCATTTTTTAATGAACGAGTAATAAGCTCCGAGACCGTTTTGCTTTCCTTAGACTTTTCATACTCTTCAATAATTGGTAAAACCTTCTCTAAAACCTCTTCTTTTGAGGCATATTTTTCAATGTATGTTCTTGCTACAATTTTCTGCTCTATTTCAGCAGGAATTATATCCATAAGCTCTGAAATTGCTTCATCTGGACCGGCAATAATTAATCTTCTTATATCTTTATCCTTTAGAAAATCTCCAAATTTATCAAGAACATCTTTAAGATGAATCTTTACATGATAATCAATATGTCTTTCATAACGCTTTTCAGCCAGTGCAAACCATCCTCCTTTTTTATGTTTTCCTGGAACATCTTCATGATGAAGCATGCCGTACTCTTCAATATCCCCTAAGAATACTAAAAAAACTCTTGCTGTACGTTTGTCCACAAGAAGAACACCATATTTCTGATAGTTATCAAGTAAATCAAAAAGGGGAGTTGTATAGGGAGTTTTATCAACTATAAGTTCATCTTTAAGATCTACATTTAAATCATATCGGAGCCATAAATTATTTTTACTACTGCTATATATTACTAAAGATCTTTTAAAAGACTCCCTTTCTGTCTGAAGAAAGCTTTCAATCTTATCAAAATCTTCTTTACACCTTGTATATTTTTCTTCTGATAAAGCCTTAACAAGGCTTTTAAACTTTGAAAGATATGCTTGTTTTTTTCTTTCTTGAGGAGAAACATTCAAAAATAAACTGACTACATAGCTGTCAGTAAAAGAAAACTTTTCAAGTTTTTCAACATCTTTTCTTTCAAACATGTGCTGTACCTCCTATATAGTTTTTAAGAATCTCAAGGAATAAAACAAAAAGGCTGAATACGAGAGGTCCTATTATAAAACCTATAATTCCAAAAAACTTTATTCCTCCAAGCACAGAAAGAAAAATAAAGATTAAAGGTAGATCAACTCTGCCTTTTATTATTAATGGTTTAAGAATATTATCAATACTGCTTATGAGTAAAACACCGACTAATAAAAGGATAATTCCTTTCAAAATATAGCCTTTAACAAAAAGATAGACAGTAAAAGGTCCCCATACAGAAAAGGCTCCAAGTAGAGGAATAAAAGATGCCACTGCAGTAGCAAATCCCCATAAGGTAGCTGAAGGGATATTGAGAAAGTAAAAAGTTAATCCAAGAAGGCTTCCTTGGATCATTGCCACAAAAACTCCACCATAAAAAGTAGTGTATATTATATTTTTTATCTGATTTCTTATATGGATTTTATCTGCCTCTGAAAAAGGTAAAAACTCAGCAATTTTTTTTACAAAAATATCCCCATCCTTCAAAAAGAAAAAAGCAATAAAAAAGGTCAGAACAACATTAATAGCAAAAGATATAAAACTTCCAACTCCGTGAGCAACTCTTAACACTCCTTCTTTCATTAAATTTGATATTTCTCTTGTAATAATTGACTCAAACTCAGTAACATCTCCACCAGTAAGAGAGATAAGTTTATGAATAATTTTATAAAGTATTGGATGAGAAGTGATATTTGTTATAAGCTCTTTAAAATCAACTCTTTTAGCTACTTCAGTTGCTTCAACTGCAATTTGATAGGAAATATAAAAAAAAGGCAGTGTAAACAGTAAAATAACTAAAATCACCGTAACTGCCGCAGCAACTCCTTTGTATTTCACTAACTTTACTAAAAATTCATGTACGGGATAGAAAACCATAGCAATTACAATAGCCCAACCAGCAGATACGAAAAAAGATTTAAGAATCTGATAGTTTAAGTAACCCAGTACTCCTATAAAAAAGAGAAGTATCCAAATATAAAAAGTTCTCTCCAACGAAAGTTTATATTTTTTTGAAGGACTCATATTTTATTTTACACTATAAAACTAAAAACTCAAGGAATTGCTTTCAGAAAATAAAGTTTGATATATTATCTATACGGCGGCGTAGCTCAGCTGGTCAGAGCAGACGGCTCATATCCGTCGTGTCAGGGGTTCGAATCCCTTCGCCGCCATATTTTAAACTAACTTTAATTTTCCTTGACAAATAAATTTATTTAAATTAAAATTTTGACAATGTCAAATATATTAAAAATTTTTTATCTAATATTAATAATACTTTTCATAGTAGCTTCTTCACATGCTCAAGAAACTAAAAAGGAAAAAATATTTAAAAATATACTTGATTTCAAAAATGAACTTCAATTGACAAAAGACCAAATAGAAGACATTAAAGAAATAACAGATGAATTCAAACTAAAAGAATCTAAAATTTCAAAAGAAATTCAAACTCACGAAGCAAAATTAAAAGAGCTCCTTTATAAAGAAGGAGATATAATTGAAATAATAAAGGAGATAAGAGAAATCTACAAACTAAAGGGAGAGCTTATTGTAGAGGAGTTTTTGACTGCAAGAAAAATTGATGCGATACTAACTGCTGAGCAGAAGAAAAAATGGAAAGAGATAAGAGATAAAAAATTCTGAAAAAATTATTCTCTAATCTCTATTATGCTTTTTATTTTATTATTGGCTCCATCTCAATTGCAGGATGCTTAACCTTAGTGAGAAAACTAACAAGACATTCCACATCCTCACACACTGTTTCATCTGCAATTTTTTCAATTAAATCTGGAACTCCTTCCTCCTCTGCTCTTCTCTGCAGACTCTCTTTTATTCTATCTTTCAACTCCTTTGGCATCCAGACAACTCTCTTTAAGCCTCCCTCTCCTTTAAGAAACTTCTTTGAAGTGATGTAATTTATACCAACTCCCATAAATCCCGGAGTTTGCACACCTCCGCCTATCATTCCTGCAATCGTGGAAAACTTCATCCCTATAGGTGTCATGCCATTGTATCCGCGATTTACAATCATTACACCGTTTGCTTCAGGTACTACTGCAACAATGCATTCAAAACAACCACAGGAAGTCATAGGATTTTCCATTATTGAATAAAGATTTACTGTTTTAATCTCACCTCCTGAATGCCTTTTAACATATTCATCAACTCCGCTATATCTTCCATAAACAGGATCAATTAGCTCACCTTTCTGCACTGGCTGATTTCCTCCTGTTGGTTCGATCTCATAAGCTGCTTTTGCATCAAGCCAACTAAAGGCTCCGCAAAGCCCTGATCGTTCGGGAGTAATCACACATACATGTTTTGGTGCAAAGCTTTGACAGAGTAAACAGGAGTAAAACTCGCTTACTTCCTCATCTGTAAGTCGAGCGACTCTTAAATCTCTCTGTTTATAATCTTGGCGTGCCTTTTCTCTTAAAGCTAAAACATCTTCTTCATCAACATAAAGTAAAACCTCAACTTTATCAACAATACTGCGAAATCTTGCTTTTGTCATGGTCATTATGATTAAACCAATATGCTCAAGAGTTATTCCTGCTTCTTTAGCTTTTTTACTTACTCTTATCCAGTTTATGTCTCTCTGACCTATATGCCAAAGTCCTTCTGCCTCATTTATAAATGTATGAATCTGTCGCTCTATTACTGGCTCAAAATCCTTCTGCATCTTTCTACCTGCTACATTCACAACTATTCCAAGTGGCATACTGCCACCTTGCTCATAGCGTTTATTTGGATCAGTGCCTATTATCTCAACTTTTTCGTCTTCAATCTCTTTCAACTCCTTCATCCTTACCCACTCAAATGCAGGTGTTCTTTGTCCTCCAAACTCTATGAACGTGTCTTCTTTTCTTATTCTTTCACCCTCAAAAGCTGGACCATAAGCTACAGGAATTGGAGGCTTTTCAACAATTATTTTTAATCCTCTAGTCTCAATTGCTTTTTTTATAATCTTTGAGTAATCTGTCTCAGATGTTAAAAGAGGATAATCAGCGATCTCAGATATGAAAATATCTGGAAGGCTTTGGTCAGTTATTACAGGAATTGCAAAAACTACAGCACCAAGGGCAACTGCTACTGCTTTTTCATCAAGGCTACCAAAGGCAATAACAAAAGCATTCACTCTTTCTCTTACATAATCAATAATTGCATCTTTATCACCAGCACTCTGGCCCCCAAATATTAAAGAAGCCCTTACTGCCCAATCAATGACATAAACAGTATGTTCTATCTTTGTTCCTACAGGAACAACATATGCCTCAAAGCCGTATCTTTCACCTGTTTTCAGAAACTCTTCTGCCACAGAGCCTACAAGAAATGTAAGAATCCTTTTTCGCTGAAGCTCTTTCACTATTGGTAAAAGTTTCTCTCTGTCAATACTTCCAACTAAAACTGCTACTGCAGGAATTCTACCATCAACAAGCTGAACGCCTAAAGTTCTCTGAATTGTATCTCCTAAAAATCCATAGAAAGTAAAATTCTTACTTTTTTCTGGTTCTTGTCCATTTATGTATTTTAAAGTAAGATTAATCTCTGAAAGATAAAGATAGCTTAGGGCTAAGCTGACAAAATCAGGTGATTGAATAAATCTTTTTTTTACCTTTTCAGAAAAATTTCTAAGCTCTGAAAGCTCTATTATTTTTATACCTTCGAGAGCATAGATTAAGGGTAATCCATAAGCTGTATCTGGAAGTTCAAAATACAAGACTTCGCCTTTTTCTGTTAAAATTTTATCTAAATTTTCTACTGTTTCCCTTAATAAATCCTCAAATGCTTTCCTAGTGATTTCAACTAACTGCTTTATCAATGTTTACTCCTTATGTAGTTTCTTAAGAATGTAGGAATTCCACTTGCTTCTTTTGGTCCTACAATAACTTTCCAACCAGGAAGTTTATCTTCTATCGCTGCTTTAAGCATGGCAACATATCCCGGAATTATAAGCTCTCGGTTATTCAGTTTTTTTTCAACTTCACTTTCTTTAATAAACTGAGCAATTCTACTGGCAGAAAACTTACCTGCTGCCCATGCTGTAAGAACACTTAATCCATCACAATCCATTATAGCAAGCCATGTAGGTACTTTGCTATTTTCAATCTCGCTTTTCACAAGAAAGTAAGTTAGTGCAAAGTTTGTTGTGATAATCAAAGGACTATTACCATCGGGATTGCCAACTTTATATATATCTTGCCTTACCTGCATAGGAATCTGAGGATCTGAGTAAATGTTTTGTCTTAATGTAAAAAGTATTAGATTTTTCCATTTTAGAATGCTACTGAGTACAACAATTGAAGAATACTTCAAAATACCTACAGATGCCATAACAGTCTCATAAAACTCATCATCTCTATTTGCAAAAGTTATAATAGGATATCCCAATGCTTTTACACCTTTAAGTGCTGCCCTTCTTATAATGGTGTTATCTCTTAAAAGTTCTGCAGCTGTTTGTGGTTGAGTATCAATAACTAAATCTTCAACTCCTTTTGTCCTTAAAGTTTCAGTAATAAAGAAAACTTTCTCAACTCCCTTTGCAATAACCCCAACAGGAACATTGTATCTTTTGGCAATCTCTGCTATATCTGAAAAATTTTCCTCTGTTGCACCATAAAGAATTGGCCTTCCATTTTTAAATCCCTCAAGCACATAAGAGGCAATCTTCGGAGAGCTTATTCCAAATATTAATGGAATCTGAGAAGCCTTATTTCTTATTTTTTCTAAAGCTCTACTGAAAACCTCTAAATTACCTGACTCATTTTTTAAAAATATAGCATCAATTTTAAGTATTTGTTCAACTCTTTCAATTTGAGAGTTTAAAACCTCATCTACTTTTTTATCTATATTTTCATCTACATCACTTATCTGAAGAGCTAAGACTGTTGGATTATAAAACTTCTTTTCATGTCTAAATAAAACTGTTTCATCCCCGATTTTTATTCTTTGATTTTCAGAGCCAAACTCAAATCCTTTTATTGGTGGGGTAGCTGCTTCTTTTAGTTTTGTTTTCACCTCTTCTGATACATCTGGACATTGTTCAATCTGAACTTGTCCCTGAGCAACCTTCATTGCAAAAGCAAGACAAGTAGGAAATCCACATTTTTTACAGTTTGTCTTTGGTAGTAACTTAAAGATCTCTATCCCTGTAAGTGCCATCCTACTGTCTTAGAGAAAATAAATCATCAATAAATCTCTCTGTTACTCTTATAGCATCTGGATGTCTCATAACTATTAACTCTGCACCAGAAAGTAAAAACGAGCAAGCTGTTATAGCTTCCCACATAAAAGACCTCTCATAGAGACTTCCCCACTGTGGTACATCCTCTTCAGATGCTTGAGCCTCCTTTGTTTTCCAAACATAAAATCCAACATCTGCAAACAGAGGGCTACAAAGCATACTGTCTTGCTGAACAAGTCCGGCAATTCTTATTCTTTCCATAACAGAGTAGGTATACTCAAAGCCATATCCTAAGGCCGAACACATTGGATCTATAATTATTTTTTCTTTTGGAAAACCTATTTGAGTAATAAGTATGTTAAGTTGTTTAGCTAAATTAACATCAAGCTCTGACATGGCAATAAGGCTGTGTCCTGCTGCCATTGCAGAAGCTGCAATGGTTTTATAGTTTCCCTCTTGAGCTTTTCCGACAATGCAGTTGTATCCTCTTGAGACATCTGCTACAACTGGTAAGACCTCTGCATCTTTTTCAATATGATTACTTCCAAGAATAATCAGAGGTAGATCTACTTCAGTAAGAAACTTTCTTAATCTGTCTGCAACTTCCTCTGGTTTTGAGTCTTTGCTGTCAGGATGAATACTCATTAGTCTTACTGTAATTGCCTTTGCTCCCAAAGCCTCACAAAATCTTGCCCATCGTATAGGATCATCCCAAACAGATGAATAAATTTTAGCAAGCTCTTGTGGATAATCCTCAGGTTTTGTATCTTGAATCTCAAAAGCAATCAAAGGCTTGTTGGGAAAATCTCCTTCAAAAAAATGCATTGGTAAAGCAGTCTCTCCACCTAATCTTGCAATTTTATCTTTTCCAAATACAATCTCAGGAATTCTACCTGTATATATTTCCTTTGGTATTATAAAACTCACCAACTACCTCAAATCTCAAGATATGAGTGAGCATAAAGAGTTTTACCTGTTATCACATTTATTGTCTTTATCACTTCAATAACTTCTGCTGGATTTACTATTGCTGCTGAGACTCCCTCATACATCAATAAGGCAAGATAGTATCTATTAATAATTGGTCTTATATGTTTAGGGCATCCGTTTGACAAATTACTTAATCCAACGACTGTTTTCATTGGAGGATCGTTAAGCTCCTGAAAAAGTCTAATCGCCCTTAAAACCTCCTTTGCTTGACTTTGTGATGTTGATATCTGCATAACAAGTGGGTCAAGATAAATATCTTCAAGAGAAATTCCAAATTCGGAGGCTTTCTCTATAAGCTGAACAGCTATCTCTACCCTTTCTTCTGCATTTGCTGGAAGGCCCCTTTTACCAACAGTAAGAGCAATTACAGGAGCATTGTATTTTGCTGCTAATTCAAACATAATGAATCTATCAGGATCTAATGAAGTTGAATTAATAAGAGGTTTTCCCCATTGATTATTGTGAACTCTTAGCCCTGCTTCCATTGCTTTGGGATTTGTTGTATCAAGTGATACAGGAAGTGGAACAGCTTCTTGAATTGTGGTAACCATCCACTCCATGAGTCTTTCACCATCCTCTTCAGCTGGGCCTATGTTTGCTTCTATCATATGTGCACCAGCTTGCCATTGCTCAAAAGCAATCTGCTGAATAGGTAGTTTATCTCTCATTTGTATTGCCTCTCTTACCCTTTTTGAAATAATACTTAATCTTTCACCAATTACAAGCATTGTGAACCTCCAGTAGTAAAAGATTTTAACATTTAACTGATAATCTCTTTAATTATTGTTTGAGAGTCTTTTTCTCCATCTATGGCAACTATTTTTGTATCCACTGAAAGAGGAATTAGTTGTCCTTCTAAGTTTAAAGTTACTTCTTTTAACTTTATTATCTTTTCCTCTATCTCTTTTGCTTCTGAAACTCCTCCTTTTAAAATAATTCCGAATTTGCTTCCACTCCATCTTGCTGCTATATCTCCGGATCTTATAGTTGATGATATTGTTTTTGCAATAAATTTTACGACAAAATCACCTGCCACTCTTCCCCTTTCTTCGTTTATTTTTTTAAGGTTTTCTACTGTTATAAAAATTAAAGAGAATTTCTCACCAATTTTAGCTAAATTAACTTTTTCTTGTAATGCTTTCTCAAAGTAGAATCTATTATAAAGAGATGTTAAATCATCTTTTATAGCAAGCTCCATTAGTCTTTCCTTTTCTCTCTTAATTGATGTAATATCTTCTCCTAAGATAAGAATTATTTTTGGTTTTTCATAAACGACAAATTTTTTTATTCTTAAATATCTTTTATCCTCAAGCTCTACTTCTTCCTCATCTAATTGATCTTCAATCGTAGCTGCAATTTTATAGGTTAAATATCTTAGTTTTTCAGAAGTTTTCATAAAAATTTGAGCTTTATTATTTGAATAAACTATTTCACCTTCCGAATCAATAACTATAACTATATCTTCTAATTTATCAGCTACTGTTCTGAAAACTCTTTCATTTTTTTGACTTTCTAAAGTAATTCCTTTAATAGTTTTACAAAAATCGTTTATTTCCTCAATTAAAAAGCCTATTTCATCTTTTTCATCAGTCTCTATTGTATCTCTGCTTCCCCTTCTTATTTCCTGTAGACCAACGACAACATTGTCTATTCTTTTTAAAACTTTTCTACTAATTAGATATAATACAAAAACTCCAAATCCAAAAATTATCAATATATTCAGTAAAAAAAGTAAAATTAAACCAATATCAGAAAATTTTTCTGTCTCAAAATATATTGCTACAGTCTTTTTCCCAAAAAAGTCATCTAATTTGTGAGTTACTCTATAAACTCCACCTTTTTTATCAATATAAGACTCAGATAATGAATCTTCTGCTGATATAATCTTGAAACTACTAAATCCGAGCAAATCTTTTATAAAGTTTTCCATATTAGAAGTAATAACTCTTCCCATAAAAAGATAGCCTGCTACAGGACCTCTAAAATCACTTTTAACTACAGGATGAACTGCGATAATCATAAAATAGTCTTTCTCTTTAACGATTCCAACAAAGCCTCCTCTTTTAACTGAAGAAAAATACCATTGAATATATCTCCTTAATATTCTCTTATCCACTACTTTAATTTTTTTTGCTGATATATCGTAAAATCCTCCTGTCTTAATATAGCCTTTTAAATCAACATAAGCTATAAGATGTAGATTATTATTAATATATTTGTCAATTTTGAGATTAATCTCTTCAAAATTTGGATTCATACCTTGCATAAATAACCAAGCATCTGTCCATGCTGCCCAGTCTCTGGTAAGATTTAATAATTGATTTTTTTCATGATTGAAAAAATTCTCTACTCTTTTAATATCTTCATTTATTTTCAACCTTCCAAATTTATTTAATATATCTTTTGTATAAAAAAGATAAAAAACTAAGTTTATAGACAAAAATATTAGTAATGTCACAAAACAGGCAACTATAATCTTTTTTCTAAGTAACATTTTTTAATTTTACCATTTTATCTTAGCAACTTTTTCAGAAATTTATATATATTGACCTTATATTACATTTTTTAGTATTTTAAATTAGTGGGCCGTTAGCTCAGCTGGTAGAGCAGCTGACTCTTAATCAGCGGGTCGGAGGTTCGAATCCTCCACGGCTCATTGATTTTCAGAGTTTTCTTATGTTCATCAAATAGAGGTCTTAATCTTGTTTCCCTTAGATTTAATGGAAAAAACTATTGAAATAACACTTCCTACAATCATTACATATAAGATGCTTACTCTTTTTATGATACGTAGCAAACTTAATACTAAAATTAAGAGTTTTATCAAATCCCAGCTTACGGTATTTATAAATTTTAAGCTTACAAAAAGTAGTAATCCTGAAAAGAAAGCAATCAATCCCTTTTTAGCTCGGTTAAATATCTTTGAATTTTTTATCTTATCCCTAATTCTGCGGCAAAAATCATGATTATGAAAGATGGAGAAAAAACAGCTACAGTAGCAACTAAAGCGCCAATTAATCCCTTTATTAGATATCCAACAAATGTGGCAGTAATTACAATAGGACCCGGAGTTATCTGCCCCAAGGCTAATCCATCCATATAGGTTTTCCCATCAAGCCATTTAAGTTTATTAACAAATTCATGGAACATTAATGGCAACAGAGCATAAGCGCCTCCAAAAGCAAAAAGATCTATCTTCATCATTGTAAGGGCAAGAATAAAGAGATCTTTGTAATAAAAAAAGAGTAAAGATAAGAAAGCAAAGAGAATTATAATTAGAGCAAATAATCCAGAAAAATTAATCTTTTTGGAAGAAGTCTTTTCAATTGAGATTTCTTCTCTGAAAATAATTTGAGAGATGAGAAAACAAAGAATAATGATTAAAAAAAGGATTTAACTTTAATGTAAAAAGAGTAAATGACAAAATAGCAACAACGATTTTGCCTTTTGATTTAATGATAGGTTTAGCAAAGCTAACTGTAGCATTGAGAATAATTGCAATAACAACTACCTGAAGTCCTGTAAAAATAGAGACTACCTCTGGAATTGAGTAGGTTTCTTTGTACAGCACAAACAGAACAATCATAATTAAGAATACAGGAAGTCCAAATCCTACAAAGTTTACAATCGCACCTGAAACCTCTTATTTTTAATCCCACATATGCTGCAACATGCATTGCTATTGGTCCAGGAATTGTTTGAGCAATCGCAACTCCTTCCTGAAAGCTTTCTTTATCAAGCCATTTTCTTTCTTCTACGGCAACTTGTTTAATATTAGCAACCATGGCAGGACCACCAAAAGCTGTTAATCCGAGCCTAAGAAAAGCAAGAAAAATATTCATTAGATTGTCATTATTAAAACTAAATTATAACATAAAAATTTTTAATGTTGACATAAAGATATTTTTCATGTTATCGTTCAAAATATGAACAAATCCCAAATAAACGATGAAATTTCTCTTAAAATTCTTGAACACATTCAAGATGATCCTTCAATTACACAAAGAGACCTTTCATCAAAGCTTGGTATAGCCTTAGGTCTTACAAACGCCTATATAAAAAGACTTGCTAAAAAGGGTTACATAAAGATAAAGAATCTCACAGGAAAAAGAATAGTGTATATTCTTACACCAAAAGGAATTCTTGAAAAAACAAAGCTTACCTTTAACTACATGGCAAGGTCTTTTAGCTACCTTAAAGAAATTAAACATAAGATAGATAAAACTTATGAAAAAATTATAGCCTCAGGACAGAGGAATATTCTTATTTGGGGGAGTGAAGAACTGGCAGAACTCTGCTACATAGCATCAAAGGGACTACCAGTTAAGATTGTTGGAGTTGTAAGCTTTAATGGAAGGAAAAAGTTTTTTAACTGCAAGATTTACTCAAAGGATAATATAAAAAATATTAAATTTGATGCCATTGTTGTAGCAACATTTGAAGAAAAAGAGATTGCTGAATTGAAAGATGTAGATGCTAAGGTTTATTATCTATGGGAGAGTTAGCAGTTAATTGGTATTGTATATATGTTAAATCAAGGCATGAGTTTAAGGTATTTGAGAGACTAACTAAGGCAGGAATAGAGGCATTTTTACCTGCTGTTGAAAGGCTTAGAAGATGGAAAGACAGAAAAAAGCTTGTTAAATTTCCACTTTTCCCCGGATATCTTTTTGTTTGCATGGAAAAAAGTTATGAATTAATGCTTAGAGTGCTTAAAACTCCAGGTGTTGTAAGTTTCATCAAAAATCCAAATGGAGAGCCAGAGCCTGTTCCAGAAGATCAGATAGTGCCACTTAAAAAAGCAATAGAAAACAATAAAGAGGTAGATCCTTATCCATATTTAAAGGAAGGACAAGAAATTAAAATAAAAAGAGGTCCCCTTGCAGGGGTTAAAGGAATACTAAAGAAAAAAGAAAAGCAGCATTATTTAATTGTCTCAATACATATACTTCAGAGGTCTGCAAGTATCAGATTAGATGCCTCTGAAGTAGAACTGGTTTAATTGGCGAGTGCCTGCTCGGTTACTAAGGCTTTTTAATTTAATGCCGATGTAACTGAGGAGGCGGAGCATTGGGAAAAAGCATGATTTAATACAAAATGAACAAAGTAATAGGCTATAAAAAGGAATACATGAAAATTTTAAATCAAATGAAGGAGTTATGCATTAGTTACTACAATTAAAGATTGTTAAGTCTCGTTGTTTTTGGTTCAGTGGCAAAAGACATTTTCAGTCCTGTATCAGACATTGATTTATTGATAGTGTTTGTGTTTGAAGAATTTTTTAAAAAACTTGAGGAATTCAAAAGAAACTCTATTATCATCCATAAAGAGCCGACTGAATATATAGAATTGGTTAATGAGCATTAAGGAACTTTCTGAAGACTATTTAAAAAGAGCAAAACTAAGACTCAAAATTCTCAATGAATTCCTAAAAGAAAAAGACTATGCTGATGTTATAGGGATAAGTCAGAAAATTGTAAAGCTTATTCAGAAATCTATTCTTCTTAAAATAGCAATAAATCCACCTAAATGGCATGCATGATGTAATTAATATAATTCTTGAAGATAGAGAAAAGCTATCCGAAAAAATTAGTAATGAATTAGAAAAGCTCAGGAAAGACTCGAAATGGTTAAGAAGTCAGAGAGAAATAGCATTTTATGGTGAAATAGATTTTATTCCAACAAAAGACTACACAATAGAGGATGCAATAAGGCAATCTCTGTTGCAAAGAAATTCTTAGAAATTTCAGAAAGAGTATAAAAAAGTGAAATCTTCCATAAGAGTCCTTGTTACCGGTGGTGCTGGCTACATTGGAAGCCATGTGGTTAAGGCACTTGGTGAAAGAGGTTATAATGTGCTTACCTATGACAATCTCTCCTATGGACATCGTGAGGCAGTGCTTTATGGAGACATTGTAATTGCAGATTTATCGGAGAGAGATACTCTTAAAAAAACATTTGAGACTTTTAAACCTGATGCAGTAATGCATTTTGCCGCTCTTATAGTTGTACCAGAATCAGTTAAAGAGCCTGAAAAATACTACAGAAACAACTTTTGCAACAGCCTTAATCTCATAGAGACATGCCTTGAGCATAGAGTGAAAAATTTTATATTTTCATCATCTGCAGCAGTATATGGCATACCTGAAAAAATTCCTGTAGATGAGAATGCATCTCTTAATCCTATTAATCCCTATGGTTATTCAAAAGTTATGGTGGAAAAGCTGCTTTCTGATGTCTCTAAGGTGCATGATTTTAGATATATATCTCTTCGTTACTTTAATGTGGCAGGTGCTGATGGAAAGGGAAGATTGGGACAGAGAAGAAAAGATGCAACCCATCTTATAACCATTGCAGTTAAAACAGCTCTTGGGAAAAGACCTTATCTTGAGATATTTGGCACTGACTATCCTACAAAGGATGGAACATGCATAAGAGATTACATTCATGTAGATGACCTTGCCGAGGCTCATATATTAGCCCTTGAGTATCTTATGGATAGCAAAATGAGTGATATTTTTAACTGTGGATATGGTCATGGATACTCTGTAAGGGAGGTTGTTGAGACTACTAAGAGGGTTTCAGGGGTTGATTTTAAAGTGATAGAGGCTAAGAGACGAGATGGAGATCCTCCAGAGCTTGTTGCAGACAACACAAAGATTAAAAAAGAACTTGGCTGGATACCAAAATATGATGATCTTGAATACATAATAAAGACAGCTCTTGAATGGGAAAGAAAGTTAACATTTTAGTAAATGCTGAGGAGATTCTTCGCTACCCCTTCGCTATGGCTCAGGGCTCCACTACGCTTCGTTTCTCAGAATGACACTTAAATTGTCATCCTGAGGAACGAAGTTCCGAATGATCTATTCTATGAATAAACTTATAAAAATATTAAAACTTTCAAATAAGCCAGAAACTGTCCTTGAGGGTGCTATAAGGTCATCCATCATAAATGTTTTTGCACGCGGCATAGGATACTTTAAAAACGTAGCCATAGCAGTTATTCTTGGCTTTAGCTATCAGACAGACGGCTTCTTTATGGCTTTAGCTTTAGTTGGCATATTCCTTATATTTGCAGATGTTTTTGACTCTATAGGAGTTCCACAACTTGTAAAGGCAAGGATGCAAAGTGAAGAAGAATTCAAAAAACTTGCTGGTCTTCTCTTTACTTTTACTCTTCTTCTTAGCCTATCCATGACTTTGCTTGCTCTTGTTCTTATGGAACTTATCCTCAAAATACCCGCAGGCTTTAGCCCTCAGGCTATAGAAGCTACAAAAATTTCATATCTTTTTCTTATTCCTTACATATTCAGCTCTTTTATTTTCCATCACTTCGGAGCTGTTTTAAGGAGTCAAAGAAGATTTACGCAATATTTTATAGGTGAATTCTTTATATCTGTAGCAAACTTTATAGCAGTTTTGATAGGACTTCTTCTCACTAAAGACTACAGAACTCTTTCCGTCTCTCTTTCTATAGCTTACATAGTAGGATGCATTTACATGCTTTATGTAGGTAGGGAATACATACATTTGAAGTTTTACCTTGACGAAGGCACAAAAAAACTAATACTTCAGTTCTTTCAGCTTTCGCTTCTTTATGGGGTTTTTCATCTTTATATTCTGGTAGACCGTGCCTTT
>JANXBK010000040.1:0-316 GCA_025057595.1 Thermodesulfovibrio sp.
TACTAAAATTTTTTCTGTAGTAAACTCTCTAAAAACAATAGGAATGTAAACCCTTTCATGACCTTTAAACTTTTCCCTAAAGATCATTGCATTTCTTGCTTCTCTTCTGAAATCAAGTTCCTTTGTAATAGACTTTGAAAACTCATCTACAATTCCAACTGGATCAAATAGTTTACTTTCTGGAATATATTTTTCAATAAGCTTAGCAAGGCTCTGAAGTATAGAAACATCAAGCATAATTTGTTCTTTTATGCCCGGACGTCTAACTTTAACAATAACTTTTTGGCCATTCATTAATGTAGCTTCATGAACCTGT
>JANXBK010000040.1:326-715 GCA_025057595.1 Thermodesulfovibrio sp.
ATTGGTTCAGGATTGAAGCTTTTAAAAATGGTATCAATTGAAACTCCTAAATCTTTTTGTATAATTTTATAAACATTTTCAACATCAAAGGGAGGAACTCTGTCTTGAAGTTTTTTAAACTCCTTTGCATAGTTTACTGTAACAAGATCAGGACGTGATGACAGTAGTTGACCAAGTTTTATAAATGTAGGACCAAGTTCTTCAAAGGCTAATCTAAGTCTTTCTGCAACAGAAGGCACTCTATAATGGGGCCATCTTCCAAAACTTCCAATTCTCTTCTTTAAAGCGACAAATCTTCCAAGATGAATTTGATCAATTATCTGTCCAAATCCGTGTTTTAAGAATACATTGATTATTTCTTGCAGTCTTTTTGCTGAAAAATAAGTTTT
>JANXBK010000041.1:0-415 GCA_025057595.1 Thermodesulfovibrio sp.
TTGGGATTTGCAATTATTCCTTTATGCCATTTTAGATCATGAAGATTAACCTCTGGTACTACAAGGGGTACCTCTGGGTCCATTCTCCACTGACTTGAGTTGTCAACCACCACACAGCCAGACTTAGCTGCTATGGGTGCCCAAATTTTTGATCTCTCCGCACCTGCTGAAAATAAAGCTATATCTATTCCATTGAAGGAGTCTTCTTTAAGGGTTTCAACAGGAATGTCCTGACCTTTGAATTTCAGTAATACGCCTTCGCTTCTTTCAGATGCAAAAAGTCTAAGAGACTCTACAGGAAAATCTCTCTCTTCTAAAACAGCGATCATCTCATTTCCTACAGCTCCTGTTGCTCCAACTACTGCTACAACATATTTTTCTTTCTTTTTAAGCATATTTATCCCTCCAAAGGTAG
>JANXBK010000041.1:425-693 GCA_025057595.1 Thermodesulfovibrio sp.
TATTTTGCAACTAAATCACCTACCTCAGTAGTTGAATATCCCATCTTTCCTGCTGCAAGACTTTTTAGGTGTTTTGCTGTTACTTCCATTACAGCTCTTTCAATAAGTTTTGCTGCTGATTCTTCTCCAAGATTTTCAAGCATCATACCTCCTGCACATATGGCTGCAAGAGGATTTATAACATTTTTACCTGTATACTTTGGCGCAGACCCTCCAATTGGCTCAAACATTGATACACCTTCAGGGTTTATGTTTGCACCAGCAGCTA
>JANXBK010000042.1 GCA_025057595.1 Thermodesulfovibrio sp.
TTCGATTCCACGATGGTTCAATTAAATCTGTATGATGAGTACAAGAAAGGTTTGTTGATGTCATCGTTTCAATTCCACGATGGTTCAATTAAATCCTAAAAATATGATTTTACATCCCTCATGCGGGTTGTGTTTCAATTCCACGATGGTTCAATTAAATCTGGGAATATGTGAAGAAAAAAGAATTACCACAAATGATGTTTCAATTCCACGATGGTTCAATTAAATCAAGAAAGTTTAACGCCTAACGGCGTTTGTCAAGCGGAGTTTCAATTCCACGATGGTTCAATTAAATCTCACTACATTCAATCCATTTCTGCTTGTTCTTCTTTGTTTCAATTCCACGATGGTTCAATTAAATCAGATTTACAACAACACGGAATAGTATTAGATGAAGTGTTTCAATTCCACGATGGTTCAATTAAATCTGGCAGGGTTGCAGGCACAACAATATTTACGTCAAGGTTTCAATTCCACGATGGTTCAATTAAATCGATTAGTTTTTTTGTGATTGTAGAGGGTAGCTGGTGTTTCAATTCCACGATGGTTCAATTAAATCTATTAAATATCTTTTTAATTCTTCGTTATTTTCTCTAGTTTCAATTCCACGATGGTTCAATTAAATCAGAAAATTATGTGTTTGTAAGAAAGTCAGGTAGAAGTTTCGTTTCAACGATGGTTCGAGTA
>JANXBK010000043.1 GCA_025057595.1 Thermodesulfovibrio sp.
AGTGGTCAATCTGGTCAAGCGACGTGTTCACCCGTTGCGCGAAAGCGGAGAGCATGATGCGATAGAATCTCACGGTAGCGGGTCTCCGTCCAGCAGCTGCAACCGATTCGAGGAACAGTTCAATCGCGCTGTGCAAAGAGTAAGCGTTGTTGTCTCCGACACGAATCAGCTGCTCGGCGTTTGCGTGCATGTTTGTGCTCCCCCCAACATGTTGTGTCTGTTTTCGTGTTTGCGGTCAATAGCACGCGAGATGTTGTGTTACATGTTACTTTGGTGTCAAGCAGCTGACTCTTAATCAGCGGGTCGGAGGTTCGAGTCCTCCACGGTCCACCATACTACCTGTGCTACCCCAAAGTGAAGACCACCACAAGATGTTGTGTTCCAGAGTCTGACAATTTTCGCGAATCAGCTGCTCACGCTTCTATCATAACACACTCCCCCGCGCGTGTCAAGTGCTTCGCGCAGTTTCGTCAATGCGTTTCGCAACACCTGGTAGACGCGAGTGCGGGTCACACCCCAATGCCGAGCAATCTCTCGCGGTGTCCAATCGCGCACGAAGCGCAACTCTACCGCTTCCCGTTCCTGCGTGGTCAGACACGAACGCATCAGCTGCTCCAGCTGTTCGCGCTTCTCTTTTCGCAAGAGTACATCCAACGGGTCTGGCGCATGGGGAGACGG
>JANXBK010000044.1 GCA_025057595.1 Thermodesulfovibrio sp.
TTTTCCAATCCGAATCCCTTCGCTTAGAGAAAGACCTGACGATATAATTCCTCTTGCTGAGTTTTTTCTTAAGAGGCTCTCTAATAAGATGTCAAAACATTTTACCATGACAGAGGAGATGAAAAAATACTTACTTGAAAGACCATGGCATGGAAATGTAAGAGAGCTTGAAAACTTTATATATAGAGCTGCTGTACTTAGTTATGATGGAGTATTGAGAGTCAATGAAAATGATTTAAATTTATTTGAAGAGGAAAAGTCTATCAAAGTGGGTAAACTTAAGGATGCTGAAAAGGAGTTAATCATAGAAGCCCTTAAAAAAACAGAAGGTAATCGCACAAAAGCAGCAAAAATCCTTGGAATTAGTGTAAGAACACTGAGAAACAAAATAAATGAATATGGACTTAAAGACATATAATGGCATAAAATTTGTAACAATTGAAGGAGAATACTCATTTATTAGTTTAAAAGAGGTATTGAAAAGAGGTGACAGAGTATGGATAGGTCTATAAATCTACTACAAAAGATAATGGATATTTGTGCCTATAGGCAAAAAATTCTTGCTTCAAACATAGCAAATGTGGATACTCCTAACTACAAAGCAAAAGATATAAACTTTAAGGAAGAACTAAGGAAAGCTGTAGAAAATCAAAGTATAG
>JANXBK010000045.1 GCA_025057595.1 Thermodesulfovibrio sp.
GAGTTTAAGCCTTACAGTGCCCGTTACATTTTTTTGTGTCTCATCAATTAGCTTCTGGAGAGCCTGTCTTTCAGGTGAAAACCAATATCCATAATAGATCAGCTCAGAGTATCTTGGAATAAGACTATCTCTAAGATGCATTAATTCTCTATCCATTGTTATTGATTCAATTGCTTTATGAGCGATATGAAGAACTGTTCCACCTGGAGTTTCATATACTCCTCTTGATTTTATTCCAACATAACGGTTTTCAACAATATCCACTCTTCCAATGCCATTTTCTCCTGCAATTTTATTAAGTCTGCTTAATAGTTCTACTGGAGAAAGTCTCTCCCCATTTAATTCTACTGGATCACCCTTTTCATAGGTTATCTCAATATAGACAGGTTTATCAGGAGCTTTCTCAGGTGGTACTACCATTGTATACATGTCTTCTGGTGGTTCTTGCCAAGGGTCTTCAAGAATTCCTCCTTCATAGCTTATATGAAAAAGATTTCTGTCTATGCTGTAGGGTTTTTCTTTTGTTGCTTCTACAGGAATATTATGTTTTTGAGCATACTCAATAAGAGCACTCCGTGAGTCAAACTCCCATTCACGCCAAGGTGCAATTACTTTTATATCAGGTTTAAGTGTATAGTAGGTAAGTTCAAATCTTACT
>JANXBK010000046.1 GCA_025057595.1 Thermodesulfovibrio sp.
ACATCTAGATGGAATGCAGTCAACTGATATAATCGTAGCAATAAATAAAGATCCTAATGCTCCTATCTTTAATGTAGCCACCTATGGCATTGTAGGTGATTTAAAAGTAATTGTTCCTCTTCTTATAAAAAAACTGAAAGAAGGAGTAGGAGAATGATTGCCTTTGTGTTTCCAGGACAAGGTTCTCAATATGTAGGGATGGGTAAAAGTTTATATGAAAGGCAAAAAGAAGTATTTGAAAAGGCAAATAATGTTTTGAATTTTGAGATAGCTAAACTTTGTTTTGAAGGTCCTGAAAATGAACTCAATAAAACTGAAAATACTCAGCCAGCTATTCTTACAGTATCCTATGCTTTATTAAAAGAGATAAAATCATTGGAAATTAAGCCTTCCTTCTTAGCAGGACACTCCCTTGGAGAGTATACTGCTTGTTTAGCAGGTGAAGTCTTTTCCTTTGAAGATGCTTTAAGAATAGTAAGAAAAAGAGGACAACTCATGCAGTCTGCTCAACCTGAAGGAAAAGGTTCTATGGCTGCAGTGATTGGTCTTGATGAGGAGACTTTAAAATCAATATGTGAAAGCATTGATGGTTTTTATGTAGATCTTGCAAATCTTAACTGTCCAGGCCAGATTGTAATCTCTGGAG
>JANXBK010000047.1 GCA_025057595.1 Thermodesulfovibrio sp.
GAGGAAAAAATTTTAATAAGTCAAGACGCCTTTGGGCAACATATTGCATCGGTTGAAAGATTTGATGACGAATTTATAAGTAATCGCTCAATGGAAGAGCTTGAAGACTCTGTTATTGATTATTATGCAAATATTTTAATGCTTTATGGAAATGTTATAAAGGCAAAGATTGAAGAAATAAAGAAATCTGGAATAGAGATAGAGATGATTGCACCTGACCATGGTGTAATATGGCGCTCTCACATTGATAAGGTTTTAACCCTTTATTCAGATATGGTTGAAGCAAAGGCAAGGCTTGGTGCAGTAATTGTCTATGATACTATGTGGCATAGCACCGAACAGATGGTTACGCCTATTGCTCAAGGTTTAGAGAGTGAAGGAGTGCCAGTTAAAATTATTAAACTTCGTGCTACACCAAAAAGTGTTGCCATTAAAGAGATATGGAAAAACAGAGGAATAATTGTAGGTTCACCTACTTTAAATAATACTATTTTTCCTTCAGTAGCTGAGTTTCTTACTTATCTTAAAGGACTAAGACCTAAAAACAGACTTTTTGCTGCCTTTGGTAGTTATGGATGGTCAGGAGAGGCTGTTAAGGAAATGTATGATTATGCTAAAGCGATGAAACTTGAACTGTTTGAGCCTG
>JANXBK010000048.1:0-277 GCA_025057595.1 Thermodesulfovibrio sp.
TTCTTTCTTTGAGAATTTCTAAAGGTTTAATCTGTAAAGAAAGGGTTTGACATAATATCTCCGAGGTTTCTACAGCTCTTTTAAGTGGAGAACAGTAACAGAGTTCACATTTAAGCTCATATCTTTTTATGTAGTTTTTAAGATGTTGGGCTACTTTCTTTGCCTGCTTTTGTCCTGTTTTACTTAAAGGAACATCAAGATGCCCCTTGTATACTTTTTTTGGACCCTCTGTCTCACCATGTCTAAGAAGATAAATAACAGTAGTTGGATTCATCAG
>JANXBK010000048.1:287-643 GCA_025057595.1 Thermodesulfovibrio sp.
TGCTCTTATTCCTTTATCAAAGTAGTGTTTTATTTTTTTCATCTCTGTAACTAAATCTGCCTTTTCAATTAACCACTCTGGAGCATTCCTTCCAGTAATTATAACTTCAGCATTATCTAACAACTGAATTAGTCTTTCTGTATCTTCTCTGCTAATTAATCCAGTACTTAATGCAATAGAGAGCTCATCAAAAACAACCATATCATACCTTTGTTTTTTTAGTTTTTCTTCAATTTCCTTGATACATTTATTTACAAACTCTATCTGATACTCTTGAGGACCCTCATGAACAAAACCTGTACTGCAACGATAAATATCTATCAAATCTGGAAACTTCTCAAATATCTCAATCTCTC
>JANXBK010000049.1 GCA_025057595.1 Thermodesulfovibrio sp.
CGTAGGATATCGGTTTAATTGAACCATTGTGGAATTGAAACTACTGTGGGAGGGAAGATACAATATTTACCAAGTCCGGTTTAATTGAACCATTGTGGAATTGAAACACATATTTCGCAAAGATTTCTTCGTTATCTATAAAAAATCGGTTTAATTGAACCATTGTGGAATTGAAACTACAAGAGAACAACTTTTGAAGTCAAATTTAGTTAGGTTTAATTGAACCATTGTGGAATTGAAACTGGAGGTCCTGAGAAGGGGGCGTTCAAACTAAAAAGGTTTAATTGAACCATTGTGGAATTGAAACTATTCATTCCAACTCGGTATCATTTGTATATTCGTAGGTTTAATTGAACCATTGTGGAATTGAAACTAAGATTCGTTTATTCACTCCAGGACTGCTAACAAGGGTTTAATTGAACCATTGTGGAATTGAAACACAAAAAGTATAAAAGAAAACATAGTGAAATGATAGGTTTAATTGAACCATTGTGGAATTGAAACCAGTGTTCAGTGTTCAGTGCTTCAGTGTTTCTTGTTGGTTTAATTGAACCATTGTGGAATTGAAACCTCCAGTGTTCCAGTGTTCTGTGTTTTGTATGCTCCAGGTTTAATTGAACCATTGTGGAATTGAAACCATACA
>JANXBK010000004.1 GCA_025057595.1 Thermodesulfovibrio sp.
AAATAATCCTGTTGTCATTGAGGCAGAAGAGTTTCACAAGATGATAGACTTAGAACTCAGGGAAAAGCTTAAAGAAAGAGAAATACTTTTTACAAGGATGACACCAAAGGATAAATTAAGGATTGTTACGCTTCTTCAAGAATCTGGAGAAAGAGTTGCAGTTACAGGAGATGGAGTAAATGATGCACCAGCACTTAAAAAGGCAGACATAGGAGTTGCCATGGGAAGTGGAACAGATGTGGCAAAGGAAGCTGGAGAAATGATACTTCTTGATGATAATTTCGCAACAATAGTTAATGCTATTGAAGAGGGAAGAGCAATTTACGAAAACATAAGAAAGTTTATCTCTTACTTTTTCACATCAAACATAGCTGAGCTTATTCCATATATTGCCTATGCGGTATTTAGAATTCCTCTTCCTCTTACAATTATGCAGATTCTTGCAATTGATTTAGGAACAGATATACTTCCCGGGCTTGCTCTTGGTGCAGAAAAGCCAACAAAAGAAGTAATGAAACAACCTCCACGAAGACATAATGAGAGGCTTTTAAACATAAAGCTTCTTTTAAGAGTATTCTTAATTTTGGGACCAATTGAAGCAATGGCAGGACTTTTTGGATATTTCTATGTTTTAAAATCTGGAGGATGGCAATGGGGAGAGGCTTTATCAGCAAATAATATTCTTTACATGCAGGCAACAACAGCATGCCTTACAGGAATAGTCCTTGCACAGGTTGCAAATGGATTTGTATCCCGTTCCTTTAAAGAATCAGTCTTTAGTCTTGGAATATTCTCAAATAAGCTTCTTTTGATAGGGATAATTTTTGAACTGCTTTTGCAGCTTTTTATTGTATATCATCCATGGGGAAACAGTATATTTTCAACGTATCCAATTCCTTTAAATGTATGGCTTATTTTAATCCCCTTTGCAGCAGTTTTGTTTACGGTGGAGGAGGGTAGAAAAATTCTTACCTACAAATTAAAATAATCAAGAACTTTTTGAGACACTTCTTTCCTTTTTAAGTCCTTCAATTATAAAGAAACCTAACAGGAAAAATATCGTTATCATCAGTATCGCAACTCTCTGACTTCCGGTAACTCCAGATATTTCACCAAATAGAATTGGTCCAATGATTGCAGAAGTTTTACCAATCATGGAGTAAACTCCGAAATATTCTGATTCATTCCCTTTAGGTATAAATCTTGAAAAATATGCTCTTGATGATGCCTGAATTGTTCCTAATCCTACTCCAGCTACTGAGGCAAGAGTAAAAAACATTATTTTTGAACTTATAAAAAATGCAGCTATACAAACAGTAATCCATAGTATTAGTGAAATTAAAATAATGGTCCTTGGACCTAATGAGTCAGAGGCTTTTGCAAAGACAGAGGCTCCTGCAAAGGCAGTAAACTGAACTACTATAAAAAGTAACACAAGCTCTGCTGGTTTAAATCCTATAGTAACAGAGGCATATATACCCGAAAAAACTATCACTGTATTTACTCCGTCCATATATAAAAAGTAAGCAATAAAAAATTTCCTCAAAGTTTTTTCTCTCCAAAGATGCAAAAATGTTTTAATAATAAATTTCATTCCTTTATAAGCTGCATTAAAAAAACTACTTTTCTTTTCGTCTGAAGGCATTGTTAGGAAAGTTGGAAGGGAAAACAATATAAGAGAGATTGATACATAAAGCCATATTAACTCATATTGATTTCTTTCAATGAAATAAAGCCCTACCAATAAGGATAAAATTGAACCAATATATCCTATTGCAAATCCCCATGAGGAAACTCTTCCAAAATACTCTCTGGAGGCAATCAGTGGAAGAAAGGAGTTATAAAACACAATAGCTGACTCTATTGATATATTTGCCATTACAATGAGTAAAAAACCCTCAACTACATCTCCCTTTTTTAGTCCAGATAATGAAGCAACAAAGAAAGCTCCAAGTAATACAAAACAGAGCAACATTCTCTTTCTAATGCCTGCATAATCAGCTACTCCACCAAGATAGGGAGAAAGTATTGCTACAGCTAACATGCTAACAGAGATAGCTCTCCCCCACCATAAATCTCCAATTCCTGAGTTGCCAACAATATAAGTTACATAGTAAACAGGGAAGATTATAGATAAAACATTAGCAGAGTAGCTGGATACAGCAAAATCAAAAAAACACCAACTTAGTATTTGTTTCTTATTGGGAATCATTTAGTAGTGTTGATAGTTTAATTTAAACTACGACAAATATCAAATTCTTGCTATAATTATTTAGATGAGTTTAGCATCTGTCTTTTTTGAATCTTTTCAAACTTATAAAGATAAAACAGCCTTTTACTATCCAGTAAAAGTAGAAAGCTCTTATAAGTGGCAAAGCTTTACCTATGAGGATATTAAAAATTACTCTTTAAAATTTTGCAATTTTATTCAAAAACATATTTGTCAAGAAGACAAAGTTATTATTTATGCAGAAAATTCTCCTTGGTGGTGCATCTCTTATATAGGAATTATTCTAAGTGGTGCTATAGCAGTGCCTGTGGATGTAGAAACAGACAAACAAACATTTGAAAATATTATCAAACATTCAGAAGCAAAACTAATTCTTTATTCAGAGAAAACTGCTGATAAAGTTGTTAACTACAAAGGATTTAATATAGAAAAAATTATGGATTTACCTGCCTCTGATCAGGTAGAGTTTGTACAAACTCAACAAGAGGCTTTAGCATCTATTATCTACACTTCTGGTACAACTGGTAATCCAAAGGCTGTTATGCTTACCCATTCAAATTTTATATTCCAGATTGAGGCAGTAAAAAAAACTAATATTATAGGAAGCAATGAGAATATACTTTGCATTCTTCCACTTCATCATACTTATCCCTTTGTTTGTGGCTTTCTTGTGCCTTTTTCTTTAGGAGCAACAGTTACATTTTTACCTCAAATAAAAGGACAAGAAATATTAAGAACAATAAAAATGCTTAAAGTTACTGCTATGATAGCAGTTCCTAAGTTGCTGGAGTTATTCAGAAATAGAATATTAGAAAAAACTAAAAAATTTCCATTAAATTTATTTTTTGCAGGAACTAAGGCTACAACTTCTTATTTAAGAAGAAAATTCAATATAAATATTGGTAAATATCTGTTTTTCCCTTTCCATCTAAAAACTGGCTTTCAATTTAAATTTTTTGCTTGTGGTGGTGCAAGGCTTGAGCCAGAAGTTATGAAAGATTTAGAAGCAATTGGATTTACTGTTATAGAAGGATATGGACTTACTGAAACATCTCCTATAGTAAGTTTTAATCCAAAAGACAGACGTAAACCAGGCTCAGTTGGAAAACCACTTGAAGGTGTTGAAGTAAAAATACTAAACCCTGATGAAAAAGGGATAGGCGAGATAGCAGTAAAAGGTCCTCTTGTTATGAAAGGATACTATAAAGATGAAGAGCTTACAAAAGAGTCTTTCCAAAATAGCTGGCTTCTTACAGGAGATATGGGCTTTATAGATAAAGAAGGATATTTATTTATAACAGGCAGAAAAAAGGATATTATAGTGCTTTCCTCAGGTAAAACTATATATCCAGAAAGTGTGGAAGAATTCTACAAAAAGATGATTCCTCTTATAAAAGAAATCTGTCTTATTGATACAATGGAGGCAATTATAGTACCTGACATTGAGTATGCAAAAAGGGCAGGAATACTTAGTATTAGGTCAAATCTTAAATGGCAGTTAGATTCTGTATCAAGGAATCTTCCAGACTATATGAGAATTAAGGGATTTTATCTTCACAATGAAGATTTACCAAAAACAAGACTTGGAAAATTTAAGAGATTTTTAATAAAAGAAGTAATTTATCAAAAAGAAAAAAGGCAGAGAGTAGATTACAAGCTGTATAATGAAACAGGCAAAAAAATTGAAGAAATAATTAAATCTATTATTCCATCAGTTAAAAATATTTATCCTTCAGATCATCTTGAGTTAGATATTGGTATAGACTCTATCAACAGAGTAGAGTTGGCTTTAGCTATTGAAAAAAGCTTTTCTATAACTTTGACAGATGAGATTGTTAGCAGATGGAGTACTGTTGATGATATTATAAAAGATGTAGAAAAATTAAAGCAGACTTTACCTTTAGAAAGGCTTCATAAACCAAAAAGTAGACTTTTTAAATGGGCGAATTTATTTATATTGGCAGTAGCTCATTTTTTATTAAAAGTTTTTTTTAAACTTCTTTATCAGCTTAAAGTTTATGGATTAGAAAAACTACCTCCTCCACCTTTTATCATTACTCCAAATCATGTAAGCTATTTTGACGGTTTTGTTGTCTTTGCCTCTTTACCTTTCAAAATATCAAAAGACTTACATTTTCAAGGATTAAAAAAGTTTTTTCCCAATAAGTTTATTGCAGAATTAATTAATGTAATTCCAATAAGTTCTGACAGAGATCTTATTTCAGCTATGGAAAGCTCTAAAGAGATTCTAAAACAAGGACTATCTCTTTGCATATTTCCTGAGGGTGGTAGATCCTTTGATGGACAGATAAGAGAGTTTAAGACAGGTTTTGCAACCCTTAGTATTGATACAGGCGTTCCTGTAGTGCCAGTAATAATAGAAGGAACTTTTAAAGTGCTTCCCAGAGGGAGGGTTATTCCTCGTTTAGGTAAGATATCTATTTTTATTGATAATCCAATAAAACCACCAACAACTCTTTTAGAAGTTGAAACATTTAAAGAAGCAGTAAGACAGAGAATGATAGCATTACAAAAAATTTAAATTTTTCTTAGTTCTACTCTATCTTAAATCTCTCCTATATCTCCAATTTATTTAAATCTCTTTGCCTCAACTGTTTTCGTTGTGGAGTTATAGGAAGCGTAGCCAATCCTATTTCCTTTTTTGTCAAAAAAATTATAGTTAATTGCAACAAGTTCTCCATCTTTGTAAGTATTTTCAACTACTACTATGTTTCTATCAGTTGAAATTGTCTTTGACCAAGTAAGTGTTCTCTCCGTTGCTCGCTGTGTGATGCGTCCTTTCCAGTCACCAGTTGCAGGATTTATTATTCTGCCAGGGTCAAATCCCATTGCAGCAGCTTCTTCAGGTGTTGGAAGATTTCTTCCACAAAAGTCTATATTTCCTCTGCCTTTTCCGCCAGAATCCGAAGGATAAGTAATTGACTCTTTTTTGTCTATTTTTGAACTTTTCTCCCTTTCATAACCTGATTTCGTAGATTCACCTGGATATGTTTCTGTTGGTTGCTTATAACTTTGGCCTTTACCTCCGATCTGTTGTTGTTTAGTAATTTTAGATTTTCTCTCTTTATCTGCCTCTAATTGTTTTTTGAATTTTCTTCTTACTTCATCTGCTTTCTCACATACTGGGCTATCACAAGAAATGAATTCAGGATTAGGAGTATAAATTGTTTTTCTTAAAAATTCCTTTCTTTCTTCGGGATATTCAGAAGATCTGATAGCTCCTTTTGCGAATTCTTGCCAAGCTTGAAAACTTAGACTATCATCATTACGGCCAATAACCCAACCTGTCCATATGTCTTCTGCAAGTCTGTCAAGCTGTTCAGCTGTTGGATTTTCAGCATTTTTCACTTCTTCCATATCTCTTCTTGTCCTATTATCATTTATATCTCTTGCATTATCTAAATGTTTTTGAGCGGATTCGTTGTTATTATTAAGAAAATCACTCATTGCAGCATCCATTTCACTAATTATTTGTTTATTCTCTTCCTCTCTGTTAACTTCTCCTTCCATTGCTTGCTTTTGCTTTCCAACAGATACTGAAGGCTTGGTAGCTAAACCCGTTATTTCTGATGCTCCTTTAGTTTCATATTTTTTCACTCCACCTATTGTTTTTCCGATGCCCTGACAGGGATCATTTCCGATTGAAGGAACTGATAAGCCAATGGAGTATATGGCTTTTGTAATCTCATTTTCAGCCTCTTCCTTTTTCACATTTGTCTTTTTAATTTCCTTCTTAACTATAAATTCTGAAATATTTTGAATTTGCTGAAACTTAGCTTGTGCCGATGAAAAAAAGGGTAAAAAAATGATGATAAATATAAGAACATATAATTTTTTTCTCATAAAAATTTCCTCCTTTCATTTTGTATCATATATATTAATCAAATTCTCAAAAAAATTGATAGAGTTATCTTTATAAAGGAAGAGTTATCAAAGACTTGAGAAATTTCAAGTAAAGCAATCTCATGGGGGCTTCCAGGAATATGTTTCACAAATGAAATTATGATTTTTTTGGTGGAGGCGGCGGGAATCGAACCCGCGTCCGAAGGTGCTACCTCTAAGCATCTACATGCTTAGTGGGAGTTTTTAACTTCAGGTTTTAGATCGCCCTCCCACAGGCTCTCTAAAACCCTACAACCCTTCTTTTTCCCTTAGGTAGCGGGTTAACCACCTAAGGTAAGCTTCAGTGTATCACGCCTTTCCTAAGCCCTGAAGCCTAACTTAGGAAGACGCCTGCCTTTAATTAGGCAGCGAGTGCCAGCTCTGAGTTGGCAGTTGTGTTTTCCCATCTTTTTACGTGGTGATGGGGCCACGGCATGCAGCTTAGCCCTCACTACCTCCGTCGAATCCTTTCGCCCCCTTTTTAAAGATCAATAATGTTTTAACGCTCTCTCAATCTCTCTTTGAACTTCTCGTTGTTTAATTATATCTCTTTTTTCATATTTTTTTCTACCCTTTACAAGAGCAATCTCAACTTTAGCATATTGTCCTTTAAAATAAATCTTCAAAGGAATTAGTGTGTATCCTTTTTGCTGTATCTTCCCTTTTAGTCTTTCAATTTCCCTTTTATGTAAAAGTAGCTTTCTTGTTCTAATTGGATCATGATTAAATATGTTTCCATGACTGTAGGGACTAATATGACAGTTAAGTAAGAAAGCCTCCGAGTCCTTAATGATCACATAACTGTCTTTTAGATTTGCTCTTCCCTCCCTTAGAGATTTTACCTCTGTTCCTGTAAGAACAATACCTGCTTCAAAGGTTTCTTCAATTTCATAGTCAGAGTAGGCTTTCTTATTTTGACAGACGACTTTCATTAAAATATTATATCAAAAGTTTACCTTCAGAAATAATCGCATATTTTGAGCTATTCTTCAGTATGAGATAAACAGTAGGTTTAAAAAATACAAAATCTTGATGAAAATTTGTACGCACTTTACCACCAAAAGAAGAGTTATCTCCTAATGCAATATGAACCGTACCAAGGATTTTTTCAGACTCAAGAATATTGTCAGCTCTTGTTGCTTTATCATTAATTCCTATACCAAACTCTGCAATATTTCTATTTTCTTGTCTTTCATCTAAAATTTTTTCAAGTTCTGCTCTATAAGGCTCTTTTCCTTCAATAGAAATTAATTTGCCATCTTTTACATAGAAAATTAGAGGACTTTTCAGTTTTCTTGTGGGTGCCCACTCCACAACTAGTTTACCATATGCTGAGCCTTCTAATGGTGCAAAAAATACTTCTCCTGCAGGAAGATTTCCAAAAGAGCCTTTTTTACTTAGAATTCCTGAATCAATGCAAACTTTTCTGTCTCCCTTTCTCATTCTTATCTCTGTACCATTAGGAGTTATCATCTCTATTTCTTCTGCATTAGCAAGTGCTCTTTTTAACTTAACTCCTCTTTTATAAACCTCTTTCCAATCCGCATTCATTGCACCAGTAAGCATAGAGGCATCAAAAAGTGGCATACTTGCATATCTTGTTCCACATATCTTAGTTAGAAGATCTCTAAAGTTTGTATGACTTGTTGAGAAATTTGATAAAGCTACCACTGCATTAACTGCATCTTCTCTGTATTTCTTTATAATTTCTTTAATAAGGGTTAACTCTTTATCTGAAATTTTTTTGTCAATTATTTTGTTAAATAAATTAGACTCTTTAATTTCTTTTATAGCCCTTTCTCCAAAAGCCAAAATCCAAATCTCCTCAGGTGGCTCTTTTCCGTGACAACCTAAAGATGGGTACTCATAGTATTTAATCTCCTTGCAAAAACTTTTTCCTAACTCATATAAAGTTTGTGCTATTTGTCTTAGTGTAACTCTTCTCTTATATTCAATCTCTGAGAGAGTCTCTTCCTCTTTTGGAAAATCTGTAAAAACAAGAACCTTTTCGTAGTTTTTTATTTTCAAATTAATCTTAAATATATTTTTTAATGGCTCGATGTTCACGAAAAAAGCTCAAGTTGGCTGTATTTTTTAGATTCAAACTCTATTGGATATTTTCCTGTAAAACAAGCCATGCAGTAGGAGTTTGAATTCGGAATAACCTTTTTTAAACCCTCAATACTTAAATAACCAAGACTATCTGCTGTTATATATTTTCTTATCTCTTCAACTTTATGAGAGGAAGCAATAAGCTCTTGTCTTGTTGGTGTATCTATTCCATAAAAACATGGTCCTATTGTTGGTGGAGAGCTAATTCTCATGTGAACTTCCTTGGCTCCACCAATCTCTCTTATCATTTTTACGATCTTTTTTGATGTTGTTCCTCTAACAATTGAGTCATCTACGACAACTACTCTCTTATTTTTTAAAACATCTCTAACAGGATTAAGCTTAACTTTTACGCCAAAATGTCTAATACTCTGCTTTGGTTCAATAAATGTTCTTCCTACATAGTGATTTCTTATTAAACCAAACTCAAAGGGTATTCCACTTTTTTCAGCATAGCCTAAGGCTGCAGGAACTCCTGAGTCTGGAACAGGAATAACTATATCTGCATCTATAGCTTGCTCTCTTGCAAGTTGCCTTCCTAACTCTTTTCTTACTGTGTTTACACAGGTGTGATCAAATATGTAACTATCTGGTCTTGAAAAATAAATAAATTCAAAGACACAATAGGCTTTACAGGTATTGTTAAATATTTTAATTGATTTAATTCCATCCTCATTTACTATGAGCATCTCTCCAGGATAGATATCTCTAATATATGTTGCACCAACTAAATCAAAAGCACAAGTTTCAGATGCTATAATGTATCCTTCTTTAAGTTGTCCTAAACATAATGGTCTTATTCCGTAGGGATCTCTTATTGCGATAAGATCCTTCTCTGTCATAAGAAGTAGTGAAAAAGCTCCTTTTACTTGTTTTACAGCATTCGCAACTCTTTCATAGATATCTTCATTTCTTGCTCTCGCTATTAAATGAAGAATTATTTCGCTGTCGGAGGTAGACTGAAAAATTGCTCCATCTCTTTCAAGTTTTTCTCTTAAACTTTCAAATTCAATTAAATTTCCATTATGAGCAATTGCAATATTACCAAGAGAGAAGGTTGCTAAAAGAGGTTGAACATTCTCTAAAGTTGATGAGCCTGCTGTTGAGTATCTGTTATGTCCTATGGCTATATGCCCAGGAAGTTTTTCTAAGACTTTTTCATTAAAGATTTCTGCAACTAATCCAAGAGATTTTTCAAGATAAAGTTTTGTTCCATCTGAAGAACAGATTCCAGAACCCTCTTGACCTCTGTGTTGTAAAGCATAAAGCCCTAAATAGGTAAGATTAGCTGCTTCAGGATGTCCAAATACGCCAACAATACCACATTTTTCATGAATATCATAGAAATAAGAGTATTTTGCCATTTTTTTCTAATAAAATTTAACATATTTTTGATTTATCTTACCATATAATTTTTTGCTATAATTAATTAAAAGTGAGTATTTTAATCAAAGAAAAGGATATTGAAGAAAGATTAAGTACAACTGCAAAAATTTTTTTATCCTATCCCGGAATTTTTAATACAGTTCAAGATTTAATAGATAAATTAAAAAATTCTCTTACACCCTCATTAATTCAACAGTTAGAGAACCATTATTTGAAGTATTACTCCTACTACTTTAAACATTCTGAAGGAGCAGAGGCAACCCAAGCTGTTTTTAATTTTTTAATAAAAAAAATTGAAGAAGAAACATTTCCTGAAGAGTGTTTAAGAGCTACTCTAAGAATACTCTTGAAATTAATAGAAGAGGATACTTTATCTGACTATTCTTACAGAAGTATCATTTATCAAGTTTTATCAAAAATTGGTGATCTCGATTTACAAAGATTTTTAACAAATTTAAGTATTTTAAGATTGATCGGAAAGACTTTACTAAAAACAAAAACCTCAGATGTTGAGTTAACTGAGTTATTTGTAGGCTGTTACAAAAAATATCTAAAATATCTATATTTATACTACTCTTCAATAGAGGATAAAAATTTAGGACTACCCCAGTTAGCTAAATTTGAGATTGAGAAACTCATTGCTGAATTTAAGGATTTTTATAAAAAAACATCAGAATACTCTGACATAAATGAGCTACTACTTCTTCCTTCAGAAACAGAGATTCTTAATAAATTCAAAGATTTACTAAAAAATTTTCAATCTTTAGGTAAAACTTCTGACGATTTACTACTGAAAATTTATTATCTTTTGTGGATTTTAGAAGTTAATGAGTTAAAAAATATATATGATTTTTCTTTAAGAGAAATTGGTAAATTATGTAGAGATTTTATAAGTATAAATAGCAACATAACTGAAGTAGAGAGTCTTCTAAACGATGTATTTCTAAAATTTAACAGATTTTTTCATATTCATCCTGAAGCTGTTATGTTTGCTGTGGAACAGATTGGAAACTCAATATACCTTACTGACAACAAGACTCTTCTAAGTTTATTTATTGAGCGTACTGTAGATTTAGGATTTCATACTCCTGAGTTTAAAGGCTTTTACGAAGACTATACAATAAATATAAACAGATATCATGTTAGAAATTTAAAGACTTGGTTTGATTTAATCTGTAAAAATCCCTCTGCCTTTAGAGATCTAATCTCTGCTTTGTCTATTTATCTATTTTTTGGTGGAGTTCACATTAAAGATACAGATTTTTTCCAGAAGGAAATAACAAAACTACTTAACTCTGAAATATCTTCTGTTTTTTATCTTATTAAGCCTTTGCTTAAAAGATTTCCTGTTTATTTTAACGATATAAATGCTGAAGGACAACTGAGAACAGTCTCTACCCAGGTGGATGAAATAATAAAACGAAAAGATCCTTTAATGCACTTTATTAGAAAGCAGATTCATGTTGAAAGTAGTCCTCTCCTTATTGATTTACTAAAAGAAACAATTAAATTTTGGCTAACAAAAAATCCTCAAGGTTTAAGTAAATATATACCAGAAGAAGTAATTAGAGAGAGCAATTTAATTAGTACTCATATTGAAGAGTTGAATAAAGTTTTTGTGAAACTTTCAGAGGAGTTTTACTCCTTTGATGAACTTGTATCAACTCCAGTAGAAATCATTTTGTCAAAAATAAGCAATTTAAATGTATCTGAAGAGATAAAAACAAAAGCAATACTCACAATAAGGCTTTATCAACTTCTTAATGCAAAATATAGAGTGGACTACATTGAGTTAGAAACATTTCTTAAAGAAGCTTTTTATTTAGGACTTCCAGATGCGAGTTATCTGATTGAAGTTCTCAACAATGAATCCTTCTACCGAAAAGCTGAAGCTTTGGTAAATTATCTTGACTCACTCAAAAAAATTATTCTTTCACCAGAAAAGTATGAAGCTTTTGAAGATATCACCCACAAACGCCATATAGTGGCTGGAATTCCCTCAGTTTCAGGTAAATATAGTGAAAGAAAGTTTAATGCTCTTTCTGTCTTTCTAAGACTTGAAAATACCCTAAACAGTATTTTAGATCAAATTGAAGACTCTATAGATTTAAGCTTTATAACAAGAGCGACTCTTTTTAGAATAGAAAAGTATCTAAAACTCTTTTATAAAGTATTAGAGTTAAGTGGAATTTCATCACAGAAATTTTTAAACACACTTTCTATGCTTTCTGTAGCTTTAGAAATAAGAAGATTTACCTTTTCTCAATATATGGACATATTTATAACATTAGCTGAGTCTGTAAGCGATATTGTTAATACTTACTGTACAGCTCCCTACAAAAAACTTTTAAAGAGGGTAATTAATAGAATACTTAAAGACAATGAAAGTTCTAACGAATTTGAAATAATAAACTCACTTTCTGAAAAATTTTTAAGAGACATAGTAACTCAATACCCTGGATTAAGTCAACTTGATAGACTTATTGGAAGAATAATAAAAACAGCCTATAATCAGACTGAAAAGTTAGAATACAAAGATCTTGATCTTTTGATGACTTATGATCCTAAAAAAGCGCTATGTGATATAAACAATCCTATAAAGGAACTTAATGACAGAATCCATCTTGGTAATAAAGGACATAATCTTTTAATACTCTCTCACCTAAAAATACCAGTTCCTCCAGGATTTATCTTAACAACAGAGGTATTTCGTTGCCGCTATGTAATAAACAAATTTGAACCTGTAAGAGAACACTTAAAAAAAGAAATAAGGTCTACCATAAAAAGACTCGAAGGTGCAACTAATAAACTCTTTGGCAATCCTGAAAATCCTCTTTTAGTTTCTGTAAGAAGTGGTGGAGCCATATCAATGCCTGGCATGATGAGCTCCTTCTTAAATGTAGGAATAAATGAAGAAATCATTAAAGGACTAATTAACCAAACTGGTAAACACTGGTTTGCATGGGACAGTTACAGAAGATTTTTACAATGCTGGGGAATGTCCTTTGGAATAGATAGAGATGAATTTGATAATATTATCAATGATTTTAAGAAAAAATATAAAGTAGAACTTAAAATTCAATTTACTCCTTCTCAAATGAAGGAAGTTGCACTTGCTTATAAAGATCATATTTTATCAAAAAATATAGAAATTGAGGAAGATCCTTGGAGGCAGCTTGAAGTAGCGATTATGCAAGTTTTTAACTCTTGGTATTCTGAGAAAGCAAAAGCTTACAGAGAGATTTTAGGTATCTCAGAAGATTGGGGTACTGCTGTTATTGTTCAGAAAATGGTATTTGGAAATCTTGATTTAAACTCTGGTTCAGGAGTTGTTTTTACTACAAATCCAAAAGAACCTACGGATGAGATTTTGCTGTGGGGAGATTTCACTCCAGCCACTCAAGGTGAAGACATAGTTTCAGGATTAGTAAAAACCTATCCTATATCTATAAAACAGAAGATTCAAGAAGGAAGAGTTGATGTAGTATCTCTTGAGGAAGAATATCCAGAGATATATGAAACTTTAAGAAAGATAGCTCAAAAACTTATATATGAAGAAGGCTGGGATCATCAAGAGATTGAGTTTACCTTTGAAGGCAGAGGTAAAAACAATCTTTACATTCTTCAGACAAGAGAGATGAGCTACATAAAGGGAGAGTCAATTTATGTATTTACTCCTTCAGAAGAGTTAAATAATAGCAAAGTTGGTATAGGAATAGGAGTATGTGGAGGAGCTTTATCAGGTAGAATAGTTTTTGATATAAATGATATAAGAGAACTAAAAGCTGAAAATCCTCATGAACCTGTTATTCTTGTAAGAGCTGATACTGTGCCTGATGATATTGTACATATCGCAAATGCTGATGGAATTCTTACTGCGAGGGGTGGCTCAACTTCCCATGCATCAATAGTTGCAACAAAGCTTATAAAAACTTGTGTTGTTGGTTTTTCTAAGATGATAGTCTATCAAAATGAGAAAAAATGTAAAATTGGTAAAAAAACTCTTAAAAAGGGAGACTATATAAGTATTGACGGAAGAAGTGGTTTAGTATATCTTGGTAAACATCCTGTTCAACTAATACATATCTCACAAGAGTATATTTAAAAAATCTTTAAAATTTTAAGGAGGTTTTAAAATGCCAGAAAAAATTCTTGGAATTAATGGTTTAGGTAGGATAGGAAAGTTGACACTATGGCATCATATAGGAAGAAAATATTTCTCTCAAATAGTTGTTAATCTTGGAAGAAAAGCAGGTACATCTTTAAAGGATATCGCATTCTATATTGAACATGACTCTACCTATGGTAGACTACATAATTATCTGTATGGTTATCGTTCAAAAAGTGTAATTGAAAATATTAATGAATCTGACTCTACAGTTGTTATTGATGGGATACCTGTTAAAATTCTTACTGAAAGTAGAAATCCAAAGGATATTCAGTGGGAAAAACACGGAGTAAGATTAGTTGTTGATACAACAGGTAAATTTCTCGATCCTACTTTGCCTTCAGATGCTAAAGAGGGCTCAGTAAGAGGACATATTGATTCAGGAGCTTATAAAGTTTTAGTTAGCGCACCCTTCAAGATTAAGGATAAAACAAAAGATATTCCTGAAGACTCTATAACTATAATAATGGGAATCAATGAGGAGATGTACGACAATAAAAAACATCTTATTATCTCTGGAGCCTCTTGCACAACAACATGTTTAGCCCATATGATGAAGCCACTACTTGACTACTTTGGTCCAGAAAGAATTCTCAGTGTCTCAATGGCAACAGTTCATGCAGTGACTGCCTCTCAAGAAGTTCTTGATAGAGTTCCTAAAGCAGATGCAAAAGATCTTAGAAAGATTCGTTCAGCGATGAACAACATAATTCTTACATCTACTGGTGCGGCAAAAACACTTGCTCTTGTTCTGCCTGAGATGAAAAACATAGGCTTTATAGCTCAATCTGTAAGAGTTCCTATAATAACTGGCTCATTGATAATACTTGTTGCCGCCTTTAGAGATGAGGAGGCTAATATAATTACCAGAGAGTTAATAAATAACATCTATAAAGAGGCTGCAGAAAGAGAAAAAAGAGGATATTTACTTTTTACAGAAGATCAAAAAGTTTCTACAGATATCATAGGATTTTTTGGTCCAGCCGCGATTATTGAAGGAAGTGAAACTCATACAAGAACAGCTATGGTTAATCTTGATGTCTCTACACTTTGTAGTGTCGGTTCGCCATCAGTTGATAGAATTCAGGTTCCTATAACTCAAGCTGTGATATACGGATGGTATGACAACGAACTTGGTAGTTATACTAACATGCTTGGAGATCTTACAGTTAAAGTGGCTGCAGATGTCTATTAGCGAATGATTTCAAAGGATGTAGAAAAAAGAATTCTTTCTTTAGCCTATGTACCAGAACATATTCCAAAACTTATGTGTTTTCTAAGTGGAGGTGATGTTGAGTTTATTGATGATAACTATCTGATATTCATAGGACAAAACTGGCTTATACTAATCGCCTATCCACTTAAACATCAATTTGATTTAAAGGAAGTTGAAGTGTATATAAACTACTCAATAAGACAATACAAACCAAGATATTTATGGCTTTTAACTCCCTCTCTTCCAGAAGCACTCACTAATCAGTTTAGAAAACTGGAGGATGATTGGTATTTTAAAATAGATATTCCAGCAAAAATTGATAAGAGGCTTATAAAAATAGTGGAGAAATTTAAAGACAATTTTAAGATATCCTTTGACAGAACTTTTACGGAGCAACATTTAGAACTTATTGAAGAATTTTTAAAAACTAAAGCTGTAGCAGATAATATAAAACAGTTATATACAAGACTTCCCCATTATGTTAAAAACTCTGAAACTGCTTTCTTCTTAAACTCCTATAACAAGTACGGCAAACTCACAGCTTTTTATATAGTAGAAATGGCTGCTGAAAAGTTTTCTGGATACATGATTGGCTGCACCTCTAAGATAAATTATGCTCCCTATTCCTCAGATCTTCTAATGTATGAGCTTATCAAACTGTCAGAAAAGGAGAAAAAATCTTTTATAAATCTTGGAATTGGAGTAAATGAGGGTATAAGAAGATTTAAAAAAAAGTGGGGTGGTGTGCCCTTTCTTAAATATGAAACCTATGAGTATAAAGAGTACGGAATACTTAATTATTTCCTTATGAGATGAAACCAATTTTGAAATTTTTTAAGCCAAAAAATCAATTTAAAATGATATGGGAAGTAAGAATTAAAGATAAACGCTCCTATTTAGTAGGTGCTTCCCATATTTTTTCAAGAAGCTTTAAAGATTTCTTTAAGACTATCATCTCTTCCGTCCAAACAGTGATTTTTGAAGGACCTTTAGATGAGCAGAGTCTTCAAAAAGTTGTAAATATAGGAAGTCAAAATACATCTTCCAACTTATATGAAATAATTAGTCCCGACACTTTAAAGCTTCTTACTCAACAATTTGTTAAGTTTTCATCATGTAAAATTAATCCAGTTATAAAAGAACATGCTGAAAGACAGATTAAAGAGTATTACATTAGTGAAATTGAAAGAATACTTAAAAATTATCGCCACTGGATGGCTTTTTTTAGCATATGGTATCTTTTTTTAGAGCTATTAGATTGGAAAAATTCAATAGATTTAGAAATATTTAATATAGCTAAGGAAAATGAAAAAGATATATTCCATCTTGAAACAATTGAAGAACAAATAGAAGCAATGGAAGGAATACCTGTTGAGAGAATTTTAAGATTTTTTGAAAAAGCTAATTTTTGGGAAATTTATGCTAAAACTTATGAAAAACTATACTTAGAGGGCCAATGGAATAAGTTAATAACTCATACAACTGAGTTTCCTAGTAGATGTGAAAGTATAGTTGACAAGCGCGATCCAATATTGTTTGAAAGAATGATTCCTTACGTAGAAAAAGGAGACAGTTTAATAGTTGTAGGAATAATTCATACTGAAGGAATTATTAAAAGACTCTTAAAGGAGGGTTGGTCTGTTAATTTTTTCTTAAAAAATCCTTCTAAGAGCGTTTAAAAACTTTATACCTCTTTCAAAAAGACAAAAGTTGTAATCTAAAAATTTTCTACTACCCCATTTCTTCTTAAAAAATGTAACTCCCTCGTTTATACCAAGCCCCATATTTACGAATTGTTTTTTTTGTTTTTTTGCTTCTTTGACAATCTCATAAAAAAGCAAATCAGAGACTCCGGGTATATAAGTACTCTTTGATATAAGGTTGAACATATAAAAACAAAAGTTTTCAGATTCATAATCTGCTACATCAAATCCTACTAATTGTCCTTTACTATTTATAGCGCTAAATACAAAAGTTTTTGATGAAGAGTTAACATACTCTGGAATTTTTCTATATATATGTTCTGTATACTCATCAAATCTATGAGCTTGAATAACCTCTTCAATAAGAGTAATATGTTGTTTTGTTATATCTTTACTATAAAGTATCTCTACTTCTTTAGATGCTCTTTTTATACTGTTTCTTAGTTTTGATGTAAGAGCAAATGTAGAAAGCTCAAGGATATAATAAAAGTCAGAATTTTTTTTCAAACATTCCTTCTCTGAAATTAGAATCTCAGGTGCAATAAAAGCTACTGTTTTCGGTTTTAATTTATCTATAACAGTAAATAAAATTTTTTTTACACCCTCAAAGCTAAAAGCTTTTTTAAGTGGATAGCCAATAAAAATTAGATGGCTATTTTTAACAAAATATATACAGTCTTCATGAAAAAATGGTTCTGCTCCTGAAACTGCAACTACATAATTTATGAGATGTTCCGGAATATAAGCATATTTACTTACAATAATTTTTTCTTCATAACTCAGCATTTTAATATTATATTATAGAGTTTAATATAACTATGAAAAAGATAATGATTCTGAAGGAAAGTTATTTTAGTTTGACTGAAGGAGGAAAAGCTTACTATGTTATTGACAATCTAAAAGTACAACAAGATCTTTTAGAAAGTTTCATTATTGATAGAAGAATTCCTTTCCGGCTTCTTAATCCTCTCCAGACTGTTTTCTATATTAACTATGAAAAAGGAAATAGTTTAGTATCTGCACCATCATCAGCTGGTAAAAGTTTAATAGGATATATATTTTTTCGGAGGAATCATAGAGGAGGAATAAAAGTATATACCGCACCTACAAAATCCCTAGTTTATGAAAAAGTAAAGGAATTTAAAAGATACTTTGAAACTATAACTGTAAAAACAGGAGATAATATACTCGAGTTTTTAAGACCTGTCACTTCACAAGTAGTAGTCAGTACTTATGAAAATTTAGTTTTTACTTTTCGTAATAAGGCAAACTGGACCGATAAAATAGACTGTATAATTTTCGATGAAATACATCATATTACAAAAAAATGGATAGTTGAAGAGGCAGTAGTTTATGCTCTTGAAAAAAATATTCCCTTAGTGGGACTCTCTGCGACTCTTCCAGGAGTTTATGAGTTAGCTGAGTGGATGAAATGTGAAGTTGTTATCGATTGTGAGTGGAGACCTGTCCCTATTGAAAGAGAAATTTACTTGCTTAAAGATTTTAAAGAACCCATAAAAAATTTTGAAAGCACAGATTTAAAGATTGCATCAAAAATATTCAATGCTATGAAGGAGCTTTCAAGAAAAAATGAAAAAGTTCTAATATTTGTTCCTAAAAAATCACTTGGATGGAAGTTGCTTGAGATATCCCAAAAACATGGTATGTCTCTTATGAATGAAACCGCTCCCTTTGAGATAAAATCCTCTGGTTCAGATATAGCTTTTCATAATGCTGATATTCCACAGGAGGAAAGATACTTAATTGAAAAGGAGTTCAGAAATGGTAGTCTTAATACTTTAATTGCTACACAAACTCTTGCATATGGAGTTAATCTTCCTGCAGACAGAACACTTATAACTATAAAAGGATGGTTTGATGTGAATACTATGAGTTACAGACTAATTCCGGACATTTTAGATATTCTTCAACAAGAGGGGAGGGCAGGAAGATTAGGGATAAAGGAGATTGGTTATTCAAATTGGCTAATTTATGGAGTAAAAAAGGAAGTTCTAGAAAAGATACTACAAAATGTTTTTATACAAGAATTAAAAACTGAAATAGGAGAAGAAAAGGAATCATTAGTTAATGCTTTAAGTTTATGGATTTTAATAGGATTTCTTTATCTTGGTGAAAGATATGAGGATTTTCTGAGAAAAACTTTTTCATTTAAGGAAATACCAAAAACAACAATTGCAAAAACAGAAGATTTTTTAAGAAACCACAATTATATTTATAGAGATTCTCTTACTGAAAAAGGATTGTTTTGCATAAGAAGCGGTATTCCTCCCTTAAATTTCGAAGAGTTTCTTAGAAGACTTTATAAAGCCAGAGAGTTTTCAGATATTTTAGTTGTAATAAGACCTCTTATTTATATGAAAAAATTTGACAGTCTTTTTCCTTTTATTGAAAATAATGAAAGATTTGAGAAAGATATTGTTACATTACTTAGTAGATTGTCACATTTTGGTTCCTCCTGTATTAATGATAATACTCATCAATTTCTTTTTTTCACAGAAGGGCTAACTTTTTATTATCCTAACATAGTAAATCCACCCGGAGAGTTCTCAGCAATGAGAGTAGATGCTCTTCATATGATAAGAGTTTTACTTGAATTAAGAAAAATTAATATTTTACCTCTCTCTAATAAAGAGATTTTATCATTAGCTCACACAATTAAATATGGAATACCATTAGACTTTTCACAAATTGGTGCACTAAGAAGAGTAGGTCACATAAGAGGAAATTTAATTAGAAAGACAGCTCAGATACTTAATTTTAAAATCCCGGATTTTGCAAATCCAGCAAAGGATTTAATAGATTTCTTACTTACTGAAAAAGCTCTTAAGTTAATGGGTAGTATCTTAATTAATGAAAGAAAAATCTCTAAAGAAAAGGCAGTATCAGAAATTGCTACAATAAATAGAGTTTTAAAAGAAAACGTTAATAGTCTTCTTATAGATAAAGACATTCTAATTGCCTTTGGAGGATTTTTTTTAGGTCCTCAAGCAGTATTTATGAGAAAAGAGGAGCTTATTGAAAAAATATTTAATTAGTATTTAATTAGTTTGTAAGAATAAATCTAATTGGAAGTATAGCTTTACAAGCGACAGGTCTTCCATTATACATAGCTGGTGCAAATTTAGATTTTTTGACTGCCTCTATTGCAGCTTCAGTAAAACCATAGGGTGCTGACTCTACTACCTCAATTTCTATGAGATTGCCTTTTTCATCTATAGTAAGCCTTAAGATAACTTTTCCTTCTTTACCAAGTCTTCTTGCAATTGCTGGATATATTGGAGTCTCTCTATAAATAAATTTTGGTCCATTTATGTTTCCGAATTCTGTCTCTATCATACCTTTTAAAGATGACATATCCTTTTTATTTGAAGAAAAGCCAGAGGGATCCTTCCATGTTGTAAAAACATCTGAATCTTCTAATAAAGAGTTTTGAGTTAATGTTTCAACAGTTTCATTATGAGTAGTTTGTTGTATATTTTCTTGATTTGTTGAGCCTTTTTCTTTTCTAATAGAAATATTTTTATGAGAGTTCTGTAAGATATTTTGCTTGAAATTTTGTTTAAAATCAGAGATTATAAAGACTTCATATTGTGTAGGATTTTTAGCAAGACTACTGAAAAATATCCAACTAAAAAATACTAATAGATGAAAAAAGATTGATATTATTAGAAAATGTTGAATTCTATTTAGATGAAACATGTTCATTTATAAAAAAAGCCATGAAAGCATTTCGCCTTCATGGCTTCATTAACCCTTCAAGGGTAATAAATTTTAAAAAATTTTTTTATTATTAATCAACTACTCTTTCAATTTTTGCTCCCAGCTGAATTAATTTTTTGTCCAAATCCTCATATCCTCTGTCAAGATGATATATTCTATCTATAACTGTTTTCCCATCGGCTACTAATCCAGCTATAACAAGACAAGCAGATGCTCTTAAATCTGTAGCCATAACAGGAGCGCCTTTCAGTTTTTTTACCCCTCTTACAGTTGCTGTATTACCTTCAACAGTTATATCCGCTCCTAATCTTCGGAGTTCAGCTACATGCATAAATCTATTTTCAAAAATTGTCTCTTTTATAACACTCGTACCCTCAGCAACTGTCATCATTGCCATAAATTGAGCTTGCATATCTGTTGGAAAACCTGGATAAGGCATTGTCTTTATATCCACAGATCGCAACTTTTTCGGTCCTGTAACTTTTAATCCTTCTTTTGTTTCCTTAAAATCCACTCCCGCATCCTTCATTTTGTTAACTACTGCATGGAGATGCTCTAATTTACACTTTTTAATCGTTATTTCTGAACCACATATCCCAGCTACTGCTATAAATGTTCCTGCTTCTATTCTATCAGGTATAATTTCATACTCTTTAGAAGGATTAAGTTCACTGACACCTTCAATCTCAATAATACTTGTTCCTGCACCTTTTATCTTTGCTCCCATAGAAATAAGATAGTTTGCTAAATCAACCACTTCAGGCTCTTTTGCAGCATTCTCAATTACTGTTGTGCCTTTTGCTAAAGTTGCTGCCATTATTAAATTTTCAGTTCCTGTTACAGTGGGAATATCAAGATGTATCTTTGTTCCTTTAAGTTGTTTTGCTTTTGCAACTATATATCCCTCTTCAAGTTCTATTTTTGCACCCATCTTTTTAAGTCCTTGAAGGTGTAAATTTACAGGCCTTGCTCCAATTGCACATCCTCCTGGTAATGATACTTTTGCTTTTCCAAACTTTGCTATTAAGGGTCCTAAAACAAGAATAGATGCTCTCATTGTTTTTACAAGTTCATAGGGAGCTTCAAAATTAGTTATTTTTGTTGTATCTATATTGCATATTCCTCTTTCAATATAAGCATCTGCACCTAAAATCTTAAGAAGTTTTAACATTGTCTCAACATCTTTCAATTTTGGAATATTTTTAAGAGTATGTATTCCAGAGGCAAGAATTGTAGAAGCTATTATTGGCAAAGCTGCATTTTTAGCTCCGCTTATTGTTACCTCTCCCTTAAGAGGTATTCCACCAAAAATAATTAACTTATCCATTATTAAATATATTAAACTAAAAAAGGAGAGTAAAAAAAATGATTACTATAAATGATTTAATTGAGAAGGTCTTACAATACAGACCTAATGCTAATGTTGAATTAATAAGAAAGGCATATATTTTTTCCTATGAAGCACATTGTGCTCAAAAAAGAAAAGAGGGAATTCCTTATATCTATCATCCTTTAGCTGTAGCTGAGATATTAGCCCAGATGAAGTTAGACTCTACCACAATTGCAGCTGGTCTACTTCATGATACTGTAGAGGATGCCGGAATGACGGTAGAAGATATAAGAGAAAACTTTAATTCAGAAATAGCTTTTTTAGTTGATGCGGTTACAAAATTGAGCAAATTACAGTTTTCAACTTTAGAAGAAGCTCAAGCTGAAAACTTCCGAAAGATGTTTCTTGCTATGTCAAAAGATATACGTGTGATTCTCATAAAGTTTGCTGATAGACTTCATAATATGAGAACCATAGAGTTTCTTCCAGTAGAAAAACAAAAAAGAATAGCAAAAGAAACTCTTGAAATATATGCACCTTTAGCAAACAGACTTGGTATCGGATGGATGAGAATAGAATTTGAAGATTTAGCTTTTAAAGTTCTTCATCCTCAGGAGTATGAAGATCTTGTTAAAAAAGTAGCTAAAAGAAAAGAGGAGCAGCAACAGTACATAGATAAAGTAATTAAAATCCTTTCTGAGAAAATAAAAGAAGTGGATATACCTTTTAGGATATTCGGTAGGGTGAAACATTACTATAGTATTTATCAGAAGCTTTTAAAACAAAAAATACCATTTGATCAGATTTATGATGTTATTGGAGTAAGAATTATAACTGATACAGTTCCTCACTGTTATGATATTCTGGGAATAATTCATTCTCTGTGGAGATTAATTCCCGGTAGATTCAAAGATTTTATTAGCCTGCCAAAGTCTAATTTTTATCAATCTCTTCATACAACAGTTATAGGACCTGAGGGAGAAAGAGTAGAGTTTCAGATAAGAACTGAAGAGATGGATATAATCGCAGAGGAAGGTATAGCAGCACATTGGAGGTACAAGGAAAGAAAGGATTTGACAGAAAGAGAAGCAAAACTTGTCTCATGGTTAAGAGATCTTATTAAAGAAATCTCAGATTCTAAAGAACTTTTACAAGCGGTAAAAGCTGAAGTCGTACCTGAAACAATCTATGTTTTTACTCCGAAAGGAGATGTAAAGGAACTACCACAAGGAGCTACTCCAATAGACTTTGCTTATGCTATTCACTCTGAAGTTGGTAATAGATGTTCGGGTGCAAGAGTAAATGGTAGAATTGTACCACTTAATTATCAACTTCAAAATGGAGACATTGTGGAAATAATCACATCTCCCCATCAAAAACCGAGAAAAGACTGGCTTCAGTTTGTTGTAACACAAAGAGCAAGAAATAGAATAAAACACTTTTTAAGACAAGAGGAAAGGCAACAGGGAATTGATATCGGAAAACAGCTTATTGAGGCAGAGTTAAGAAGACAAGGTATTCAGATAACAATTCTTAAGAGTGAAAAAATACAAGAAGTTTTAAATTCTTTCTCTGTTCAATCAATTGAGGATCTATTTTTACTCATAGGACATGGAAAGATTTCAGTTTATCAGGTAGTTAATAAACTTGCTCCAGAACTGCGTCAACAGTTTATTTTTCCTAAAAAGACAGTAAAAAAAGGAGACAACAGACAGTTTATTACTCTTAAAGGAGTTGACGAAGTCTTATATCATATAGCAAAGTGTTGTATGCCAGTGCCAGGTGATGAAATAATAGGATTTATAACAAAGGGTAAGGGTATTTCAGTTCATAGAAAGGACTGTATAAATTTGGAATATTTTGATAAAGACAGATTAATAGAGGTATTTTGGACAACCGATAAAGACTCTAAAGTTCAGACAAAAATAAGTATTGAGTGTATAGACAAACCAGGTATTCTTGCAACTCTGTCAGGACTTCTTTCTTTAAATCAAGTTAATATAACAGCTGTAAAGGCTTATTCAACAGTTGACAAAAGAGCCTTCATAGATTTTACTATCGAGGTCAGAGATAGAGCTCATCTTTCTGAGATAATAAATAAAATATCTCAAGTAAATGAGGTTATTTCAGTCAAAAGATAGATCTATAGCTCCCTTTCTTAAAATCTTAGGTGGTTTCACTGTTGTATCAACTATAGTTGAGGGAATACCTAAAAGTTTACCCCCATCAATAAATAAATCTATCGGAGAGTCTTTAAAATATTTTATAACCTCATCAAAACTGCTTGCTGGTTTTTGTCCTGAAATATTTGCTGAAGTAGATATAATTGGAAATTCAGATGCTTCAATTAATTCTAAAGCAAACGACTTACCTGGCATTCTCACTGCTACTTTCCCATCTTTTACAATCTCTTCAGGTAGCTCATTTTTAGCTGGCAAAAGTAGAGTCAGTGGTCCGGGCCAGTATTTCTCTATAAGATCTTGAGCTATTGATGGAATAAACTTTACTACCTTAAAAATATTATCTCTATTTACAATCAGCGGAAATGTTTTTTCTTCAGGTCTTTTTTTAATCTCATAAATTTTCTTTAAAGACTCTGTTAAATTATATTTAGCTCCGATTCCATATAAAGTTTCGGTAGGATAAATAATTATTCCACCCCTATTGAGAATATCTAAAATTTCATTGATTCTTGCTTCTTCGACTTTGAAAATCTTCATATATCTCATCTACTATTTTATTAAGTTTCTCTAAATCGTATTTTGTAAACTTTTTATCTTTAAAGTAAATCTCTTCATAAGCCTTCACAAATTCTAATGCTTTTTCCTTTAATCCTATGTTTTCTATTTTTTCTAAAAATTCCTCAAGTCCTTGATTTTTCTCTATTTTTAAGCCATGTTTATTAAGCTCTTTTACAAATCTTTGAAGAGGATCTTTTCTGATCTTTGTCAATCTATAAAGTTGAAACGACAGTATAACCACTGTAATTAGCCCTATAAAATAAAAGAGATTAGTTTTTTTAAAATCAAACTTTGGTATTGTCAACGATTTTGCAAGTTTTATTTGAGTCTTTAAATCATAATTTATAACTAAGGTATTCCATAAATAATCTAAAACATTAAACACTACAGATTCAGATTTTCTTGTAGGTCTTCCAGAAGGATCAAATCTAACCCATCTGCCCTCTATCCATGCCTCTACCCAAAGATGAGCATCAGAGGCTCTTATTAAATAGTATCCACCAAAGGGATTATAACTGCCTCCTCTAAAACCACCAACTACTCTTGATGGAATACCTTTTACTCTAAGCATCAAAGCCATAACTGTTGCAAAATACTCACAGTTACCACTTTTTTTGATGAACAAAAACTCTTCAATAGGGTTATCACTAAGAGGAAGGTTTTTTAGAGAGTATTGATAGGTACTTAAAAATTTCAGAATCTTCTTTACTATCTCCTCTGGTAATACTTCTCCCTCTGTTATTTCCTCAGTAAGTTTGATAAATCTTTTTGAAATATTTTGAGGTAAATTTAAATAAACAGCTGAGAAATCCTCCTCTATTAAAGTAAAGTTAATAAATGAGATGGCAGAGTACTTTATTAATTTCTCAGAAGGAAACTTAATTCTAAAAACTCCAGGGTATTCATAAGAGATGTTGGGAAGATAGATGTTTAAAGGATAATCAAGAGTGGGCAAGTACTGTTCAGTTAGAGACTCTAAAGTAACAGTGTAGGAGATTTTATCTCCTGATAACATCTTTGGACTTCCATCTTTTACGGTTTTAAACCAATTTTTTCCATCAAAACTATCAAAAGTAATAACTCTCCAATAAAGTTCTTTCTCTGGAATCTCTCTCATCTTAACTCTCATAACTACAGTTCTGTCTTCTTCTATACTTACTACACTTCCCAATGAAACAGTGGAAGAAAAGCCTGTTTTAGCCTTTGCAAAACCTATATCAAACAGAGGATTAGGCGCTCTTGGTAAAATTACAAAAAACAATGCACTTAAAGGAATTGAAAGAAAAGATATAACAAAAGCAAATTTAATTAGATTTAGAAAAACTTGAGCAGACAAAGTTTCTTGAAGAGTTTCCTTCATGTAGGTTAACAGAAGAATAGAAGAAATTGTAAGTAAGAGAAAAATAGTAACCTTTATTAGAAAAAACCATGAAATATCAAAAATAGTTGACGCTCCAAGTAGTAGGAGGGAAAGTAAATATATTTGAAAATACTCTCTTGAGGTCTTTTTACCGATAAATCTTATTGAAAGAATTAAAGTTAATGCTTCTAAAGCGGGAGTAAGAATATCCTCAGGAGAAATATTAACTAAAGCCTGAAATATGAGAGCGACAGATACTACATTTATTATCCAAACTGGCAAAAGAGTTTTTTTAAAGTGAAAAATTATTGAAATAAAAGTAAAAATGAAGAATACTCCACTAACATATATTGAAATATAAGGCAGGATTGAGATAAAGGGGATAACAGTAGTAATTAAGCTTAAAAAAAAGATTAAATCCTGAGTTTTAATCTTTTTCGTATATTGCAAGAGCATATAAGAGTTTCCTTAAGTGAGATTGCCCTATATCAGGCCTAAAAATTTTTTTGTCTAATTTTAATCCGATCGGGTTACCATCTTTTGAAAGGGCCAGTAAAATATATGTTGCCTTACTCAGTTTTTCTTCTAAGGTTCCTGAAAGATCGTCTAAATCTATTATTATTGGTGTTCCTTTATAGGTTGAAAACTCCTTTGTCTTAAGCTCAGAGGTTTTCGCAGTTACCTTCCAGTGAATGTATTTTAAAGGATCTCCACTATAAGTTTTAACACCTATTAACTCTCCCATATATCCCTTCTCTCTAGATAAATTTGATTCAGAGCGAATTTTTCCGTTTGAAGTTAAAAGGGAAATATCACATTTTAGTGGATAGGGATAAACTATTGTTTCAAAATTAACCCTAAAGGAGTAGTTTCTTTTAAAAAAATAAAATGGGAAAAAAGAGTATACAGTGATTCTCTCAATTTTATGTTTACCTCTTTCTGGAAATGTGACAGTGATAAAGTATGAGTCTTCACCTCTTAGATGAGGTATTAATATCTCACCATCTAATATTTTTACTCTCAATAAAAAAGCATCTATAAAAAATCTATTTTTTGCTGAGATTTTAAGTGTGACAGGCTTTTTTGCAAATATAAAAAGAGGTGAAGAAATACTAATATTAATATTTCTTAAGTTATAATAGGAAATAATACCGCTTAGAGCCATTATACTTAAAAGAAAAGAGACAATCAAAAATAATAAATTATTACCTGTATTTACAGCTCCGAAGCCAATCAAAATAGTAAAGAGAATATAAAGCCATCCAGTATGTGTTATTTTAACGGTGGAACCGAAATACTGTCTAAAATTGATTTTATCACCTCTTGTTTTGAAAGACTTTCATCCTTTAGTATAATCCTATGAGGAACAATATAGGGAATCATCTCTTTGACATCCTCTGGTATTACATAATCTCTACCTCTAAAGTAAGCATAAGTCTTAGCTGCACAGGATATAGCAAGACCTGCTCTTGTAGAAAGTCCGAGTAGAATCTTATTGTCTTTTCTTGTTTCTTCAACAAAATCGAGAATATATTGAATGACTTTCTCAGAAATATAGATTTTTTCTCTTATCTCTTCCTGAATCTTTAAAATTTCCTCTTTCTCCACAAATGATTGTAATTTATAAAGCTCCTCTCTTAGACTACCTTTTTTAATAATCTCAGTTTCAGCCTCTCTTTTAGGATAACCTATACTTATCTTCATTGTGAATCTATCAAGCTGACTTTCCGGTAAAGGAAAAGTTCCGTATATTTCTATTGGATTTTGAGTTGCGATAACAAAGAATGGCTTAGGAAGTTTGTAGGTTTTTCCATCAACTGTAACTTGTTCCTCTGCCATTGCTTCAAGTAATGCTGATTGAGTTTTAGGTGTTGCTCTGTTTATCTCATCTACCAAAACTATATTATTAAAAATGGGTCCTGGTTTAAATTCAAACTCTCCCTTTTGCCTGTTATAGATAGAAAGTCCTGTAATATCTGTTGGAAGTAAGTCATTTGTACATTGAACTCTTCCAAAACTTAAACTCAAAACTCTTGAAAGAGCTATTGCAAGTGACGTCTTTCCAAGTCCTGGAAAATCCTCAATCAATAGATGGCCTTTTGAAAAAAGAGCAATTAGAGACAATACAATTGCACTTTCTTTACCTTGTAAACAACTTTGAAGATACTTTACAATTTGAAGTATTTTATGATTCTTTATTTTTTCAATCATAAGAGGGGGATTTTATCCCCCTCTTTTATTTTAACCTTCCAGATATACCTTTTCAACAGGTGGTGCAACTTGTTTTTTGCGGGAAAGTACTCCAGGAAGCCAAACTGATGGACCTTCAACTTTTACATTAAAGGCTTTCTCTATTATTTTTGCATCTCCAACATAATAAAGTTCTGTTCCTTCTTTAATAATATCTGTTGCCATAAATATTACCATATCATAGCCTTTACTGTTTTTAAGCTCTGTAAGATAATTAACTACTTCATCCTTTCTGTCATAAACCTCTTGAATATCAACCACCTCAGTTTGACCTATTCCTACTTTTTTACCCTTAAAGTCATAATCTTTAAAATCAACGTGAATAACGTCTGCAATTGGTTTTCCTTTAATGCTTGCCTTAGCCTTTTTTACTTCAACGCCGAATTTTACGATATCTGTAATTTCTGCAACTTTTGCAAGTTCTTCAGCAATTTTTTTGTCTTCCTCTGTGGTAGTTGGTGATTTAAATATTACAGTGTCTGAGAGAATTGCACTGAGAAGTAATCCAGCATAAGTTTTATTTGCTTTAATCTCATTTGGAAACATCTTTGCAAGAATCGTGGCTGTACTTCCTACTGGTTCAACATGGATGAAGATAGGATCTGGATAGTTAAAGTTCATCTTGTGATGATCAATGATCTCTAATATTTTTTCTGCACCATCTACTCTCTGACCTGGCTCATTGTGATCAACCAATACAAGAGTTTTTCCAGCTGCATTCTCTAAAACTTCTGGCACAGATACTTTAAAGTAATCAAGAACGAACTGGGTTTCCTCATTGATAGGTCCGGCTGTAGCTGCCTTGTAACCTTTAATAGCAGCATAAACAATAGCAGAACATACAGTATCGGTATCAGGTGCTTTGTGTCCAATAACATAAATATCAGCCATATTTACCTCCTTTGAAGATTTTTTGGAGAGTGTAAAATTTTGACAGTTTACGGGTTAAAAAGTCAAGAAAATAGCCATTAAATTTTAAAATAGGTTTATTAAAGCTTCTCAAGTAACTCTTTTACTGTTTTTTTAATTAAGGGATGAACAAACTCTGGATCAATATCACATAGAGGTCTTAAAACAAAATATCTTTCTTGCATTTTAGGATGAGGTATTTTTAATTCAGGAGATTCATAAACAATATCATCAAAAAAAATTATATCTATATCTATAATTCTTGGACCATATTTAAAAGTATCTTTTCTTCCCATCTGTTTTTCAATATTTTTGACTAAATATAGAAGCTCTAAAGGCTGAAAAGTAGTAAATACTTCAATTACTATATTTGCGAAGTCGGGTTGTTTTTTATAGCCCCAAGGTTCTGTTATATAAAGAGGTGAGATTTTATTTATTATCAAGCCTTTTTCTCTTAATTTTTCAACTGCTAAGTAACAGTTTTTTTCTTTATCTCCAATGTTTGAGCCTATTGAAAGAAAAACTCTATGCACAGCATCTATTTTATGTTAAAATTTTAAAAATTTAAAAGTAGGAGGAAAAGACTATGCTTAAAGCTAAAGTAAAATGGGTAGAGGGTTTACAGTTCGTTGGACAATCTGGAACAAATCATGCAATTGTAATGGATGGTTCACCTGATTATGGTGGACAGAATTCGGCAATGAGACCTATGGAGCTTCTTTTAGTTGCATTAGGGGGGTGCAGTGGAATGGATATTGCTTCAATACTTAACAAGAAAAAACAAGACTTTAGAGGAATTGAGATCAATCTTCGAGGTAAACAGGCAGAGAACTATCCCAAAAGATTTACAGAGATAGAAGTGGAGTTTATTATAAAGGGTAAAAAACTTTCTGAAGAAGCTGTAAAAAGAGCTATAGAGCTTTCAATGGATAAATACTGTTCAGTTAAAGCTACTTTGGAGCCTTCAGCCAAAATTATTACTTCCTATAAGATAGTTGAAGTTGATTAGGTTCTACCATATTTATAGTAAGCAGCACAGCTACCTTCGCTACTGACCATACAGGCTCCGACAGGATTTTCAGGAGTACATACTTTCTCAAAGAGTGGACATTGAGGAGGTATTTTAACACCTCGTAGTACAAGACCACACTGACAACCCTTAGGCTCTATTGACTGAATTTCAGGCATTTTAAATACTTTCTCTACATCACGATGGGAAAACTCTTCTTTCAGTTTTAATCCACTTAAGGGAATTATTCCAATTCCTCTCCATTTACTATCAGTTAGTTCAAAACATTTATAAATAAAATCTACTGCCTTTGGATTTCCACACTCTTTAACAGCATCTTTATACTGTATTTCAACTTTTGGTTTATTATCAATAATCTGTTTCAGTAGCATCATTATTCCATAAAGAATGTCGTCTGCATCAAAACCTGTAATTACACATGCTTTTTTATATTTAAGAGGTATAAATTCATAGGGTCTGCTACCAATAATTGTACTGACATGACCAGGAAGAATGAATCCATCAAGTTTTAACTCTTCTGTATTAAGTAAAGCCTCAAGGGCGGGAGGGACTAATTTATGAACAGAATATATGTAGAAGTTTTCAACTCCTTTTCTTTCAGCTTCAATTACTGTTACTGCAACTGAAGGTGCTGTTGTCTCGAATCCAACAGCAAAAAATATCACCTTTTTGTCTTTATTTTTCTCTGCTACAGCTAAAGCATCTAAAGCTGAGTAAACAACTCTTACATCAGCTCCCTCAGCCTTAGCTTTATAAAGAGAACCATTGCTTCCAGGGACTCTCATCATATCACCAAATGTTGTCAATATCACATTAGGAAGTTTAGCTACATAAAGCATTCTATCAATATCTTCTGTAGGTGTGACACAAACTGGACAGCCTGGACCACTCAAAAGCTTTATATTTGATGGAATAATACTTCTTATACCGTGCCTGAAGATAGATACTGTATGCGTTCCACATACCTCCATTAAACTGACTTCCCTGTTAAGCTTTTCTGCAAGCTTTTCAATAGTTATGACTACTTCTTTCAATTCAGTTCTCCTTCAAATATTTTATTTGCAACTACCTTTACTGCGTCAACTCCCTGATTTTTATAGATTTGAAATATATATTCATTGTTGTTTTTCCACTTTTCATACTCTGAATCTCTAATCTTTTCTATAGTTTGCCAATCATCTAATAGAATCGCATTTTTTAAATCTAAAATAGTTTTTTTCAAAATTTTTTTCTGATAAGGTCCTTGAGAAAGAATATAAAAAATTAGAAGCTCTTTATCTTTATTTTTTAAAGCTGCTGAAATCGGACCATATGAAGAAAAATCAACTAAGAAATCTCTTACTCCTCTTAAAATATGCTCGGTTTTTGAGTCTTTACATGTTTTTATTAAATCCCAATTTTTAATTTCTATCTTTTGTTCTGCAATTTCATGATAAAAAACGATTTGAGCATACTTCTGGACTATTCTCTCAAACTCTGGATAAGGATACTGCCATTTCTCAGGGTTACCAAATACTGAAATGAGATATGAAGATAAATTTTCTTTAACATTAAACCAATTTGGAAGATTCTCCCATACTCTATATCTTATGTTTATAAGTCTAATAAAAATTGTTTTTTCAATGCTCATTCCAACAGATGAGAATAAATCTCTCACTATTTCTCTGCCAACAAAATAAACGTTGTATCCATCTATATATTTTTTTTCTTGAATTACTCCCACAAAAAAAGAAGGCTTCATGAAAAATGCATATCCTGCTCCATAAACCATTCCTTTGTTTTCTAAGAAACTGTTAACTCTCTCTAACTCAAAGGGAGAGATTTTTTCGTTATATAAGTTAAAGGGTCTAAACTCTTCGTCTTTAAGAAGCTGCCAAGTTTTCTCTTTCTCCTCAAGCCATTTAAAGATCTCTTCATTGTCAATAGAATCCCAAGGCTCAAGAGCTTTTTCCACTTTAAAAAGCTCTCTAAGTCTTAAAAGAAGTCCACAAATAGAGAAAAATCCCCAATATTTCGCATCTGAAACATTACAGTTAAAACGTACAGTTTCAAAAAACTCATCTGTAAACATCAGTTTATATTATCATATTACTTCAGTTTTCTTGAATAAATGTTTTATTTGATTTAAAATACAACTATGGTTAAGTTTTTAGAAAAGATATTTGGAACTAAGAATGAAAGAGAGCTTAAAAGACTTTTCAAAATAGTAGATGAAATAAACTCATTAGAACCTTTTTTTTCTTCCTTATCTGATGAAGCTCTAAAAGCAAAAACTGAAGAGTTTAAAGAAAGACTCTACAAAGGTGAATCTCTTGATAATCTTTTAAAAGAAGCTTTCGCTACAGTTAGAGAAGTTGCGAAGAGAACTTTAGAAATGAGACATTTTGATGTTCAACTTGTTGGTGGTGTGGTTCTACATGAAGGAAAAATTGCAGAGATGAAAACTGGAGAAGGTAAAACATTAGTTGCAACTTTAGCTGCATATTTGAATGCTTTAGAAGGAAAGGGAGTTCATGTTGTTACAGTAAATGACTATCTTGCTCGTAGAGATGTGCAGTGGATGGGACCAATATATCATTTTTTAGGTCTCACAGTAGGAGTTATTCAGCACGATGCTTCTTTTCTTTATGATCCAGATTTTAGAGTTCCTGATAAGCGTTTTGATAGATTACGTCCCTGTAGCCGTAAAGAAGCATATTTAGCAGATATAACCTATGGCACAAATAATGAGTTTGGATTTGATTACTTAAGAGACAATATGCGATACAGTCTTGAGGAGTTATGTCAAAGAGAGCTTAATTATGCAATTGTTGATGAAGTAGACAGTATTCTTATTGATGAAGCGAGAACTCCTCTGATTATATCTGGTCTTTCTGAAGAATCCACTGAAATTTATTACGCAGTAAATAAAGTTGTTAAGTATTTGAGACCTGATGAGGATTTTAAGCTTGATGAAAAACTTAAAACAGTGATTCTTACAGAGCAAGGCTCTCGAAAGGCAGAAAAGCTTTTAAATATTGCAAATCTTTATGAGCCATCAAATATCCATATTGTGCATCATATTAATCAAGCAATAAGAGCTCACTACTTTTTCAAAAAAGATGTTGACTATGTTGTAAAAGACGGAAAAGTAATTATAGTTGATGAATTTACAGGAAGACTGCTTCCTGGAAGACGCTGGTCTGACGGACTTCATCAGGCAATAGAGGCAAAAGAGGGATTAAAGATAGAAGCAGAAAATCAAACTCTTGCAACAATAACATTTCAGAACTACTTTAGAATGTATCGGAAACTTGCTGGTATGACAGGAACTGCAGATACAGAAGCAGCAGAGTTTGCAGAGATTTATAATCTTGAAGTTGTAGTTATTCCAACTCATAAACCAATGATTAGAATAGATTATCCCGATGTTGTCTATAGAACAGAAAAAGCCAAATATGAGGCAGTTGTAAGAGAGATAGAAGACTGTTATAGAGTTGGAAGACCTGTTTTAGTTGGTACAACATCGATAGAGAAATCAGAGCTTTTAAGTAGAATGTTAAAGAAAAAAGGCATTCCTCATAGTGTTTTAAATGCAAAGTATCATGACAAAGAAGCAGAGATAGTTGCACAAGCTGGCAGAATAGGCGCAGTCACTATAGCAACAAATATGGCTGGTAGAGGAACTGATATACTTCTTGGTGGTAATCCTGAGTTTTTAGCCCGTGAGATGTTAAATGGAAAAGAGTATGATGAAGAAGAGTTTAAGCAGGCACTTCAGAAGGCAAAAGAGATATGTAGGGAAGAGCATAAAAAAGTTGTAGCGTTAGGAGGACTACATGTAATCGGTACAGAAAGACATGAATCTCGGAGAATAGATAATCAACTAAGAGGTAGAGCAGGCAGACAAGGTGATCCAGGTTCATCACGGTTTTATTTGTCCCTCGAAGATGATCTTCTAAGACTTTTTGGTGGAGAAAGACTACAAAGTCTAATGCATTTTTTAAAAATAGATGAAAATATTCCAATTGAAAATAAAATGATATCAAAAGCAATAGAAAATGCGCAAAAGAAAGTGGAAGCTCATAACTTTGAGATTAGAAAGCATCTTCTTAAATATGATGATGTAATAAACTCTCAAAGAAAAGAGATTTATACCTTTAGAAGAGAAGTCTTAGAGTTAGACTCCCTCAAGAGTAAAGTTTTTGAGATGCTGGAAGGCGAGATTGACGAGATTGTTGATTTTTACTTAGCAGAAGAAGAAGGGTTAGAAAAACTAAAAGAGCAGATTAATTTAAGATTTGATTTAAAGATTGATTTTCAAGATTCTAATAAGGAAAACATTAAAGCTTTGATTATTGACAACCTCAAAAAAACCTATGAAGAAAAGGAAGCAAAAATTGGTTCTTCTTTAATGAGAGAGATTGAAAAAATGGTATTTCTACATGTGATAGACACAAAATGGAAAGATCATCTATTAGGAATTGATCACTTAAGAGAAGGAATAGGTCTCAGAGGATATGCACAGAAAGATCCTTTAGTTGAATATAAAAAAGAAGCCTTTGATCTTTTTGAAGATATGTCAAAAAGCATAGTTTCAGAAATTCTTACAAGGCTCTATAAAATTCAGGTCAAAGAGGAAACTCAAATAAAAACTCCAAAACAGAGATTTACAAGAGGCGATGGAGATACTCCTCAGCCAATTCAAAAACTTAGAAAAATCGGACGAAATGATCCTTGTCCCTGTGGAAGCGGTAGAAAATATAAAAAGTGTTGTGGAAAAACTCTTTAAATCTTAACTTCTATAGGTTTATCTCTTTCAGCATCAACAATACAGAAAAATCCAAAAGGCTCATCATAAGGATTTAAAAGTTGATGGATCTCATTTGGAGCTATATAGGCAATATCAAGATATTTTAAAATTTTATATTTATTGCCTAATCTTAATTTACCTTTACCTTTAATACATATAACTACATGAGCATGATTGTGATATTCAAGAGAGGTGTATCCTTTTGGAAGAATCTCAAAGTATCTTACTTCAAACTTTAAAGCTTTACTTTTTACTAATGGAGTTCTCTTAACTGCTGCCCAATTAGTTAATAAGTCTTTGTACTTAATAGATTTTCTCCTTAACCATCTATTATTTCTAAACTTTATTACTTCACTGTTTTCACATTGACTGTTAAATCTTATTTCACATAAAGATTTTTGTTGTCTTTTTATTTTTCCCATGTTATATAATTATAATCATATTTTCAAAGAAATAATAGATATTTGATGAAGGTAGCAAAGCTTTATAAATTTGGAGACATCAGGATTGAAGATATTCCGACTCCACAACCAGGACCAAAAGAAGCTTTAGTAAGAGTTAAGGCTTGTGGAATCTGCTCTGGAGATGTAATGAGTTGGTATATTGAAAAGAAGGCTCCTTTAGTTTTAGGACATGAAATCTCAGGTGAAATTGTTAAAATTGGTGAAGAGATAAAAAGAGAGATTTCTCTAAAGGAAGGTGATAGAGTAGCTGTTCATCATCATGCCTCATGTATGAGTTGTTTTTACTGTAGCAGAGGTGATTATGTTCAGTGTAACAGTTGGAAAACTTCGAATATCATTCCCGGTGGAATCTCAGAGTATATTTTAGTACCTGAAATTATTTTAAAAAACGACACTTTTTTACTTCCTGACAATGTCTCTTTTGAAGAGGGAGCATTAGTAGAACCTGTGGCATGTGTAATCAAATCTTTAAGAAGAGCAAATATTAAAAGTGGTGATATAGTTGTCATAGTTGGATTAGGAGTAATGGGACAGATTCATATAATGCTTGCAAAATATTTTGGTGCAGCAAAAGTAATAGGTGTTGATATGGTACCATTTAGACTTAACCAAGCTATTAAAGCTGGTGCAGACGATGTCATTGATGTGTTAAAGGAAAATAGCTATGAAAAATTAAAAAACTTGACAGATGGACTCATGGCACAAGTTGTAGTTGTAGGACCTGGAAAGGTAGATGTTATATACGAATCCTTAAAACTTCTTTCTAAAGGAGGAACTCTTTTACTGTTTACTCCAACGCCTCCGGAGGAAAAACTTTGTATTTCTGTAAATGATATATATTTTAATGACATAACTATTACAACAAGCTATTCTTGTAGTTCTGAGGATATGAAAAAAGCGCTCTCTTTTATTGAGAAAAAAATGATAAAAAGCGATCTTCTTATTACTCATAGATTCTCAATTGAATCAGTTAAAGAAGCCTATGAGCTTACAGCAGAAGCAAAGAATTCACTTAAGTGTTTAATATTATTTTAAAAATCTTTTGTTTTTTATTGACTAAAATAAATTATTACTGGTAAAGTATTTTTATTAAAAAAATTCAAGAGAGGAGGGGATGAAACTGAATGCCCTCTGTTAATGTTAAAGAGATGGAATCCTTTGAGGCAGCTTTAAAGATGTTTAAAAAGCAGTGTGAAAGAGAGGGAATTCTTTCAGAGATAAAAAAGCGAGAGCATTATGAGAAACCAAGTGTAAAAAGAAAGAAAAAAGAGTTAGCTGCCAAGAAAAAATTAGCAAAAAAATTAAAGATGTTATCTAAATAGTTCTTTCCGGAAAGGATCTGTTAGAAAGATCCTTTCCAATTTTTTATTTTCAAACGGAGGTTTTCTATGAAACTTATGGATTTCTATAGAAAAGCTATAGAAATTGGAATAGAAAATGATCCAAGAGGAAAAGAGGAGGTTTTAAAAGAACTTGAAAAGAGAAAAAGGGAGTATGAAGAGCTTCCTGAAAAGAAAAAAGAGTATTTTGATTTAGAATCTCTAAAAAATCCCTATAGTGACACAAGAATTCTCTTTGGAACAGGAGAAGAAGATATAAAAACTATAATTGTAGGAATTGATATGGAAGTTGGAGAAGTTACCTTGGTTGACTCTCTAAGAAAAAATGGCACACCTGTAGATTTAATTGTAGCACATCATCCAGAAGGTAGAGCCTATGCAAGACTTTTTGCTGTTATGTATATGCAAGCAGATATTCTTGGCAGATTCGGAGTTCCTATTAACATTGCACAGAGTCTCTTAGAGGAAAGAATACGAGAAGTTGAAAGAAAACTGATGCCAATAAATCACACTCGTGCTGTTGATGCTGCAAGACTTCTGAATATTCCCTACATTTGCCTTCATACACCTGCAGACAATATGGTTACAACATATCTGCAAAGACTTTTTGATGAAAAGAGACCCTATACACTTGAAGATGTTGTTGACCTACTTTTAGAGATCCCGGAGTACAAAGAGGCTGAAAAAATTAATGCAGGTCCAAGAATTCTTGTTGGGAATAAATCAAGAAAAGCAGGAAAAATATTTGTGGATATGACAGGAGGCACGGAAGGTTCAAAAGAGATATTTCATAGCATGTCTTTAAGTGGTATAAATACTGTAGTTGCAATGCATTTAAGCGAAGAACATAGAAAAGAAGCAGAAAAAAATCATATAAATGTTATTATAGCAGGACATATTGCAAGCGATACTCTTGGTTTAAATCTCTTACTTGACAAAGTAATTTATGATGAAGATATTAAAATTATAGAGTGTTCAGGTTTTAGGCGTTTTGAAAGGCTTTAAGCCTTTATAATGAATTTTCAAAAAGTATTAGAAGAGATTAAGGCTCGCTTAGATATTGTAGAGGTTATCTCTGAGTATATTGACTTAAAAAGAACAGGTCAGAATTATAGATCATTATGTCCTTTTCATAGTGAAAAAACTCCTTCTTTTTTTGTGAGCCCTTCTAAACAAATCTTTCATTGTTTTGGTTGTGGCAAAGGTGGTGATATAGTCAGTTTTATTATGGAGTATGAAAAAGTAAGTTTCTCAGAAGCCGTCTCCATTCTTGCAAAAAAGGCAGAAGTTGAGTTTAAACCATTAAAAGAATCTTTATCATCCGCCTATAAAGAAACATTATACAAAATCTATGAAGAGGCATCTTATTTTTTTATGGAAGAACTAAAAAAATCTAATAAAGCGAAAAAATATCTTAAGGATAGAGGCATAGAAGATAAGACTATTGAATTCTTTCAGCTGGGCTACGCGCCCGAAGAAAAGGATGCTCTTTATAAATATTTAAAGAGCAGAGGATTTGATGATAAAACTATAAAGGCTTCGGGAGTTGTCACTTCAACAGGAGAGGATTTCTTTAGAGACAGAGTTACTATACCTATTCATGATGTATCAGGTAAAATTATTGGATTTGGTGGGAGATTAATACAATCAGTCTCTCAACTACCAAAATATATAAATTCTCCAGATACGCCTATATTTAAAAAAGGGGAAAGTTTATTTGGAATTTTTCAGGCTAAATCTCATATAAAAGAAAAAAAATATGTAATAGTAGTTGAGGGCTACATGGATGTAATTTTATCTCATCAATTTGGATTTAAAAATACTGTGGCACCCCTAGGTACATCTGTAACAGAGGATCAGTTAAAGAAACTTAAAAAATTTACAAATAAAATACTTCTCATTTTTGATGGAGATGAAGCAGGAATTTTAGCCGCTCAAAGAGTGATTAGTTCTCTTTTTAAAGTAGGATTTATAGTAAAGATTGTTTTACTTCCAAAAAATGAAGACCCTGCGAGTTTACTTAAAAAATTTGGAGAGAAAAGATTAAAAAGCTATATTTCAAATGCAATATCTCCAGTTGAGCTTTTTGTTGAGCTGGGAAAAGATAGTTCAACTGAAAATATACATAATTTTCTTTTAGCCTTAAGTTTTCTGAAAGATCCAATATATAGAGATGAATTAATAAAAAGAATATCAGAAAAAACAGGAATTAACGAAGTTGCATTAAGAGAAAAACTTAAACAGTTCATTTTAAACAGAAAAGTAAAAGAAATAAAAAATTTAAAAAAAGAACCTTTTATTCCTGCAGAAGAGGAGACTCTAATTGGAATTCTTTTATCATTTCCAGAGAAGGCAAGAGAAATTATTATCAAAGTAAATGTAGAGGATTTTGAAGCCCCGATTATAAGAAATATCTATTCAAAAATATTAGAAATTATGAAAGAAAATATTTTTTCTCCGTCTTCCTTGCTGAATATTCTTAATGAAGAAGAAAAGTCTTTTATATCCAAGATTATCATAAAAACTGAAATTGAGCATAAAGAAATAAACCAAATAATACAAGATTGTGTAAAAAAACTCTATGTGAGAAATATTGACCGAAAAATAAAAGAAGCTGCAAAAGTAGGAGATGAAAAAATTTTAAATGAGCTTATGAAAAAAAGAAAAGAGTTTTTGAAATTAACAAATGAATGAAAATAAGAATTTAACTCTTTTAAAAAACTTTGAACATTGATTTCAAAATAAACTTAAAGAGATAATGAGAGTCTTGACTAATCTTGATTTTTAAAGTTATAGTATTTTTTGAAGACTAAGTTATTGGGCCCATAGCTCAGCGGCCAGAGCTACCGGCTCATAACCGGTTGGTCCCAGGTTCGAATCCTGGTGGGCCCATATCTCTAAAGGGAGTCAAACGTGTGGAGGATTTAGAAAATCTGATAAAACTTCAACAATTAGACTCCAATATCCTTTCTTTAAAACAAAGACTTGAAAGCATACCCTTAGAGATTAGAAAGATAGACAGTTTTAGTCAAGAGATTGAAAAGAAATATGAAGAAGAAAAAAAGAAATTAACAAATTTAGAAAAAAGAAAAAGAGATAAAGAAAGAGATATTCAAGACATAAATGAAAAGATTAAAAAACTAAAAGAGCGAACACCTCAAATAAAAACAAACAAAGAATATCAAGCCTTATTAAAGGAAATTCAGACAGTAGAAGAGGAATTAAGAAAAGAGGAAGAAAACTTGTTAATAATTCTTTATGAGCTTGATGATACAAGAAAAAAACTTGATGAAGTAAAGGCAAATTTAGAGAAAAGAAAAGAAGAACTTGAGAATGAAAAGAAAAATTTAGAGGAGGAGATTTCAAATACTAAAAAAAGGATAGAATTACTTAAAGAGGAAAGAAAAGAAATAGTAAAAAAGATACCCCATGAGCTTTATGAGGAATATATAGATTTAATGAAGAAACATAAAGGTATTGCAGTCGTTCAAGTTAAAGACTCAGTTTGTCAAGGTTGTTTTCTTCACATTCCTCCTCAGCTTTATGTAGAAGTAAAACTTGATCAATCAATCTATCATTGTCCTCAATGTGGTCGCATTCTATATTACAAGAAGCAACAACAGCCAGTTCAGGTATCTTCTGAATGAAAGCACAACTTTACTGTGATGGTGCATCTCGTGGAAATCCAGGAGATGCAGGAATTGGTTGTGTTATTATTTTAAATAATAAAAAAATAGAAATCTCTGAATATATTGGTAAAACTACAAATAATGTAGCAGAATATAAAGCATTAATTAGAGGACTTGAGGAAATAATAAAACAAAATGCCGAAGAGGTGGAAATTTTTTTAGACAGCGAACTTCTCGTAATGCAAATTAAAGGAAGTTATAAAGTAAGGAGTAAAAAACTAATACCCCTATATAAACAAGTTAAAGAGCTTTTAAGTAAATTTAAAAAATATCAAATATTTCATATTTATAGAGATGAAAACTACTATGCCGATAGACTTGCTAAAAAAGCCTCATGGAGTTCAAAAGAATAAAATGTAAATTTTGTAGTAAAGTAGAAAAAGGAATTGTACTTAAACATTATAATCTTAAAGTTTGCTTAAACTGTTTTCCTATTTTTTTTAGAAAAAGAGTATCTGAAACAATAAAAAAATTTAGTATGTTTACTCCTTCAGACTCTATTATAGTAGCTATTTCAGGAGGCAAAGACAGTATAAGTATAACTAAAACACTAAGGGATCTCGGATACAATATAAAAGCCTTACATATAGATACAAAAATTGAGAATATTTCACAAAGATCTAAACAAGTTGTTGAGAAATTTTGCTTTAATGAAAATATTCCATTAAAAATCATAAACTTATACGAAGAAATCGAAGCATCAGTTGAAGAGTTATCAAGAATATCAGGAAAACCAATTTGTGCCATATGTGGTATGATAAGAAGATATCTAATAAATAAGGAAGCTAAAGGTGACATTGTTGTGACAGGGCATACACTAAACGACGAGGTTTCTTTTATTTTAAAGAATATGCTTTTTTGGAATGATGAACTTTTATCAAGAACTTACCCTGTCTTACAAGAAAAAGAAGGGTTAAGTAAAAAAGTAAAACCTTTATGTATGATTACAGAAGAGGAAACTTTAGCATTTTGTAAAATCTTAAATATTGAGTATGTAGAAGAACCATGTCCTTACAAACCTGAAATTTATGATATTTTTAAAACAACTGTAAAAAACTTTAATGATAAATTTCCAGGATCAATATTAGGATTTTATAAAGGATTTTTAAAAAGAATCGATTTCTATTCTTCTACTGCATATTTTTCTCTTCAAAGTTGTCAGAGATGTGGATATCCAACAACTGCTTCATTATGTAGTGTTTGCAGATTAAAAGAAAAGTTGTTACAATATAGACATGGATGAGGTTTTAAAAGCAGTAAAAGAAAGAAGAAGTATTAGAACTTTTCTTAAAAAAGATATTCCTGAAGATTTAATTAAAAAACTTATAGAAGCACTAATATGGGCACCGTCTGCGGGTAATTTACAGGCAAGAAAATTTTATTTTGTGAAAAATAGAGAAGTTAAAATAAAGCTTGCCTATGCAGCTTTATCTCAGATGTTTATTGCAGAAGCTCCGATTGTTATTGTTGGTTGTATAGATAAAGAAAAAATCTATCCAAGATATGGAGAAAGAGGTATAAATCTTTATGCAATTCAGGATGTTGCATGTAGTATTACTAATGCCATGCTCGTAGCTCATGAAAACGGACTTGGTACCGTATGGGTAGGAGCTTTCAGAGAAGAAGAAGTTTCAAAAATTTTAAACTTACCAAGACATTTAAGGCCTGTTGTAATACTACCAGTTGGTTATCCTGCCTATATCCCTTCTGCTCCACCAAGAGTGAGTGTTAGAGAAGCTTTGGAGTTTATTGAATGAGAGAGCCTCTTGTAGTTGCTCTTGAGGCGGCGAAACTAGCAGGTAGGATTATTAAAGAAAAAATAGGAACTATAACAAAAGAAAACATAACTCAAAAAAGTATTTCCGATTATGTAACAGAAGTTGATATTTATTCAGAAAAAAAAATAATTGAGCATATAAAAAAATATTTTCCTCATCATCAAATAATGGCAGAAGAGTCATCAAACAACTATAAAAAAGCTGAATACTTATGGATTATTGATCCTCTTGATGGAACCACTAATTTTATTCATGGATTTCCAGTCGTAGCAGTGTCAATTGCACTAATGTATAAAGGAGAGCTTAAAGTAGGAGTAGTTTATGATCCTATTAAAGATGAACTTTTTTATGCTGAAAAAGATGAAGGAGCCTTTTTAAATAGTGAAAGAATTAGAGTTTCTTCATTAAAAGAGCCCTCCTTATCACTTATTGCTACAGGATTTCCTTTCAGAAATAAACAGTACATAGACAGTTACATTAAAATATTTAGAGAATTACTTTACTCTGTCAGTGATCTCCGAAGACCAGGTGCAGCAGCAATTGACCTTGCATATGTAGCTTGTGGAAGAGTAGATGGATTTTTTGAGTTTGCATTAAGTCCTTGGGATATTGCAGCAGGTACAATTTTAATAAAGGAAGCAGGTGGAGTTGTGTCTGATTTCGACGGAGGAGAAAACTACCTTAAGACAGGAAATATAGTTGCTGGAAATAACATTATTCACCCTTTTTTGATTGAAAAGATTAAAAAAGCATTACAATGTTAAATATTACTTTAACTCCTCTAAGATCTCTAAAATTTTCTTAACTCTCTCTGGTAGCTCTATATCTGGTTCAGACTCCTTTAATTTTAACCATTTCCATAATCCAATAGGACACACGGTAGCAAAACTTATTTTAAAGTTTTTACATACCTCTGGACGCACTTCATAGATTTTGCATATTGACTCCTCCAATTTATTTTCGTTTTTATAGATGTCAATTAAATGAGGACATTTATAATTTTCTGGTTTTTTTACTCCTTCAGGCAAAGGAACAGCCCATCTAAAACAACACTCAGCACATCTTAAGCAGATAAAATATTTTTCAGTTATTTCAAGAATCTCGTTTAAAATTTTACTATTTAAACTCATTTAGAAAATTGTATCATATATAACAAATACTATAAAATTTTTTTATGAAATTCTTTGCCACCATAGTTGGAGCAGGACCTGCAGGATTAGCAGCAGCTGTTGAGTTCAAGGCAAGAGAAATTAATGATATTGTGGTTTTTGAAAAAGGAAAAGATATATGCTCTACAATAAGAAGGCTTTATCCAGACGGAAAAAGAGTAGACAAAGTTTATAAAGGGTTAGAGTTAAAATCTGAAGGTTTATGTAACTTTGAAACAGAATCTAAAGAGGCTTTTCTTAAGAGAATGAGACATTATGTAAAGAAATATCAAATTCCAGTTCAATTTAATACAAGAGTAGAAAATATAGAAAAATTGAATGATTTGTTCGTAGTAAAAAGCGAAAATCTAATTATATCTGAAAGTTTTATTGTAATAATAGCTACAGGAGTATTTGAAAGACCTAATATGCCTTCTTATCCAATTCCTGAAACAGTTAAAGATAAAGTATTTTTCAGACTTCCCAATGAGCTTCCAAAGAATGAAAAAATATTAGTTGTAGGTGGAGGAAATTCAGCAGCAGAAATAGCTTGTTTGCTTTCTGGAGTTTGTCATGTTTCACTTTCTTATAGAAGAGAAAAGCTTTTTAGAATAAACGAAGAAAATCTTAAAGAGCTTGAAAAAAGAAAGGATAAAATAAGATTTCTTTTAGGCACTGATATAGAAAGATTGGAGCCCTATAAAGATCAAATAAAGGTTATATTTAAAGATGGTTCATCTGAAAACTTTTCAAAAATATTTTACTGCCTTGGTGGAAGTACTCCAAAAGATTTCTTAAAAAGAATTGGTGTAGAATTCATAAACAATAGACCTAAAATCGATGAATTTGGGGAAAGCAACATAGAAAGAATATTCTTAATTGGTGATATAGCAGTACAAAAGGGAAGTATAATGTATGCCTTCAACAGCGCGCATAAGGCTGTGACCAGAATTATTGAAAAATATATAAAAATATTCAGGAGGTAAAAGTTGGTACTTATAGCACCATCTATACTTTCAGCTGACTTTGGAAGACTTGCTGAAGAAATAATAGAAGCAGAACAAGCAGGAGTTGATATGATCCATATAGATGTTATGGATGGACATTTTGTTCCTAACATAACTGTCGGACCTTTAGTTGTTGAAGCAGTAAGAAAAGTTACAAAACTACCTCTTGATGTGCATCTTATGATTATGAATCCAGAAAAATATATACAAGATTTTATTAATGCAGGAGCAGATATAATCACAGTTCATCTGGAAGCCTGTATTCATTTAAATAGAGTAGTTGGACAAATCAAAGAAAAGAATATTAAAGCCGGAGTTTCTCTGAATCCAGCTACTCCCTTAAGTTTTATAGATGAAATTATACATGAAATTGACTTACTTTTAATTATGACTGTAAATCCAGGATTCGGTGGTCAACAATTTATCTCTTCCTGCTTAGACAAAATAAAGAGAGCTAAATCAATGATTTTAAGTAGAGGATTCAATGCCTTAGTAGAAGTAGACGGTGGAGTAAAACTTGAAAACTCAATAGAAATTGTTAAAGCCGGAGCGGACATCTTAGTGATTGGTTCTGCGTTCTTCAGTGCCACTAATTATAAAGAGTTTATGAGAAAGTTAAGAGAACAGCTTAATCTGATAAAATTCTTATAATTTCTTTCATATCACTCGGCATAGGAGCCTCAAATTGAAGATACTTTCCTGTAATAGGATGTTGAAACTCTATTTTTAGAGCATGAAGCATCTGTCTTGGTACAGGAATCTTTTTATTTCCAACTTCAATATATGTTTTTCTACCATAAGTTTTATCTCCTACAACAGGATGGCCTATTGAGGAAAAGTGAACTCTAATCTGATGGGTTCTACCTGTTATTATTTTAACTTTTATTAAAGTATAATTTTTAAGATTTTTAATAACTTCCCACTCTGTGATAGCCTCCTTAGTCTTTTTTGATTTAGTAGACATCTTTTTTCTGTTATGTTGAGCCCTGCCAATTGGTGTAGTAATTTTACCACTTCCTTTAAGCTCACCATATACAATTGCAACATACTCCTTTTTTATTTGCCTCTTTTTAAAAAGTTCAACTAACCCATAATAAGCTTGATCATCTAACGCAACTACTATAACTCCTGAAGTATCCTTGTCAAGTCTATGAACTACACCGGGTCTTAAAGGTCTGCCTATGCTGGCAAGTTTCTCTAAATGATAGGCCAATGCATTCATAAGGGTTCCATCTTTATGACCTACTGAAGGATACACCACCATGTTAGGAGGTTTTGAGAGAGCAACTAAGTACTCATCTTTATAAAGAATTTCAATAGGAATATTTTGAGGAATTAATATTTTTGGCTCCTCTGTCGGAAGAGAAGAGTTATAAATTTCAACAAACTCTTCAGCTTTTAATTTATAACTTTTTGATTTAACAGTATTATTTACTTTTACTAATCCTTTCTCTATAATCTGTTGAGCTTTTGTTCTTGTTATATTTATTTTTTCTGACACAAAAATATCAAGCCTTTTTCCTTGATCTGTTAATGAAACTTTGAATTGATAATTCATAAACCAAGTTTATTTTTTAAAAATCTTCCAGTATAAGAATTAGGCTCTAGAGCCACTTCTTCTGGAGTACCTTTTGCTACTATTTTACCTCCTTCATTACCTCCTTCTGGACCAAGATCTATAATATAATCAGCGCATTTTATAATATCGAGATCATGCTCAATAACAATAACTGTATTTCCTGTATCAACAAGTCTTTGAAGTATATTAAGAAGTCTTTCTATGTCAACCATATGAAGTCCTGTAGTTGGCTCATCAAGTATATAGAGAGTTTTACCTGTGGGTTTTTTGCTTAATTCCTTAGACAGTTTCACTCTTTGAGCTTCACCGCCTGAAAGAGTTGTTGCAGGTTGTCCAAGCGTTATATAACCAAGACCGATATCTTGCATTATTTGAAGCTTATGTTTGATTTTTGGTATTACTGAGAAAAACTCTAATGCTTCGGAGACTGTCATCTCAAGAATTTCGCTTATATTTTTCTCTTTATATCTTATCTGTAATGTCTCTTGATTATATCTTTTTCCTTTACAAATATCACATATAACATAAACATCTGGTAAAAGATGCATCTTTACTTTTTTCATTCCATCACCTTGACAAGCCTCACAACGACCACCTGGTAGATTAAAACTAAATCTTGACCTTGTATATCCCCGAACTCTTGCATCTGGAAGCTTTGAAAAAAGCTCTCTTATTTCAGTCATAACTTGTGTATAAGTGGCAGGAGTTGAACGAGTAGTTCTACCTATGGGTGATTGATCAATACATACAACTTTATCTATCTGCTCAACCCCCTCAATTGCCCTATATTTTCCAGGAATTACATTAGCCTTATAAAGCCTCTTTGCAAGAGCTTTATATAGAATCTCAAAAATTAAAGTGCTTTTTCCGGATCCAGCAACTCCTGTAACACATATAAACACTCCAAGAGGTATTTCAACATCTATATTTTTAAGATTAAAAGCCTCAGCTCCAATAATTTTTATAAATCCTTTTGGTTTTCTTCTTTTCTTAGGAATAGAAATCTTTGTCATTCCTCTTAAATATTGAGCGGTTATAGATTTATTATTTTTTATAAGTTCTTCAGGTGGATATACACCAACTAAATATCCTCCTTCTTTACCGCCTCCGGGACCGAGTTCTACAACTAAATCTGAATTCATAATTGTGGTTTCATCATGCTCAACCACTATTAAAGTGTTTCCTCTCATAGATAGCTCTTTTAGGCTTTTAATGAGACTCTCACAGTCTCTTGGATGAAGTCCTATGCTTGGTTCATCAAGTACATATAAAACTCCGCTTAAATATGAGCCAAGTTGGGTGGCGAGTCTTATTCTTTGAGCTTCTCCTCCTGAAAGAGTAAAAGAGGGTCTACTTAAACTTAAGTAACCAACACCTATACTTCTTAAAAACTCAAGTTTTGTAATTATTTCTTTAAGTATTCTTGAAGCTATAGTTTCTTCATAATAGGAAAGATTGAGATTTAAAAGGAATTCTCTTAGTTCGTCAAGGCTTAAAATAGAAACCTCGTATATATTTTTACCGTTAATCTTTACTGCTAAAGCTTCTTTTCTAAGTCTTGATCCGTCACAGCCCTTACAGGGAATTAGATTTATAGTATCAATCTCCTCTTCTTCCTCAATATTTTCATATCCTATCCCTCTACAGACTGGACAAGCTCCATATTTACTGTTAAAGGAGAAAAGTCTCGGATCAATATCAGGTAAACTTATACCACAGTTTGGACATGCGAGAATACTACTAAACATGATATCTCTGTTTTCATCCACTATATTGACAACTGCTGTTTTTGTATATTTCATTGCAAGTTGTAAAGCTCTCCTTATCTGATTTTTATATTTATCTTTAATAATTATTCTGTCAACAACAAGCTCGATAGTATGTCTATGTTGTTTTTTAAGAGAGATATCTTTAGTCAACTCTTTAATCTCTCCATCAATCCTTGCTCTTATAAAGCCTTCAGATTTTGCTCTTTCAAGAACCTCTTTATGTTCACCCTTTTTTTCAATTACTACAGGTGCAAGAATCTGTATTTTTGTTCCTTGAGGAAGCTTCATCAAAGACTCTGTTATCTTATTAATATCTTGAGAAGCTAACTGAATTCTACATCTTGGACAATAGGGTATTCCAATCTTTGCATAAAGAAGTCTAAGATAATCATAAATTTCAGTAATTGTTCCAACAGTTGAACGAGGACTCCTTGATATTGTTTTTTGATCAACTGATACTGCAGGAGAAAGTCCATCAATAAAGTCAACATCAGGTTTTTGAAATTGATCAAAAATTGTTCTTGCTTCCAGTGGAAGGCTTTGAAGATATCTTCTATGAGCCTCTGCAAATATAGTGTCCATAGCGAGGGACGACTTTCCAGAGCCTGAAGGACCGGTGATAACAATAATTTTATCTCTTGGAAGAGTCAAATCAAGATTTTTTAGATTATGCTGTCTAACTCCCTTGATTATGATGTTTTTCTTCATTCTATTGAGTATACTCCTTTAACTCTGCTACAATCTGACCTATTGAAATCCTCGTTTCAATTTTCACAGGAATTTTTTTCTCATCTTTAGTAAGCCATATAATAATATCTCCTTTTCTTTTAAAAAGTCCTTCTGTTTCAATTTGAGGTTTTATTATAAATGTTTCAAATTGCTTTTTATTTGACAGCTCTATCTTTTCTTCACCTAATAGATAAACCTTTACAGTTATGAATTTATTACTGTCAAAAATATCAACTGATAAAGGCTCATTAAGTTTTATTTGCATAGCTCTTAAGTAGAAAAATCCTGAAAGGACATCCATGAATAATCTATTCACTTCTTTATGATATGTAATTTTATTTTTAAGATGGTTTATAAATATTATCTCTCCCTTTTCATAATCAAAAATTGTCTCTTTATTTCCTCTGTATTTTCCTTCAATTTGAAGCAAAGTAAATCGTTTGGGTTTGCCATTTTGTATAATACTTTCTGCACGATCATTTACATAGTAGAAATTTGATATAAAATTTGAAGATTTTACAGTAAAAGTAATTGTTAAATTATTTTGGTCTGCTGTAACATAAATAAAAGCCTCTCCTACATAAATTCCCATCCAATATATGTCAAACTTCATTTTTTCATTTATGAAACGAGTAAATGGATGATGATGTAAGTTTTGAAAATCAATATTTTGGTCTATTTGTAAACTACTAAAAGATGAAGTCTCGCTGTAAAAATTTGCCTGCTTTTCATCTAAATCCTCGTATTGATTTGGAGTTTCAGGGATTTGTTGAAATGATGTATTTTCAATTTTTACTACTTGTTTTTGTTTTGGAACAATATTGCTTTTTCTTTCTAACAAATAAGTTTCAATAAAGTCAAATTTAGAAAAGTTAAACTCTATCTTTCCAACAAATATTACTAAACTCACATGAACTAAAAGAGAAATTAATGCACCAACTATAATCCATTTTGTTTTCATAAAAATAGTATAACTAAAATAGTTGACCTATAGATAAAAACAAATTTAGAATGAAAAGATTGTGAGGAGGATAGTTTGAGAAAAAAATTAATAATTATAATTATAGCTTCAGTAGCTGTCTTTTATTCTCTTTTTCATAAAATTGAAGTTTCTTCTTTTTTTAAAGATACTTTTATTTCAGAATTAAAAAATGCAACTGGAATGGATGTTGTTATTGAAAAAATATATCTTAATTTACTACCCCTTTACTTGGAAATTAAAAATCTTTCCCTTACAGCTTCAGAAAAAGAAAAGCTAACAGTAAATAAATTAAAATTTTATATTGGATTAAGTAGAGTATTTTATAAAGAGTTAGAAGTAAAAAGACTATTAGTTCTTGATAGCAATGTTAAACTAAGCTATCCAAATTTGGTAAAAGCTATTGAAAATTTTAAAAGCTTCTTAGAACAACCTACTAAAATACCCTTTAAACTCATATTTTATTCAATTAGAGTAGAAAATCTCTCGGGTTCGTTCTTTGATGAAGAGGTAGATATAAATTTAAACAGATGTTATTTAACAATGCTATTGAAATCTAAACCTGAAATATACCTTTTTTCTGATATAAATACTCTTTCCAATACATATCCTGAAATAGATGTAAAAATTAAAGCTTTATTAATGATCGAGAAAGACAAAATAGTTCTTAAGGAGTTTAAAGTTTTTGATAAAAATTCTCTTATTACTTCTACTGGAGAATTTAAATATCCAAGTTTTTTAGGAAATTTTATTATTACAGGAAAAATATTTTTCACATCTTTCTTAAAATCTTTGGGTATTATCAAAAGTAGAGAGGGAAATTTAAACTTCAAGGGAGAAATATATTTAACAGAAGATAGCAATTGGTTAAATAGAATTAAACTAAAATTAAAATTTGATGGAGGATTTTTGCTTGAAGAATTACTGCAAATATTAAAAGTATCTGAAAAATTAAGTGGATATACTGAACTTTCAGATGGAAAAATTGAAGGAAGTCTTGTCTCACCTGTCATAACTGCGAAAGTAGATTTAAAAAATGGAGATATTCTTGGAGTAAAAGTCAAAGCAGCAAAAGCTTATGCTATATATAAAAATAAAATATTGGAATTCAAAGATGGAAAAGCTTCTATATATGAAGGTTCTGCTGATCTATACATTTGGATAACTTTACCTGTAGTTTATAGACATTATGTCAATATCAATGTTAAAAATATCTCAAGCAATGGAGTTTTCGAACTAATTAATTGGAATCCTAAAATTCCTCAAGGTGTAGTAAATGGTTGGTTAATTTCTGAAGGAGAAGAGTTTTCACCTCGAGGTTCGTTTGTTTATTTAAAAAAACAACAAAGTATTAGAGATTTAAGAGATAAAATTGAATGGATAAAGGGAAATTTTGAATCCGATAAAGGTAATTATAAGTTCAGCAATATAGAGATTGCAGCATCTAAAACCCATATTGAAACAAATGGATATTTTGATAGTAAATCTCGATACCTTAATTTTAATTTTACTTTAGAAAATGATGATATTGAGGAACTTTTACCTTATCAAAAAGGTATTCAGGGCAATGTAAATATTAAGGGTAGAATTTCAGGAGATATAAAAGACCCTGAGATATCATTGAATTTTACCTCCAAGGATATTAATCTCCCCCTTAGTAGAATAATTAAATCAGCTCCTGAACATTCGTTATCATTTAGTTTTCTTACCGGCGATATAGTTTACAAAAAAAATCTCTTTCTCATTAATTATATTTTTAGTAAAAATTTATTAATTAAAGGAAAAGTTTTATTTCCCTTTGCAGAAGATCTTTTTGATATTAAAAAACCTCTATACGATATTTCTTTCTCATTGAAAAATATTGAAATTCGAAAGTTATATCTAAAAACACTGAAAGAAGAAATAAATACCTCAATACAATTAACTGGCTTAATAGAAGATGAGGGAAATATGAAATTAGATTTAATTTCCACTGCGGTATTTTTAGGAAACAATAAAGTTTTTGATAAAGTTGAAGCTATAGTTGAATTACGAAATAATACTTTCTTCTTTAAAAAATTAGATATTTACAGTAACGGAAATGTACTAAATGCCTCAGGTTACCTGGGATTTAACAAAGAAATAAATATTTTAGGAAAATCAAAAACATTTGATATTACCGGTTTAACATCAACATATCTTAAAGAAGCAGGAGCAAAATTTATAGAAAAAGTAAGTTTAAGTAATATTTATTTTGATATTAAGGGTGTGGTAGAAAACCCTGTTGTGAGAGCTGAAACAGCCTTTAGTGCTAAACTTGAAAAACAAAAGATAGTTGAAGGATTAATAAATCTTAACTATCAAAAGGATTGTCTTGTGTTAGACTCCACTCTTATGAAAAATACACAACTGAAAGTTGAAGGTTTTATAGATAAAAATAGATGGCTTATAAATGGAAAATTTAATTCAACTCGAATTGATATACTGGCTTCCGCATTTATAAATAATATTCCTGAAGAACTTATTTTTTTAGTTAATGGAGAAGTAGATGGAGAGATTATAAATAAAAATTTAAATGCTAAAATTAATCTGAATAGAGTATTTACAAGAGTTTATGGAATAGGGCTTAGTAATAAAAATCCAATAGATATAAATATAAAAAATGGAAGTGTATACTTTACTCCAATTACTCTTGTCGGTCAAGCAACAGAATTAACAATAAAAGGCAAAGTGGTTGATTATTTTGATATTCTTATAGAAGGTTTGACTGATCTGAAACCCTTCAAAACCCTCTTTAAGGTTGAAGATTTAAAAGGCAAAGCTTTTATGCAAGTCTACATATATGAGAGTAAAAAAAATCCAGAAATAGCAGGAGCTGTTGATCTATATGATACCTCAATCACTTTTAAAAAAGATTTACCTACATTAAGTAATATAAATGCTACACTTTCATTTAATGAAGACAAGGTGATTATTGAAAAAGCCTCAGGAATACTTTCGGAAGGTAAAATCTATATAGATGGCTTTATATATCTTGAAAAACTCTCAGTGAAACAATTAGCATTAGCAGGGAAATTTTATGATGTTAGATGGATTCTAACTCCAGAATGTTGGGCTTATGTTGATGGTCAAATTTATTTAACTGGGAAATATTCAAAACCTTTGATTTCAGGACAACTAAATATTAAAAAAGGAGTTTATACAGAAAGATTTGACTGGACAAAATTTGCTGTTAAGTCAATTTCTTCTCTAAATAACATTATTGGAAAAAATAGCTGGTTTAGTAATTTAAACTTTAATTTAAGAGTTCAAGCTAATAATTTCTTGATTAATAATAATCTTGCTACGGTTAATTTAAAGGGCGATTTTCTTCTAAAAGGCTTAATTAATGATCCTTCAATAATTGGATGGATAAATGCTAAAGAAGGATGGGTCTACTTCAGAGGAAATAGATTCGAGATTTTAAAACTCTTAATTCAATTTACTCCAGATACCATTAAACCTTACTTAAATATTTCTGCTAAAACTACTCTCTCCCAATACAATATTATGTTAAACATTAATGGATATGTAGACCAGTTTAATCTTATCTTAACTTCAAATCCTCCTTTGTCAGAGCAAGAACTTCTTAATCTATTAGTCTTAGGACAAAATGGAAACTATAAAAAAGAACCTACAGTGACAGAGGCAACATCATTTATTACAGGACAAATACAATCTTTAATTGAAGAAAGAGTAAAAGGATTAACTGGCCTTGATGTTATGAGTGTTGAGCCAACTTTATCTAAAACAAGTGGTTCAATCGCTCCAAAAGTAACTGTAGGTAAAAGACTTATGGATGGAAGAATGATAGTTACTTATTCAACAGTAGCAGGGACAACAGCTGAACAAATAATAAAAGTTGAATACTACGTAAAAAAAGGAGTTTCTCTTATTGGAGTCAGAGATGAAATTGGAGGGATTTCTGGTGCGATTAAGTTTCGTTTTGAGTTTCATTAGTATATTTATTTACTCAATATATGGTTTTGCTCAAGATTATTTTGTTAAAGAAATTGAAATTCAAGGTTTAGTATCAATTCCTAAGGAGGAGTTTATCTATCTTTTAGGAGTTAAGGAAAATGAAAGATTTAAAGTTGAAGATATCACAAAGGGAATTAAAAGAGTTTTCCTAAAAGATATATTTGAAGAAATCATTGTCAATTATGATGCTCAATCATTGAAAATCTCAATTAAAGAAAAGCCTGTTGTAAATTCAATAGAAATCAAAGGAAATAAACATTTTCCAGAAAGCTTTTATATAAAAATTCTTAATTTTAAAGAAGGTGACAGGTTGAAAGAGTCTAAACTAAAAGCATCAATAAATCTTATAAAAAGTAAACTTTATGAGAGAGGTTTTATAAATTCTGACATTAAAATAAATAAACTAATTAAGGATAATTTTTGTAGAGTAGAAATTTATGTAGAGGAAGGACAACCATGTAAAATAAGAGAGATAAAATGGGAAGGTGATGTAGATGATTACATTATAAATTTTTTTAAATTAGAGCCTGGAGATATATTTGATCAAGAAGCTATTAAGGAATCTATTAAAAAACTTAAAAAATCACTTGAAAAAGAGGGATACATTGGCACAGAAATATCATATAGTTTTAAGAATGATAGTTTAACTTTTAGTATTAAAAAAGGTAAAATTTTGAGAATTAGATTATTAGGTGCAGAATCTATAGAGGAAAAGGAGTTAAAAAATATAATATTAGCCCACTTAAAAGAAAAAATCGATGAAAATGTAATAAGAGATAGTGTAAATAGTATAATTTCCCTTTACTCTGAAAGAGGTTTTAAAAATGTTAATATAATTCCGCTTGTTGAATCCAAAGACAATGAGTGGGAAATTACCTATATAGTAAAAGAAAAGCATATTAACTTTGTAGAAGAAATAAAAATCTCTTCAAAATTTTCAGAGGAAATAAAAGAAATTCTTACAAACAAGGAAGGACAACCTATTAACTATAATAAACTGGAAAGTGACAGACGAAAAATAGAAGAGTATCTTAGAGCAAAAGGTTTTTACACAGCTAAAGTATCTCCTGCGGAACTTACAGAGAAAAACCAAAAAGTAAGAATTTTTTTTGATGTACAAGAAGGCAAGCAAATTAGAATAAAATCTATTTATATAGAAAAAATTAATGAAATAAAAATTAATGAAATAAAAGAAACTAAAGAAATATTAGAAAAGTATACAGGAAAACCTTTTCACGAAGGGATAATTATTGAACTTAAAAGAGTTTTAAGAGATTTTTATTTAAAAAATGGTTATTTATATGTAAATATAGAGGCAACCTATGAGATAGAAGAAGATTCTGCTAAAATTTTTTTTAAAATTGATCCAGGAGAAAAAAAATATTTTGGCAGATCAATTATTCTTGGCAACAGAAAAACAAAAACAAAATTTATTTATCAGAGACTTCTACCAAAGGAGAATCAACCCTATAATCCTTACTTATTAGATCAAGAAAGACAAATTCTTTATGGTACAGGACTTTTTTCTTTAATAGATATTAAAAATCAAATCCAAGACAGTAACATAGATTTAATTTATAACTTTGAAGAGCTTCCTGCTGGAGCTATTGAATTTGGTGTAGGTTACGGAGAATATGAAAGACTAAAGGCTTTTATTGATTTTTCATACATAAACTTATTTGGTATGAATAAACAAATATTTTCAAGATTTGAATTAAATACTCTTGAAACAAGAGTTTACACTACTTATATTGATCCATGGATAGGTAGAAAATTAAGCTTTAAATCTTCTTTGATGTTTGAGAGAGCAAATGTTAAAAATATAGATACAAAAGAAATAATTTATAAGATTAAAAGATATGGATTATCGACAGGCTTTGAAAAAAAATTTACCGATACATTTAAGACTGAAATACTTTATGAATTAAACTACTCAAAAACATGGGATGTTTTACCAGAGGTTGTAATATCTAATCAGGATATAGGAGAAATTTTAACAAGTGGAGTAAAGTTATCACTTATTTATGACAGCAGAGATAATCCATTTGATCCGGAAAAAGGTATTTTAGGAGGGCTAACAATAAAATTAACAAGCAAAAGTATAGGTTCAGAGATAAATTTTTTAAAATCCTCTTTTTATATAAATAAATATATTAAAATCGCCGAAGGAGTTATCTTAGCAACTTCATTAAGAAGTGGTTTGGCATGGCTTTATGATGATACTAAAGAACTACCAATATCTGAAAGATACTTTCTTGGAGGGAGAGATACTATTAGAGGATACCCTCAAAATACAGTTGGTCCAAAAAGAGATAATCAGCCTACAGGAGGTAATGCATTTTTAATGGGAAATATTGAATTAAGAAATTATTTAGGTAAAAATTTATTTTTAGTAAATTTTCTTGATTTTGGCAATGTCTGGAAAAGAGTAGGGGATGTTGATCCTTCCGATTTGAAATACACTACAGGAATAGGCTTTAGATATAAAACTCCTATTGGTCTAATAAGAGTTGATTATGGACATAAGTTAAACAGACAAAAGGGTGAATCAAGTGGAGAAATTCATTTTAGCATCGGTCATGCTTTTTAGTTTTATATCTTTCTCTTTAGGATTCTCAGAGGAGGTAGTTGATAGAGTTATTGCATATGTTGACAACTATGCAATTACATTAAAAGAGTTTATTGTTTTTTCAAAAAAAATGAAAGAGAATTTCTCTGATATGCAAAATGAAGAAATATTAGAGACAATGATTAATCGAATTCTTTTAATTAAAAAAGCTGAGGAATACTTTGCTGGACTTCCAGAAGAAGAGTTAATTAACAACTATATTGAATTGAAGATAAAATCCACTATAATAATTTCTGAAGATAAAGTAAGAAACTACTATGAAAGTAATAAAGATAAATTTAAAAACATTCCTTATATTTCTATTAGAGAAGAGATAGAAAAATATCTATTTGAAAAAGAGTTAAATAAAAAACTTAAAGAACATATTAAAGAACTTAGAGAATCTACTGAGATTAAGATAATTTTTATTCCTTAAATTTATAGATTAAAGCAGTTTCATCACATTCTGGAAACTTTGGACATTTGATGCAATCTCCCCATATTTTTTGAGGAAGTTTTGTTTTATCAATCTCCCTAAAACCTAACTTTTTGAAAAACTGCGGAATATAGGTAAGAACAAATACACTTTTAACTCCTAAAATTCCCGCTTCTCTTAAACATTTTTTAACAAGCAAACTTCCGATACCTCTATTTTGATCTTCCTTTTTTACTACTAAAGATCTTATTTCAGCTAAATCTTCCCATAAAATATGTAAAGCACACACTCCTTTAATTTCGTTATTTTCCTCTACTAAATAGAAATCTCTTAAATTTTCGTAAATTTCATTTAAAGAGCGAGGAAGCATCTCACCCTTTTTAGCAAAATCATTTATTAACTTATGGATAGTTTTAACATCTTTAATTAAAGCTTTTCTAATTTTCAAATAGTGAATAACCTCTTAATACTAATCTTTTATTTATCTCTAATATGTCTTTTCCTTTTAATGAAACTTCTTCCAAAGTTTCAATAACTTTTTCAATACTTATTAATTTTGATAACTTTACAAAAGCTCCTAGAATAACCATATTAGCAAATTTAGGATTTCCTAAAATCGCAGCTTCTTCAGATGCCTTTATAGGGAAAATATTTATATCATTTCTACTTTTTTTAGATTTAATTATAGAAGCATCATAAATTAATACTCCTTGAGAGACTAACCTATTTATAAAGGCATCATATGAAATCTCATTCAATACTATGAGATAATCAGCGCTTTTAACAATTGGTGAGCCAATTAACTCATCAGAGATTATAACAGTACAGTTAGCCCTTCCTCCCCTCATCTCAGCTCCATAGGAAGGAAACCATGTGACTTCTCTATTATCCTTCATAGCTGCGTATGCTATAATTTTTCCTAAAAAAAGTACTCCTTGTCCACCAGAACCACCTATAATTATTCTTTGTTCCATTTATCCTTTATCACTCCTAATTTATACTCTTTTATCATGTTTTCTCTAAGCCAATATAATGCTTTCTCAGGAGACATTTCCCAATCAGTAGGGCAGGGTGAAAGTATTTCAACAAAACTGAATCCCTTATTTTCAATTTGACATCTAAAAGCTTGTTCGATATATTTTTTTGTCATAACTATGTTTTTGTAGTTATCCAAAGAACCCCTTGCTACAAAAGCGGTTCCTTCAAGTAAAGCAATCAACTCAGATACATGAAGAGGATAACCGGTAGTTTGTGGATCTCTACCACAGGGAGTTGTAGTTGTCTTTTGGGATATAAGAGTTGTAGGAGCCATCTGCCCACCTGTCATTCCATAGTTTGCATTATTTATAAAAAACACTGTTATATTCTCTCCTCTATTTGCTGCATGTATTATCTCAGCTGTTCCAATTGCTGCAAGATCTCCATCTCCCTGATAGGTAAAGATAATTTTTTCAGGACAGGAACGCTTCATTCCCGTTGCTGCTGCGGGAGGTCTTCCATGAGGAATTTCAAGCATATCAATATCAAAATAATTATAGGCAAATACTGCACATCCCACCGGAGCCACTCCGATAGTAATTTCTCGAATCTTTAATTTATCTATGACCTCTGCAATAAGCCTATGAGCAATACTATGTCCACATCCAGGACAGTACTTAAAAGGGATATTTTTTAAAGATTTTGGTTTATAAAAAATTTTTTTCATAAATTTTTATTATAGCAAAAAATTTTATAATTTTTAATCACTCCTTCAATAATTCCTGTCTCACTTATTACTAATGCATTAGCACCTAGATACTCTAAAAATGTCTCAAGGATTAATAGACCACTGCAAATTATATCTGCTCTGTCTGGAGATAATCCGATAACTTTCTTTCGTTCTGAAATCGGAATATTTGATAAATATTTAAGCATAGATTTAAGTTTATCTATAGAAATTTCTGTTTTATGAGTTTTTTCTGGGCAGTAGCTATTTACTTTGCAAAAAATCATAGCAGCGGTGGAAGCAGTCCCCCCTGTTGCTATAATTTTTTCAATCCTTACATTAGGAATTCTATTTTCTATTTCTTTTCTGATATATCTCTTTGCATTGTTTAAGTCTTCTTGTAAGGGTAGGTCTTTTTTTAGAAACAGCTCTTTAATTTTTAACACTCCTACTGAAATTGAGTCTATAAGTAAACTATCCGTATTACTGTAAATCCATTCACTACTTCCTCCTCCAACATCTAAAATGAATATATTTTCATATTTTATTTCTTCTGTAACTCCTAAAAAAGTATAATATGCTTCTTGTTTTTCAGTAAAAACATTAATTTTTATACCTGTGGCTTTTTCCGCTAACTTACAAAACTCATTTGAGTTTTTAGCCTCTCTTAGAGCACTCGTGCCAAAAGCAATAATGCAAAAAACATTATATTTTTCTGCGATTTTTTTAAATTTAATTAAAGCATCAATTGAGCTTTTTATTGATTCTTCTGATAAAATGGGACTTTTTGTTAAATTTTTTCCAAGTCGAGTAACGACTCTATCAGTATAAATTTTATTTAATTTATTTCCTTCTAAATTTCCTACAAGGAGTCTTAAAGTATTACTTCCGATATCTATAACTGCGATGTTTTCAGTATGTTTCATAATAACTATTTACGATTTCAACCACTGCTTTATTTATAGAAACTAATTTAGACTCCTTAGTTCTTCTTTTCCTAATTTCTATTTTGTTTTCTTTAAGAGCTTTCTCTCCAATTATAACTTGTATTGGAATTCCTATAAGATCCGCATCCTTAAATTTAACTCCAGGACGTTCATCTCTATCGTCAATCAAAACTTCCATATGACGATCTGCGAAACTATTGTAGATTTCGCCTACTTTCTCATACAACTCTTCTGCTAATTTAACAGTTTTTGCATCTCCCATATTAAGAGGGATTATTTCTATATCAAAGGGTGAGATACTTTTAGGCCATATAATTCCATCCTTGTCATAATTTTGTTCTATCGCAGCTGCAGCAACTCTTGCAGTCCCGATTCCGTAACTACCCATTATAATTGGTTTTTCTACTCCGTCTCTGTCTAAAAAATAGGCATGCAATGGCTCAGTATACTTAGTTCCGAGTTTAAAAATATTTCCAACCTCAATTGCTTTCTCAACTCTTACTGATTTACCACATTTTGGGCACAAATCTCTTTCCTTGACTTTTCTTATATCCGTCCATTGAGCCTCAAAATGAACACCTGGGACAATACCTTGAAGATGATAATCCTTTTTATTTGCTCCCGATATATAATGAATCTCTCTTTGGATTGAAAGATCAGCAATTTTTTTTATATTATGCCCGATTGGACCAACAAATCCAAGCTCAACTCCTAGTATCTCCTCAGCTTGTTCAAACGTAGCAAATGTAAACTCTCCGATAATTTTTGCAAGTTTTTTTTCATTAAGCTCTTGGTCACCTCTTAGCATAACTAAAACAGGTTCGTTTTTTTCTGAAATTACAAGCAAAGTCTTTATAAAAAATTTCTCATCTATATTTAAAAACTCAGATACCTCCTTTACTGATTTTTTTTGAGGAGTATAAATTTCTTTAAACTCTAAATTTAAAGGTAAGAGAGTAGGAAGATTAGCTTTCGCAACCTCTATATTGGCAGCATAATCACAATTATCACATAACACTATATCATCTTCGCCTGCAGGTGTAGGAGCCATAAACTCATGAGATTCTAAATCTCCCATTATACCTGGATCAGATTCAACTTGATAGTATAGCAATCCACACCGTGTAAAAATCCTATGATAAGCCTCTGTATGAAGTCTATAACTTTCATCAAGTCCTTTCCAGTCTATATCAAAACTGTAGCTGTCTTTCATAATAAACTCTCTTGTTCTTAAGACTCCTCCTCGGGGCCTCGCTTCATCTCTAAGTTTTGTTTGAATTTGATACCATATTTGAGGTAGTTGTCTATAAGACTTTATTTCTTTTGAGGCAATCCAAGCCATTATCTCTTCATGAGTCATTCCAAGACACATATCTCTTCCGGTTCTATCTTTAAGTCTAAACATCTCCTCCTTTATCGTATACCATCTTCCAGTTTGCTGCCATATTTCTGCTGGGTGCAAAATAGGCATAGAAATCTCTTGAGCTCCAATACGTTCCATCTCTTCTTTTAAAATTGTATTTATTTTATTAAGAACTCGCCAACCAAGAGGCAAGAAAATAAAAAGTCCAGCAGCAAGTTGCCTTACATATCCTGCTCTTAACATTAGAATGTGAGAAATAGCATTAATTCCCGATGGAGTTTCTCTCATAGTAGGGATGAAAAGATTAGAATATCTCATTAATTTACCTCCCTCAAGGACTCAATTAAGTATATCATAACAACTCCTCCCAAAACTATCCTAAATAATTTAACATAATATATATTATCGGAATTAAAATACATCGCAAAAAGATGTTTAAAAGTTGTTAATTTTTATATGAATAATTATAGAAACTTCATCATTTCAAATGTAAATTTCGAAGATGACTAAACTTTAGGCAGATAAAATTTCAAATTATATTAATTTTTTATTCTTTAATTGCTCTTCCTAATGCGTGCTCACCATCAATATCCTCTACTATAAATTTTATGAGACTTCCTTTTATTAAATTATCAGTTTTAATTAGGCATTTGATGTAATTATTAGATGTTCCTGTAAAATAACTATTCTTTTGAGTTTCTACAATGACTTCTAATTCTTTATTAATAAATTTTTTAATATAGTTTAATTTTTTGCTTTTAGCTATTTCTAATAAAATGTTTGTTCTTTGTTTTTTAATCTCTTCGGAAATTTGATCTGGAAATTGAGAAGCTAAAGTCAATGGTCTTTTAGAATATGTAAATACATGTATATAAGAAAAATCAATATCTTCAATAAGTTTTAAAGTTTTATTAAAATCTTCTTCAGTTTCTTTTGGAAATCCTACAATAACATCTGTGCCAATTGATATTTCTGGATAGGAGCTTAAAATTTTTTCTATTTTTTCAATAAATTCCTTAGAGCTATAAGGTCTGTTCATTAACTTTAAAATTTTGTCACTTCCATGTTGAAGTGGAATATGTAAATGTTTACAAATTCTTTCATGAGAGAGCATTTCAAGAAATTCCTCATTTATATAATTTATCTCTATAGATGTTAGCCTTACTCTCGGAATCTTTGTCTCTTTCAGTATGCTCCTAAGAAGAGTATTAAGATTTATATGATTTCTAAAATCTATTCCGTAAAGTCCTATATTAATTCCACTCAAGATAATTTCTTTAATTCCTATAGATTCATAATCTTGTATCTCTCTCAGTATTTCTCTAATTTCATAACTTTTTGGGCTTCCTCTAAGATAAGGAACTATACAGTAACTGCAGTATTGATTGCAACCATCCTGAATCTTTATAATTGCACGATGCCTACTGAAAGAAATTAAATCCTTTTCTTTGTGCATATAACTAAAGTAGTTGATTATATTATCTTTTTCATTATTGACAAAAAAATTTATATTTTCTTCACTTTTTGGGCGAATTAGCTCAACATAGCAACCAGTTATAAAAGCGTTTTTTCTAAGTTTTTTTGCTTTGTTTATAATCTGCCTGGATTGAATTTCTGCCTTATGAGTAACTGCACAAGTATTCACTATCCAGCAGTCTGCATTTTCCGGCTCATTAACAACCTCATATCCTCTTTTACGCAGAATTTTATCCCATTTTTGAGATTCTGCTTGATTGACTTTGCATCCATAAGTTATAAAACATACTTTCATTAAATTATCTCTCCCTCTAGAGAGTGTCTATGTCCTTTTATTATCTTAACTTTAATAATTTTTCCTGGGGCTAAATCCTTAATTATTTTTACAACTTTATTTGTTCTCGTTCTTCCAATTGTAAATCCTTCTTCATCTTTACCTTCAATTAAAATCTCTTGAATACTTCCCTCTAAAAATTTATTTTTTATTTCAGTTATTTCATCCTGCAGTTTTAAAACTTCAGCTAATCTAAAGGCTTTCACCTCTTCAGGAAGATGACCATCAAGTTTAGCTGCCGCTGTTCCAGGCCTTGAGGAAAACTTAAAAGCAAATATTCCATCAAATTGAATTTCCTTTAATGCATCTATAGTTTTATTAAAATCTTCATCTGTTTCTTGAGGAAATCCAACTATTATATCTGAGGTTATTGAAATATTTGGAATCAACTGTCTTAACCACATTATTTTTTCTAAATACTCTTCGTAGGTATATTTTCTATTCATTAGTTTTAAGATTTTATCTGACCCTGCTTGAAGCGGCAAATGAATATGTTCGCATATCTTTTCACAACTCATCATTGTATTAATAAGTTTTTTTGAAAGATCTTTTGGATGAGAAGTTATAAACCTTATTCTTTCTATACCTTCAATTTCATTTATTCTTTTTAATAATTCTGGGAAATCAATATCTCCATCTCTATAGGAGTTTACATTTTGACCAAGTAGTGTAACCTCTTTATAACCCTGCTCTGCTAAAATTTTAATTTCATTTATAATACTTTCTGAAGGTCTACTTCTTTCTCTTCCTCTTGTATATGGCACTATACAATAACTACAAAAGTTATTACATCCATAAATTATGTTAACCCAAGCTTTTACTAAATTTTTTCTTAAAACAGGTAAATTTATTTTTGCTATCTCTGGATTTTCACTTATTAATACTTTATTAGAAATTTTTCCATTTAAAATTTCTGTCAAATAGTTAATATTATCAGGTCCTATTACATAATCTACGTATGGTGCGAAATTGAATATTTTTTCACCTCTTAACTGGGCTATACAACCAGCAACAATAATTTTCAAATTAGGATTTTTTCTCTTTAAATGCTTTACTCTCCCAAGACTACTAAAAAATTTATGTTCTGCCTTTTGCCTTATAGCACAAGTATTAAAAACAATAACATCCGCATCCTTTGGTTCTTCCACTTCAAAAAATCCTTTAGAGCAAAAAATACCTAGCATTCTTTCTGAATCATGCTCATTCATCTGACAACCAAATGTTTTAATATATACTTTTCTTGTCTTCATAGTTTTATTATACCAATTACCAATAAAAAGCTTCCTAACTAAAGCTTACATCAATGAAATTAAAAAATATTTCATATATTTTTTGACTTTTTTAAACTCTTTTTTAAAATATTTTTCAATCTCGTGAACTTTTTCTAAAGATTATATTACTGAATTATGAAAATACCTCAAAAAGTTTATTTAAATATAATTTAAATATATTTTTTAGTCTTGTTAATAATAAAGAAATGGCGGTAAGGACTAAAAATATTTGCAAGTTCACCTTTCAGATAATCCACTAAATTTATCCCATCTCTGTTTCCTTAGGGTCTGATGTGCTTAAAAAAAGACTTCTATTAAGCCTACAGTAAGATTAGGTATTGATACAAGTTCAGGACCTGTTTCTTTTTCATACCAATAATAACCCTCACCAGCCTTTTGCGCCTAAGTCACCTCCAAATACTCTTCTCCGGACTTTTCAATAAATTTTTTATAGAAATCTTTATCTTCCTGATATATTACTTTACATTCCTCTGATTTTTTTCCCTTTAATATCCTCAATACATTTTGACAAGTCCATTGATTTTTTTGTTTCAGCACAAATAGTTGAAGCTAAAATAGAGCCTTGATCACTGTCCAAAAGTTATTGCAAAATTTATAATATTTTTCAAAAAAATCCAAGTAATATTTAGAGTCTTTCTGGATTGGCTATGAGAAAACATCACCATAGGAATAATTAATATAAGTAAGAGGATCAAAAAATTATTTTCATAATTTATTCCCCAATTACTTACATTTAAGACCTCTTAAACTTTTCACATACAAAATTACTGCTCAACAAGTTCAACCCTTCTGTTTTTTGCTCTACCATCCTCTGTTTTATTTGATGCAACTGGTGCAAAAGAGGCAACTCCAAAGGCTTTTAATCTGTCAGGTGAGATTTTGTGTTTTGTTGTAAGTTCCTTTACCACAGCATCTGCCCTTGCCTTTGAGAGTTTAAGGTTATAATCGAGATTACCAACATTATCAGTGTGTCCTACAACATAAAGTTTTAGCTTGGGATTATCCCTAAGAAGTTTGGCAATCTCTTTTATAGCAGGCTCTGACTCTGGCTTTATGTCTGCTTTATCAAAGTCAAAGTAGATACCATAAACTGAAGCACTTCCTTTCGCTTGAATATCGCTTAAAAGAGTTTTAGCATCTGCTACAATTTGTTGTTCCATTAAAGCTTTTTCTACTATAAATATAATAATAGTTTTTATCCCAGTTATCTATATCAATATCAGCCCAAATCTCTTCTCCGTCTTTTTTAATTTTAATGTAAGAATGTCCCTCACCGCGTGGGTCTTTCATAAAAAACAGCCCACCTATCTTTTGAGCAGCATTAGTGTAGTTTCTTAACCTCAAGCTCGCTTTTTTTACCTCTAAATACTCTTTAATATCATAAATGATATAAAAATAACGACCTTCTACTACAACCTCCTTTTTGTAACAGGATCAATAAATTTATGAGCTGCAAACTCTTTGTATTCGCAATCGGAAATATAATACTCTTTCATCCTTGTAAAAGTGGATGGTCTTTACAGCCGATAATTAGTTTGAGCAAAAATCAGATCAGGGCTGATAATTAGCCCCATAAAAAATATTAAAATCAATATTTTTCTCATCTGAACCTCCTTAAATACTACTCCATCATTTCTTTTGCTAAAGGTCTGCTAACAAATATGGTAGAGGTAATTGTGCTAATTAAGAAATAAATCACCACTGTTAAGACTATTACAACAATAACATATACCAAAGCTTTCTCTTTCGGAGTATTCATAAGAAAAGGTGTCATTGAGAATGTAACAGCTTTCAAAGCATTTGTGAGATTCTTCTCTGAACCAAAGTTGGTGCTAAGGCGTTGGCAATCAATACTGAAATATAAATTCCAGCCAGTGATAAAACATAGTAAACTATAGAATATCCAATCACTGCATTACCGATAAACTGAGCCACTGCAGGTATTGCGGCAAGAATGACAGCATAGGAAAAATAAAACTCTCTAATGCTTATTTGTTCATCTTTAATCTCTACTGTAGGTCCTAATATGAAAGAGGGAAAATAGGAGATCACTATTACAATGCAGGCAACAGGTAAAATGCCTATCCAAACTACCACCTCAGACTTTTACTCATCCCTCCTTTCAATTTTTTAGTTTAGTTAAGATATTTAAAGATAAGAGTCGACTAAGAAGTTATATAAAAAAAGCGTTTATAGAGACAGTAATATAATTTATTTAATTTTTTTATAATTTTTTTAAATAAAAAATTTTAAAAATTAGCCCGACTAATAATAACTTTTTAACAATAAACCAAAATCTTTTTTAGATCTCATCATTTCCTATCAACAACTTCTCCAACATTTTAATTCTAAAAAAGTTAACTAAATTAATAAATTTTTCATTATTTGTCGGATTATCTCTAAGATAGAAGAGATGTGTTTTACAACTACAGTCAGAACAGCCAAAGTTTTCTAATACTTCATCTGATATCTCCTCCAATTTTTTTGCTATATCACACTCCACATGTAATGAGGTAATTATTGGAAAATCTTGTATAATTTGAGCTTCTTTTAAAAGATAATCTATATGCCATCTGAATTTTTTAAGTTTTCTTTTATGCCTTTTTATTCTCTTTGAAAGGCCTCTTTTAGCAGAACCTACATATATATAGTATCCTTTTCTAAATCTTAAACTACCTAAAGAACCTATATTTAACTCTATATTTTTAGCAAGACCTATTACTAATAAATAAGAGCCTCTATCATATAGTTCTTTTTCTATGAACTCAAAGGGTATTTTAACTTCTCTTATATTAGTTACAAAACTAAAAGAACTATCCCAATCAATACAAATAGCTTTTATATCTACTTTATTCTTTATCTTTAAAAGAAGTTTTGCAAACTCTAAATCTATATGATAGGCAGGTAAAAAATATTTAATATAAGGATTCATTATTACAAATAGTATTGACGATTTTATTTGTTGATTTGACAACTTATATAGTTTGTGTAAATGTTTTTGTCCTCTTAAGGTTATAGCATCCGGAAACATAGCAATTCTGCCTTCAAAGAGTGTACAAGTTTTTACCTCAAGATATATTTTTTTAGAGTCTGAATCACTAAGTAAGAGATCAAATTTGCAATCTTCATATCTTACTTCTTCCTTCAAGACTTTTAAATCTCTATAGAAAGGAATTTTATTGTTTTTTATTAAATGAGAGACTATTTTATTTGTTAGATGAGTATGCAGTAACAGAGTTTTATTATTTTTGTAGCAAGCTAAAACTGTATACCTAAGATTTTTTTGAGTTTTATTTTTAACTAATAAAAGTTCCGTCTTGTTAGGAATCAGAAGTTCTATAAGTTTGCCTGAATTAGGAAGATAACATCGTTGCTTTCTTTTATTTATCTCTACTAAAACTTCAAATCTATTTAGTCGATTTACAAATTTACCTTTAATTTTTCTAAATAAAAACGGATATTCTATTTTCATATTGTGTATATACATATAGCTTTAGTATAATATTTTATGAAACAATTAAAACTAACTTTTTTGCTTCTACTACTTTTTATCACTACACCTGCGGTGGCTTTAGATCTTACTCCTTGTAATGAAAGGGATATAGAAGGTAGTTTCACTTTAACTCTCTATTCAAACCTATTCATTAATGATCCTGAAACATTCATAATTCTTGACAAACAAGATGATATCAAAATTACTCCATATGCTCCAAATTTTAAATACAAAGTATTTGAAGGGTTAAATGAAAAAGAAGCTATTAGGCTTACTAAAGAATTTTTAAACAACCCAGCCTTTGTCAGTTTTATAAAATGCTCTACAATTGGTAAGAATGACGAAGTATTCGGATATGAGCTTAAACCAATTTATTTTCCTTGGATTTTTGGAGTTTTAGAGCCTATTGAAACAGTTTATAAAAAAGAAAATAATTTAATAAAAGTTTTTATAAGACTTAATCCTATAGTAGAAAAACAGATTTACAACAATGGAAATAAAAATATCGAAGATTAATCAACTCTTTTAAACTCACCACTTTTACCACCTACTTTATAAATTAGTTTTATATCTTCTACTGTCATCTCTTTGTCCACTGCTTTACACATATCATAAATTGTTAACGCAGCAACTGCTGTTGCAACCATGGCCTCCATCTCAACACCTGTTTGAGCAGATGTCTTAACAGTCGTTAAAATTTCCACTCTGCTGTTAAATTCATCAACAGTAAAGTTTATCTCTACGGAAGTTATAGGCAGAGGATGACAGAGAGGAATAAGATGTGAAGTCATTTTAGCTGCCATAATACCAGCTAAGCGAGCTACTTCAAACACATCACCTTTTGCTATTTTCTTATTTAAAATCATTTGTAAAGTCTCGCTCTTCATCCTTACAGAACCTCTCACAGTTGCAACTCTTTCAGTAACAGGTTTAGCTGTTATGTCTACCATTTTTGCTCTGCCTTTTTCATCAAAATGAGTTAAACTCATTGTTTTTTAAATTATAACATAACTTGAATTATAATAAAGTTAATGCTTCAAGAATTCTTACAGGCAATAATTATAATATTTGGTATTTCTGGAATTATCATATATCTTCTTGGAAAAATAAAAATTCCATCAATAGTTGGATTCCTACTAGCTGGTACCTTAATAGGACCATATGGGTTAGGTTTAATAAAGAATCCACATGCAGTAGAGATTATTGCAGAGATTGGTGTAATTCTTCTGATGTTCACTATTGGAGTTGAGTTTTCTGTTCCAAGATTAATTAATTTAAAAAAAGAGGTATTTCTCTTTGGAAGTCTACAGGTTTCACTTACAATTATTGCCATATCATTGATAAGCTTGTTATTCTTTGAAAGCTCTATTAATAACTCTATATTTTATGGGTTTCTTGTTGCATTAAGTAGCACAGCAATTGTTATGAAACTTCTTTCAGAAAGAGGAGAGATTAACTCCCCCCATGGAAAAATCTGTGTAGGAATTCTTCTATTTCAGGATTTTTGTATCGTGCCTTTGATGCTCTTTACTCAACTGCTTGCAGGTAAAGGTGAAAGCTATCTTGACTTTTTTACAGTGATTGGTAAGGCTTTTATTATTTTTTCAATAGTCTTCCTATTTTCCCGAATTGCTGTTCCCTATATACTTCATGAAGTTGTAAAAACAAGAAGTAGAGAGCTTTTTATCATAGTAACGATTCTTATATGTCTCGGAATTGCATATTTTACCTCAAGGCTTGGACTTTCTCTTGCTCTTGGAGCCTTTTTGGCAGGAGTTGTTATATCTGAATCAGAATACTCTGCACAAGCTATATCAGATATTTTACCATTTAAAGAAACCTTCTCTGGAGTATTTTTTATATCTGTTGGAATGCTTTTAAACATAAGTTATATTAAGTCAAATCTTATCCAAGAGCTAATAACTGTTGGTAATATTTTTATTCTAAAAACTTTAATTATTTCGTTGATAGTCTATATTTTTATACACTCCATTAAACTCTCCTTTAAATCTGCATTATTTTTAGCTCAAATAGGAGAGTTTTCCTTTGTGCTTGCCTTTGCTGGCAAATCTTTTGGACTTTTAGATGAATCAATCTATCAGAGCTTTATTAGTGCATCAATTATTACAATGCTTCTAACCCCCTTAATTATCAGATTTTCACCTAAATTAGTAGACAGTTTAGTGAAGATTGAACCATTTAGGTCGTTGGAAAAGATTAGAAAAATCAAAGAAAGTGATATAGTAGTAAAAAAATCAAATCATGTTATTATTATAGGATTCGGTCTTAATGGAAGAAACTTAGCAAAAGTTCTCAAAGAAGTGAATATTCCCTATGTAGTTTTAGATCTTAATCCAGATACAGTCAGAAAAATGAAGAAGAAGGGAGAGCCAATTTACTACGGCGATGGAACAAGTGCTGAGATTCTCCATAAATTAGGTATACATAGAGCAAGAGTTTTAGTTATTGCAATATCTGATCCAGTTGCAACAAGAAAAATTGTACAAATTGCCAAAGGAGAAAATCCTAAAATTCATATAATTGTAAGAACTCGCTTTGTAACAGAAATAGAGGAGCTACAAAAACTTGGTGCAAATGAGGTTATTCCTGAAGAGTTTGAAACTTCTCTTGAGATTTTTGCAAGAGTTCTACATCACTTCGGCTTTCCGAGGAATGAAATTCTTAAAATGATAGAAACAATTAGGAAAGAACACTATGAGATTCTTAGGACTCCTGAACTACATAGAAGAGTCTCTGTTGAATGTGTCTTCTTTGAAGGTCTTGATATAGATAGTTACCGAGTTGAGAGTAATTCATGGATAGTAGGACAGACTCTAAAATCTCTTGACTTAAGAGCAAAAGTTGGAGTTACAGTAATAGCAATTCAGAGAAATGGTGAAACCATCCTTAATCCACCAGCAGATTTAGTAATTAAAGAGAATGATTTAGTATTTTATGTAGGCAGTAAAAAACAGTTAATTGATGCCTATAACTTTTTCAAGAAATAATAAACGGAGAGGGAGGGATTCGAACCCTCGGTGGAGCTTTTTAGACCCCACACGCGATTTCCAGTCGCGCCCGTTCGGCCACTCCGGCACCTCTCCAGAATTTATTTTAGCATTTATTTTACAGCATTTTCTATAAAAATATAGGGAGACTTTTAAAAGTCTCCCTTAAATTAAGAAACTAATGCGCTAAAAATATTAAGATTTTTTATGACATTCATTACATTTTACTGGTGCGGATTTTCCTGCTTCATTCTCTTTTTTATGGCAATCTATACAGTTTTTGTGATATGCATCCATAGCTTTAGGTGCTCCTCCTTTTGCCTCTGCGATATCATGACAGGATATACATTTTTCCACCTTTTCAGCAGGATTAGGATCCTTATGATGACAATCTTTACAGTCAATCTTATAGTCTTCTGCATGTTTCTTATGAGTAAACTCCGTCGGAGGAAACTTCGCACCTTCCCAATGAAGCATATATACATCCTTAGGCTGAGCATGAACAAAACTAATGACAAAAACAAAACAAACTGCAATCAGCACTATTAAACCTTTCTTTGATGTCACCCTTTTCACCTCCTTTCATTTCTAATTCTTTATTTTTTAGTGCTCTTCAGGCTCTTCTTCATATCCAGTAAACATTGCTTTAATGTGAGCCATTGGAGTATGACCTAAGGTGGCAAGATAAAAATGTACGATTATAAAAGCACTAAAAAAGACCCATAAAGCTGTATGAATAAGAGAAACAATCTGAATTCCTCCAGCAAGCTCAACTAAGAAGCTAAAAAGATGTGGATCCCAAAGAATTAAACCAGTGACAATCTGTAAAGGTATCAGTAAAATCATGATCATCAAATAGGATAGTTGTTGCATCGGATTAAATTTATTATCTGGTGTGGGATGATGTGGATTTTTATCTCCAACCATTATGCCATATCCATAATATTTTGCCTGCTTTATAGACCTTTTTATAAAATCTACAGGCTTCCAAAAGGGAGGAATATAAATCTTAAAGAGCTTTCCTGAAAATAGATAGTAAAACAGCCAAATAAAGTAGTTAGCCAAAAGAATAAATCCTAACCAACTATGAATATCTACAGCTGTTTCAAAACTCATAAGCCCTAAGGTATCACCAAATCTTATCTGTGCTCCGGTAATTATAAGTATTATAAAGCTTATAGCATTTATCCAGTGCCATATTCTCACTGGTAAAGGATGTAAATAGACTTTCTTCATTATTTACCCTCCCTTCTTTTTCTTCTAATTGGTGCAGTAAGAGCTCTAAGTGCAATATGCCCTACCGCAACTGCAATGCCACCAAAAAGTGCAAGTAAAAAGAGAATATCAAGTATCTGAATTTTTGTTGTTCCTAAAACATAGAAATCACTGATATTCGGTATTGCATAAGCTGAATTTAGAGCTTTCGTATCAAAATCTATCCTGAAAGGCTTTGCTCCCTCTTTATTTATTTCTAATTTACCTTTAAAATCTGCTTTAGGATTATGACATACATCACAATCTTTGACTGCTACCTTCTTTGTCTCAATTTTATGTGCTTCATTTGGCTCTATTACATCTATTCTACCTACCAACTTTACATCTGACTTTGTTTCAAGAGCATCTATAAATTGCCATAACTCAAAGGAGTCAACCTTCTTGTCCTTGTTTATATCGATCTTTTCTTTAACCTTTTCTAAATCGATATTTAATATCTTTGCTACTTCTTCTAAGGTAAAAGGCTTATTCTTCCTTTTTTCATAAAGTGTTAAATATACAGCTTTTTGACCTTTTACATGACAACTTGCGCAACTTGAGGAAGCAAAGTGAGTATCAACAAAAGAGGAAAGTCTTACTGGTGGATTCCATAGCCATTTATTATGCGCTGATTTTACATCTTTGTGACATTTAATACATAAATCACTTATTTTTGCAATATTAGTTGTTAAAACATCATGAGCATTATGACAAGAAGAACAAACTGGAGCATTTTGCTTTCCTTGTAAGAAAGCCTCATGGTGTATACTTAGTTTAAAAGTCTCCATCTCTTTTTTATGACATTCTGCGCAAAGCCCCATTCTTAAATTTCTGTCTGTTTTTATCCCTGCAACAGTATGATATCCGTGACATTTCAAACAATCAGGAGACTGCAGATTACCCTTAACTAATGCTTGAGCATGTATGCTTTTGTCATATTTTCCAACCTCCTCCTTATGACAGTTGTTACATATTTCTTTTGCTTTTGCTCTATACTCAGCAACAGAATCAAAAGTTCTTATTGGATGCTGCGTAGGTGAAAAATCTTTGTGACAGTCACTGCATTTAAGTTTTTTATGAACTGAAGCAAGCAAATCAGACTCCTTCACTTGAACTGATAAAGATTCACCGCTTTTCATCTTCATTGATATAGCTCTACTATGACAGTTAAGACAGTATTGAGACTCAGGAGCTGTCTTCACTACTTTTACTGATTTTACTTCATGATAGCCATGACACTGTATACAAGGAGTAGTTTTTGCTACAGCATAATGAGCTGGGTTTTTCTTTAGCTCTTTGTCTGTATGACACTTTGTACATATCTTTGTCATTTCAACTCTGTAATGGACTTTGTCCTTAAAGTTATATATTGGATGATTTATTTTTGAGAAGTCAGAATGACATACGATACATTCAAAATTCTTATGCACAGATCTTTTAATCTCCTCTTCACTAACTTTCAAAGATATCTTCTCTTTGCTTGGAAGTGTTTTAGATATCTCAAATTTATGACAAGCTAAGCAGTACTGAGAAACTTTCACTGTCTTTTTCCAATTTTTCATACTACCAATATAGTGTGAACCATGACATTCAGCACAAGATATTTCTTTTGATTTAACTATCTTTCCATGTACTTGTGGCTTCATTAATGCATTTTCAGGATGACAGGTTAAACAGTTCTGAGAAATTCGTCTTTGATAATCTCTTTTACTTTGAATCTTTTTAGGTGTGGGATGATTTTTTAAGCTTATATCTGGATGACAGGAAGAGCAATCTAAGGCTCCATGAACTGAAGATTCAAACTTTGATTTATCTACATAAAGAGAAAGAGTCTCTGCACTTTCTAACTTCTTTTTCAGAGTCTTTATTGAGTGACATTTAAAGCAGGCTTTTGTGTCTTGAGAGCTAACTTCACTGATAGGATAAAAATAAGAAATAAGAAAACATAAAATTACAACTGCCGAAACTATTATTGCTCTCATCCTTCACTCCTCAACATTTTTTAAAATTGCAAAATTATACCATAACATCCACAAATAATATCAATGCGAATCTATAAATTTTTTTAAAATTTAAATTAGAAAAATTAATGATTATTTTTATAATAAAGAGGGTCTTCGCAGAGAGATTTTAGACATTGCCTTAAAACAGACTCTATCTCATTAGCTACTTTTTCAGAAAATCCAACTAAAGCCTTATTTCCTATAAAAGTTACTGGAACACCTGTAGGATTAATATTGTAAGCTTTTGCCATAGTTTGAAGAAGTTGTCTTGATGCTGGATTATACCAAACTTCATAATCTTTAATATGGAGCTGAGGATACTTTTTCTTAAGAATGTTTAAAAACTCCTTTTGTTTAGCACAGTGTGGACATCCATCTGCCCAAAAAAAATAAAGTATCACCTCTTTTGAAGAACTATAGGAATAACTAAAAAACAGTAAAAGAAAAAATGAAGCTAAGATAAAACTTAACAATTTTTTCATTAGAAAAATATAGCACACATATGATAAATTAATCAATTAGATTTAACTAAAAAGTTATGTCGAAGTTAAATAGGTTAAATGAAAAAATTTGGCAATTTTTCTCTTCTGTTGATCTTGCAGTAGCTTTATTTATTGTAATTTCTATAGGAGCAGCAATAGGAACTGTCATTCCTCAAAGAAGTGAGCCAGATATAGTAATAAAATTTTTTTCAAAGTTTCTTCCTATGAATCTTTCACTTAATTTATATGAAATTGTAAGCCTATTAGACCTAAATAATGTTTATCATAGCTGGTGGTTTACATTTTTACTTTTTATGTTTGCTTTAAATTTAGTTATATGCTCTATTGACAGACTACCGAATCTTTTAAAATCTATTAAAAAACCTACACAACCCTATCCCGAAAGTTTTCTGCGCTCTATTTCTACTAAAAAAGAGTTTATATACAAATCGAAAAGACAAGAAATTTTAGAAAAAATGCTAAATTTACTAAAACATAACAAATTTTCAACAACTCTATTTGAAACCTCACAGGGCATTCAAATTTACTGTAGTAGATGGAGCAAATCACGTTTAGCAGTATACTTAACCCATTTTAGTATCCTAATTATATTGGCAGGAGCCTTAGTTGGAACATTTTTTGGTTTAAGAGGATACATAAATATTGTTGAAGGAACCTCCTCAAACTTGGCAATTTTAGATAACGGAAGACCAATTTACTTACCCTTTGAAATTGCCTGCGACAAATTTGAAGTAGAGTTTTATGAAAACTCTTCTGTTCCAAAAGCTTACAGAAGTTACATAAGAATCATTGAAGATGGTAAAAATGTTAAATTAAACAATAAAGAAAACTTTGTAGTTGAGGTTAATGAGCCTTTCACATACAAGAATATAACCTTTTATCAAGCTACCTATGGATTTCAGCTCACTGAACATACTCTATTTAAATTTAAATTTCTCAATAATGAAAAAGAGTATCTTGTAAATTTAGAATTTGAAAAGAAAAATAAACTTCCTAATACTAATGTATATATCTCTGTAATTGATTTTTCACCTGCTTTAGGAGTTGATGAAGAAGGCAGGTTTTTCACTATGGACAGTAGTATGATCAATCCTGCAGCACTTATTCTCTTTGAAGAGGGTAATAGAAAGTTTCATAAATGGATACTCGCAAGAGTTCCAGAAAGTTGGCAAACTCCTTACGGACAGCTAAAGCTAACTGAGGTATGGGGTGCACAGTTTACTGGTTTACAATTTAAGAAAGATCCTGGTGTAATCCTAATCTATATTGGCTCAACGCTTCTGTGTGTTGGACTATTTATTTGTCTCTTTTTTAGACCTTTAAGATTTTTTGTATTTTTAGAGGGAAATAAGGTGATATTTTATTTGCCAACTAAAAAGGAGAGTGTTTTATCAGAAATTGATAAAATTTTAAATAAACTGGAGGGAAAATGAGCTATCAAGTAATTGCTATAGCTGGATTTATTTATATAATCGCTATGCCAATCTATGTTGTACATTTAATAACAAAAAGCAAGAAAGTTGGATATTTAGCTACAGCCTCATTCTTATTAGGTCTATTAATACATTTAATTGGATTTGTTCAAAGATACAAAGAGATGTATGCGATAAATCAATCCCTTCTTCATAGTATTCCAATTACAAATCTATATGAAAGTATTGTTTTTTTTGTTTTATGTTTAGTAGGTGGCTACTTATTTATTGAGTGGAAATACAAGAAAAAAGCACTTGGAGTTTTTGTATCTACCCTTGCTGGAATTATAATCTCTCTGACTGATCTTTTAGGAGTAACTAAAGAAGTCCAGCCTCTTGTTCCTGCACTAAAAAGTAACTGGTTACTTGCTCATGTAACATTAAGTTTTATCTCTTATGCAGCATTTGCTGTAGGATTTATTACAGCAGCTTTACATATAGTAGTTGCCTCTGAAAGTAAAAAATCTTTTAAATATATACTTTCAACCTTTCTGCTTGGATTTATGTTATTTACCTTTATTTCAGTGATAATAGATATTCTATACTCTTCTAACCCAAAAACTGTCAGAATCTTTCAGTCTACATTGGGCAACTCCTCAGCAGTTGTCTCTACAATAAGTTGGATAGCTTTACTGAGTTTTATTTTAGGATTTTGGTATATTGGTGATAAAATTAAAAATTTGCTTACTACTCTAAGAATAGACTCTGATTTTCTTGAAGAGATTACCTATAAAATGATTGCTTTTGGATTTCCAATTTTTACAATAGGCGGACTTGTTTTTGGTGCAATATGGGCAGAACAAGCCTGGGGAAGATACTGGGGATGGGATCCAAAAGAAACGTGGTCATTGATTACATGGTTTGTATATGCCTTTTATCTACATTCCAAGTTCATCAGAGGATGGCGTGGCACAAAAACATCGATAATCGCAGTTTTAGGATTTCTTGTTACCTTATTTACTTATCTCGGGGTTAATTTATTTTTAAGTGGACTGCACTCTTACGGAAGCATGTAACTATGTTAATACTTGGAATTGATACTTCCTGTGATGATACTTCAGCATCAGTAATAAATGGTAGAAAAATATTAAGCAATATTGTTTCATCCCAGATTAGTTTTCACAGAAAATACGGAGGAGTCGTTCCAGAGATTGCCTCTCGAAAGCATATTGAATGGATTTGGAATGTTACAGAACAAGCTCTGAATGAAGCCAAGGCAAATTTTAAAGATATTGAGCTTATAGCTGTCTGCCACGGTCCAGGACTAATTGGTTCTCTCTTGGTAGGATTGTGTTTTGCAAAAGCTTTAAGTTATGCTTCCCAAAAACCTTTAGTGGCAGTAAATCATCTTGAAGGTCATATTCTCTCTATATTTCTTGAAGAAGAACCAGAGTTTCCTTTTATTAGTCTTATTGTCTCTGGAGGACATACATCTCTTTACAGAGTTGATGATTTTGGTAAATATAAAGAACTTGGAAGAACACGTGATGATGCAGCAGGCGAGGCTTTTGATAAAATTGCAAAAATGCTCGGATTAGGTTATCCTGGTGGACCAATAATTGACTCTTTGGCAAAAAAAGGCAATCCCGAAAAATTTAATTTGCCAAGACCCTATTTACATAAAAGTTTTGATTTTAGTTTTAGTGGATTAAAAACAGCAGTAAAACTACTCATTAAAAATTTAGGCTATGAAGAAGGAAGTTTAGATGAGGATATAAAAAAAGATATTGCAGCAGCTTTTCAATCAGCAGTTGTAGATGTACTAATTGAAAAAATAAAGTGGGCTACAGAGTTTGAAAATATAAAAACAGTTGTTATAACAGGCGGAGTTGCAGCAAACAGTGAATTAAGAGAGCGTTGTTTAAAACTTAAAGAAGAAGGATTAAATGTTTATCTCCCCTCTAAGGCTTTATGTACTGACAATGCAGCAATGATTGCTGTTGCTGGATATGAGAGATATCTTAGAGGAGAAAAATCAGACTTATTTGTAAATGCAAAGGCATATTTACCCTTATAGAATTTAGGAGGATAAAGATGAAAATAGTCTTAGCTTATTCTGGAGGATTGGACACCTCTGTAGCAATTAAATGGTTAAAAGAGAAATATAACGCTCAAGTAATTGCTTTTTGTGCTGATATTGGTCAAGAAGAAGATTTTGAAGAGATAAGGCAGAAAGCTTTAAAAACAGGCGCATCTAAAGTATATATTGAAGATTTAAAAGAAGAGTTTGTAAGAGACTTCATATTTCCTATGCTAAGAGCGAATGCAGTATATGAAATAGGTTATCTTATGGGAACATCAATTGCGAGACCTTTAATTGCAAAAAAACAGATCGAGATTGCAATAAAAGAAAATGCGGATGCGGTAGCACATGGAGCAACAGGTAAAGGAAATGATCAAGTAAGATTTGAGCTGGCCTACTATGCCTTAAAACCTGATATAAAAGTTATTGCTCCTTGGAGACAGTGGTCTTTTGACTCAAGAAGCAGTTTAATAGAATATGCTCAAAAACAAGGAATTCCTGTTCAAGCTACAAAAGAAAAACCCTACAGCATAGACAGAAATGTCTTTCATATAAGTTATGAAGGCGGAATATTGGAAGATCCTTGGATTGAACCGCCAGAAGATATGTATACATTAGTTACTCCACCCGAAAAAGCTCCTGATAAGCCAGTTTATATTGAAATTGAATATGAAGAGGGAAATCCAGTTGCATTAGATGGAGAACAACTTAGTCCTTATGAGTTGCTTAGAAGACTTAACAAGATTGCTGGAGAAAACGGTATAGGTAGAGTAGATATAGTTGAGAATAGATATGTTGGAATAAAATCAAGAGGTGTTTATGAAACTCCTGCAGGAACCGTACTACATATAGCACATAAGGCAGTTGAGTCAATTACAATGGACAGAGAAATCATGCGTTTAAGAGACAGTTTAATCCCTAGATACTCTGAATTAATTTATTATGGATACTGGTTTTCTCCTGAAAGACAGACTCTACAAAAACTAATAGATGAAACACAGAGAAATGTCACAGGAACAGTTAGACTAAAACTATACAAAGGTAATTGTATTGTAGTAGGAAGAAAATCTCCTTACTCTCTTTACAGTAAAGATTTAGCAACTTTTGAAAAAGATTTTTTCTTTGATCAAAAGGACGCAGAAGGATTCATAAAGATTAATGCCATAAGACTTAAACTCGGTAAGTTTTAATGTACAGTGATGAAACATTATACTTTCTTGCATTAAAGGAAGTTAAAACAATCGGCTCAGTTTTAGGTAAAAGACTAATAGAAAAATTTGGCTCTGCAAAGAAAGTTTTTACTTCAGAAACAGAAGAACTTTTATCAGTAGAAGGCATCACATTAGAAAGAGCAAGAAATATAAAAAGTTTTAACAACTGGCAACACATTAATAATATTCTAAAAAAATGTGAAAAAGAAGGAATAAAGATTTATTCATTAACACAGCCTGAGTATCCAAAGTTTTTAAGGGAGATTGTGGATCCTCCTTTAGTTTTATTCTGTAAAGGTAGCATTCAACCTCAAGATCATTTTGGTGTTGCAGTAGTTGGTTCAAGAAAGCCTACAGATTATGGAGTAAGAGTCACAGAAAAACTAACAGATCAAATAGCATCCTACGGCATTACAGTTATAAGCGGACTTGCAAGAGGTATTGACTCAATTGCTCATAGCTCTGCTCTTAAAGCTCAAGGAAGAACTATAGCAGTACTGGGAAGCGGAGTTTCATATATTTATCCTCCTGAAAATAAATATTTAGCCGAAAAAATAGTGAGAAACGGAGCTATATTAAGTGAGTTTTATCCAGATGAAAAGCCTCAAAAGGAGCATTTTCCAAAAAGAAATAGAATTATAAGTGGAATGAGTATAGCAATATTGGTTACTGAAGCAGGAGAAAACTCGGGAGCTTTAATCACTGCCAGTTTTGCTTTAGATCAGGGCAGAGAAGTATTTGCAGTTCCAGGAAATATTACTTCTGAAAACTCTAAAGGTACCAATTTTTTAATAAAAAAAGGAGCTAAACTTGTTCAAACTGTGGAGGATATACTTGAAGAAATCAAACAGTTTATTCCATCATTAAAAGAGGCAATAATTAAATCGGATGAGAAGTTTATTGAGCTAAGGGAAGAAGAAAAAGTTATATTTGATATATTAAAAGAGCCTCATAGTATTGATGAGATAGTTTATAAGACGAGAAAAAATATATCAGAAATATTGGCTACTTTACTGAATCTGGAAATAAAGGGAGCAGTTATAAAAATTGAAGGAAGATATGTAAGGAGGCATTAATGAAGTTTCTTGATTTTCTGAGAGTTCTTGCAAGGCAGTTAATTGACAACGATTACAATGATGAAGCCCTCAAAGACTTTTCATTATTTGATATTGATCTAAATCAAGTTAAGGAGGAGTTAAACTTTTTAGAAGGAAGCGAAATTATTGAGGTTGAAGAGATAGACATGATAAGAGCACTACTTGTGTATCTGCTTATGAGAGAGACTGATTTACCGGAGGATGATATATACAGTTTTATTTTTAGTAAAGGAAGAAAAATAATATGGAATTGAGAGGCAAAAATTTAATAGTTGTTGAGTCTCCAGCAAAGGCAAAAACTATAAATAAGATTGTTGGAAATAGTTTCCAAGTAAAAGCCTGTATAGGCCATATCAAAGATCTTCCAGAGGATACTCTTGGAGTAGATATAGAAAATGGCTTTGAACCGCAGTATATAATAATTCCCGGCAAAGAAAAGATAGTTAATGATATAAGAAATTTAGCTCAAAAGGCTCAAAAGGTTTATATAGCAACTGATCCTGACAGAGAGGGGGAGGCAATTGCATATCATTTAGCTGAAGAGATGAAAATACCAGAAGAAAAGGTTTCAAGAGCTATATTTTATGAGATTACTCCACAAGCAGTCAAATATGCGATAGAAAATCCAACTAAAATTGACATGGATAAAGTTTACTCTCAACAAGCAAGAAGAATTCTTGACAGACTTGTAGGATACAGCTTAAGTCCCTTTCTTTGGAAAAAAATTCAAAAAGGGCTATCAGCTGGTAGAGTTCAATCTGTTGCTTTAAAGATGGTTGTTGAAAGAGAAAAGGAGATTCTTACTTTTGTACCTGAGCAGTATTGGAGTATAAGAGGCAAGTTTCTTTCTGAAAATGAAACAGTTACCGCGAATCTTCACAAATATAAGGGTCACTTAATCATAGAAAGAAAAGAAAAAAATAAGTTTTTAATTAAAACTGAAAATGAGGCTAAGAAAATATGCAATGATCTTAAGAATCTGAGCTATATGATTTCAAAAATAGAAAAAAAGAGAAAAAAGAAAAATCCTCCAGAGCCCTTTAGAACAGCAACTCTCCAATCTCAAGCAGCTTCTCAGTTAGGATTCTCCCCAAAGAAAACCATGATTATTGCTCAACAGCTTTATGAAGGTATACAAATAGAAGGTATTTTTTACGGACTGATTACTTATATGAGAACAGACTCTGTAAGGGTGGCAGAAGAAGCAAAAAATTGGGCAAGACAGATTATTGAGAAAAGTTTTGGTAAAGATTTTGTAGGTAAGGATAGAGAAACAAAAAAAATTAAAGTCTCACAGGATGCTCACGAATGTATAAGACCAACATATCCTGATAAAAACCCAGAAAGTATTAAATCCTACTTAACTAGGGATCAATACCTTCTTTATAAATTAATATGGGATAGATTTCTTGCAAGTCAGATGGCTCCTGCGGAGATTGAGCAAACTACTTATATTATTGAAGACAGTGACAGGATAGCACAGTTTCGTATAACTGGCTCAGTTGTAATTTTCCCGGGTTTTTTAATTCTTTACAAGGATGAAGAAAAAGAAGATGAAGTCTCTTTACCAAAATTAGAGGAAAAAACTTCTCTAAAACTTATTGAAATAACCTCTGAAAAGCATACTACAGAACCTCCTTCAAGATATTCAGAAGCAACTCTTGTAAAGGCTTTAGAAGAAAAGGGAATAGGAAGACCATCTACCTATGCAACTATACTAAGTACAATTCAAGAAAGAGGTTATGTAAAAAAAATAAAACAGAAGCTTTATCCTACTTATCTTGGTTTTGTGGTAAGTGATCTTTTAGATAAATATTTTCCAGAACTTATGGATTATAGTTTCACAGCAAAGATGGAAGAGGATCTTGACAGAATATCTTCTAAACAAATCCATTGGAGAGAAGTTATACAAAGCTTTTATAAAGGCTTTGAGAATGATCTAAAATTAGCACTTAAGGCTTCAATAAAAAATAAACCAAATGATATAAAAACCGAGATTTTATGTGAGAAATGTAATAATCCTATGATTATTAAATGGAGTAGTAATAAGCCTTTTTTAGCTTGTTCAGGCTATCCTAACTGTAAAAATACAAAAAACATTGTCCTAATTGAAGATGAAAATCGAGTTTGCTTTAATTTAAAACATAAAGTTAAAATAAATAAAAAAGCTGGGACCGAGCCTGCGCAACAGAGAGATGCGAACCCCGCCAGGTCCGGAAGGAAGCAACGGTAAGCATTCTACTCTGGGTGCCGCAGTAACTCGGTCCCTTTTAAAAGATGGCTTATCTTGGACTTGCAAGAAAGTATAGACCACAAAAATTCTCCGATTTAGTTGGACAAGACATAGTTGTAAAAATTCTAAAAAATTCCATAAAAACTGGGAAAATATCTCATGCCTACATATTCTCTGGTCCAAAAGGGGTTGGAAAAACATCAACTGCAAGAATTCTCGCAAAAGCACTTAATTGTCTTAATTTAAATGAAAAACCTTGTGATATATGTCAGCCTTGTATCTCTGTAAAAGAAGGCAAAGCAATGAGTGTAATAGAGATAGATGCTGCTTCCCACACATCAGTTGAAAATATAAGAGAATTAAGGGAAAACATCAGATATGCATCAGCAGATGGAGTTTATAAAGTTTACATAATTGATGAAGCCCACATGTTAAGTCAAGCTGCTTTTAATGCATTTCTTAAAACTCTTGAAGAGCCTCCGCCTCATGTGGTTTTTGTATTAGCAACCACAGAGCCTAAAAAAATTCCTATTACTGTGCTTAGTAGATGTCAACATCTTCAGTTCAAAAGGATACCTATAAATCTCATAAAAGAAAGATTAAAAGTTATTTGCGAAACAGAAAATATAAAAGCAGAAGAAGAAGCTCTTTATACGATAGCTACCTACTCTGAAGGAAGTATGAGAGATGCCTTAATGCTTCTTGATCAAATAACCTCTTTTAGTGAAGTTGTAACTTCAAAAGAAGTTAATCTTTTACTCGATAAAACAGATATAAAAATCCTTTATGAGCTTACTGATGCCTTAGTGAATGGTGAAAAAGAAAGAATATTAAAACAAATTGAAGAATTAAATGACGCAGGATTTGATTTTAAGCTTTTGGTTAGAGATTTAATATACTTTTTAAGAAACTTTTTAATTTTTAAAATAACAAAAAGCTCAATCGGTATGGAGGAAGTTGAAGTTGAATTTTTCAAAAAATTGAGTAAAAAAGTCTCAGAAGACTACATTATTTTACTTCTTAAAGAACTCATTAGCTCCGAAAATACTATAAAAACTTCATATTTTCCAAGAATTATACTGGAGTTAACCTTACTTAAATTAACTCTTCTTTCACACTTCAGAAACATTGATGAAGTTATTAGGGAAATTAAAGAATCAAGCCCCAAAATATTTTATGAAGAAACTGGTAAAGAAAAAACCTTAACTTATAGCGATTGGTTAAAATGTTTAGAAAAAATTGAGTCAGAAAATTTTTCACTTTCAACAAAATTGAAACATGCTGAGGTTATAATTTCAGACAAAGAGATTTTATTAATTTTTGAGAGCAATTCCCCCTTTTTAGACTCCGTAAAAGAGTCCTTGCCTCAAATTAACTCTCTGTTGAAAGATTTCTCTTATGATGTTAAGATAACTATAAAGGAAAAGGAAACTAAAAAAAAGAATAATAAGGATGAAATTTTAACCAATCCTTTAATAAAGAAAACTTTACAGCTTTTTGATGGAAGAATTTTAAATATAATACCTAAAAGGGGAGGAGATAATGTCTAAAAAAATATTTGGAGAGATAATGAGGCAGGCCCAGAAGATTCAACAAGAGGTTCAAAAAAAACAAGAAGAGATAAAAAAATTAACAGTTGAAGCAACTTCTGGTGGAGGAATGGTGACAGTAAAAGCTAATGGTGCTGGTGAGATTGTTTCAATTAAGATTGAAAAGGAAGTTGTTAATCCAGATGATATTGAAATGTTAGAAGATCTTGTTTTAGCTGCGGTCAACGAAGCTTTAAGAAAAGCTCATGAGCTTGCTCAATCAGAGATGGCTAAACTTTCTCTACCATTTAATCTTCCAGGAGTACCTGACCTAGGTAGTCTTTTTGGAAAACTATGAGTAATCCTCTTGAAAATCTAATAGAAAATCTATCTAAGCTACCTGGTATAGGAAGAAGAACCGCTCAAAGATTAGCATTTTTTATAATGAATATGTCTGATAAAGATGCTCTAAGTTTAGCTCACTCAATTATTAATCTAAAAAAAAAGGCAAAATACTGTTCCACTTGTTTTAATATAACAGATCAAGAAAAATGCAATATTTGCTCTGATCCTGAAAGAGACTCCTCAATCATATGTGTTGTTGAAGAGCCAAGCAATATAGTACTGTTTGAGAAAACAGGATACAGAGGAGTATACCATGTACTTGGTAAAACTCTTTGTCCTGTGAATGGATTAGATTCTGAAAAAATTCGTTTGAAAGAGCTTGAAGAAAGAATTAAAAGTAGCAAAGTTAACGAAATTATTATAGCTACAAGCCCAAATACAAAAGGAGAGTTTACAGCTCAATGGATAATAGATATATTAAAAAAGTATAATTTAAAAATTTCTCGGATTGCTTACGGTGTTCCGATAGGTATTGATTTAGAGTTTGCAGATGAAATAACTTTGTTAAAAGCCTTAGAAGGAAGAAAAATTATAAATGTCTGACGAATTCAAAAAGAGAAGATTAGAGTTAGGCAAAACTATTGAGGAGATTTCTAACGAAACAAAGATTAAAAAAAGTTATTTATTAGCTATTGAGGAATCAAAATTTGATGAGCTTCCAATAGAAGTCTACTCAAAATCCTACATAAAAACTTATGCCCAACTGCTTGGTATAGATCCTCAAAAAAAACTCGCAGAGTATGACAACTATCTAAGAAAAGTTAAAGAAAAAATGAAAAAAAACGAGACTCAAGAAGCATCTAAAAGGCAAAACAAAATCTTTCAAAGAATACCTCAATGGAGTTTAACTTTAGTAATAATAATTGTAGGTTTTCTTCTTATTTTTTTAATTAATCAGATTCTTAAAACTGAGAAATCTTTACCACCACCTCCAACTTCTACCCAACAAACTAAGATGATACCAAAAGTTGAGGAAAAATTAACAGAAACACAACCACAAGAACAAACTTTAGTTGTCGAAGCAACTGATAAGGTCTGGATGAGAGTAGTCATAGACAATAGAGAGAAAAAAGAGTTTCTACTTAATCCAGGAGAAAAGATAGAACTAAAAGCCTATAATTCCTTTAAGCTTCATGTTGGCAATGCCGGCGGAGTAAAAATCTCTTTTAATGGAAAAGAGATTGGTCAAATAGGTAAAATCGGCCAAGTTGTACATCTTGATTTACCACAGGATAAAAATTGAAAGCTGATTTAGTATTAGAGTTTATAAAAAAGGTAGGCAGACCTGTCAGCTTTAAAGATATATCTGAAGAGTTATCTTTAAAAGCCTCTGAAAGAAAAAAACTTAAAAGAGTTTTAAAGGATTTACTTTCAGAAGGCAAGATAATCAGGAACAGAAAAGGACTTTATTTACCTATTAAAGAAGTTAAACTTATAACCGGATATTTTGAAGCTCATAAAGAAGGCTTTGGTTTTGTTGTACCCGATTCTCCTAGAGAGAAAGATCTTTTCATACCTCCTTATGCTACTGGTGGTGCAATGCATGGTGACAGAGTAGTGGTAAGAGTTGAACATAAAAGAAGAAAGGAAGGAAGAATTATAAGAATTATTGAGAGAAGTACAAAGAGAGTAGTTGGAAAAGTTGAAAAATCCGGTCCTCTTTTCTATATCCAACCAAAAAAAAGATATTTAAATCAACAAATAATTATTCATCCTGACGATAAAAAACTAAAAGTAGGAGACTTAGTTTTAGGAGAGATAGTTACATATCAAACAGGACAGAAACCTTTGGTTGCAAGAGTAATTAAAGTTTTTGAAAAACCTAAAAATCCCAAAGACGAGATAGAGATTTTACTGTATGAATATGATTTACCGAAAAAATTCTCTCAAGAAGCCTTATCATCAGCTAAGATTTTATTAGAAAAAGGTATTTCAAAGGCACAAATTAAAAATAGAAGAGATTTAAGACAGCTTCCTACTGTTACAATAGATGGAGAAAACGCAAAAGATTTTGATGATGCTGTCTCAATAAAGAAAACAAAAGACAGATATATTTTATGGGTTCATATAGCTGATGTTAGTCATTATGTAAAATGGGACTCTGTTTTAGATAAAGAGGCTAAACAAAGAGGAACAAGTGTATATCTTCCAGACAGAGTCATTCCAATGTTACCACCTGCATTAAGCGAGAACTTATGTAGTCTTCTTCCTAAAACTCCAAGATTAACTTTCACTGTTGAATTACATTTTGATAATTCAGGAGAGCGAAAAGAGGCATACTTTTATCCAAGCCTTATTCAAACACAAGAAAGAATGACTTATACTTCTGTTAAGAAAATCTTAATTGATAAAGACAAAGAAGAGATAAAAAAATATAAAGATTTAGTAGAGATCTTTGAAATTATGGCAGAACTTTGTGAACTTCTAAAAGATAGACGAAAAAGGAGAGGAAGTCTTGATTTCGATCTTCCAGAACCTGAGGTTTTAATAGATTTAAAAGGAGATCCTCAAGCAATAATTAAAGCTGAAAGAAATCTTGCTCATTTTATAATTGAAGAATTCATGATAGCAACTAACGAAGCTGTCGCAGAATTCTTATACTCAAAAGGTATTCCTTCTATATATAGAATCCATGAAGAGCCAGAGCCTGTTAAGATTCAACATCTGACAAAAATAGTAAGAAATTTAGGATTAATAAATAAAGATGTTAAAACAAGAGATTTTCCAGAGATATTACAACTGGTAAAAGGAACCGAATATGAAGAGATTATAAACTATCTTTTATTGAGAAGTTTAAAACAAGCTAAATACAGTCCTGAAAATGTTGGACATTTTGGACTTGCTTCAGAATTCTATACACATTTTACCTCTCCAATAAGAAGATATCCTGATCTCGTAGTGCATAGAATTCTTAAAGAGGTTTTAAAGAATGGAAAAATTTCAAAACAAAGACAGAGTTATCTTGAAGAGATTCTTCCTGAAATAGCAATTCATAGCTCAAAAACAGAAAGACAAGCTGATGAAGTAGAAAGAGATGCTATTCAAATAATGAGAGTATGGTTTATGAAAGACAAAGTTGGTGAAAAGTTTGATGGAAAAGTAATAATGGTTACTTCTGAAGGTTTAAGAATCAGACTTAATGAATATTTTGTTGAAGGCTTCCTACCTATTTCGCACATGACTGATGATTTTTACCAATTTGATGAAAATAGATACTTACTTTTCGGATTAAAAAGAAAAAGAAAATTTACGATTGGCACACCAGTTAAAATATTAGTTTCAAAAGTAAACATTGAAGAAAGAGAGATTATTTTTGACCTTTTATAAATAAAACCTCGTAAGTTGCATAAATTCCCTTGAAATTACCGAATTTTTCTTTATAAAGTTTACAGAAATTTAAAAAGGAGCTTTTGCCAGAAAACTTCTTATTTAAGGTATAATTTGTCCCTGTCAACTTCAGTGATAATAACAACTCTTTAGGATCGGCATATTTCTCAGTATAAATCTTGACTTCATAATAAAAGTTAAGTTCTAATTTTTTTAGAATTCCTAAATAAAATGATACTTCTTTTAAGGGGTAATAAGAACCAAATCCAGAATTAAGACATACCTCTTTAAACTCTTTTAAAGTTTTAGAGGTAAATAAAGAAAAATAGAATTTTCCATCTTTTTTTAGAGTCTCAAAAAGAGGAGAAAAACTTTCTTCTTGATTTTCGAGCCAATGAAGTGTGGAAGAACTTACAATAAGGTCTGCCACTTCCTTCCTAAATGGCATCTTTTCTGCCTGAGCATTTATAAGAAAATGTCTTTTGTCAAAATTGCTTTTTAGTCTCTTTAAAAGTTCAAAGGAGATGTCAATATGAAAAAATTTCTCAAAGGTAATTCTTTTAGTAAGTAACTTAGTTAAAAAACCTCCTCCACTTCCTATTTCAATAACATTCGGATAATGTTTCTCCTCTATCATATTTAAAAGATCTATAGCTACCTTTTTCTGTATAGTAGATGCAACTTCATATGTTGAAGCTGCTTTATCAAAATAAAATTTTAATTTTTTCATAAAAAATAATTTAACATTTCTGTTGGAGTATTTTAAAATATAGTGTTATGTTAATATATTTATTGACAACTTAAGGAGGGAAAAATTATGATCTTAAAAAGATATTTACTTGCTCCTGGGCCCACTCCGATACCACCTGAAGTTTTACTAAGTATGGCTATGCCTATTATTCATCATCGTAGCCCAGATTTTTTACCTATTCTTGATTCAGCAAAAAAAGGGCTTCAATGGATTTATCAAACCAAAAATGATGTTTTAATCTTGTGTAGTACGGGTACAGGTGGAATGGTTGCTGCAGTAAATAACTTCTTTTCTCCAGGTGAAAAAGTTCTTGTAATAAATGGTGGAAAGTTTGGAGAAAGATGGCTAAAAATAGCTCAATCTTACGGACTTGATGTTTTAGAAATATCTGTTGAATGGGGTTATTCAGTTGACATAAATAGAGTTGAAGAAGAATTAAAAAAGAACCCTGATATAAAAGGTGTTTTTGTTCAAGCAAGTGAAACCTCAACTGGAGTATATCATGATGTAGAAGCAATTGGGAAAATCGTTAAAAACTATGAAGATACTATCTTTATTGTAGATGCAATTTCGGCTTTACTTGCTCATGATATAAAAACTGATGAATGGAGTATTGATGTCATGATAGGTGGTTCTCAAAAAGGATTTATGCTCCCACCAGGTCTTGCATTTATAAGTGTTAGTGAAAAAGCTTGGAGGAGAAACGAGAAATCAAAAATGCCAAGATTTTACTTCAATCTAAAGAAAGAAAGAGAAGCACTTGCTAAAAATCAAACTAATTTTACTTCGGCTGTATCATTAATTATAGGACTAAATGAAGCTATAAAACTTATGCAAAAAGAAGGATTAGAAAACATATTTCGTAGACATGCAACTCTCTCCTATGCTACTAGAGAGGCGGTAAAAGAACTTGGACTGAGTCTATTTCCAAAAGGAATCCCAAGTAACGCACTGACAGCTATAGAGGCACCGGAAGGTATAGATGGACAAGTTATATATAAAACTCTAAGAGAAAAGCATGGAGTTACTGCTGCGGGAGGTCAAGATAAACTTCGTGGAAGAATATTCAGAATTGCTCATCTTGGATATGCAGATAAATTTGATGTTTTAGTAGGAATTGTCGCATTAGAGATGACTCTAAAAGAGCTCGGTTATCCTGTAAAACTTGGCAAGGGTGTGGCTAAGGCTGAAGAAATCTTTTATGAGGAGGAAAAAAGTGAAAATTTTAGTAAGTGATAGTATTTCTCAAAAGGGTATCGAAATTTTAAAAAAAGCAGGTTTTGAAGTTGATATTAAAATAGGACTTAAACCAGAAGAACTCAAGGAAATAATTGGGGAGTATGATGCTTTAATAATTAGAAGTGCTACTAAAGTAACTGCTGATATCATAGAGGAAGCTAAAAAACTTAAAGTCATAGGTAGAGCTGGAACAGGCGTTGACAATGTAGACAATATTGCAGCAACTAAAAAAGGTATTGTTGTAATGAATACTCCAGGAGGAAATACTATAACAACAGCAGAACACACTATTGCTTTAATGTTTTCCCTTGCAAGAAGAATTCCTCAGGCTTCAGCCTCTGTGAAAGAAGGAAAATGGGAGAGGAAAAAATTTATAGGAGTTGAACTTTATAATAAAACTCTTGGAATTATTGGACTTGGTAGAATTGGGACTGAAGTTGCTAAAAGAGCTCAAAGTATTGGTATGAATGTTTTAGCTTATGATCCCTTCTTAAGTGATGAAAGAGCTGAAGAGCTTGGGGTAGTAAAGACTGATTTTGAAAGAGTTCTTCGAGAGTCTGATTTTATAACAATTCATACACCTTTAACTTCAGAAACAAAAAATATGATAAATAAAGAAACAATCTCAAAGATGAAAGACGGAGTTTACATTATAAACTGTGCTCGTGGTGGAATAGTAAATGAAAAAGATCTCTATGAAGCAATAGAAAGCGGTAAGGTTGCAGGAGCAGCAGTTGATGTTTTTGAGAAAGAACCACCAGACCCTTCAAATCCGTTAATTTTAAGCGAAAAGGTGATTTGTACACCCCATCTTGGTGCTTCAACTCTGGAAGCTCAGGAAAATGTGGCTGTTGCAATCGCAGAACAAGTAGTTGACTATCTAATCAATGGAACTATAAGAAATGCTGTAAACTTTCCATCTATCCCCTTTGATCAAGTCCCTCTTATCAGGCCTTATCTTGTTTTACTTGAAAGAATGGGAAGCTTTGCTTCTCAAATATTTGGCAAAAGCATAAGACAAATTCAAATAGAGTATCTTGGTGAAGTATCTACACTAAACACTCAAGCTTTGACTGCTGCGGCAGTTAAGGGAGTTTTAGATCCTATTTTAGATAAATCTGTAAACTATGTAAATGCTCCTGTTATGACTAAAGAAAGAGGCATAGAGGTAAAAGAAATAAAAGGCAAAGATGCTGGAGACTATCAAAGTTTAGTAAAAATTATGTTACTTTCCAAGGATGATAAAATATCGATTTCAGGCACTCTTTTAAGTAAGAGAGATCCAAGAATTGTTCAGATTGATGATATTCCACTTGAAATAATTCCTGAAGGAAATATGATATTCATGAAAAATTGGGATCGTCCAGGAGTTATTGGAAACATCGGAACCTTATTAGGACAAAATAATATCAATATAGGACATATGCATTTTGGTAGAAAGGAAGCTGGAGGTATTGCATTTTCTGTTATAAGTGTCGATACCCCTTTAACAGAAGAGATTGTGGAGAAAATTAAAAAACTTCCAAATGTTCTTGAAGTTAAACCGGTATATATTTAATTTCAAAGGAGTAAAAAATGGGCACAGTCGCTATAATTGGTGCACAGTGGGGTGATGAAGGTAAAGGTAAAATAGTAGATTTTTTAACAGAAAAATGTGATTATGTTGTGAGATTTCAGGGTGGATGTAATGCTGGACATACAGTTGTAGTAGGAGACGAAAAATATGTCTTACATCTTATTCCTTCAGGAATTCTTTACAAAAATAAAAAATGCATAATTGGTAATGGAGTTGTACTTGATCCAGCTGCTTTACTTAAAGAAATAGAGACCTTAAAAGATAAAGGAGTTGAAATAAATGAAAATCTATACATTGCAAAAAATTGTCATCTAATAATGCCTTATCATATAGTATTAGAGGAGGAAGCTGAAAAAAGAAAAAAAATCGGAACTACTAAGAGAGGAATCGGTCCCTGTTATACAGATAAAATTGCAAGAGCTGGAATAAGAGTAGTTGATTTATTATTCCCTGAGATATTAAGGAGTAAAATCAAAGCAAATCTGGAATTAGTTAATTTTGTACTAGAAAATTTTTACAAAACTAATACTTTAGATGAAGAAAATATATTTTCTCAATATATGGAGTACGCGGAGAAATTAAGAAAATATATTATAGATGCTGATATTATAATAAACGATGCTATAGATAAAGGAAAAAATATTCTTTTTGAGGGTGCCCAAGGAACTCTTCTTGATATTGATCATGGAACATATCCCTATGTAACCTCCTCTAATACAGTAGCTGGTGGAATATGCACAGGAGCCGGAGTAAGTCCAAAAAAGATCAACAATATCTTAGGAGTTGTAAAAGCATACACTACTCGTGTTGGTGAAGGACCTTTCCCAACAGAGTTAAGAGATGAAGTTGGAGTATATTTAAGAGAAAAAGGTGGAGAGTATGGTGCTACAACTGGAAGACCTCGTAGATGTGGATGGCTTGATTTAGTAGCTGTGAAACACTCTTTAAGAATAAATGGATTCACAGGTATAGCAATAACAAAACTTGATGTTCTTGATGAATTTGAGAAGCTCAAAGTTTGTGTAGGCTATAAATGCGGCGAAGAGATCTTTCACGATTTTCCTAAAGAAATTGAGATTCTAAAAAATTGTGAACCCATCTATGAAGAGTTACCAGGCTGGAAAGAAAAAACAAAAGGAATAAGAGATTATGACAAACTTCCCAAAAATGCCAAAGAATATTTAAGCTTTATAGAAGATTTTTTAAAGGTTAAAATTCAACTTATATCTACTGGAATGAAAAGAGATGAAATTATCGTTAGGGAGTTTCCTCTATGAAATAGTTTTCAACGAAAAATGTCCTATATGTAATAAAAAATCTTACTGGAAAGTTTCACCATTTTGCGAAATTTGTTGGAGTTCAATAAAACCACTCAATCTAAATCTATTTATTAAAGAAGATTTTTCTAATGAATTCTGGAAGTATGTAGACTCTTTGAGTTGTTTTGCTGCTTATGATGGGATTCTTAAAGAAGCTATCAATATTTTTAAATATCAAAAAATAAAAAGAATTGGAAAGTTATTAGGCAAGCTTTTAGTTGATATTTCTCCTAAAGAGTTAGATATTCTAGTTCCTGTACCTTTACATCCAAAAAAACTAAAAACAAGAGAGTTTAATCAATCTGCAATACTTGCTAAGGAGATTTCAAACTCTCTGAGAATTCCTCTATCTTTGACAATACTTAAAAAAATAAAAGACAATCCGCCTCAAGTTTCATTGAAAGCCTCTGAAAGAAAGCTCAATGTTAAAGATGTGTACTCTGTATCTAAAGATATCAAAAATTTAAAGATTGGATTGGTTGATGATGTTATCACAACAGGTGCAACCTTAGCTGAATGTGCGAAAGTTTTAAAAAGAGCTGGTGCTAAAGAAGTTCATGCAATAACTGTGGCAAAAACAGTTTAAAGAAAGAATTGAACAATATATCTTACCGCTAAATAAACTATTAAAATACTAAGAATAAGTTTTATATATCTTTGAGGGACATGTTTTTGAGCTCTTGCACCAAGATATATTCCTACCATGCCTCCTATTCCAAAAAGTAACCCAAGTAACCAATCAGGAGATGTTTGAAGCCCTTCAGGCGAAGGAAGTATTGCATAGTAAATTACACCAAATACAGAAGCTGTAGCGGTTCCCATTAAACAGGCTCCCGCAATACTGTGCACAGGAAGCTTAAAAAATGTTACTAAAAAAGGTGACATAATAGCTCCACCACCAATTCCATAGGCTCCTCCAATTACTCCTATCACAAAGGCTAAAATAAAAACCCATATAGTATTGAAAGAAAATCGCTCTCCCCAAAACTCATAATCTGTCCTTTTAAGGGAAAAGGAAATAGCTTTTACTGTGGCTTCTTTTGTTAATTTCTGTTCAAATTTTTTTTGTGCTTCAGCTTTCTTCTTTTTTACTGCATCAAGAAAAAGTCTTGTTCCTATATAAAGTAAAACTAATCCAACAAAGAATTTAAAAGATTTTGGATCGGGAAGAATTGTTATTCTAATATAATAACCAATAATTATTCCAGGAACTGTTCCTACAATAATAACCCAGGCTAAGGGCCAGGGAATTCTTTTTTCTTTATGGTATCTATAAACTCCTGAAGGTATTGCCACTACATTATAGATAAAATTTGTACCACTTACTCCGGGAGAGGTATAATTAAGAACACTCACTTGAAAAGGAAGAAGTAGGAAAGCACCTGAAACTCCTCCCATTGAAGTAAAAAAAGAGATTATAAAAGCAACTAAAGGAGGAATTAATATATTAGTAGTAACGCCAGAAGTTGGAAAAGTATATACAAGAAAGTCTAACATAGTAGTTTATAACTGCTTTAAAAATTCTTTGTAAAATTAAAATATTTTATCAATAAATAAAAAATTTATTTTTGAATTAGCTCCTCAATCAGGATATTTCTTATTCTATCTTCAGAAGGCAAGGGAAATCCTGAATGTTTTAATTTTCCATTTATAAGTAATCCTGGAGTTAGTTGAGTATATTTGAAAATTTCTTTCATATCCTTAATATGCACAATATCAGCTTGAATTCCCAGTTGAGCTACAACTTTTTTAACTGTTTCCCCGAGTTTATAACAGTTTGCACAACCAGGACCTAAAATTTTAATCTCCATGTTAACCTCCAATAAAAATTTTTTATATTTACTTTGCTCTTAAAAACTCTATCAATTTTTCTATTGAGTCAATTGGTTCGAATTTTTTTGACTCAAGTGATGGAATAATAAATCCTTTATTTTCTTTTTGATAGGATAGAACTGTAAAAGGTATATTTAGTTTAATTGCTGCTTTAGCAATTTCAGAGGATGCTGGTGTATAAACTTTTAAGGTAAGTAGATCAAAAAAAGCAAGCGTAGCTTTAACATAAAAGGGAGACAGATATGCAGAGGCTACATTTGAAAAAGCTTTCAAAGCTTTTTCAGCATAGCTTTTAAATATTTTCTCTTCGGTGATAGCATAGAGTTTTAAAAGATTTATGATCATAATAGAATTTGAGGAGGGATAAAAGTTATCATGAATATTTTTTTGTTTTACTGCCGCGACTCTTTCAGAAGACTCATAAAATCCTCCATATTTTTCATCCCAAAGTTCTGAAATTGCTAAATACATAATTTCTTTAGCCTTTTCAATATATTTTTCATCAGCTGTAATCTCATAGGCTGAAATAAGAGATAAAATTAAGTAAGAGTAGTCACTTAGGAGAGCTTCGATATCTCTTCTTCTGTAAAGTTTTTGATTTATATAAAGTTTATTTATTGTATTTTGTAAAGCTGATATTGCTATATGTAAGAAGTTTTTATTACCTGTAACTTTGTATGCCTTCATTAATGCTTCTGAGCTTATACCATTGACAAAACAGTAGTGAGTTTTATCTATCTCAGGAGTTTTTCTATTTCCTCTATAGATTAATAATTTTTTTCTTATTTGATTTATCAAATTTCTGTCTCTTCCAACAAGAATAAATCTATCATCTATCATTGCTTCTGTATCAACTAAAACAATCGTCATATCTGAAATTTCTCTTAACTCTTCTTCTTTCCATGTATAATAAAAACTATCACAGTGCTGACTTGAATAGAAGATTTTTTCTTCTGGTGAATATAAAAATTTTATTAAATAATCTATAGTTTCTAATGCTATCTCTCTATAGAAATTATCCTTAAGGAGGGTGTAAGCATCAAGATAGTTTATTACATGCCAAGCATTATCTATAGCAAGTTTTTCAAAATCTGGAACATACCAAGCTTTATCTTTACAATATCTATGAAATCCTCCTTCAATATGATCATATATTCCTCCTAAAACCATTCCTTTTAATGTTTTCTCAATAGCTTCTTTTATCCAAGGTTTAGGTCTAATCCAATATCTCCATAAAAGTAAATCTATATGAGAAAAAATTGGAAACTTTGGTATTTTCTTAAATCCACCGTTTTCAAAATCCATCTCCCTTATAATTTCTTCTTCGGGATTTTGAAGAATCTCTTCTCTGATTTCACCTGGTAGAATCTCAGAAGGCTTTATTGCTTCCATAATATTTTGAGCTCTTCTAAAAATTTTTTCTTTACTTGTATTGTAAAGCTCCAATGTCTTCTCAAGCATTGTCTTAAAATGTTCTTTACCTTTTGAAACATATCCTAAAAAAGAAAAAGGCTTTCCTTCAGAAGTTAAAAATATATTTAAAGGTAATCCACTGCCCTGTCCTACTATGTAAGATGCTTTTTGATAAAAAGAGTTTATATCTGGTCTGTCATCTACATCCACTAAAATCGGAACAAATTTTTCATTAATAAAATCTACTATATCAATAGATTGTAAACAGTCTTCTTCAAAATTTTTACAGTAACAACTCCATTTAGCAGTTAAATGTAAAAACACAGGTTTGTCTTGCTGCTGAGCTATACTGAAACTTTCTTCTGAATAAGACATCCATTTAATCATTTTCTTTCTCCCTATTTTTTTACTTTTTCTATAAATTTTTTAACAACTTCAAGATTTTTTTTACCTTTATAAAGCTCTACTCCACTGCAAACATCTACAGCATAAGGTGAAACTTTTATTATAGCTTCTTCAATATTGAAGATATTCAGTCCACCTGAAAGCACTACTTTGCCGAGTTCTTTTGCTGCCTTAGCAACTTCCCAATTAAAAGTTTTCCCAGTTCCACCATATTTATTTGTAGAAAAACTATCAATAAGAAAAGCTGTGACTTTGTAATCGGGTAAAACCTCATACAGGAGTTTTCCATTTGGAAGCCTTCCAGAGTTATCAACCCTAAAGGCTTTTATCACTCTTGGAAATAACTCACAAAACTCAGGTGTTTCATCTCCATGTAGTTGCACTGTGTCAATCCCTGTTTTATAAATTATTTCCTTTATTTTTTCCTCTTTTTCATTTACAAAAACTCCAACTGCATTAACAAAAGGAGGAAGATGTCTGATAATCTCCTTAGCTTTTTCAGGAGTGATAAATCTCGGACTTTTCTCATAAAATATAAAACCTAATGCATCTGCTCCTGCTTCAGCTGCAAAGATTGCATCTTCTATATTTGTTATTCCACAGATTTTAACTCTAACCATCTCTTTATCTCTCCATGTACAATTTGAGGTGTTATATTTTTCATGCATCTATGATCCTTACAGTATCTTTTAAAACAAGGACTACAACTTTCATTTGATTTTATTATAAGATGTCCCTCACCAAAAGGTCCTGTTCTTACAGGATCAGTTGGTCCAAATAGAGCAACAACTTTTTTACCACAAGCAACTGCAAGATGCATTGCTCCCGTATCTGGAGAGATAACAAAAAATGAGTTTTCAAAAACAGCAATAAGCTCTCTTAGAGAGGTTTTTCCTGCATAGGAGATCGCTTTTCCTTTTGAAGCCTTCTCTATCTTTGTTGCATCTGAAATATCTGAGTTTGAGCCAACAAGGATAAAGTTATAAGGAAGTAAATCTATTAGTTCAATAAAGTAAGAAAGAGGCCAGTTTTTTGACTGCCACCTTGCGGAGATAACTATAACTACGAAGTCCTTATAATTACTTAGCCAATTGGGTTGAATAGAAGCAGGTAAAGGAAACTTAACAGAGTTTACTTTACATCCTATATTTTTTGCAATATCAAGATATCTCATTACAGCATGCTTATTTAGAGGGGAAGAAAACTTTTTATTATAAAAAATAGGACTTAACTCTCTTCCTTCTGTAAATCCTATTTTTAAAGATGCTTCTGTAAATGAGGTAATAAGTCCGCTCCGAAATAATCCTTGCAAATCAAAAACTATATCGTATTTTTCTCTTCTAAGTCGTTTTCTTAACGATACTAAATCTTTAATTGTATTTAAAGAATTTTTCAGATTTTTCCATTTACTTTTGTCAATTATAAATATCTTTTCAACAAGAGGATGGCAACATAAAAGATCCTCAAACTCTTTTGCAACAACCCAGTGAATTCTTACATAAGGAAAGTTTTCCTTTAGGGTATTTGCAAAAGCTAAAGAGTGAACAATATCTCCTAAGGAACTTGGTTTAACTATTAAGACTTTTTCAACTTTCTTAAGCATTTACGCTTCTTTTTATGATTTCAATAACTTCTTTAAGATTTCTCGCATCTTTTCCTATCTGGACTCCCTTTGCTCCTATCATTTCAGCCATCTTTAAATCTGTTTCTTTATCGCCTACAACAAAGGATTGTTTAAAATCAATTTTGTATTTATACCTTGCTAAAATAGCCATTGCAGGATTAGGCTTTCTACAAAAACATCCTTCATCTGGATGATGTGGACAGTAAAAGAAGTCATCAAAGCCATATTTTTCTATAAAATATCTATTTACCTCATTAACAAAATCCTCTCTTATTAATCCTCTAGCAATACCCGATTGATTTGTAACACCTATAAGTAAAAATCCTAAATCTTTGAGCTTTTTCAATTGCTCTACTTCAGGATAAACTTCAAAATCTTTCCAATTACTAAGATAATTTGCATCTTTACAGAGTGTTCCATCTCTGTCAAAAAATATAGCTTTGCTCTTGGGAAGAATATCCTCTAAAGCATTCCATACCTCATCAACATCTATAGTTTTCATACATTTTATGTCAGAGCAACTTCTTTTAAAACAAGGGCTACAATTAACTGTAGATTTCACAACTCTGCCTGTTCCTTTTGGAGGTCCTGTTAAATCTGGAGAGGTTGAGCCAAATATGGCTACTAAGGGTGTTCCTGTGGCATAACCTATGTGCATCACACCTGAATCGTTACATAAAAGAAGATCGCACTCTGAAATAATCGAGATTAATTCAGAGAGAGATGTTTTACCTGTTAAATCAACTACAGCTTCGTGTGTAAAATTAATACTTTCACCTTTTTCACCAACTAATATGACAGAACCATATCTTTCAATAAATTTCTCAATAATCTTGATAAATTTTTCAGTCTCCCATCTTTTTGTTATCCCATATTTTGCACCTACTGCTACCGCAAGAATAGGAGATCTCAGACTATTAAGTTTTTGTCTTGCTTTAATTTTCTCTTCTAATGGAATATTCAAGAAGGGAAAACCTGGTTTAAGTGATGGATTAAATTTTTTTGGTATTTCAAAAAAATAGTCTATATGATGAATTTTTCTGTCTTGTTTTTTATAGGAAATTGAATGAGTAAGAAGAAATCCTCTTAAATCTCTTGCATATCCTACTCTTTCCGGAATTCTTGCTAATGCGGTTATTAGTGCTGCATCAAAGGCATTTTGAAGAAGATAAGCTCTTTTAAAACCTTTTTCTCTTAAATCTTTAATAAGTTTGATTTTATTGTTAATACCATTTTTATAGATAATTAACTCATTAATAGAGTTTTCCCATTTAAATATTTCAGATACTTTATCTTTTAGAAGAATTGAAATGTTTGCCTCAGGATGTAGTTTTCTTATACCTCTGATTGCTGGAATACTCATAATGCAGTCTCCAACCCAATTTACTCCCCGAATCAATATTTTTTCCATAACTGTATTTTAAGTCTATTTATGCAGAGGTTTCAAATGGTATAATTAAAAAATGCCACCGCGAACTTATTTAAAATTAGGCGATAAGGTAAAACATATTAGATACTCCTCATGGGGGATTGGTGAGGTTATTGAGGAAAAAAACTCGTTTTTACCTGGAGGAGTCTGTTTTGTAAAGATAATTTTTGAAGATGGAGTTGAAAGACTTTTTATAAATAACTTTGATCATGAAATGTGTTGTTACTATACTGGAATAAGACTTATTACAGAGTTTAATATCTGGGAGAGTTAGTTGGTTGTTGCCTGTAAAAATTTATATAAAACCTTTAAACTAAGAAAACTACTAATTCCTGCTGTTGAAGATTTCAATTTAGAGATAGACAAGCCAGATTTTACTGCAATTGTTGGAGAAAGTGGTTCTGGAAAATCTACAGTTGCAAGACTTTTATTAAGACTCTTAAAACCTGATAATGGGCTTATTTTTTTTAAAGGCAAAGATATATGGAATTTAAAGAAAGAAGAATTAAAACAATACAGAAGAACAGTTCAAGTTATTTTTCAAGATCCCTATATGTCCTTAAATCCAAGAATGAGAATATATGAAATTCTTGAGGAACCTCTTAAAATTCATCACAAGATTCCGAAAAATTCAATTAAAGAAAAGGTAATCAATGCACTAAATCTTGTGCAAATTGATGAAAGACATTTGTATAATTATCCCCATCAGTTAAGTGGTGGGCAAAGACAAAGAGTTGCAATTGCCAGAGCGTTAATATTAGAACCGGAAATTTTAATAGCAGATGAGCCCTTATCATCTCTTGATGTATCTCTCCAAGCTACTATTATAGATTTGATTGAAAACCTAAGAAAAATAAAAAAATTTGGAATACTCTTTATAACTCACGATTTAAACTTAGTTAAAGCTATATGTAAAAAAGTAGTTGTTATGCATCTTGGAAGAGTGGTTGAAGAAGCCTCTACATCTGAGATATTTAAAAATCCGCTACACCCCTATACTCAACTTTTGATTAAAAGCATTCCCGGATTTCACAGAAGAGATAGAACCAAAGTAGTAAAAACATACTTAAACGAAGTCAATCCATGGATAATAGAAGGTTGTAGATTTTATCCAAGGTGTGAATATAAAATGCCAATTTGTAAAGAATATCCCTCACTTAGACAGATAAATGGTAGAAAATTGAGATGTTTTCTCTACTAAACTATTTATAAGAAGATGAGTAGCAAAGACATTTTCTTCATGAAAAAGGCTTTATTCTTAGCAAAAAAAGGCAATTGGAAAACATCCCCTAATCCTATGGTTGGAGCAGTTATTGTAAAAGATGGAAGAATTATCTCTACAGGATATCATAAAAAAGCAGGACTGCCTCACGCAGAAGCAGAAGCGGTAAGAACAGCAAAGGAATCTTTAAAGGGAGCTACTTTATATGTAAATCTTGAGCCCTGTTGTCATAGAGATAAAAAGACTCCTCCGTGTACCGATGAAATAATAAAATCAGGAATAAAAAGAGTTGTTGTAGCCATGAAGGATCCAAATCCGAAAGTAAATGGAAAAGGATTAGAAATTTTGAGAGCCTACGGAATAGAGGTTATAGAAGGCATTCTTGAAAAAGAAGCAAAAACTCTTAATGAGTTTTATATTAAATATATCACCACAAGAACACCTTTTGTTATTCTAAAAATTGCAATGACTCTTGATGGAAAAATAGCAACTCCCACTGGAGAGTCAAAATGGATTACCTCAGAGAAATCAAGAAAATTAGTACATATTATGAGATCAAGAGTTGATGCAGTGCTCTCTGCTTGTGGAACTGTACTGAGAGACAATCCAAAGTTTACAGCAAGAATAAAAAATGGGAAAAATCCTATCAGAGTGATAATAGACCCAGATCTAAAAATTCCCTTAGATTATCATGTTTATAATACTCCTCCTCAAACAATAGCGGTAGTTCGTGAGTCAGTTGTTAACAGCTCAAAAGCAAATCTTTTAAAAGAAAAGGGAGTAAAACTTCTTTCCTTTAATACTAATAAGGTTTATCTTAAGTGGCTTATGGAAGAGCTTGGAAAGATGGAGATAACTTCTGTCATGATTGAAGGTGGCTCCTCTTTAAATTTCTATGCCCTATTTCATGAAGTTGTAGACAAGATGATGATTTTTATAGCTCCTAAGATAATCGGAGGTAAAAACTCTTATCCATCAGTAGGTGGAGATGACCACAGAACCATTGAAAATGCCTTTAATTTAACAGATTTAAAAATAAAAAGATTAAGTGAAGATTTTCTAATTGAAGGATATTTAAAAAAATACTGAAATGCCTGATTTATCTAAAAATTTTATTGCCTAAATTATATTAATTTTTTTCTCCCATTCAAAAGCTGTTTTTATTATATATTGAAGATCATCGTATTTTGGCATCCATCCCAAAATATTTTTTAGTTTTGTGCTGTCTGCTACAAGCTCTGGAGGATCACCCTCACGTCTCATTGTTTCTATTACTTTAAAATTTACACCTGTAACTTTCTTCGTCATCTCTACTACTTCTCTCACTGAGTATCCGTATCCATATCCGCAGTTAAATATATCGCTTTTGCCGCCTTGCAGAAGGTATTCAAGTGCTAATATATGAACATCTGCAATATCATCAACATGGATGTAATCTCTTATACACGTTCCATCTTTTGTAGGATAGTCAGTTCCGTATATTTCAAGGTATGGCCTTTTACCAAGAGCAGTTTTTACTGCAAGAGTGATAAGATGAGTAGCATCCTTTCTTTTCTGTCCTAATCTACCTTTACTGTCAGCACCTGCTACATTAAAGTAACGAAGTGATACATATCGGAAATCATTAACTGCAGCTACATCAGAAAGAAGGTTTTCTACCATTACCTTTGACCGACCATAAGGATTTATTGGATTAAAAGATGCTTCTTCAGTAATAGGAGATGTTTCTGGAATACCATATACTGCTGCAGAGGATGAGAAAATAAACTTCTTCACCCCATACTTAAGACAGATTTCAACGAGATTAAGTGTGTTACAGAAGTTATTTTTATAGTATTTTGCTGGCTCCCTTACAGATTCAGGCACAACAATATAGGCTGCAAAATGCATTACTGCTTCTGGCTTAAAAAATTCAAATGTTTTACTTAAAGTCTCTCTATCTGATAAATCTGCCACTACAAGCTCTCCATAGAGCACTGCATCCCTATGCCCATAAGAAAGATTATCATAAGTTAAAACATTGTAGCCTCTTTCACCAAGGGATTTAACTACATGACTTCCGATATAACCTGCTCCACCTGTAACAAGTACTCTTGTCTTCATCTTGTAAGTTTTAACATCCTTTTGTCTCTTTATAATATAATTGTTTAAAAGAGATAAAATCCATAACAAAAACGAAAAAAATATTGAAAAAAATTAAAATTTTAAGTAAAATGTAGTAATTTTATGGGGAAAGGAGGTGAAAAGGAATGAAAAAATTTTTGGTAGTTTTAATTGCTGGATTATTCACATTAGCTTTTGGTTGTGCCACTAAGGATTACGTTAAGCAAGAGATTGATCCTCTTGTTGACAGAATTGGTAAGCTTGAAAGTAAAGTTCAAGGTCTTGAGTCAAAATCTGATGCTTTAAGCAAAAGAATTGATGAATGCTGTAAAAGAGCTGATGATGCAGTAAAAAAAGCTGAAGATGCTGCTAAGAAAGCAGAGGCTGCTGCTAAAAAAGCTGAAGATGCTGCTGCAAGAGCAGAGGCTGCTGCCCAAAAAGCAAGTAAAGCTTTTGAACTTCAACAAAAGAAATAATTTACGTTTTTTTATAGCCACGGATCCGAAGGTAGGATCTGTGGCTTTTGTTTTACTGTTACAGAAGTAGGTATTCCGTTTTTTTGTTTAATTATATAATAAAGTTTAAAAGTATCTACATATTTTAAAAGCCCCTTTTTAGCTAGTAAATCTACAGCATTTTGAAAATAATCAAAATCCTTCAACTGCTCATCTCTATGGACTTCTATATAAACCTCTTCTCCTATTAATGCAACTTTTATAGGTTGTCTCACTATCAAAACCTCTGTACCTATCGGAACCATTGTGAATAACTTTGGAATATCTTCGGGATAAAGTCTTATACATCCATGTGTAACTTTTCTGCCCACAGCCCATGGTTTATTTGTTCCATGAATTAAATAACTTAAACCTGAAAGACGCATTGCATGAGTTCCTAATGGATTATCAGGACCTGGTGGCACCACAGCTGGTAGTTCGGGTCTTTCTTTTCTTATTGATTCAGGAACATACCAATGAGGATTTACCATTTTATGAGAGATTTTAAACTTACCTAACGGAGTCTCTGTCCCATCATCTCCTATACCAATAGGAAATGTTGTTACAAATTTTTTTCCCTTATTTTCATAAAAGTAGTAAAGTCTCATCTCTGAGAGATTTATTATAATTCCTTTATAATTAGTTGGAATCTCAGGAAGTATCCAAAATGTCGGAATTATAACCTCTTTTCCTTCTCCTGGCAAAAAGGGATCTAGTTGCGGATTAGCATCTACAATCTCATTGTACCCTAAATTGTATAAACGAGCAATTTCAATTAAAGACTCTTCTTTCTTTACCACATGAGTTTTTAAAAATCCTATAGTCTCTGTATCAGATCTAACTACAAAGGTATTTGCAAAACAGATTGAGTTAAAAATAAGGATTAATAGAATAATAGCTATTTTCATAATAATATATTTTAACAAAAAATTACGGTCCCAACGGGATTTGAACCCGTGCTTTAGCCTTGAGAGGGCTACGTCCTTGACCTGGCTAGACGATGGGACCGTCAACCCTGGGGAGAGAGGATTCGAACCCCTACAAGCAGATCCAGAGTCTGCCGTCCTGCCGTTAGACGACTCCCCAACTTTCTAATTGTATATCATAAAAAGTTTTAAATTGTCAAATTTTAAACTTCCTAAAAACCGTTTACAGTAGGACAAAGAGGATCAGGACTGTAAATATTACCAAACAAACCAGCTCTGGCATAACATCCACCCTTACATCTATCTCTTATACTACAGCTCTTGCAGGGTTCTATAAAGAAAGTCGGATTGGAGAGATACTTATATAATGGATTGTCTCTCAGTTTTCTCCAAGCTTCGCAAAAACCATCACTTATAACATTTGATATTGTAATGTCTAGAATATCACATAACATAACATTGCCTAAGGGATCTATCTCTATCTCATATTTCCAATTTCTACAATTACTTATTGAAATAAATTCAGAGCTTACAAAAGCTTCTGCAAAAGGCATACACCATAAAGAAATTTGAAACTTAGAATCTTCAGCCACTTTATTTATGGTTTTAAGCACTTCAAAGACTATTTTTGAGTCAATCACTATCTGTTTGTTTGCTCTTCCGGTTAACATAACTGGAATAAAACATGCGTTTTTAGCACCAAATTCCCGAGAAAGCCATATATAATCTTCAACTTCTTTATAGTTAAAGGAATTAATCGCCATAACTGTAGAAAAAGAAACTTCTGACTCCTTTAATCTTTTCATATTTAAAATGAGCTTTTCCCAATTATTTTTGCCTCTTATTAATTCATAGGTTTGCTTTTTTGCTCCATCTACACTTAAAAGAATATAAATATTAAGCTCTTGAAACTTCCTTATAGTCTGTTCTGTAAGTGCTACTCCATTAGTAAAAATGCTTAAAGAAACATTATTCTCTAAAAGATAATAAATCACTTTCCATACTTCTTCATCTATTAATACTTCTCCACCTGTCAAATTTATTCTTTCTATACCACATTCAACTGCTTGCTTAGCTACTTTGAGTTTTTCCTCTAAAGACAACTCTCTTAAGCTAAACTTCGCCACATAGCAATGAGGACAAAAGAGATTACATTTGGGAGTAAAAATCCAAATTAAAAACTTAGGTTTGATTATATCCATTAAGTTAATTATAACTTGGGTTAATAGAAATTGACATAACTGTAAAAAATTTTCTATATTGTTTTGCTGGATTAAGGGAAGAGGGGTGAGAATCCCCCGCTGCCCCGCAGCCGTGTTGGGAACGAAAGCCCAATTTAGCCACTGTCATGGGTAATACCATGATGGGAAGGCGGGCAAGTAGGACT
>JANXBK010000050.1 GCA_025057595.1 Thermodesulfovibrio sp.
GAGCTTATGGATAAAAGAAAGCCCTTTTATGAAAAGGCTGATTTTATAATTGATACTGATGATTTGTCTGCTGAAGAAGTAGCAGAAAAAATAATTAAAAATTATGAGAGGATAGTTAATGGAAAAGATTAGAGTAGAGTTAGGAGAAAGAAGCTATGAAATTTTAATCGGTAAAGGTAATCTTTCTTTGATAGGAGAAAGACTTCTTAGATTTTCCACAGGCAAAAAGATAGCCATAGTAAGCAATCCTAAGGTCTCAGAACTTTATGCAGATAGAGTTTTGAATGCACTAAAAAAAGAAGGTTTTGATACTTACCTAATTCTCATACCTGATGGCGAAATTTATAAAGACTTTTTTTGGGCTTATCATATTCTTACAAAACTACTTGAGTTAGGATTTGACAGAAAATGTTGTCTTATTGCATTAGGAGGTGGTGTAATTGGTGATATAACTGGATTTGTTGCCTCTATTTACATGCGTGGAATTCCTTATATTCAAATTCCTACCACTGTGCTTGCACAGGTTGACAGTTCTGTTGGTGGTAAAACTGCAGTTAATCACAGCCTTGGTAAAAATATGATTGGAACCTTTTGGCAACCTGCTCTTGTT
>JANXBK010000051.1 GCA_025057595.1 Thermodesulfovibrio sp.
TTTTTTAGCTGATGAATTAAAAAAGACATTTCCCTTTATTCCCTTAGAGGATGAAGGCAGACTTAAAGATAAGGATATTAAATATCACTTTTTGACAAGAGTTTTTTCTTACTGTGAACTTAGAAATCTTGTTGAAAATCCCTCATCTAAGGGAATTGTTGATTTTCATACAAGGTATAAATATCTTATTATGACCTATAGTCAAAAACATCTTACTCTATTAGGACGGATCGTAGCAGATGGAAATCTTAGTTTGAGTGATAAAATAGCAAAATATAAAGAGCTCTTTTATCAAGCTTTCAGTAGAAAGGCTTCGCATAAAAGAAATATAAATACACTAATGCATATTTTTGGGCATATATCAAAAAAAATAACTAAACGCGAAAAAAATCACTTTCAGGAACTTTTAGAAAAGTACAGAAAAAATACCATAGAGTTAAGAGTATTGTTAGAGTTAATAAAAAATTTTGCTTATAGATTTGAGGATGAGTATATTTTAATACAGAAGTATCTTGAGCCCTTTCCAGAGGATTTAGTTGTATAAAAGAGTAGTTTACTGGTTTAGGAGAGACTTAAGGATTGATGACAATAAAGCCTTTTATG
>JANXBK010000052.1 GCA_025057595.1 Thermodesulfovibrio sp.
ACTCTACAGCCTTTATTGATGACAACAACTATGCAGGAGATGAAGTTAGTCAATTTATGAATGAGGCATTGGTTCATAATCCTTTAGCAAATCTACCAAGCTATGATGGAGGAGTTGCAGTAGAGTTTGAGTGGAATAAGTTTCATTTAAGATTAGTAGGAATGAACTCAAAAAATGAAAATGAAGATATGGATAGAAAAAGATATAACTGGTTTGGAGTTCAGTTAGGGTATAAGCTTGAGACAGCCATTGGAGATTTGAAAATTGGGATTCTGACTCTTACAAGGCATTGAAAGGTATAGGATTAAGCTTTGATCAGCAACTTATAAAAGACTTATTAGGAGCTTTCCTTCGTGCAGGATGGCAGGATGATGAGGCAAAAGTGGTTCATAACAGGATGGTTTCTTTTGGATTGAATCTAAATGGCAGTGTATGGGGTAGAAAGGATGATGAGATAGGGATAGGTTATGCCTATTTGAAGTCTCCATCAAAGAATGAAGAACTTAAGCACAGTCAGGTATTTGAAGGATATGTAAAGTTTAAGCTTTTCAGTTATAAATCTCTTAACTCAGATATAACCTTTGATTATCAATATATT
>JANXBK010000053.1 GCA_025057595.1 Thermodesulfovibrio sp.
CTCCTCTCCGACCCTCCAGTCCACGAGCAAAACCTTTGTCAAAAAGCTTGCCAGAATCATCCTAACTCTGTTGTGTAGCCACTTTTCTGTCTTGAGCTGGCGTATGCCTGCGTCCACTATGGGGTAGCCAGTTTTTCCTTCAAGGAAAGCTTCTATGTACTCCTCCCTGTTTTCCCAAGCTATGTTTCTCCGCTTCTCTTGAAATTCCACGTTTTTTGTTTCTGGAAAGTTAAGGGCTATGTGATACCAAAACTCTCTCCAAGCCAACTCCTTTATAAACTGCTGGCTCTTACCTTGTGCTTTTTTGAAAATCTTCCTTAGAGAGAGTATGCCAAACCTTATGCAAGGTGAGAGCTTAGAGGTGCCGTCCATGGCCGGATAGTTTCTCGTGTCTTCGTAGCTTTCAAAGGAAAAGCTTTCCAGCCTTTTTTCACACTGGTCCGGGTCAAAGTGCCTATAGTCCGATAGCTTAAGCATGGGTTTTATTTGCTCTATTTGAGGAAGTGACAGCTCTGGCACTTGGAATTCTTTTACCTTTCCCTCTCCGAGGTCTACCCTTTTTATCCATTCCTTATAAAAGGGTGTGTAAACTTTTC
>JANXBK010000054.1 GCA_025057595.1 Thermodesulfovibrio sp.
CTGGAGCCAAAATACCATGAACCAAATCTTCATCCTCTGCATCTTCAAAAAGACAGTTATAGCATGCTCCCTTCGTGGGAACTACATCAAAAACATGTCCTTCAAACTCTGATACAGCACCAACTACAAGGGGTTTTTTCAACTTAAAGCAAGCATCATTAAGAATTAATCTCGTTTTAAAGTTATCAGGACATGCAACAACAATGTCATAATGTTTAATTAACTCAAAAACATTTTTTCTATTGATTTCTTCAGGATAGGGTAATATTTTTATTTCACTGTTTAGTTTTCTAAGATTTATCATCGCTGAGATTGCTTTTGGCATTCCAATATTTTCTTCATTATGAAGAATCTGTCTTTGAAGATTACTAAGCTCTACTGTGTCAGGATCAACTATGCCTAAGTATCCTATACCAGATGAGGCAAGATAATAAGAAACAACGCTACCAAGTCCACCTGCACCTACAACCAATACCTTTGATTTGTTAAGTTTTTCTTGACCCTTTTCGCCTACAAAAGGAAGTATAATAGTTCTATGATATCTCAAAAAACTATGTTTCCTGTCCTTCAACCCTTATAAACACACTCTTTGCGGC
>JANXBK010000055.1 GCA_025057595.1 Thermodesulfovibrio sp.
CTCTAAGTTTCAGATATGCTTCAGCGCATCTTCGCGCTAATTGTTGAACCCTTTTGATGTATCGGGTTCGTTCCATCACGCTCAAGGCACCTCGGCTATCAAGTAAGTTGAAGGTGTGCGAGCATTTAAGGGTGTATTCAAAGGCTGGAAAAACTAAACCTGCATCCAAAATGCGTTCGGCTTCCCGTTCAAACATTTCAAAGAGCCGAAAAAGCATGTCAATGTCCGCTAACTCAAAGTTATAAACGCTGCCTTCATATTCAGTGCGTTTATGTATTTCGCCATAAGTAATTCCGTGTGCCCACTCCAATTCAAAGACGCTTTCAACGCCTTGTAAATACATAGCGATGCGTTCAGGTCCATAGGTGATTTCAACACTTACAGGATTGAGTTCAATCCCTCCCATTTGTTGGAAGTAAGTGAACTGGGTAATTTCCATTCCGTCAAGCCAAACTTCCCAGCCGACACCTGCAGCGCCCAATGTTGGCGACTCCCAATCGTCTTCAACAAAGCGAATGTCGTGCTCTTCAGGATTGATGCCGAGCCTTCTCAAACTTTCAAGGTATATGTCCTGAATGTTTGGTGGTGCTG
>JANXBK010000056.1 GCA_025057595.1 Thermodesulfovibrio sp.
TGAACCATTGTGGAATTGAAACCTCTTTTTCTTGCATCAAAAAATAAAAAAATAATTGGGTTTAATTGAACCATTGTGGAATTGAAACTCTCATTCAACATCTCTTTGAATTTTATCAACCACGGGTTTAATTGAACCATTGTGGAATTGAAACTTTCAGTGTTCAGTGTTGCATTGCTTCAGTGTTTCGGTTTAATTGAACCATTGTGGAATTGAAACTTTTCTCTGTTGCAGTGATTCTTGTCTCAGTGCTTCAGGTTTAATTGAACCATTGTGGAATTGAAACATTGATTTTTCTATCAAATCTTCTCTATGTTTTTTTGGAGGTTTAATTGAACCATTGTGGAATTGAAACTAAGAAAATCTATATCTATTTGCCAATTAGGTCTGTGGTTTAATTGAACCATTGTGGAATTGAAACTTTTCTCTGTTGCAGTGATTCTTGTCTCAGTATTCAGGTTTAATTGAACCATTGTGGAATTGAAACTAAAATTTTGTTGACAAAGCATACTAAAGAGCAAATGGTTTAATTGAACCATTGTGGAATTGAAACTAATAAATCTGATTTGTTGTATGTGCTCTAG
>JANXBK010000057.1 GCA_025057595.1 Thermodesulfovibrio sp.
AAAGACTCATAACCGCCTGAGTTATAAACAACAGGAAGCTTAAGTCCCTTTTTACGAGCAATATATAAAGCTTTAAGTATCTGTGGAACCTGATGTGTGGGAGTAACAAGATTTATATTATGACAGCCTGAATTTTGAAGATAAAGCATAATAGAGGCAAGTTTTTCATAAGAAATCTCTTCACCTTCTCCAAGATGACTTATTGTCCAGTTCTGACAGTAAACACAACCTAAGTTACAATATCCAAAAAATATTGTTCCTGAGCCATATCTTCCTACCAAAGGAGACTCCTCTCCAAAATGAGGTCCCCAGCTTGAAACAAAGGGTTTATCAAGAACTTTACACATTCCCTTTTTACCTGAGGTTCTGTCAACATGACAACCTCTTGGACATAGAGTGCAGTCTTTTATTATCTGAAAAGCCTTTTCAATTTTGTCTTCAAACTCTCTCTCAGAAAGCTTTAAATAGGCAGCAACAAAATCCATATATAATTATATAAAATTTTTAGCATCATCTTATATAGTTCACTGTTTTTTCATATCTTTGAAGATTTCTCTGAATGCCTCAACTAAGATT
>JANXBK010000058.1 GCA_025057595.1 Thermodesulfovibrio sp.
TGGTTCAATTAAACCCAAGTAAATAGTTTTACAAACTTTCCACTAGCATCGTTTCAATTCCACAATGGTTCAATTAAACCGTGATATTTTTGAAGATGAGATAGAAAAAGAGGAGAGTTTCAATTCCACAATGGTTCAATTAAACCATTCTATTTCTTTATCTTTAAATTCTCCCCCGCAGAGTTTCAATTCCACAATGGTTCAATTAAACCTCGTGATTTGCTTTGATATAGATTATATTTTTTCCGTTTCAATTCCACAATGGTTCAATTAAACCAATTATCGGTGGAGTTTTTGCTTGAGCTTGAATATAGTTTCAATTCCACAATGGTTCAATTAAACCCCATTATTTTTCTTATTTTCACATCATCACCACCAGAGTTTCAATTCCACAATGGTTCAATTAAACCCTTTAGTAGGAGCTCAGATTACGATCACTGAGAAAGGGTTTCAATTCCACAATGGTTCAATTAAACCGTGGTTTCACCTTTTTTTAATTTTTCTCTGTATTCGTTTCAATTCCACAATGGTTCAATTAAACCCATTCTACCAAGATTTTGTTTCTTTAAGACTTT
>JANXBK010000059.1 GCA_025057595.1 Thermodesulfovibrio sp.
GTTTCAATTCCACAATGGTTCAATTAAACCAGGCGACAAGGTGCTCGCCTTGTTGCTTGCAACCTAGTTTCAATTCCACAATGGTTCAATTAAACCTTTTTAATTTCTACTTCCTCGTTAATTACAAAATTGTTTCAATTCCACAATGGTTCAATTAAACCAATTTAGAAAACTTTTTGCAACTATCAAGGATGTTAGTTTCAATTCCACAATGGTTCAATTAAACCAATCTGGTGTCAAAAAGGAAAAAACAGTAATTACCCGTTTCAATTCCACAATGGTTCAATTAAACCTTAAACACTCTCCTTACAATTGTCAAAAAAAGACAACGTTTCAATTCCACAATGGTTCAATTAAACCCCCCATATCAACCTAACATTTTCTGTTGAAGTGTTTCAATTCCACAATGGTTCAATTAAACCTTCTATATTACTGCTTCCACGATAGCCGCACTCAAGTTTCAATTCCACAATGGTTCAATTAAACCCCGTATTTTTTTTGGTTTTCAAAATCGTTGTATGGTTTCAATTCCACAATGGTTCAATTAAACCTGGAGCATACAAAACA
>JANXBK010000005.1 GCA_025057595.1 Thermodesulfovibrio sp.
AACAGAAGTAGAGATAGCTGAAAAATCTATGGATGATGCAACTAAAAAAGTAATGGTAGGTGTTCAGCTAAGTGAGAAAGCATCAGAAATTTTAGGACAAATATTTACAAAGGCACAGGAACTTCAGAGTATGATCCAGCAGATAGCCTCTGCAACAGAGCAGATGTCGTCAGTAACAGATCATATAACACAAGATATCAGTAGTATTGCAGAAAGCTCAAAAGAATTATCTTTGGCAGTAGAACAATCAGCACAAACAGCATCTGATTTAGCAAGAGTTGGAGGAGAGCTACAAATAGCGATTGGAAGATTTAAGGTTTAATTTACTTAATTTCTAAAATTTTTTTAAAAAACTCTTTTATACTGAAGGGTTTTGAAATAAAGGGCAATCCCTCTTTTATTAATGCGTTTACTTGTTCAATATTGCTTGCATATCCTGTCATAAATAGAAACTTCACATCTGGCTTTATTTCTCTAGCTCTTCTGTAAAGCTCTATCCCACTAATCCCTGGCATAACAACATCAGAAAGACAGAGATCAAATTTATCTTTGTAGTTTTCAAAATTATTAATGAATTCTAAAGGATTACTAAAAGATATAACTTCAAAACCATATGTTTTTAAAAGTTCTTCTGTCGCCTCTTTTACTTGAGGATTATCCTCAATAATGACGATTTTTTTTATCTTAACAGTTCTATCTTTCTCTAAAGACTCTAACTGTTCAGTCTCTATTCTTATAATTGGAAAACAAATTCTAAAAGTGGTGCCTTTGCCTACTTCACTATAAAAATCGATAAATCCTCCATGCTGTTGAACTAAACTATATACAGTTGAAAGCCCCAAACCTGTCCCTTTCTCTTTGGTTGTAAAAAAAGGATCAAATACTCTGTCTTTAATCTCCTCAGGAATTCCACATCCTGTATCAGAAAAATATATACATGCAAAATCTCCTTCTTTAACATTTGGATAAATTTCTGTAAGTTGTCTCTCTATAGTTTTTCTTTCCAAACTTATTTTTATCATTCCACCCTCTGGCATAGCATCAATTGAGTTTACCGTAAGATTAAGAAGTATTTGAGTAAAGTGAGCTCTATCAATATTAACATAAAGTGGCTCAGGATACGTTTCAATTTCAAATAATATGTCTTCTCTAATTGTTGGCTTTAGAAGTTTTGCTTCTTCCTTAAGCACTTCATTTAAATCGTAGGATTTAAAAACTAATGGTTGCTTTCTTGAAAAATAAAGAAGATTACTTATAAAATCCCGAGTTTTTTCTACTGAACTCATTATTGTATTTATATATCTTTCTATCTTTAAATTACCCCTAAAATGAAGACTCATTAATTGAGCACTACTGTATATAACTGTAAGCATATTATTCACATCGTGAGCAATGCTACCAGCAAGTCTTCCAATACTTTCCATCTTTTGTGCTTGAAAAAGCTGCTCTTGAAGCTTTCTTTTTTCAGTTATATCCTTAACTGTTGTAACAATATATAGTATTCTGCCATCCTTGTCCTTAACAGCACCTGATGACAGAAGAGCGTAAAAAACAGACCCATCTCTTCTTTTTAGCAGAGTCTCAAAATTTTCAACATAACCTCTTGTATTAATCTCTTTAATAAATCTTTTTCTGTCTTCTGGATTTTGATAAACTTCAGACGCTTTAACTCTAAAAGCAGAGATATCATTATATCCAAACATCTTCAATCCAGCTTCATTTATATCAATAATATCTCCTTCCACTGTGGAGACAACAATTCCGTCTTTTGAGGTTTGAAATATTTTTGAAAGCTTACCTTCTCTATCTTCTATCTTAGATGCCATATCTGAGAGTTCCTTTGAAATTAAGTTAAACTCAGAAAAAATTGTATTTAAGGGTTTTATGCCATAGTTACCTCCCTTAATATCCTCTATAAGACTAAATAACTTATTAAGTGGTATTACAAATAAACGAGAAACACCTATTGTTATTAATACTGATAAGGCAGCTAAAATTAAAATTATCTGTATTATTTTGTCTCTTAATGTTGAATATCCTATATATGCAATCTTGTATTCGTTGCCAATAAATACATAAGCATCCATGAGAGGCAATGCTTTTGAATATAATAGATATTCTTTGTCATTAATTATAAACTTTTGAGGATACTGTGTTTCTTTAATTTCAACAATATTAGGAGTAAACATTCTGATATTTGCACCTTGTTTGACTAATTCTTCCTCATGATGGGCTAAGATATTTCCAGATATATCAAGAATAAATGAATAATAGCCTCTTTTTGAAAACTCCTTTAAAATAGAATTAAAATCCGGTAAATCAATAAGTAAAACTAAGAATTTATTGGATAATTTCTCATAAAAGGCATAATAGGATTTTCTGTCTAAAAGAAAAATATGTGGTCCCGATAAGTTTTTTTTCTCTATTCCTTTAAAAACTCTTGTATTTCCTAAATAAAGACCTATTGCCTCTTTTCTGTAGGGATAAATCTCCTTAATAAAGCCTTGACTGTCAAAAACTATTAAATATTTTATAAAATCATAATGATTTAAAAAAAATTGAATTTCCTTTTTCTTATCCCTGTCGGACTTATCTGAGTTAATTATATTTAGGGTCTCTTTAAGAAATTTTCTAATTTCCTGAAGATAGTTTTCAAAGATAGAGGAAAAGCTCTCTATTAATGTTTCATATTCATTTTTCTTCTGTACAGTAACAAAATCTTTTGAATAAAAATATACTACTATATTTGCTGATAAAATTAGAAATAAAGAAAAGAGCAAAAGTAATCCAAAGATAAAAGTCTTAAAGTTTGTCTTAATCTTCATTTCATTCTTATAAACTTATTCTCTTTTACAATAACTATAAATGGCTCTGTTTCAGCATCTCCATATTTATTTATTTTAACCTCACCACAAAGGCCTTTAAACTTACCTAAGCTTACGATTATATCTTTAATTGAACTGCTCTCTTTTCCTTTTATTAATGCTTCTTTAATCAATAAAATGGCATTGTAGCCATTTATTGCAGCAGATTGAGGAATGTAGCCAAATGTTCTTAAAAATTTTTTCCTAAAACTTAGATACTCTTCATCTTCGACGTTTTCATCGTAGAAACCAATACTTATTATACCTTCTGAAAAATATCCTGTGTTTTCTATAAATCCATAAAATCTTGCCCAAGGACATATGATTATTTTTATTTCAGGGTTTATCTTTTTTATCTTTTGAGTTATAACTGAAGCATTAAAAACATCAGTGATAAGCATTAAAGCATCTGGACTAAAAGATACAACATCTTTTACATAAATGTCATTCTCTGGAATTGGTATCCATTTAATACTTATTCTACCTTTAAGCATAGAAACAAAATTTTCACCTAAATCCATACTGTAAACTGGATTTCTTTTATCATAAAAAATTAAGATTTTCTTAGGTTTAAGTTTTTCGTTAACATATTGAGCTAAAACAGTCGCAAACTTTTTATTATTAGGTTCAAGAGTAATAAAATAATCATCCTTCCCTACAAAGTAAGTTGATGAGACTGTAGGAGAAATAAAAGTGAGTTTGTACTCATTAATTAAAGACAGAAGAGCCTTAGCAATAGTGCTTGTCTCAGGACCCACAACAGCAACTACTCCTTCCTTAATAAACTCATAAACATTTAATTTTGCTATTTCTAAATCATCTAAGGTATCTTTAATAATAAGTTTTATTTTTCTTCCCTTTATACCACCCTTACTGTTTATTTCTTCTACAGCTAAAAAAGCTCCATCTCTTATCTCTCTTCCTAATTCAGGAGATCTTCCTGAGAGAGACAGTAAAATACCTATCTTTATCGGAGGCTTCGGAGATGAGCAAAAGAGCAATAAAGATAAAGAGATTAAAAGTAAGAATCCTGCTGCCAAATAAAATTTTTTACTCATTGTTATGAAAAATTATATCAAAAAATTTCTAAAATTTTAGATAGCAAGTTAAAAAAATTAAGTTAACCTAACTATGGCTTGTTTAAACCTTAAAAATATTGAAAAACATATAAAGAATTTTTTATACTGTATAAAATTTGCTGACTTTCAGATGAGAAAGATTAAAAATTATTAAACTTTCAGGTGATAAAGAACTGTGCCTCAAATGGATTCTTCACAGCTTCGATCTTAGTCACTTTCAAAAATAGCACAAAAGATGAAAGAAAGATATAAATTAGGGATAATTACTTTAATTTTTCTAATATTTTATTTTCTACCCATTGAAAATCAAAGATTTACAAATGCAATCTTTGAAGCCTTAGCTTTAGCAAAATGGTATGCTCAAGAACATGTACTTTTATGTCTTATTCCAGCCTTTTTTATATCAGGTGCAATTGCTGTTTTTATAAATAAGGCTTCTGTTATGAAATACTTTGGAGCTAAAGCAAATAAGTTTCTATCCTACAGTGTTGCGTCTGTCTCTGGTTCAATTCTTGCAGTTTGCTCCTGCACGATTTTACCTCTTTTTATGAGTATTTATCAAAGAGGTGCAGGACTTGGTCCAGCTATTACCTTTTTATATTCAGGTCCTGCTATAAATGTGCTTGCTATAATTCTGACTGCTAGAGTTCTCGGTTGGGATATAGGAGTAGCAAGAGCAGTTGGCGCTGTGCTATCCAGTATTATGATTGGATTAATAATGCATTTTATATTCCTAAAGGAGGAAAGGAAAAGGCATATTTATGAAGATTTTGAAATCATCAGGACTTCCACCAAACCTTCTTATCAGATAGCTCTTCATATTTTTTTTATGATCGCCTTTCTCATTTTTGCAAATTTGGAGAAACCTTCTGAAAGCGCTATAGCTTTTTGGTGGAGTATCTATAACTTAAAATGGGTGCTTGTTATTTTATTCTTAACAGTTATTATATTTATAAGCTTTAGATGGTTTGGTAAAAATGAGTTAATCCAATGGATTTATCAGAGTTGGTATTATGCTTATTTAATAGTTCCTTTACTTTTCATAGGTATTTTAGTAGCTGGTTTTCTTTTCGGAAGATTTGGACATGATGGGATTGTTCCTTCAGAGTGGATTTATTTAATTTTGGGAGAAAACTCTTTTCAAGCAAATTTTATTGCAAGTATAGTAGGTGCCTTTATGTATTTTGCTACTCTTACAGAGGTTCCAATTATTCAAGGCTTACTCAATGCAGGAACGAATAAAGGACCTGCTTTAGCACTTCTGCTTTCTGGACCCGCATTGAGTCTTCCCAATATGATGATCATTATGAAAACTATAGGATTTAAAAAAACCGTTGTTTATGTAAGTTTAGTTATAACTGTGGCAACTTTTTCCGGGATGCTTTTTGGAGTTATTGCTAATTAGTCTTAGCATAAATTAAATATTCAATGTTGCCTTTTTGTCCCTTAATTGGAGACTCTATAACTCCTATAACTTTCAAATTTATATTTTCAAAAAAACTCCTTATTTCTTCTACTGCCTTCTTTCTTTTTTCTGGATCCTTTACTACTCCTTTTTCTACCTGTCCACGGCCAACCTCAAATTGTGGTTTAATTAATGCTACAATTTCTCCCTGAGACTTTAGAAATTCTAAAACTTTAGGTATTACAAGTTTTAAAGATATAAAAGATACATCTACTGTGGCTATATCAACATCTTCTGGGATTTTATCTCTGCTTATATATCTTATATTCGTTCTTTCAACTACTATAACCCTCGGATCAATCCTTAGTTTCCAAGCAAGCTGACCATATCCAACATCCACAGCATAGACTCGTTTTGCTCCATGCTGAAGCAAACAATCTGTAAATCCTCCAGTGCCTGCTCCCACATCTATTGCTACTTTACCTTTTACATCAATGGAAAACTCCTTTAAGGCACGCTCAAGTTTTAAACCTCCTCTGCTTACATAAGGAAGAGACTGCCCACATATTGTTATCTGAGCAGTTTCCTCTACGAGGGTACCAGGTTTTTCAATTTTTTGCCCATTTACAACTACTCTTCCTTCAATAATAAGTGCTCGTGCTTTCTGTCTACTTTCAGTTATACCTTTTTTAAACAGAAGACAGTCAAGACGAAGTTTCATTAAAATAAAGTTTTAGTCAAGCTCTTTTAGTAATTTTTTAATAAATTTTTTAAGAGTTTTTTTTAAAAATTTTTTAAAAATTTTTTTTAACATAAACTATGCAGTTCTATTTACAATAAATTTTGCAATCTTTCTTAATGGATCTGCTTTCTGATCAAATACTTCTATTGCCTCTAAGGCTTCTCTTATTAATTCCATTGCTTTTTGTTTTGATTTTTCAAGTCCAAATACTTTTGGATAAGTCATCTTACCCTTTTGAAGATCAGAACCCCTCGGTTTTCCCATCTTTTCAGTAGTACTTTCTATATCTAGTATGTCATCTACAATCTGAAAAGCAAGTCCTACTGCCTTTCCATATATTTCAAGTCTTCCTATTTTGTCTTCAGAAGCTTCTGCCAGTATCGCTCCGGTTTTAACTGAAGCTTTTATCATCGCAGCAGTTTTATGTAGATGAATAAATTTAACAGTATCTTCATCAGGCTCCTTACCTTCAGAAATCAAATCATAAGCCTGTCCTGCTACCATTCCTCTTACTCCTGCAGAAGTTGAAATCTCATAAATAACTTTTAAAAGTATGTCAGGATTTACATCTGCATAATCTGGATTTGAAAGAATTGTGAATGCCTCTGTTAGAAGACCGTCTCCTGCAAGTATTGCTATACCTTCACCAAAAACCTTATGATTTGTAGGTTTGCCGCGTCTCAAATCATCATTATCCATAGCTGGTAGATCATCATGTATAAGAGAGTAAGTATGAATAAACTCCAATGCTACTGCGTAGGGAGTTATATCTTTGGTGCCATTACAGGCTTCATAAGAGGCTATACATAAAATTGGTCTTATTCTTTTACCTCCAGCAGTAAGAGAGTACAAAACCGATTCATGAAGAACAGAGGGAGTAATCGGAGTTTGGAAATAGTTTTTTATAAAATTCTCAATTTTACTTTTTTTATCCTTTAGATACTGTTTTAAATCAAAATCTGTCGCTACTTTCATAATTTAATTATAATTAATAGTTATAGTACAAAATCTACTCCCATTCAATTGTTCCAGGAGGCTTTGATGTAACATCATAGACAACTCTATTTACACCTCTTACTTCATTGATTATACGATTTGAAAGTCTCTCTAAAACCTCATAAGGCAGTCTTGCCCAGTCTGCTGTCATGCCATCAACACTGTAAACAGCTCTTAAAGCAACTGTATACTCATAGGTTCTTTCATCACCCATAACTCCAACTGTTTTCACAGGAAGTAGCACTGCAAAAGCTTGCCAAAGTTTTTGATATAATCCTGCTTTTTCTATTTCTTCAGATACTATTCTGTCAGCTTGTCTTAAAATATCGAGTTTTTCCTTAGTAACTTCACCGATACATCTTATTGCAAGTCCTGGACCAGGAAAAGGATGTCTATAAAGAATCTCATCAGGTATACCAAGCTCTTTACCAAGCTGTCTTACTTCATCTTTAAAAAGCTCTCTCAGTGGCTCTATAAGCTTCAACTTCATTCTTTTAAGAAGTCCACCCACATTATGATGACTCTTTATTGTAGCTGAAGGTCCTTTAAAGGAAACGCTTTCTATTACATCGGGATAAAGGGTGCCTTGTGCAAGAAATTTAACTCCTTCAATCTTTTTTGCTTCTTCTTCAAAAACTCTTATAAATTCAGCGCCTATTCTTTTTCTTTTTACTTCAGGATCTTTTATACCTTTTAATTTTTTTAAAAATCTCTCAGAAGCATCTATAACTTTCAAGTTTATATGAAAATTATCTCGTAGCATCTCTTCTACTTTTTGTCTTTCTCCTTCTCTCAGAAGCCCATTATCAACAAAGATACATGTCAGAGCATCTCTTACTGCTTCATGAACTAAAACAGCTGTCACTGTTGAATCTACTCCTCCACTTACTGCACAAACAACTTTGCAGTTGCCAACTTTATCTTTGATTTCTTGAATAGCTCTCTTCACAAAAGAGTGCATATCCCATTGGCCTATGCAGCCGCATATTTTAAAAATAAAATTTTTAAGAATTTTAATTCCCTCTTCTGTATGGGCTACCTCTGGATGAAATTGAAGGGCATATATTTTTCTATCCTTATTTGCAACCGCAGCATAAGGTGAATTTTCAGTGTAAGCAATTCTTCTAAATCCTTCTGGAAGTTTGTTAATTCTATCAGCATGACTCATCCACACCACACTGTGTTGTTTGATATCAGAAAAAAGATCAGAGAAGTCTTCAACATATAAAATAGCTTTACCATACTCTCTTTTTTCAGCCTCTAAAACCTCTCCCCCTAAAAGATGCGCAATAAGTTGCATACCATAACATATTCCAAGTATAGGTATATTAAGATTAAATATTTCAGGATCAATAGTTGGTGCTTGAGGTTCATAGACCGAGGAGGGACCACCAGAAAGTATAATCCCCATAGGCTTTTTCTTTTTTATCTCTGACAAAGAGACTCCACAAGGAAGAATTTCAGAGTAAACTCTAAGTTCACGAACTCTTCTTGCTATAAGTTGTGTGTATTGAGAGCCAAAATCTATTACAATAATGATTTCCTGCATACTTAATCCTCAATCCAGTAGTTTGGTGCTTCTTTTGTTATTATTACATCATGAACATGACTTTCTCTTAAACCTGCATTTGTTATTCTTATAAATTTTGTCTTTTTTCTTAACTCTTCAAGATTTCTACATCCACAGTATCCCATTCCTGATTTTAATCCTCCTATAAGTTGATGAACACTTTTTGAAAGAGGACCCCTGTAGGGAACTCTTCCCTCAACTCCCTCAGGAACGAGTTTTTCTGGTGATATAGCTTCTTGTCTATAGCGATCTCTACTGCCTTCCTGCATTGCTCCGAGCGAGCCCATTCCTCTGTAAGTTTTATAGCTTCTTCCTTGATAAAGTATAAGTTCACCTGGTGCTTCATCTGTGCCAGCAAAGAGACTTCCGATCATAACACAGTTTGCACCAGCAGCCAAAGCTTTTGTAATATCACCTGAGTATTTTATACCTCCATCAGCTATTAAAGGTATATTATATTTAGATGTAACTGAGTAACAGTTCATAATTGCAGTAATTTGAGGAACTCCTGCACCAGCTACAATTCTCGTTGTACATATTGAGCCTGGGCCAATTCCTACTTTTACTGCATCAGCACCTGCCTTTATCAGCTCTTCTGCGGCCTCAGCTGTAGCAATGTTTCCTGCAACCACATCTATATCAAATCTTCTTTTAAGCTCCTTAAGAGTCTCAATAACAGCCTTTGTGTGTCCATGGGCTGTATCGATAACTATTGCATCAACTCCTGCTTTAACTAAAAGCTCAGCTCTGTAAATAGCTGCTTCACCAACTCCTACTGCTGCAGCAACACGAAGTCTACCAAGACTGTCTTTGCAAGCATTAGGATATTTTCTTCTTTTTTCAATATCTTTTATAGTAATTAAACCTCTAAGATTAAAATCATCATCAACAATTGGAAGTTTTTCAATTCTATATTTATGAAGTATTTCTTGAGCCTCCTCAAGAGTAATTCCAACCTTTGCTGTTATTAATCTTTCTTTTGTCATAACTTCTCCAACTTTTTTTGTAAAATCTTTCTCAAACTTAAGATCTCTATTCGTAATTATTCCAACAAGTTTTCCATTCACTGTTACAGGAACTCCTGAGATTTTATATCTTTCCATTAAAGCAAGTGCTTCGGAAATCGGAGCCTCTGGTGAGATAGTTATAGGATCAACTATCATTCCACTTTCTGATTTTTTAACTTTATCTACTTCAAGGGCTTGTCTTTCTGGAGTCATATTTCTGTGAATAACTCCAATACCTCCTTCTCTTGCTATAGCAATAGCCATAGCTGCCTCTGTTACAGTATCCATAGCTGCGCTAACAATAGGAATATTCAACTTTATATTAGATGTAAAATAAGTGCTTACATCAACCTCTGCTGGAATGACATCTGAGTAGTTAGGTACAAGTAAAACATCATCAAAAGTTAAACCTAATGGTATCTGTTCGTGTTTCATATATAACTCCTTTAAATTTATTTAAAATTTGCTATAATCATTGTATGATGCGCCTGTAGCTCAGGGGACAGAGCGTGGGGCTCCGGACCCCAAGGTCGGAGGTTCAAATCCTCTCAGGCGCATTACACTTGAGTAAGCAAATGTCCTAACTTCTCCTTTTTTGTTTTGAGATAATATTTATTTTTATCGTTAGGTTTTACCTCTATCGGAACTCTTTCAACTATCTTTAATCCATATCCATCTAGTCCTACAATTTTTCTTGGATTATTTGTCATCAATCTCATTTTTCTTACACCTAAATCAACAAGTATTTGAGCTCCAATTCCGTAGTCTCTTAAATCTGGTTTAAATCCAAGTTTTATGTTTGCCTCAACAGTATCGTATCCTTTTTCCTGTAGCTCATAAGCTTTTAACTTATTAAGCAAGCCAATTCCTCTTCCTTCTTGTCTCATATAAAGAAGAACTCCCTTGCCTGCCTCTGATATCATCTGAAGTGCTCGATGAAGTTGAGAACCACAATCACATCTTTTTGATAAAAATACATCTCCTGTTAAACACTCTGAATGAACTCTAACTAAAACCTCATCCTCTGGTTTTATATCTCCTTTAACTAAAGCGAGATGAATTTTATCATCAATGAGGGTGGTGTAGGCTATAGCTTTAAACTCACCATAATCAGTTGGAAGTTGCACTTCTACGATCTTTTTTACAAGTCTCTCATTTCTCATTCTGTAACGTATAAGATCCTTTATTGTTGTAATTTTAAGTCCGTGTTCAGCTGCAAATTTCATAAGTTCTGGTACTCTTGCCATTGTGCCATCATCATTCATTATTTCACAGATTACACCTGCAGGATAACAGCCAGCAAGACGTGCAAGATCAACAGCTGCCTCTGTGTGTCCAGCTCTTTTAAGAACTCCTCCTTTTTGAGCTCTAAGAGGAAAAACATGCCCTGGTTTTACAAGATCTTCAGGCTTTGTCTTAGGATCTATTGCTGTAAGAATAGTTACTGCTCTATCATAAGCTGATATTCCTGTTGTAACACCCCTACGCGCTTCAATAGATACAGTAAAAGCAGTCTGATGAGGAGACTCATTAACATCTACCATCATTGGGAGTTTTAACTCATCAACCCTTTCAGGGGTTAAAGCAAGACATATAAGTCCACGAGCATGCTTAGCCATAAAGTTTATTGCTTGAGGAGTTACTTTCTCAGCTGCAATAAAGAGATCTCCTTCATTTTCTCTGTCTTCATCATCAACTATAATAATCATCTTGCCTTGAGCTACGTCATCTAAAACTTCTTCTATTGAGTTAAACTTAACTTCCATTCTACTCCTCCAAAAAATGGTAAAAATTTTATTTTAATATATCAAATGATAAAAAATTTTTCCAAAAAGTTGTAATATAAAAATATGAAATTTACTGCAGCCTATTTAAAACTTAATGATAGCGATTTTAAACAGAAGATTGAGCAAGCCTTTGATGTGATTAAGGAATGTAGTCTATGTCCAAGAAACTGTAAAGTGGACAGAATCTCTGGTGAGAAAGGATTCTGTAAAGTCCTTGATAAACCCTATGTTTCAAGTTGGGGACCTCATTTTGGTGAAGAAGCTCCGCTTGTTGGAAGATATGGTTCAGGAACTATATTTTTTGGTTACTGTAATCTCGCCTGTGTTTATTGCCAGAACTGGACTATAAGCCACCTTGGCGAAGGAGAAGAGATATCCTATAAAGATTTGGCAGCAGTTATGCTATTTCTTCAAAACTCAGGATGTCACAATATAAATCTTGTAACACCCACACATCAAGTTCCTCAGATTCTTAAATCTATATATATTGCTATGCAAAATGGACTTAAACTACCTATTGTTTATAACTGTGGTGGATATGAAGCAATTGAAACACTAAAAATCCTTGACGGAGTTATAGATATCTATATGCCAGATTTCAAATATGCTGATTCTAAATTAGCAGAAAAGTATTCAAAAGTAAAAAACTATACTGAAGTTGCAAAACAGGCTCTCAAGGAGATGCATAGACAGGTTGGTGATTTAGTAATAGATGAAAATGGAGTAGCTCAAAGAGGGCTACTTATAAGACATCTCGTCTTGCCAAATAATATAGCAGGAACTGAAGAAGTCGTGAGATTTATTGCTGAAGAGATATCTAAAAATACTTATATAAATATTATGGATCAGTACAGACCTTGCTGGCATGCTGATGACTATCCAGAGCTAAACAGAAGAATTACAAAAAAAGAGTTTGAAGAAGCAATAACTTTGGCTCTTAAATATGGACTTACCAGAATTGACCGTTTAATTTACTCAAAGAAATACTATATCTACCTCTAAAGTTTCAAAACTTACTAGCATCACTGTTGCTTTGCCATAAAGCCATCCACAAGCCTCACCAGGATTCAAAATTAAAGTATTGTTTATAAATCTTTTGTCTACCTCATGTATATGTCCGTAAACAATAATATCGTATTTACCCGATTGAGCAAGAGCTTCAACTGCTTGTGGTTCATGCATAAGTGCTACCCTTCTTTCATAAATCTCAAGTTCTCTAATCTGATTTTGAATTCTTTCTCCATATAATTTTTTTAAAAGAACTTTATCACCATCATTGTTACCAAATACACCGTAAAACTCACCTTCAAAATCTTTGAAAACCCTCCATGTAAAAGGAGAGACATAATCACCAGCATGAAGAACTACTTTAACATTATTTTCTTTGAATATTTTTAGTGCTTTTCTAATATTATCCATATGATCATGAGTATCAGAGATAACTCCTACTAACATCTTTCTCCTCCAGTATTGTTATTAAAATTTTTCCAAAAGGTCTTTCCTGAAAGGCTTTTGCTACTCTTATTTTGATTAACTCAAGAAGTGCAATAAAAGTAACTATAATTTCCATCTTACTGGTATTTTCCTTGAATATTTCATCAAAAATTATAGTTCCCTTTTCCTTTATAATTTTTATAAGCTCCTTTATCTTATCTTCTACTTTTATTGTTTCCTTTGGAAGGTAAATTTTTGGCTCAGGCTTTTGAAGAACTCTTTTAAGAGCTGTAATTAAATCATATATACTAAGCTCATCTATTAAAAAATCTTCCTCTGATTTATTCTTTCTTGGAAATGCCTGTGACCATATTTGATATTTTTCTTTAAGATATTGAGAAGCTTCTTTAAACTTTTGATATTCAATAAGCTGATTTACAAGTTGTTGCCTTGGATCTTCCTGCATAACTTCGCTTTGTCTTTGTGGTAAAAGCATTTTAGATTTTATATAAATTAATGTAGCCGCCATTACTAAAAATTCAGAAGCTACTTCGTCGAACTCTTTTATAACCTCAAGATACTCAAGATATTGTTTTGTGATTAAAGCAATAGGAATATCATAGATGTCTACTTTATTCTGTTTAATTAAATGTAAGAGAAGATTAAGAGGACCCTCAAAAACTGGTAAAGATACTCTAATATCCATTTGTTTATATTTTAGCACTTTTTAGTATAATGAAATATGCTTGACAAAAAATATCTTTCAGTAGAAGAAGCAGTTGAATTAATTCTTAAAAACATAAATTTTCGCTGTCTTCAACCTGAAACAGTCCCAATTGAGCTAGCCTACGGAAGAGTAACTTATGAAGATATCATTGCTCCAGAAGACTTACCAGGATTTAACCGTTGTACAGTTGATGGCTTTGCTGTAAAATCCTCTGATACATTTGGTGCTAAAGAGACTTCACCTCGATATCTTACTTTAAAAGGAGAGATTCCTATGGGTGAGCCCCCTTGTTTTTCTATTACTTCAGGAGAGACAGCAGCTATCTCCACTGGAGGAATGCTACCTGAGGGTGCAGATGCGGTGGTAATGCTTGAGCATGTTAATGTAGTGTCTAAAGATTTAGTAGAGATTTTAAAAGCTGTCAGTCCTGGCGAAAATATTATTTTTAAAGACGAAGACATTAAGAAAGGAGAGATTGTAATATCCGCAGGGCACAGACTTAAACCTCACGATATAGGAGCACTTGCTGGATTAGGAATAAAGGAGATTAGAGTCGTTAAAAAGCCCACTGTATCTATAATTCTTACAGGAGATGAAATAATCCCGCATACTTATCCAGCTATGCCAGGAAAAGTGAGAGATATAAACTCTTTTATCCTTGAGGGAGTTTTAATACATTCAGGAGCATCTGCCTTAAAAATGGGAATTGTTAAAGATGACTATCATGAGATAAAAGGATTAGTTAATAAAGCTTTTGAAATAAGCGACATAGTTATCATTACTGGAGGAACAAGTGCAGGAATTAGGGATTTGACTGCTAAAATTATAGATGAAATTGGTACTCCAGGTGTACTATTTCATGGAGTCTCAATAAAACCTGGAAAACCTATAATTGGTGGAGTCTGTAGTGGCAAGCCAGTTTTTGGACTACCAGGACATCCTGTAGCAGTCTACATATGTTTTGAACTTTTTGTAAAACCTGCAATTGAAAAGATGCTTGGATTGTCCGATAAAAACTTTAAAAAAACAGTAAAAGCAATACTTACAAGAAGTATCTCATCACAACCGGGAAGACAAGATTTTATAAGAGTTTATCTGGAAAAGAAGGAAGAAAAAATACTTGCAACACCACTTTTAAGCAAATCAGGGTTAATTATGAGCCTTGTTAAAGCTGATGGTATATTAAGAATTCCAGCTTCATTACTTGGTTTTGAGGAAGGAGAAGAAATTACTGTAGAGATAATCGATTAAAAAAGTGCCGACCATTTTATAGATTCTTTGTAAGAGATAGGACTTCTGCCAAGTATATCTTCTGTTGTCAAACTTTCATTATATCCACATATGTTGTCCCTCCACATCATAAGATACTGCTGAGGAGCAAATATTTTAAGTAGCATTTTGGGAAAAGGAAAAAATAAGACATTTTTGCCAAGAACTTTTACAAAATCTCTTATTAAACTATTAAATTTTACTTTTTCATCACCACATAGCTCAAAAATTGCATTTTTTTCATATGTAAGAGCATTAACAAAGCTTTCTGCCACATCTCTAACATCAATCGGTTGGAAGCTATAGTTTCCAAAATCTGGAAATAGTAAAAAAGGAGTCCTTTTTAATAGGGGTTTAAGTTTTATAAAAAGTAGCTGCTCAGGGCCAATTATGAAAGAAGGACGTAAAATGACATAAGGAAGTCCACTTTCAATTAATTTTTTTTCTGCTTTAAGTTTTGTTATATGATACTGAGAAGGTGCTTTTTCATCAACTCCTAAAGCACTCATATGAACAACTTTTTTAGGAGAGAAATCCTTCAGCAAATCATAAAGCTGTTTTGAGTATTCATAATGAACTTTTTCAAAAGTAACACCCTTTGATCTATTTTCTTGAATTATACCGATAAGATGAATTACATATTCAGGATCTATTTCTTTTAGAATTTTTAAAAGATTATTTTTATCTGTAAAATCCTCTACCACGTATATCCTTACTGACTGACCATATAAAACTTTAGCTTTGCTGGGATTTCTAACTAAAAGATAAATCTCCAAACCTTTTTTTAAAGCTGCATTAACTACATATCTTCCTACAAAACCAGTTGAACCTGTAATAAGCAGTTTAGACATTAATTAATTATATCAGAAGGAGGGAGAAAAACTCCCTCCTCAATAAATTTATTCAATCTGAAGCTTCCTCTCCTTTGCTTTTGCTTGTTCAGTCTTTGGAATTCTTATCTCAAGTATACCATTTTCAAATTTTGCTTTAGCCTTATCTGTTTGAACCTCCAGAGGAAGTCTAAATGTTCTTGAGAAAGAACCATAAGAGCGTTCATAACGGAAGTAGTTTTTCTCTTCTACTTTTTCTTCTTTCTTTTTCTCACCAGAGATTGTTATATAGTCATCCGTAAGTTTAACCTCAATATCTTCTTTCTTAAGACCAGGAAGCTCAGCTTTAACAACTAAATCATCTCCCTCCTCATAAATATCCACTGCGGGTGATACAACCTCCTCCTTTAACCTTGGAACTAATGATCGAAATAGAGAAAAAGGTCTTTTCATAAACTCATCAAATAGACGATCAATCTCTTCAAATGGAGAAAGAAAAGTAGATTCAATTTTTGTTAAATCTCTTACATCTTTCTTTGGCATGGTTACACCTCCTGTATTGATATAATTTATTATAATATTAACTTAAAAAATATTATTTTGTCAAGTTTTTCACAAAAAATTTTTATACAATTTATATCAACTTTTAGAATAAAAATTTATTGCTATACTCTTTTTTTGTTTGTTAATATAAAAAAATGAAACTTTGGAAGACTTTAGTTTTAGTATTTTGTTTTTACTTTATTTTTTTAGGAATCTACATAACAATTCAACTTCTAAAACCTGTAGGAGTCAAAAAAACAGAGGAAGTCTATATTGCGAAGGGAACAAGTTTTTCAGGTATAGCAAATACTCTTAAAGAAAGAGGATTAATAAGGGATGAAAAGATATTTATAATTGTAGGCAAAATTTCAGGAGTAGAAAGAAAAGCAAGAGCCGGATACTATGTTATCACTCCAGATATGAAAGTTTTAGATATACTAAAAAAACTACTTAAAGGTAAAGTAGTTGAGTACGTAGTAACTGTTTTGCCTGGCGACAGTCTTTATGAGATTTTTGATAAGCTTTCAAATATAAATCAAGAGTTTAAGGAGAATTTTTGGACAGTGATAAAAGACAAAGAGTTCTTAAAAGCTCTAAATGTTGATGCTCCCTCATTAGAAGGCTATATTTATCCTGATACCTACATATTCCCAAAAGGAATGAAAATTGAAGAAGTATTAGAAATTATGGTTAAAAGAATGTGGAGTGTTTATGATGAAAATTTAAGAAGACAGACAAAAGAAAAAGGATTCACAGCAAATCAAATTTTAACGCTTGCCTCCATTATTGAAAAAGAAGCTAAAGTTGAGGAAGAAAAGCCACTTATTTCAGCAGTATATCACAATAGACTTAAATTAGGTATGCCGCTTCAAGCTGATCCAACAGCAATATATGGAGTTAAAAGATTTAAGGAAGGAGTCAGTAAAAAAGATTTAAAAAACAAAACTCCCTATAACACTTATATAATAAGAGGACTGCCTCCAGGACCGATAGCCTCGCCTTCCAAAAGCTCGATAGTTGCAGCCTTAAATCCTGCAAAGGTCTCTTATCTTTATTTTGTCTCAAAAGGTGATGGCACTCATGAGTTTTCAGCTGACTACAAAAGTCATATTTTAGCAATAAATAAAATTAAAAAATACTCTAATGAATATTGAGAGAAAAAAAACAAGAAAAATCTATATTGGAGGCGTGCCAATAGGTGGTGGAGAACCTATTGTGGTTCAATCAATGACAAAAACTGATACACGAAATATTAATGCTACAGTAAGACAGATAAAACTACTTGAGAGGGAAGGATGCAAAATTGTTAGAGTAGCAGTGCCTGATATGCAAGCAGCAAAAGCAATAGGAGATATTAAAAAAAGAATAAATATTCCTCTTGTAGCAGATATTCACTTTAATTGGAGACTTGCTGTAGAAGCTATTAAACAAGGAGTTGATGCTCTAAGAATTAATCCTGGAAATATAGGCGACAAAGAAAAGGTAAAAGAAATTGTTAAAAGAGCAAAAGAAAAGGGAATACCAATAAGAGTAGGAGTTAATGCCGGTTCTTTACCAAAGGATATATTAAAGAAATACGGACATCCTGTAGCTCAAGCAATGGTTGAGGCTGCGGAAAGACACATAAATATACTAAATGAGCTTGATTTTTATGATATAAAAGTTTCACTTAAAGCTTCTGATGTTTGGAAAACTATAGAGGCATATAGACTCTTCAGTAGCAAATACGATTATCCACTTCATGTAGGAATAACAGAAACAGGACCAGTACCTCAAGGAGTTGTAAAAAGTTCAATAGGAATAGGATTACTACTTATGGAAGGAATAGGAGATACAATTAGAGTTTCTCTAACTGAGTCACCTGTTGTTGAGGTAAAAGTTGCTTATGAGATTCTAAGAGTATTAGGAATAATAAAGAAAGGTCCTGAGATAATAAGTTGTCCTACATGCGGCAGATGTGAGATAAATATAAAAAAAATGGTACATCAAGTACAAAAAGCCTTAAAAACTATTAGTAAACCAATAACAGTTGCGGTTATGGGATGCTCCGTCAATGGACCCGGTGAAGCAAAAGAAGCAGATTTTGGTCTGGCAGGAGGCAAAGGACATGGAGTAATCTTTGTAAAAGGTAAGATTGTAAAAACATTAAAAGAAGACAAACTTATAGAAGCTTTAGTAGAGGAGATTAAAAGAGAAACTTGCTAAAAATTTCTACTTCCAGATAAAATTTTAATATATTTTCATAGGAGGTAAAGATGAAAAAAGGTATTCATCCTGCATATAAAGAAGCAAAGGTTATTTGTGCCTGCGGTGAGACTTTTACTACAAGATCCACAAAACCAATAATAAAAGTTGATATCTGCTCAAAGTGTCATCCTTTTTATACAGGTAAACAAAAGATTGTAGACACTGAAGGAAGAGTTGAAAAATTTATGAAAAAATACGAAAAGAAGTAGAGTTTAGTTTTTTACCTTATTAAATCGGGGTTAGATTTTATCTTCTAACCCCATTTTTTTGGATGATTATATGAAAAACATAGGTGGCCAAGCAGTTATAGAAGGAGTATTATTTAGATCTCAACAAGGATGGGCCGTAGCAGTAAGAAGCCCAGAGGGAGATATTGTTTTAAAATCAGAGAAAATTAAAAAAGGAAGTAAATTGACAAAAATACCTCTTATTAGAGGATTTTTTATATTAATAGATGCTGTCTGTCTTGGTATTAGAGCAATTAATTTTAGTAGCCAAGTAGCATTTAGAGAGAAAAAAACAAATCCTTTAAGCTTTATTTTGTCCTTATTTTTTGCGATCCTATTTGGTATAGCTTTGTTTATTCTTTTGCCTCTTTATGCAACAAAGTTTATCGGCAGTGTTTTTGATTTAATTCTATTAAATACTTTTGTTTTTAATTTTTTTGATGGTTTAATTAGAGTTTTAATTTTTATAGTTTATGTATATTTGGTAAGTTTATATCCCTACATGAAAAGAGTTTTTCAGTATCATGGAGCAGAACATAAGGTAATTAATGCTTTTGAGGCAGGAGAGATTCTCAATAAAGACTTTGTAAAGAGATACTCAAGATTTCATATCAGATGTGGCACAAGTTTTATTTTTATAGTCTTAGTTGTAAGTATTTTAGTTTTCTCTTTAATCCCATCCTCCTGGAGCTTTCCACTTAAAGCTTTATCAAGAATTATTCTCCTGCCTACAATTGCTGGAATTTCCTATGAGCTACTGAGATTAATGTCAAAATGGCGTGACTCTCTATTAGTTAAAGTTTTTGCACTCCCGGGTCTTTTATTTCAAAAAATTACTACTCGTGAACCAGATGATACTCAAATTGAGGTTGCCTTAGAGTCTTTAAAAGAGGTTTTAAAACTGTCAGGAGGAAAAATATGATAGAGAAATTAGTTGAAGTTGAAAATAAATATGAAAAAATAACACAAGCACTAATGGACCCTAAAGTTCTTGCAAATAAAGATGAATTTGCAAAGCTTTCAAAAGAGCAAGCTGAGCTTGAGCCATTAGTTATGAAATTCAGAGAATACAAAAAAATTCTTACTCAGATTGAAGAAGTAGAGGAAATACTAAGAAGTGGTGACGGAGATCTAAGAGAACTTGCTGAGGAAGAGCTTCAGAGGTTAAAAAAGATAAAACCACAAATAGAACAGGAACTAAAAATTCTGCTCCTTCCAAAAGATCCAAGAGACGACAAAAATGTAATTCTTGAAATAAGAGCAGGAGCAGGTGGTGAAGAAGCAGCACTCTTTGCTGCTGATCTATTTAGAATGTACTTTAAATATGCTGAATCAAAGGGATGGAAAGTTGAAGTAATAGATAGCCATTCAACAGGACTTGGTGGTTTTAAGGAGATAATTGCTACGATTTCAGGCAAAGGTGCTTTCAGTAGACTCAAATATGAAAGTGGTGTTCATCGCGTTCAAAGAATTCCAATAACCGAAGCCTCGGGAAGAATTCATACATCCACTGCAACAGTAGCAGTGCTTCCTGAAGCAGAAGAGATAGATATAAAGATCGATGAAAAAGATTTAAGAATCGATACCTTTTGCTCCTCAGGCCCAGGTGGACAGTCTGTGAATACTGCCTACTCTGCTGTAAGAATTGTCCATATTCCAACAGGTATTACAGTTCAATGTCAAGATGAAAGATCTCAGTTAAAAAATAAAGAGAAAGCAATGAAAGTGTTAAGAGCAAGACTACTTGAGTTAGAAAGACAAAAAAAAGAAGCTGAAAGAGCACAAGAAAGAAGGCAACAAGTTGGAACCGCGGAAAGAAGTGAAAGAATTAGAACTTATAACTTTCCTCAAAACAGAGTCACTGATCACAGAATCAATTTAACTCTTTATAAACTTGGACAGATTCTTAATGGTGAGCTCGATGAAGTCATTGATTCACTAATAGCTTATTTTCAAGCAGAAAAATTAAAGGAGATGTGAAAGCTTTAGACAAATATAGAGAAATTTTTTTAATTCTTAAAAGTAAAGACTTTGATTTCCCAGAAAAACAAGCAGAAGAAATCTTATCATATGTTCTGAAAATCAAAAAATCACAACTTTATACTATAAATCCTGAAATAACTAAAGAAGAAGAAAAATTAATAAACTCAATAATCCAAAGAAGACTCAATAATGAACCCTTACAGTATATTTTTGGCGAGTGTGAGTTTTATGGATTAAGAATAAAAGTTGGACCTGGAGTTTTAATTCCAAGACCTGAAACAGAAATTTTAGTTGAAGAGGTCCTAAAAAGAAAAGAGGATATTTTAAATATAGATATAAAAATTCTTGATTTATGTACAGGCTCAGGATGCATAGCTTTAGTAATTGCTAAAAACATAGAAAACTCAGAAGTTTATGGAGTTGATATCTCCAAAAAAGCGATACTTTATGCAATGGAAAACAAAAGAATAAATAGTATTAAAAATGCTCACTTTTTAGTGAGTGATCTGTTTAGCTCCATTAAATCTAGATTTGCTGCAATAACAGCAAATCCACCTTATATAAAATCATCAGAAATATCGCATTTACATCCAGAAGTAAAATACTATGAGCCTTATCAGGCTTTAGACGGAGGAAAAGATGGATTAGATTTTTATAGAAAAATCATAAAGGAAGCTAAAAACTATATGTATGAGAGTGGTTTTCTTTTTATTGAGCTTGGAATGGGACAAGCAGACCAAGTAAGAAAAATAGCAAAAAACTGTGGTTTTAGAATTCTTGAAGTTGTAAAGGATCTTGCTAATATTGATAGAGTTATGATATTAAAAAAGTAAAATGATATGGGTTATCATTTTTTCTGTTATTATCTTGCCCTTAAATTTTTTAAAGGCCGAAGAATATCTAATAAATTCAGTTCCTTTTTTCCCAGCTCCTCAGTACCAATGTGGTCCAGCTTCTTTAGCTACTGTTCTTAATTTTATAGGTATAAAAATCCATCCAGAGGAGATTGCTAAGGAAATATACAGCGAAACTGCTCGTGGAACATCTGACTTTGATATGATTCTGTATATAAAAAAATTAAATCTAAAACCTCTTATATATAAAGGAAGTTTAGAGGATCTTAGAGAAAAGATTAAATCAAATAAACCTGTTATTGTTATGGTTGATGAGGGTTTATGGTTTTATAAAAAATATCACTTTATGGTTGTTGTTGGTTTTACTGATGATTCCTTGATAGTTAACTCTGGACAAAAAAGACATGAAAAGATAAATAACTCAGATTTTATTAAAAAATGGAGTAAAACTAATTTTTGGACTCTTTTAGTTGAAAAAAACAAGGAGGGAATATGATCTTTTCAAAAGTTTTAGCTATAGTACTTGCTGGAGGTAAAGGTGAAAGATTATTTCCTTTGACATCCTTCAGATCAAAACCAGCTGTTCCTTTTGGAGCAAAATACAGGATCGTTGATTTTGTTTTAAGTAATCTTGTAAATTCTCAAATTTACTCAATATATCTTCTTGTTCAGTATAAATCCCAGTCTCTTATAGAGCATATAAGACAAAACTGGTTCTTTTCATCAGTTGGCAAAGATCACTTTGTAACTGTAGTTCCTCCTCAAATGCGATTTGGACCTGAATGGTTTCAAGGAACAGCAGATGCAGTATTTCAAAATATTGGATTGATAAAGGAACATAAGCCTGATTTAGTTTTAATTTTTGGAGCTGATCATATTTACAGAATGGACATAAGACAGATGATAGAGTTTCATCTTGAAAATTCAGCTGAAGTAACCGTTGCTGCAAGACCTGTTCCTTTAGCTGAAGCTTCATCTTTTGGAGTAATTGTTGCTCAGCCTGATCAAAAAATTATTGGATTTCAAGAAAAACCTAAAAATCCTCAACCTATGCCAGACAATCCAGATATGGCTTATGTATCTATGGGAAATTATATATTTAACAGAGATATTTTGATTGACGCATTAGTGAGAGCAGAAAAAAAGAAACAACATGATTTTGGAGCTCATATTATTCCAGATCTTGTTGAAAGGGGTTGCAAAGTTTATGCTTATGATTTTGGAAGAAACTTAATCCCTGATATAAAACCCTATGAAGAGAAAGCTTACTGGAGGGATGTAGGAACAATTAAGACATACTTTCAAGCTCATATGGATATGCTTGGTGAGTCTCCTATTTTTGAAATATATAATAGAGCTTGGCCTATATATCCAATAAAGTATGATACCCCCCCGACAAAAATTTTTGATGGTGAAATTAAAGACAGTGTTATTTCTGATGGTGCTATAATCTATGGAGGACGAATCGAGCAATCCTTTATAAGAAGCGGGGTCATAATTGAAAAAGATGTGGAGATTAAAGAATCCTTAATCATGGATGATGTGATAGTAAAAAAGGGAAGCAAACTAAAAAGAGTGATAGTAGACAAAAAAAATGTGATATATGAGAATGAAGAAATAGGCTTTAACCCAGAAAAGGATCGCTTTCGTTGCTATATAGATCCTTCCGGAATTTGTATACTTCCAAGAGCAGCAAGATATAATGAATGGCTAAAAGAAAAAACTGGTTAAAAAACTCTGGCTCTCTAAAATCAAACACTATACAAAAGGAAACTAAAAAACCAAATTCAATTAAAGATGGTTTGGTAGCTTGGAAAGATGTAGAATTGTAAAAGCTATAAAAAACATTAAAAAGATTAAAAAAACTAACCAGCCAAAATTTTTATAAATAACTCCAGGTATATAAGAACCAAGCACTCCACCAGCATAGTAAAAGGAGATATATAAACCATTTATAAGATTTTTTTGTTCAGTAGCTAATTTATTTAGGTATCCTGAGGCAACGGAATGAACTAAAAACATGCCAGCACAAAATCCGAACATAACCATAAAAATAATTGGAATACTTGGTGTAATGAACAAAGAAAGAAAAAGTCCATAAGTTAATGAACCTAAAAGAAGTGCTTTTTTCTCACTTTTCACTAATTTCACTATTTTAGTTGCAACAAAAGAAGTAAAGATTCCTGTAATATAACCTGAATAAATAATACCAATGATTAATTCCCCGCTTTGAGGATTTAAACTCTTTATTCTAAAGGGTAAAAAATTAGTTACTCCAGAGAAAACAAAAAATATACTAAAAACAGATAAGAAGATTAAGTAATTTATCTTCTTAGATAAAACTTTTTTAATAATTTTCATTGTAAAAATTTTGGTATCATAACTTTTAGGAAGTTTGACATTCTCCATCATAAAAGACACTATAGGCAAAACTAAGAGTAAACTCACAGACATTATTTGAAAACATGTTTTCCATCCAAAAAAGTTTGCAATTGCGCTACCAATAAGTCTTCCCAACAGCCCTCCTGTTATGGTAAATGCAATATAGTAGGACATAAAAAACTGAATTTTATCCAACTTTGAAACAAGAGATATATAAGTAGTGTTTGAGGTTAAAATAGCTGAGATAAGAAATCCTTCAATAAATCTTAAAAATATTATAAAAAATATATTATTTGTAATAGACATCAAAAAAACAACCAAAGAATGTATAGTTGCACAAAAGATAACTACTTTTTTAGGTGAAAAAAAATTTAGAATAAAACTTGAAATAATCGGAATAAAAGTTAACGGAATAAAAGTAGCACTCATTATAAGAGAGACCGTATCCATCGATTTTCCAAAAAAATTGCCAATTACAGGAAGTAAAGGTTGCGGCATATGAAGAGCTGATATAGTTAATACAGTTGTATATATGATTGCAAAAAAACATTTAATTGACATAGTTAAAATCCTACTATGTAGGAATGTTTATGTCAAGAATTATTTGTCATATAATAAAAAAACATGATATAGTAAATTTAAATCCTTAAGAGGAGGAGGCTTTTATGGTTGACAGAACAAAGGTTGAACAGATTTTGAGTAAAATTCGTGTAGGATTGATGGCAGACGGAGGTAACATTGATTTAGTTGATATTAAAGATAATATTGTTTATGTGAAACTTAAGGGAGCTTGTGGAGTCTGCCCAATGGCTACTCTTACACTTAAAAACTGGGTAGAAAAAACACTAAAGAGTGAGATACCTGAGATAAAAGAAGTTGTTGCAGTTTAATACTAAATGTTGAAGCTGACTATTCTTTTGTCTTTTTTTATTTATCCCCTTTTAATTTGGGCAGAACAAAAAGCTTTAATAAAAGATATAAGATATTATGAGATCTCATCTGGAGTAAGAGTTGTTATTGAATCAACAAATTATGTTGAATTTACAAAAGGGCAACTAAAAAATCCAGATAGAGTCTTCTTTGATATAAAAAACGCTGTTTTAAACAAAGATATAAAAAAGGAGATTTTCTTAAATACTCAAGAAGTATTTAGGATTCGTATTGGTCAGTTTGATCCAAACACTGTAAGATTTGTTTTTGATTTGAATTCATCTCACTATAACCTTAAAGTTATAACTCTTGAAGATCCTTTTAGATTAGTAATAGATGTCTATTCTCAGCAAAGTAGTAGAATATATGAACAAAAAGAAAAATCTCTATTAAAAAGAAAGATAGTTATAGATCCGGGTCACGGAGGAAAAGACCCAGGAGCTATAGGTCCTACAGGGCTACAAGAGAAAGAGATTGTACTTGACATAGCACTTAAAATAAAAGAGTTTTTTAAATCCGATCCCTCTTACGATATTATTCTTACGAGAGACAAAGACATGTATGTCTCTCTTGAAGAAAGAGCGGAGATAGCGAATAAAGCTGAAGCTGATCTTTTTATATCAATTCATACAAATGCATCTCCTAATATCTATTCAAAAGGCATTGAGACATATCTTCTTAATTGGACTGACGATGAGGAAGCAATAAGAGTTGCAGCAAGAGAAAATGCTATATCTGTTAATAAAATGAGACAACTTAAGGGAGAGTTGGGAGTTGTTCTTGCCTCCTTAGAGAGAGAAGCAAAAAGAGACGAATCAATCAAACTGGCAAGTTATATACATACATCAATTGTTGAGTCTCTTAAAAAAAGCTTCCTAAGAAGTGATAACGGCGTAAAACAGGCACTTTTTTATGTTTTAATTGGAGCTAAAATGCCTTCTGTTCTTCTCGAAATATCCTATATAAGTAATCCCGAGGAAGAATATCTACTTTCTCAGGACTTTTACAGAACTAAAATTGCTCAAGCAATCGCAGAGGGTATAATAAACTACTTTTCTAAATCGGATAGAATAAAAAAAGTGAAGTATACAAAAAATAAAGTTATTAAAGTTAAAAAATCAAATGGATATATTAATAAAAAACGCACTCATCTTTAATGGTGAAGGAAATCCTCCATTTAAGGCAAATATAGGTATTAAAGGTGAAAAAATAGCTTATATAGGAAAAGATACTTTTGATACCAAAAAGGTAATAGATGTTAAAGAATGTTTTCTTGCTCCAGGATTTATTGATACCCATGCTCACTCAGAGTTTACCCTTCCTGCTGATCCAAGAGCTGAAGGCAAAATTACTCAAGGAATTACTACTGAAATAAACGGAAACTGTGGAATATCAGCATCTCCACTTTTAGGTGAGTTCTTTGAGAGAAGAATTTCTGATTTTAAAACTTTTGAACTTAAACCTTGGCATACTCTCAAGGAGTATCTACTATTACTTAAAAAGACCAAACCTACAATAAACTTTGTTACTCTCTGCGGACATGGAAATTTAAGAGGAGCTATATTAGGTTACAAAAATATAAAGCCTCAAAAATATCAAATTGAAAAGATGAAAGTTTTACTGAAAAAAGAACTTTTTTTTAGTATAAGAGGTCTTTCAACGGGTTTAATATATCCTCCAGGAATTTTCTCGGATACTGAAGAAATTGTAGAACTTGCTAAAATAATAGCAACAAAAAAAGGTATTTACGCAACTCATATAAGAAGTGAAGGCGAAAGATTACTGTCTTCTCTGGAGGAAACAGTATTAATAGGTGAAAAATCAAAGGTTTCTATTCATATATCTCATCTTAAAAGTTCTGGTAAAGAAAATTGGTGGAAAATAGATTCTGCTTTAAGGATTATAGAAGATGCCCAAAAAAAAGGAGTTAAAATAACTGTAGACACATATCCCTATACAGCCTCTCAAACTGAGCTTGATGTTTTTTTGCCTCCTTGGATAATTGAAGGAAGTAAAGAAGAAATTATAGAAAGAATTAAGAAGAAAAATGTCAGAAACTCCATAAAGAAATATTTTAAAGAAAAGGGAGAGGATTTTTTAAAAAATCTTATAATTTCCAATGTGGCAAATAGAGTAGATTCTCAATTGATTGGAAAAAATCTTTTTGAGTTAACAAAATTAAACCATATCGCAGATTTTATTTGCGATCTTCTTATTCGTTCTGAACTTCAGGTAGAAGTAATCTATTTTGGTATGAGCGAAGAAAACTTAGAGAAAATTTTACAAAAACCTTATACTATGATAGGTACTGATGCATCTGCAAAATGCAAAGAGGGCATTACAGCCAAAGGGAAACCTCATCCACGAGGATTTGGAAGCTTTCCAAGATTTATAAAGAGATATGTCTTAGAAAAGAAGCTATTACCACTTGAAGAAGCAATAAAAAAAATAACCTCTCTGCCTGCGAAAACATTCAAAATTGAAAAAAGAGGAGTTATAAAAGAAGGATATTTTGCTGATATAGTAATCTTTGATCCAACAGAAATAGAGGACACAGCTACATTCGCTGACCCATTTAAAATTTCAAAAGGAATAAAATATGTAATAGTTAATGGAAAAATAACAGTGGTAGATGGTGTACTAACAGGAATAAGAAATGGAAAAACTTTAGTATGAAAACAGTCGGTATAACCTGCGGTATTGACAAAAAAAGAGTTTATCTCAACAGAGAGTATATAGAAAAACTAATAAAATTGAATTTAATACCTTATTTAATAACTCCCCAAATGGTTTTAAATAAAAATTGTATTCCCATTAAAAAACTTTCCGCATTAATTATTTCAGGTGGTGGAGATATATCTCCTCATTTTTACTCTGAAAAAGACACTGCTTGCAAAAATTTAGTTCCTGAAGAAAGAACAGTATCTGAACTTAAGCTACTTAGTGAATTTATTAAAACAGGCAAGCCTATTTTGGGAATTTGTTATGGTATGCAGCTTATGAATGTATTCTTAGGTGGTACACTCCTTCAAGACATAAAAACAAATATAGTTCACACCAAAGGTTTTCATGAAGTTGAAGTCTTTGATGATAAATTTTTACCAAAAGGCATATATACAGTAAACACATCTCATCATCAAGCAATTAAAGATTTAGGAGACGGTATTCTACCTTTTTGTGTCTCAAAGGATAAGATAGTTGAAGGTATATATCTTAAGAGGCATCCATTTTTTGTTGGTGTTCAGTGGCATCCTGAACGAGACTCTGGAGAGCTTTCAGATTTACTTTGGCAGACTTTTCTAAGAAATCTTAAGTAATTCTTTTTGCTAACTCAATCCAAGGATATCTTTGAAGAACCTTTACAAGAGAGTTTAATTTACCTGAGTTAATAAACTCTATTTTTTCATCTTCACTGTATACTCCATAAAAAGAAATCGTCTCAAAAATAGCTTTTCCTAAGTATGCTCCAGGTTTTAAAACATCATTAGGTCGTGTATAGTAGGGGTCTTCTCCTTCTGAGCAGGCTTTGTTAAATACATTGAATTGTCTACAAGCAAGAGGCCTTATCGGATAGATTGAGCATATATCATCAATTAGAAATGGGCATGGATCATCTTTCTTATGTGCTATTAAAGATCTTTTTATTTTTGAACGTAAAGGCTCATCAGTTTTCTCAATTACATACCAGTAAATCCCTACTATCTCTATCGGATAAACTGGGATATCCTGATGTGTTTTACAACAACTACTGCAACCTTTTCTACATGCAAGAGACTCTCCTTTCTTCTGTCTTTTTTTAATTTCACTGTAAACTCCCTCATCCATTACTGCATAAGAATTAAGAAGTAAAGATAACCATTTATGAATCTTCTCATCTTCTGGAAAGGTAAGCCTGAATCTATTCTTTTTCAATTCTTATTAATTTAGCTCCCTTTAGAAGTTTAAATATTTGAGGGTCATCTAGGATTCTTCCAACAATATTTACTTCTGAGGCTGCTACTGGTTCAGAACCTGTACTTGCTGGAGTAGGCCCAAAAAATATAGCTAATGCTTGTCCTGGAGGCCAATAACCTATATCTCCTACTTTTACTTTAGTTGTAGCAGTACTGTCAAGGGGCATCTTTATTCCAATTGAAAAATAAAACTCATCTCCCCACTCATTTATATCTGATTCTATAGGTAGAGAATGATAGATTCTTTTAGCACACTCTGTATCAAAGAGTTCTGCTGCTATCTGTTTGTTTTGAATAACTATCTTTATTCTAGGCATGTTTTATTTTTTGTTTATAAATTAAAATTGGTGAAGTTTTTTTGTTTACCACTTCTTCATTAATTATGCATTCAGAGATTCCTTTTTCAGAGGGAATTATATACATCACATCAAGCATTATATCCTCAAGAATACTTCGTAAAGCACGAGCTCCTGTTTTTCTCTCTATAGCTTTTTTAGCAATTGCTCTTAAAGCATCATCAGTAAATGTTAATTTTACTCCATCAATACTGAAAAGCTTTTGATACTGTCTAATAAGTGCATTTTTAGGCTTTGTAAGAATATCAATTAAAGCTACCTCATCTAACTCATGAAGTGTTGCAACAACTGGAAATCTTCCAACAAATTCAGGAATCATACCGTATTTAATAAGATCCTCTGGCTCAACAAAATCAAGTATGTTTTTTTCCTCTGCTTTGACTAACTCTGAGAGAAATCCTACTGTTCTTTTGCCAACTCTTCTTTTAATAATCTCTTCAAGACCAACAAATGCGCCTCCACAGATAAAAAGTATATTAGTTGTATCCATTTGAATATACTCTTGATGAGGATGTTTCCTACCACCCTGTGGAGGTATATTTGCAACTGTACCTTCAACAATTTTAAGAAGTGCTTGTTGTACTCCCTCTCCAGAAACATCACGTGTGATAGAGGGACTGTCTGATTTCCTACTTATCTTGTCTATTTCATCTATATAAACAATTCCAATTTGTGCTCTCTGAATGTCAAAATTTGCATTCTGTAAAAGTTTTAGAAGTATATTTTCTACATCCTCTCCAACATATCCAGCTTCAGTCAAGGTTGTAGCATCAGCTATTGCAAAGGGAACATCAAGAAATTTTGCGAGTGTTTGAGCAAGAAGTGTTTTTCCTGTTCCAGTAGGTCCTATAAGCATAATGTTACTTTTTTGAATCTCATCAGAAGGTGAACCTCTAAAAATTCTTTTGTAGTGATTATAAACAGCAACTGAAAGAATTTTTTTTGCTCTCTCTTGTCCAACTACATAGTCGTTTAAAAACTTATGTATCTGTTGAGGAGTAGGAAGCTCTTTTGAACGTTCAAACTCTGTGAGCTTCTCTTCCTCCAGTATCTCATTACATAAGGAAATACACTCATTACAGATATAAACACCACTTCCAGCTATTAGTTTTTTTACTTCCCTTTGAGATTTACCACAAAAAGAGCATCTCAAAGTATCATCCGTCTTTTTTGCCATAGTATCACCTATTTAATCTTCATTGGTGATATAACTTCATCTATAATCCCATACTCTTTGGCTTCTTCTGCAGACATGAAGAAATCTCTCTCTGTGTCTTTCTGAATTCTTTCAATCGGCTGTCCTGTATGCTTTGCAAGAATCCTATTTAAAAGATCCTTCATTTTCAGTATCTCTCTTGCATGTATCTCTACATCTGAGGCTTGTCCATAAAAGCCTCCAATTGGCTGATGAATCATAACTCGAGAGTGAGGAAGTGCAAATCTTTTACCTTTTGTTCCTGCAGCTAAAAGAATACAAGCCATAGAGGAAGCCTGTCCAACACAGTAAGTAGCTATATCTGGTTTTACATACTGCATCGTGTCATAAATTGCAAGTCCACTTGATACCATTCCTCCTGGACTATTTATATATACATGTATGTCTTTGTCAGGATCTTCTGTCTGTAGAAAAAGAAGTTGGGCAATTACAACATTTGCTACCTGATCATTTATTTCAGTGCCTATAAATATAATACGATCTTTAAGAAGTCTCGAGTAGATATCATAGACTCTCTCTGTTCTGCCTGTTTGCTCTATTACAATAGGTACTATACTCACTTTGCCTCCTCCTTTTTTAAAACTTTAGCTTTTTGTAAGATAGTATCAATAACTTTCTTTTGAAATACATTACTACGAAGCCCCTCTAATGACCCATCCTTTGACATAAAATATTGAATTACTGCTTGAGGAGTCATACTATATTTTTTTGCAAGCTCTAAAACCTCCTTTGTTAAATCTTCTTGAGTTACTGTAATATTCTCTTTCTCTCCTATTATTTCAAGAAGAATAAAAGCTTTAATATTTCTTTTAGCTCTATCTAAAATTTTATCCATATTTTTAGTTATATCTATGCCTCTGGACTCGTACTCTTCTGTAATTCTTCTTATCTCCATCTCAAGAAGCCCTTCAGGAAGCTCAAAATTATGAGTTTCAATAAGCTTATTGAGAAGTTCTGCTCTCTTTCTTTCCTCTGCATACTGTTTTTTTGAGTTTTCAAGGCTTTCTCTAATATATTTCTTTAAACTTTCAAAATCTTCAAAACCTAATTCAGCTGGAAGTTCTTCAAGAGGAATTTTACTCTTTCTTTTTACTTCCTTGAGAGAAATCTGGAAGTTAATTTTTTTACCTGCATAAGTAGCTATACTGTCTTGAGGAAACTCTATATCAAAAGAAAAGCTTTCTCCTTTTTTTCTACCCATAAATGCTCTTGAGAAGTCTTCAGGATAGGGTCCTGCACCAATTTTATAAACATAATCTTTTATATTCTCTCCCATATCAGTCTTATAATCAAATACCACAAGATCTCCCTCCTTTACTGCCTCTTCAGTAGGCTCATAACTGCCTTTTTCTTCAGAGAGTTGATCTATTAACCTGTCAACCTCTTCATCAGTTATATCTATAGATAGTTCTTCAATCTCTATGTTTTCATAGTTTAAGTTTTCAACTTCTGGTCTTATTTCAACTATTAAATCAAATGAAAGAGGCTCATTTCTTTTTATTTCTATCATATCTTCACTTTGAGGAGGAAGAACAGGTTTTAGATTGGCCTGTTGTACTGCCTCTCTATAGGATTCTGAAAGAAGTCTCTCTAAAACTTCAGATTTTACATCCTCTACAAACTTTTTTTCTATTATTGAAAGAGGGACTTTGCCAGGTCGAAAGCCAGGAATATTTGCTTTTTTTTGAATCTCTTTTAATACTTTTTGAATTTCTCTCTCCACCACCTCTGCAGGTATCTCAAATTTTAGTCTTTTTTTTGTTGATGAGATCTCTTCAATTGCCTTTAACACCTTGCCTCCTTTTATTTGTACTAATAAAAAATGCCGAAGGCGGGATTTGAACCCGCACGGGATTTACCCACCAGATCCTGAATCTGGTGCGTCTGCCAGTTCCGCCACTTCGGCTTATATTATTTTATTTGGATTAGGCTGCTTTTTTCAATTTTTCAATAAGCTTCCAACTTTTTAAAATCTCTATAGCTCTTTGTAGTTGTGTATCTTCTTTTTCTTCAACTTCTTGAGGAGCTTTTTCTTGGATCTCTATCTTTTCTCCTTTTAAGTGTTTTTCAAGCTCTTTCTCTCTTACTACTGGGACTTCTTTACCGTTTTTGGATTCAATTTTTACGACAATATCAGGAATTATTCCTACTCCATGAATGCTTTTACCTTTTGGTGTATAGTATTTTGCTGTTGTAAGCTTTAATGCAGAGCCATCACTTAAAGGAATCAAACTTTGTACAGAGCCTTTACCAAAAGTCTGAACTCCTAGAACAAGAGCTCTTTTCCAATCCTGCAAAGCTCCAGCAACTATCTCTGATGCAGAAGCTGAGCCTTGATTTACAAGAACGATCATAGTAACATCCGTATAAGAAGGTCTTAAATTTTCAGTATAATACTCCATCTTCTCTCCAGCTCTTCCCCTTATAGATACCACCAAATGCTTTGGAGGGAGAAACTGCTCTGTAACATCTACTGCCGATTGAAGAAGCCCGCCAGGATTATTTCTAAGATCAAGAATAAGGGACTGCATGCCTTGTTCACTTAGTAATTTTAAAGCAACAGAAAGATCTTGTGCGGTCGATTCCTGAAACTGTGTAAGTTTAATATATCCAATCTCTTTATCAATCATTTTATATTTTACGCTCTTTATCTTTATGATATCTCTTATAATTGTTATATCTTTAGGCTCCTTCCATCCTTCTCTTTGAATAGTTATCGTAACTGGTTTACCTTTAGGACCTCGCATTTTTGATACAGCATCATTTATATTCATATCTTTTGTTGACTGCCCATCTATCCTGAGAATTTTATCTCCTGCTTGAATTCCTGCTTTCCATGCAGGTGTATCCTCAATCGGTGCAATAACTGTTAAAACTCCATCCTTAATGCCAATTTGAATACCTATTCCACCAAACTCTCCTTTAGTCTCTGTTTGAAAATCTCTATAAGCTTCAGGAGTAAGATAAGCAGAGTGAGGATCAAGACTGTTGATCATTCCTTTGATAGCAGAGATTATAAGCTCATGAGGATTTATCTCTTCAACAAAGTTCTTTTTTACTGTAGTAAAAACCTCAGTAAAAAGTTTTAAATCCCTGTAGACTATCTCTGATGATGTTTGAGCCACTGACCATCTTCCTACTGCAGCTCCAACTGTAGCTATTAAAAGAATCAATGCTATAACTTTAATTTTTTTCATCATTTATTTTCCTCCTTGCTAACTTTTAAGCCATTGTTCAGGATTAAGTGGTTTGCCTCTATATCTTATTTCAAAGTAAAGCGCTGCTGAACCAAGATTTGAGTCAACTCCCACTGTTCCTATTGTTTGTCCTGCCTTAATAAATGAGCCCTCCTTAACAGCCATAGAACCTAAATTTCCATATACAGTATAGTAACCTTCACCATGACTTATTATAACAAGGTTTTCATATCCTTTAAAATATTTTGCATATACTACTTTACCATCAGCAACTGCTCTTACAGAAGCTCCAGGTGAAGCTTGTATATATATACCACTTTTAAAAACCGGAATATTATAAACTGGATCAGTCTGTTTACCATATCGAGATATAACTTTACCACTTACAGGCCAAATAAGGTTTCCTCTTTTTTTAACAAATTCACCTTTTAATGTGAAATCTAATTTGCCAGCTCTTTTTTCTTGTTCTTCTGTATGTTGTAGTAGTTTTGTAAGTCTTTTCGCATTCTCCTCAAGCTCTTTAATTTTCTGCTCATATAGAACTTTTTGCTGTCTTACTTTTGTAAGCAAAACTTCTTTCTCTTTCTTTTTTTGTTTTTGTTGCTGCAATGCTTGATTTAGTGAGCTTTCTTCATTTTTTAACATAACGAGAAGATTCTTTAGTTCATTTTGCTGAGTAACTAATTTATTCAACTCTTTTCTGTATTGCATAACTATTCTTTTGTCTATATTAGATACTTTTTGTAAGTTTCTTAAAACTCTGAATGCCTTGGTTGTATCAGTTTCAAAGATAACTAACAAAGTTGGATCAGGATATTTATTTATCTTCTGCATTATTTTTATTCTATTTGCAAGATAGCTCTTTCTTGATTCAAGCTGTACATGATAAGTTTTTATCTGATTTTCTGCTAAACTAACTTTTGATTGTATATTTTTAATTTTTTCCTTATGAGTTTTAATCCTTCTGTCAAGCTCTTGAAGCTCTCTTATAACTCTATTCAAATCTTCAACTACAGTTTGTTCGGTTTTTATTGTCTCCTCAAGCTTTTTCTTCTGAATGCTTAACTCTCTTTTTATACTTTGTAACTCCTCTTGAGGCTTTGTAGCAAAACAAGGTAAAGAAAGAGAAAAAATCAATAAAATTAAGACTATTTTAGTAAACTCTAATTTCATCATTGATATTTAATTTTACCTACAGATAAGAAAGAAGAAACAACTCCTGAAAGAATACCAAAAATTGGCAGCATGTAAAAAATCTCTAAAGGAATAACTATTTGTGTTAAAACAGGAATAAACTCATAAATATGTCTTGTTTGAAGAAGGAGAAAAACAATAAAAATAAAAAGCTTAGAAAACATGCTACCTATTAAACCAATAATCGCTCCTTCAATTAAAAAGGGAAGTCTTATGTAAGAGGGAGTAGCACCTAAAAGCTTTAAGATTTCTATCTCTTCTGTTTTTTTCCAGTAAAAACTTCTAATTGTTGAATAAACTATAAATAAAACAGAAACTGTAAGTAAAATAAATATTCCTATACCAAAATTCCAAAGAGTAACTCTTATAATTTTAAGACCTGTTATTATATTTGCTGGATAGTAGACATCATCAACAAATTGAAGGCTCTTAATTTTATTAACTGTATCTTCAACTGTCGTTAGAGCTTCGTCCTTTAAATATGCTTCAATTGTATTATACAAAGGATTATATCCTATTAACTCAACTAAAGAAGGCTCCATAATATCTTTCATCTCCTTCAATGCCATATCCTTAGAAATATACTGCAGTTTGGAAAATACCCCCATTTTCTTTATTTGGTCCATTAAATAGTTTGTCTGTTCTTCTGTAATAGAATCCTTTAAAAAAATAACTACTGCTGCTTTGGTTGTAAGTTTTTTTGTAAAAATCTCAAGATTATAAAGCAGAATTGAAATGCCAGTTATAATGAAAAAACATACTGCTACCGTCAATACTGAAAGAAAAGTCGACCATCTGTTATTCCAAATATCTTTAATAGCTGACTGAATATGTCTCTTCATTGGGAAATCTTTCCATCTTTTAATTTTAAGACTCTATAGGAAGAGCTTTGAAATAGTGTTGGATCATGTGTGGCTATAAGCACTGTACAGCCTCTGGTATTTATCTTTTTAAATAGATTAATTATTTCTTGAGATGCCTCAGGATCAAGATTGCCTGTAGGCTCATCAGCAAGAATAATTTGAGGATTTGTTACTACTGCTCTTGCAATAGCAATTTTCTGTTGCTCTCCACCCGAAAGAGTTCTAACTAAGGAGTCTACTTTATGTCTTAAAGCAACATCTCTTAATACATCCATAACTTTTAATTTTATCTCCTTTTCTTTCTCGCCTAATATTCTTAGTGGAAGAGCAACATTATCAAAAACTGTTAAATCTTGCCTTAGACGAAAATCTTGAAAAACAAAAGTAACAAACCTTCTTAAACGAGGTATCTCTGAGTTTTTTATCCGAGAAAGCTCAAAATCGCCAACTTTAATCTCTCCTTCATCAGCTACTTCACTTCCAAATATTAGTTTGAGAAGAGTTGTTTTCCCTGCACCTGATGGACCAGTTATAAAAGCTAACTCACCTTTGTCAATATGAAAAGAGATTCCTTGTAGAACTGGAATCTCATTGTAGTACTTATAAACTCCTGAAAAAGTTATCATTTCTTAAAAAATTCTCTAACTGTATTTATAATATTTTCCTTAGTTAATCCGTAAAATCTTAGAAGTTCTTTATAGTCTCCAGAACATCCAAAGCAATCTTTTACACCTATTTTTTTAATCGGAATAGGATACTCCTCTGATAAAAACTCTGCAACAGCTGAACCTAATCCACCTATGACAGAGTGTTCTTCGGCAGTTATAATTAATTTTGAATTTTTAGCTACACTAAGAATTGTCTCCACATCAAGAGGTTTTATTGTAGAAAGATTAATCACACCAGTATCAATCCCTTCATTATTTAACTCCTCTGAGGCCCTCAAACTCTCATAAACCATAATTCCTGTGGCAATAATATTCACATCTTTTCCGAGCCTAAAAATATAAGCCTTGCCAATTTGAAATTTATAATCCTTTGGCATAACAGCTGGAACTTTTGCTCTTCCGAGTCTAACATATACTGGTCCTTGGTATTTAGCCACCTCTACAACACATTGAGCAGTCTCATAAGCATCTGCTGGAACTATTACAGTCATATCAGGAATTACCCTCATAAGAGCAATGTCTTCTAATGCCTGATGAGTGGCTCCATCTTCACCTACTGTAATTCCACCATGAGTTGCTACAATTTTTACATTAGCCTTTGAATAACATACACTCTGTCTTACCTGTTCCCAAGCTCGTCCAGATGCAAAAATAGCAAAAGTTGAAGCAAATGGAATTTTTCCTGTAAGAGCTAGTCCTGTAGCAAATCCAATCATGTCTTGCTCTGCAACCCCCATATTGAAAAATCTTTGAGGAAACTGCTTAGCAAATAAAACAGTCTTCGTTGAACAACTTAAATCAGCATCCAACACCACTATGTTAGGATTCTTACTTCCTAATTGAGCAAGAATCATACCATAAGCATCTCTTGTTGCCATATCTTTTCCATAAAACTCTTCAATTTCGGCAATTTCTGTTATGCTCTCAGTTTTTTCCATCTGACAACTCCTTAAGAGCTATCTGAAGCTCCTCATAGGTGGGAGCAATACCATGGTATTTAACTTTTCCTTCAAATATTGATACTCCTTTACCTTTTATAGTTTTTGCAACAATCATAGTAGGCTTCTCCTTTACTTTGTCAGCTTCGTCTAAAGCTCTAACGATCTCTTCCATATTATGACCATCTATCGTAAAGACATTCCATCCGAAGGCTAAAAACTTATCCTCAATAGGATAGATATTCATAACATTATGGCAAGCTCCATCAATCTGAAGTCCGTTGTTGTCAATTATTGCACAGAGATTATCAAGTCTGTAATGAGAGGCTGCCATCGCTGCTTCCCATACTTGTCCTTCCTGTATTTCACCATCTCCTAAAAGACAGTATACTTTTGCTGGAATTCCATCAAGTTTAAGTCCTAGAGCCATTCCACATGCAACTGAAAGCCCTTGTCCCAGTGAGCCTGTTGAAACTTCAACTCCTGGAAGACTTCGTGAGCAGGGATGACCTTGCAGGGGGGAGTTAAGCTTTCTAAGAGTTGTAAGTAAAGATTTATCAAAGTATCCTGAAATAGCCAAAGCAGCATAAAGCACAGGCGCTGCATGGCCTTTTGAAAGTACAAATCTATCACGCTGCCTCCATTGAGGATTCTTTGGATCATGCCTCATTTTATAAAAATATAATGCTGAGACAATATCTGCTGAAGATAAACTTCCTCCTGTATGCCCAGAGCCTGCTTGAGCAAGCATTTTAACTATCTCTACTCTAAGCTGTCTTGCTTTTTCCTTTAGAAACTCTATGTCTACCAAAGTTAAACACCTCTTTTGTATTTATCTTATAATTATAAATCAAAATCACAAAAAAAGACATTAATATGTTAATTTATGAGTATGAGAGAGATTTATCTTGTTGATGGAAGTTGTTTCATCTACAGAGCCTATCACGCTATAAAAGGACTTTCTACCTCGCAGGGAATACCAACAAATGCTATTTATGGTTTTACAAGAATGCTTATAAAACTCCTCAAAAAAAGAAAAATTCATTATATAATTATTGCCTTTGATAGCCCGCATCCAACAAAAAGACATAAAGTTTATGAACAATATAAAATAACGAGGCCAGAAACACCAAAAGATTTACCAATACAGATAGAGTATATTAAAAAAATAGTTAATGCTTTAGGAATAAAAAAAGTAGAGATTCCAGGATATGAAGCTGATGACATAATTGCAACAGTGGTTGATAAACTAACTAAAAATTTTACTCACTCACTTTTTAAACAAAGTCCTAATGAAGATTTGAAAATTTTTATTGTAACTCTTGACAAAGACGTACTTCAGCTTATTTCAGACAGAGTATTTGTGTACGATCCTTTTACTGAAACTGTATTTGATATAAAAAAGGTAAGACAAAGATACGGAGTCAATCCAGAAAGATTTGTAGATTATATGGCCTTAGTAGGTGACAGCATTGACAATATTCCTGGTGTAAAAGGAGTTGGAGAAAAATTAGCGAAAGAACTCTTAGAAAAATATGGCTCCGTTGAAAATATAATAAAATCATTGCCTTATCTTAAGCCTGAAAGAGTTGCAAAATTGATTAAGGAAGATATGAATTCTCTTAAGCTCAGCAAAGAGCTTGTACTGTTAAGGAAAGATGCACCTTTTGATTTTTCATTAGAAGATTTAAAAGTCAGAAACACAGATAAGGCTCAGCTAATTCAAATCTTTAGAGAGTTAGAGTTTAGATCGCTTCTTAAGGAAATATCTCCAAATGAAGCTAAAGTAGAGCAGTATGAAAAATTTGAAGGAAATAGGGCTGACAAAGTCGCATTAATTTTTTTAGAAGAAAAAGCTTTAATAGGTATTAATAACAAAAACTATGAATCTTTCTATAACAACTCTCTCATAGAACTTCTTAATTCAGATAGTTTAAAGATTCTTTATGATGCGAAAGAGGATATTAAAAAACTAAGGAAAAAAGGATTAGAAATCAGAGAGCCCTATTTTGACCTAATGGTGGCTGCGTATCTTTTAAATCCTGATAAAGGAAAGTATAGCTTAGAAGATTTAACTATTGAGTATTTTGGAAAAATCAAACCCAGAGTCCCTCAAACTTACATTGAATTATATGAAATTATTTATAACCTACTGAAAGAAAAGGAAATTGAGAAAGTCTACTTTAAGATAGAGATGCCACTTATAAAGGTTTTAGCTCATATGGAAGAGGCTGGTATAAAAGTTAATCTATCTAAGTTATTTGAGCTTGAAAAACTTCTGTCCTTTGAAATTGAAAAAATAAAAGAGAAAATCTACAAACTTGCAGGACTAACTTTCAATATTAACTCTCCGAAACAGCTTGCAGAAGTTCTTTATGATAAAATTGGATTAAAAAGCAAAAAAAGAGGCAAAAAATCTCGTTCCACAGAAATGGAGGTTTTAGAGGAGCTTTCCAATCAACACGATATAGTTAGAGAAATTATTAACTATCGCATTTTAAATAAAGTTTTCACTGGTTATTTACTTCCTCTCAAAGATTATATAAATCCAGAGACCCAAAGAGTACATGCTAAATGGCACCAAACTGTTGCTGGCACAGGTAGAGTAATAAGTATTGAGCCTAATCTTCAAAATATTCCTATCAAAGGTTACTGGGCTGAACTCTTAAGAGAAGTATTCTCAACTAAAGAAGGTTATGTCTTTCTGAGTGCTGATTACTCTCAAATAGAGTTAAGAATTCTTGCTCATCTAAGTAAAGATCCCACATTAATTAGAGCTTTTAAAGCTAATGAAGACATCCACTCCTTTACTGCTTCTCAGATTTTTTCAGTTCCTGTAGAGTCAGTCACAGAAGAACAAAGAAGAGTTGCGAAAACTGTTAATTTTGGAGTTATTTATGGTATGAGTGCCTTTGGTCTTTCAGAGGCTATAAAAATTCCTTTAGAAGCTGCTCAAGAGTTTATTGATATGTATTTTCTGAGATATCCTATGGTAAAAAAATTTATTGAGGAAACATTAGATTTTGCAAGAAAAAACAGCTATGTTAAAACACTTTATGGAAGAATTCGTCCCATAGTTAATATAGACAGTCCTAATCAAAATATCAGAATACAAGCTGAAAGAGTAGCTATTAATACTGTAGTCCAAGGTTCTGCTGCAGATATAATAAAAATTGCTATGATAAGAATATATAATGAGATTAAAAAAGAAAACCTTGATGCAGAAATAATTCTTCAGATTCACGACGAAATAGTTCTTGAAGTTAGAGAGGAGATTTTAGATAAAGTAAAAAAGATTGTAACAGAGAAGATGCAAAATTTTGATCTTTCTGTCCCCTTAAAAATTAATATTTCATACGGTAAAACTTTAAATCTATAAAGTTATCTTTGTAACTCTGTCAAACAAATGTATTGTATCTACAAATCTTACAACTCGCTGGCGTGACTCTATAACTAAAGAGTGTGTTCTTGCTCCGCCACCAAAAAATCTAACTCCATTAAGTAAATCGCCTTTTGTAACTCCTGTGGCAACAAAGATTATATCATCGCTTGGAACAAGATCATCAAGAGTATAAACTTTATCCTCACTTATATCCATTCCGTATTTTATAGCCCTCCTTTTTTCTTCCTCGTGTCTCCATCGCATTCTTGCCTGCATCTCGCCCCCAAGACATTTAACAGCAGCTGCAGAAAGCACTCCTTCAGGAGCTCCACCAATTCCCATTAAGGCATGAATACCTGTACCTTCAACTGTTGCTGCAATTGCTGGTGTGATGTCTCCATCTGAAATAAGCTTTATTCTTGCCCCTACTCTGCGAATCTCTTTAATCAACTCTTCATGACGAGGTCTATCTAAAACCACAACTACAAGATCGTCAATATCTCTACCCAATGCCTTTGCCAAAGCCTCAAGATTTTCTTTCACAGATTTTCTTATATCAACCATTCCCTTTGCCTGAGGCCTTACAACAAGTTTTTCCATATATGTATCAGGACAGTAAAGAATACCATTTTTTTCTGTTACTGCCATAACTGTTAATGCATTGGGCATTCCTGTTGCACAAAGATTTGTACCCTCAAGAGGATCAACAGCTATGTCTACCTCAGGACCTGTTCCATCTCCAACTTCTTCACCAATATAAAGCATTGGTGCCTCATCTCTTTCACCTTCACCTATTACGACTCTACCTCTAATTGGTAAATCATTTAAAGCCTTACGCATTGCTGTAACTGCAGCTTGATCTGCTTCTTTTCTGTCTCCTTTACCCATCAGTTTTGCTGCCTCAATAGCTGCAAACTCACATACCCTCAGTATAAATGGTGTTAAGTTAAAGTTCATTATAATCTCCTTAAGACTTTTTAGATGTTATTGAGTAAAATCCTGTAATAACTTTCTTAACTTTTTGAGATTTACATTTGGGACATCTAACTTTCGTTTTTTCCATCTCGTTTACACTCATTTTCTTTGTAAAAGTCTCATTGCATTTTTGGCATTGAAACTCATAAATTGGCATAAACCCACCTCCTCAAATAATAATTAATTTTATTTTAATAATTAATAATAATCAATTTTATTTTAATAATTAAACCTTATCTTCATCTACAAGAACTTCTACAAGTACATCAATTGGGCTTGTCCCATTTTTATCAGCAATCTCTCTTAAAGTATCCTTCTCGTTTGCGATAATTCCTTTGTTTTTAAGTTTTTTAAGAATTGTCTGAACTTCAAGTTTGTTTTCTTTACATATTTGTTTAAGAGTCTTTTTCCCCAATCCCTTTCCCTCAAACTCTCTTATAATTTCATCTTTTGTCCATTTTGAGCTTTTCACTTTTTGTTGTTTTTTTCTTCAATTGCGGTAGTTTTACCTTCAAGAGGTTTGAGAATTTGATAAATTTGCATTGGGCTCATATCATTTTTCTTAGCAATGAGTCCAAAGTTTCCTTCGGTGAAGCAAGCTTTATATTCTTCTGCCTAAGTGCTTCTATTGCTTGCTGTAAATCTATTTGTCTTCTCTTTGAAAACTCTTCCAAAGAAAGTAATTCTGCGTGTCCAAATGGTGGCTCATACTCTGGAGATTTTACCCATAAACTTTTAAGATAATCGCTCAGTTCAATTATCAAACTATAGGGAGAAAATGGTTTCAAGGAACCAATAAAACTTAAAATCAAAAAGATACTAATAATTGCCAACTCCTTTTTAAGATTTATAGCTTTTTGACTTTGCTATAGATATAATTCAATAGTACATTCCAGTTGTAGTAAATATGGAAAAATGCAGTAATCATAAAGATTACACAGAAAATTATGTGAAGATTGATCCAGTCAGTTTTTGTTAAACTAAGAAATTTCCAGTTTGTCCAATAGGCAATTCAACCTGGAGGTGTAAAATAAAGAACAATACCTGACAAAAAGCAAAAACAAATGAAAAGGCTGTAAGTAAACTTATAAATCCTCTAAAATTAATGATTTTTCTCATTTTCCCTCCTTCTCTAAATTATTCCCTTCTCCTTCATACTGAAATATTCTCCACTTCCTATAATGATATGGTCTAAAAGATTAATCTCAAGTATCTCTGAAGCCTTTTTAAGTTTCTTTGTTATCGCTATATCCTGTTCACTTGGAGTCGAGTCCCCGCTTGGATGATTATGAACCAAAATTAAAGCATAGGCAGACTCTTTTACTGCTTCTTTAAATATCTCTCTTGGATGCACTAATGCCTGATTTAGAATTCCTTCTGACACCCTAACTTCTTTAATTAATTTAAGCTTTGTATCAAGTAAAAGAGTGATAAACACTTCTTTTTTTAAACTGCTTAATTTTGGAAAAAAGTAGTTATAGACAGTTTGAGCTGAGTTAAAAATTTGTTCTGTAGCTGTTTCAGCAAGAACTCTTTTCCCTAACTCAAAAGCTGCTTTTATTTGAGCAACCTTAGCAATTCCGAGTCCTTTAAATGATTTTAATTCATTAATAGATGCTTCCCTTAATCCCTTTAATCCACCAAATTTATCAAGTAGTTCAATAGCTGCCTCTAAAACATTTTTATTGTTTACACCTGTTGAAAGTATTATTGCAAGAAGCTGTGCATCTGAAAGACTTTCAGGTCCAAACTTAATTAGTCGCTCTCTCGGTCTTTCATCTTTAGGCCAACTTTTAATCTTTTTCATTTTATCCCAGAGCCAGGCTCAACCTCTCTGTCAACAGTTAAAATAGAAACAGCTCCATCAGCGTCAGTTGCGGCAAGAAGCATTCCTTCTGAGACAATCCCCATAAGTTTAGTTGGTTTCAGATTAGACACTACCACTATATATTTGCCAATTAGCTCTTGAGGTTTATAGTATTTGCCAATTCCTGCTACAATCTGCCTTTGCTCACCTATATCAACGATAAGTTTAATAAGTTTTTCAGAGCCTTTAACAGCTTCAGCTGATACTACTCTACCTACTTTAAGTTTAATCTTTGAAAACTCTTCAATACTTATAAGGTCTTGCAACTTTTCCTCTGTCTTTTCCTTTTTTAATTCAATTCTTGGAAAAATCTGCTCAACTACCTCTGTTTTAAGCTCTTTAAAATCTATTCTCCAACTAAGCATTCTCTCATCAATACTGTAGGAGGAAAGGCCTAAGGCTTTCCAGATTTTAGTGGTTCTGTCAGGCATAAAAACAGACAAGAACACTGTAATAACTCTTATTGCATTCCAAATATTGAATAAAACTAGCGGTAAAGTTTCTGGTGAGTATTTTGCAAGCTTCCATGGCTCGGTTTTTGCAATATAGTTATTCGTTAAATTAATTGCTTCCCAAATTTTATCAAGTATTATGTTAAACTTGAATTCATCCCAGAGTGCTTCATTGTCTATTTGAGAGATTAGAGAGTTAAAGCTCTTGACAAACTCATCCTCAATAAAAGTGGGAATTACCCTTCCATTTAAAAATTTCTCATTCATAACGAGAAATCTATTAACTAAGTTGCCAAGATCATTTGCTAAGTCAGTGTTTATTCTTCTTACTAAAGCCTCCTCTGAAAAGTCTCCATCAAGACCGAAAGAGACTTCTCTGAAGAGAAAGTATCTGAAGGCATCAACTCCAAATTTTTTAATAACTTCAAAGGGATCTACAACATTACCTAAAGATTTAGACATCTTGGCTCCTTTAACTGTCCACCATCCATGAGCAAATATATTTTTAGGAAGTGGAAGCCCGCAAGCCATAAGTATTGTTGACCAATAAATAGCATGTGTCATAAGGATATCTTTACCTATTAAATGATGATCAGGAGGCCACCACTCACTATCAGTGGAAGCAAGATATCTTAAAGCTGAATAGTAATTTAGCAGAGCATCAAACCATACATAGGTTGTATAGTTTTCATCAAAGGGAAGAGGAATCCCCCAACTAAGACGATGCTTAGGTCTTGAAATACAAAGATCTCCTAAAGGCTTACTCTTTAAAAAGGATAAAACTTCATTTTTTCTTGACTCTGGAAGAATATAAAAAGGATTCTCTTCAATATATCTTATAAGAGAAGTTTGATATTTAGACATAAGAAAAAAGTAGTTTTCCTCTTCTATATATTCAACTTCTCTTCCACAGTCAGGGCATCTGCCTTCAATCAAATCTTTTTCTGTCCAAAATCTCTCACAGGGAATACAATACATTCCCTTGTAAACTCTTTTTTCAATCTCACCTTTTTGATAAAGCATCATAAGAATCTCTCTTACCACTTCCATATGCTGCTTATCTGTGGTTCTTATAAAAGCATCATTACTTATATTTAAAGCTTTCCATAGAGATTTAAAGTTTTCCACCATTATATCTGCATGCTCTTTTGGCTGTCTGCCTCTCTCAGTTGCTGCTTTCTCTATCTTCTGTCCATGCTCATCAGTGCCTGTTAAAAAGAAAACTTTATATCCTTTCAGTCTTTTATATCTTGCAAGTATGTCTGCAGCTATGGTTGTATAGGCATGACCAATATGAGGAACATCATTCACATAGTAGATTGGTGTAGTAATATAGAATCCTTTAGTCACTTTCTTCCTCCTTCTTTTCCTCTTCTAAATCAGTTAGAACTTTATTTAGAAAAGATATCTTTTTGATTTCAGGCTCCTTTTCTTCTTCCTGAATCTCTTCATCTTGAATTACTTCCTCAATTTCAGCATAGTATTCGTATCTGAGACAGCATTTAAGTCTTCCACATATACCAGAAAGTTTTGAGACATTCATAACAACTTCTTGCTCCTTAGCCATTCTTAAAGAAATGGGTTGAAAAAAACTTATAATCTCCTTACAGCATACCTCCATACCACAAACTCCAACACCTCCTAAAAATTTAGCTTGATCTCTCACTCCTATCTGTCTCATTTCTATTCTTGTTTTATATTTTGCTGCTAAATCTTTTACTAACTCACGAAAATCTATTCTTCCTTCAGCTGTAAAGTAAAATATAATTCTTTTTCGGTCCAATGTTGCCTCAACAACAAGAAGTTTCATAGGAAGTTGTCTTTTTTTAATTCTTTCAAGACAAAAATCAAAAGCCTCTTCTTCAAGAAGTAAATTTTTATTAAATACTTCAATATCCTCAACAGTTGCCTTTCTAACTATGGATTTCGCTACTGGAATGCTGTCTTCCCTAATTCTTAAAACATCTCCTACAGAAAGACCAAAATCTCCCTCTACCACAACTTTATCTCCTTCAGCTATATCTTCGGTATCACAAAGATATCTGTAAACTTTACCAAAAGGTCTTAATTTTACATAGGCGATTTTATGCATAAACTCTCCTTAAGATTTCTTCAGTATAGTTTAAAACTATTGATTTATTTAAATTCAAATCTATATTTTTACGTATATTTTGAAGCTCATCATAGATCGTATATAGTTTTTCTAAAGTAACCTCCTCTTTTATTTTAAGATTATTTGGTAAAATCTTGCAGGAACTATCCAAAAGTTTTTGACATATTGCATCTCTTAGAAAAACCGTCAAAAGATCTATCCACCATTTTGCCTCTTCATTATCTTTAAAAGTATTAACTTTTTCTTTCTTTTGAATAATATTTTTGATCTCCTCAACTGTTTCAATAATATTCATAGATTTTATTATCCCTGGTCTTCCCATAGCAAGTTTAAAAACTAAAGAGTTTTGCTCTTCTGGAAAGAGTTTTTTTATTGCAGGATTTGATAAGGGATTAAAATTAACTTTAAAACATCTTGAAACAACTGGCTCTGGTAGTTTACTTATATTCTCACAAGTGAGAATTAAAACTGTATTTTGAGGCGGTTCCTCTAAAGTTTTAAGAAGAGCATTAGCTGCTGCCAGATTCATCTTATGAGACTCCCTTATAATAACCACTTTGTATTTTGCTTCAAGTCTACTTAAGAAAACAAACTCTTCAACTTCTCTTACACTGCTTATTGAAATAGTATCCTTTTCGGCTGATATTACTTTTACGTCTGGATGAATGCCTAACTCAATCTTTTTGCAGGATTGACATACATCACAGCAGTCACCTTCGGCTTCAAGACAATTTAAGGCTTTTGCATAGGTTAAAGCTACAGTTGTTTTACCAATATAAGGCTCTCCTGTAAACAAAAAAGCAGAAGGTATTCTTTTTGTTATTAATGTTCCCTTAAGAAGCTTTACTGCTTTATCCTGTGATACTATTTTTTCAAAACCCATAATATGTGTCTGTATATCTCTTCATTTATCTCATCAAAATCTTTAGTGGCATCAACTACTATAAATCTTTTGGGATCAAACTTAGCTATCTCTAAATATCCTTGCCTTACTCTTTCATGAAATGCTAAATTTTCAAGTTCAAAACGATCTTTTTTATTTATTTTTTCATTTCTTTTAAGCCCCTCTGCAGCTGGTAAGTCAAGAAGAACCGTTAAATCTGGTTTAAAACTTCCTAGAAGGGTTTCATTTAACTTTAAAATTAACTGAAGTGATAATCCTCTTCCATAACCTTGATAAGCAACAGTGGAGTCTGTAAATCTATCACATATTACTGTAAATCCATCCATAAGATAGGATTTTATCTTTTCCTCAATATGTTGAACTCTGTCTGCAAAATAAAGCAAAAGTTCACATGTTGAATTTATTTGTACTGAGGGATCAAGAAGTATATTACGAATTAGGCTACCTACTTTTGTATCCCCTGGCTCATAGGTATAAATAGCCTTAAATCCTTCATTTTTTAACCTTTCCGTGATCAGTTTTGCTTGAGTAGTTTTTCCAGAGCCTTCTATACCTTCAAAGGTTATAAAAATACCTCTATCCATTAACTTTCTTTTGAATTTCTTTAAGAAGCTTTATCACTCTTAAAGAGTCAGACTCTTCAAGAGAGCCCATTCCACAGGATGGAGTAAGAATTGATCTATCTTTACTTAGAGTGTTTTCAAACTCTTCAATTTGAAGTAGTGCCTTCTTTATAATCTCTCCATCAGAAAGAGTTTTTAACTCATTAGTAGTAGGAACAACTCCCCAAGCTATATATCCACCTTTTTTAAGAAAATCGTATATTTCATCCCTATAAATTTTAAAGAAATCAAAGAAAAAATAAGAGTCAAAACTTATTAAATCTACTCCTAAGGATAAAACTTTACTCCAATCTGCTTTGCCACAACAATGAAGCCCTACTAATACATTCATAGCTTTTAAAGATAAAACAATTTCCTTTATCAGTCTTAAAGCCTCCGATTCGTTAACAGAGATGTATGTTGAGGCACCTATGGCTTGAAGAATTGGCTCATCAATAAAGATAATCAGATCATCTGCGAAATCTTTTAAAAAATTTACCTGCCATTTTGCCTTCGCTTTAAGATGAAGAATTGATAGTTCTCTTATGGTTTCATCAAAGTAGATTAAATTACCTTTTTCATCTTTAATAGAAAGGGTAAAGGTTAACGGTCCTGTGAGCTGTCCTTTTAGAACCTTCAGCTTTTTATCTTTTAGAAGCTCCTTTATTACATAAAGTCCCTTTGAAAACTCTTCTGTGATAGGTGAGACTAAATCTTCATTGTAATTTATTAACCAATCATTTATAAGGGATTCATCTTTTTTAAAAAAGAGTTTACTATTTTCAAAAAAAACACCTGGCAATCCCTCAGTAAATTGAGCAATCATAGACTCTTTTTCTGAGTACTTTGGAAGTTGAGGCCAATAGGGAATATCAAAATTCTCAAAGATTAAATTAACTGTAAAATAAGGATCCCTCTGCGGCATACTTCCTATGCCTGTAGTACTAAAAGGAAGTAGCTTCATTTTACTCCTTTGAGCATAACTTCTTTAGAATTTCTGGATATTCTCTTTTAAAATCTGGAAAGACTCTCTTTAAAAAAATTTTAATAGCCTTAATCTCCATGTCTATCTCTTCAATCTTAGCAAGCTTTTCATTAATCTGCTCAATCCTTTCAGAAATAATCTTTATCTCAGCTTCTATTAATGAAACTTGCTCTTTTAGAGTCATTAAATCTTTCATCTTTGCTCCTTATTTATTTCTTCTTAATGCTCTCATTTTTTTACGAAGTTTTCTGTATTTATGCTTTTTTATTTTTTTTCTCCTCCATTTAAGAACACTTCCCATCTAATCACCTCCTTTTCTTAATTTTATAGCTTCTACAAAAGCTTCTATTTTAAGCTCATTTCCAGTTGATGCTGTGCCATCATAAATAATAGATATAGCAGGAATGTTATACTCTTTCTGAATAAATCTCAAAAAAGAAGTAACGATTGCTCCTGGCATACATCCAAAAGGCATTGTATTGACTATACCCTTAACACCTCTTTTTATTAAATCAATAGTTTTTGCTACAGATAGAATAGTCTCTCCTTCAAAGCTATCTGGCACATATGCAGAAGCCATTTTAAATAAATCCTTTGTAGAAGGCTCCTCTGAAAATTTAAGAAAATCTTTAAATATAGATGTAAATTTCTTTTCCACTCTTCCTTGGAAAAATTTATTTATGAGAATTTTCATAATAGCAGATTTATCCCTTTTTATAAGAGCCTTTCTCAATGCTATAGTGTTTACGTAATGAATCCACTCTTCAATAGGTGTAAGATACACTTCTAATCCAAAGCTTTCAAGTTTTCTTATTAAATCCTCATTTGAAAAAGTATGACATCTAACAAATATCTCACCCACAATACCTACCAAAGGCTTTTGTTCTCTATATTTTGGAATTGCCTCAAAATCTCTTTTCATCTTTCTCAATACTTCTTCAATCCTACCATCTTTTGCTTTTAAAGTCTCATATATCTTCTCAAGATAATAATTATATAAAGCTTCTGTTTCACCTTTATTTTTCTCATAGGGTCTACACTCAAGTAGAGATTTTGTAAGTAATCCATATGAAACAACTCCCTGCCAAGCTCTAAGTGAGAACTGTCCTCCAGCAATATTTAAATCTCTGTAAAACTGAGCATCCTGCTGAGGAGAGTATACAGGAACATGTTCAAGTCCTAACTTTTTAAGAACCATTCTATGAGAGACATTATACTGTCCAAATCTACATGGTCCAGCACCTGATGGCATAAAGAAGGCAGTTTTTTCAGGATAGAAATCTTTAGAAAAAACAATCTTAAGCATATCACCTAAGGTTACAAGATAAGGAAAGCATTCTCCTCCTAAGATATATTTTTTACCCACTTCAATAGATTCTTTATCTGAAGGAGGCATAACTTCTGCTTCAATTCCGCAGTACTGAAAAGCAGCCTTCAGAGCAAAAGCATGATCAGCCATTCTTGGTATATAAATAACTCTTTTTGAGATATCCGAAGGCAGAAAGCTTTTTAAAAATACAGGTATTGAATAAAACTGCTGTTTTTTTCTCTCCTTTAAACTGTCTATGTAAGCCTCAATTCTTGTGAGAACTCCTGCATCTGCAGAGTGCTCATCTATCTCAATGATCAAATAGGGATAAAAGGGTTCGCACTCTTCTTTGAAGTAGTTAATTATAAAAGAGTCTGGACCGCAAGCAAAATTTGTTATAAATATTGGATATAAATTCCCCATCTTTTTAATTAACCTTGCTGCTCTAACTATTCTTTGTCCTGATCTCCAGTAAAGATTAATCCAATCGTTTTTTATTGAGACTGTCTCAATTGGTAACATATCCATTGTAATTGGAAGCACACCTAAACTTCTTAATTTATGAGATATATTGAGATTTAATGCCGGATCAAAAGTATTATAAGCTCTTCCTACCAAAACCACTGTTTCAGTCTGACCAAGAGTTTTATCATTTACCGTTTCTAAAAATTTTAATCCTTCTTTTTTAAGTTTTTTCAAAAACTCATCTTGCTTTTCCTTTGCTCGAGCTATTGCATAGTCAATATTTTTGGTATTTATAATTCCTTTAAAAACTCTCTTTAGCTCCTGTTTTAAATAGTCAGCTCCTTTTGACAGATCAACCCTTGGGTCAAGGATTTTTAAATCATCAAATACTTTTTTTGCTATATAAGGAGTAGTTTGAACAAGTGGACATGCAAGACCTCTTTCATACTCATCGTTTAAATTAAGATTCATAAAACTCGGAATAAGAAGTAGTTTGACTCCTTTTTTTTGAAGATTAATTATGTGTCCATAGACAACTTTAAGTGGAAAGCAGGCTTCGGATGGCGTTTTTTCAATTCCTTCATTTATTATCTCTTTATTAGTTCTGTCGGATACAACCACATTAAATCCAAGCTCCCAAAGAAGACTGCTCCAGAAAGGAAGTTGATCGTGAAAGAAAAATATGTAAGGTATACCAATTGTTGGTTTTTTCTCATCCTTCATCTTGTCTTCATACTGAAGATGAGCTTCCCAAAGAAGGTTTTCCCTTATCTTTAAGGGATCTGGAAGTTTAGTTTGTGTCTCCTTTTTTTCGTATTTTTCGCATCTTCCGCCATAAAACATCACATCTTTTTCATTTTCTATCCTTATTTTATTTATCTCGCAGTAGTTAGGACATCCCTTACATTCAAAAGAGGTGATGCTGTAGGAAAGATCTTTAACTGAAAATCCCTTAAAAGCTGTGGTTTTACCCTTATTTATTTCCTCCTGTGCAAGTAAGGCAACACCTATAGCACCCATAACCTCATGATGTGGTGGAACTGTAAGCTGAAAGTTGTCTCCAATTTTTAATTTAAGAAAGTTTTTGAAAGCTGCTTCTATAGCTTTGTTAAAAGCTACTCCTCCTTGAAAGAATATTCTTTTACCAATTGGTTTATCTGCAACAACTCTATTTATGTAGTTTTCTACAATGCTATAACAAAGGCCTGCTACAATATCCTCTTTACTTGCACCCTTATGAAGATTTATAACAAGAGAGTTTTCCATAAAGACTGTGCATCTTTCACCAAGACGGCAAGGACTCTTAGAGGAAAAGGCAAGCTCTTGGAATTCCTTAAGTGTAAGCCCAAGCTTTTCAGCTTGCTCTTCAATAAAGGAGCCTGTTCCAGCTGCACAGGCTTTATTCATTGTAAAATCTATAACTTTTCCATCTTTAAGTCTTATATATTTTGAATCCTGTCCACCAATCTCAAAAATTGTATCTACTGTCTTGTCAAAATGTAGTGCACCATAAGCGTGAGCAGTTATTTCATTTTTTACAACATCTGCTCCAACAAAATGGGCTACTGTATATCTGCCAGAGCCTGTTACTCCAACACCTTTTATCTTTATATTAGGAAACTCTTGAGAGATCTCACTTAAACCTTTTCTTACTGCCTCAATTGGTCTACCTGCTGTGGGAAGATATTTCTTTGCTATAAGATTTCCCTTTTCATCTATTAAGGCTATGTTTGTGCTTACAGAACCTACATCAATTCCAAGATAGGCATACTGAGATGAATCTGAATAAAGCTGAATAGAGTAAGTTTCTTCAAGTATCTCTCTCTTTAATGCTGGAAGTCCATATTCGATCTCATACTTTATCTCATTAAGTTTGTTAATTGTCTCTTCAGTCAGATAAACATCTTCCTCTTTAGCTTTTACTGCAGCACCAATCGCACCCATTACTTCAAAATGTTTTGGTATAAGAATCTCGTCAAGCTCAAGAACCTCCTTGAAAGCTCTCACCATTCCTTTATTTGCTGCAACTCCACCTTGAAAGGAAACCACAGGGTTTATTTTCCTTCCTTTAAGCATAGTTGCTTTAAAGTTTCTCGCAAGAGCAAAGCAGACTCCAGCAATTATATCTTCAGTAGGAGTTGCTATCTGCTGTAGATGAATCATATCTGACTTTGCAAAAACACTACATCTTCCAGCTACCTTTGATGGCTTTTTGGATGCCACAGCAAGCTGACTAAACTCAGACAAACTAAGTCCTAAACGCTCTGCCTGCTGTTCAAGAAAAGAACCTGTGCCAGCAGCACAGATACTGTTTAGGGAGAAATCCACTACTCTTCCTGCTTCATCAAGAAATATAAGTTTTGAGTCTTCTCCACCTATTTCAATTATTGTTCTTACCTCTGGATAAAACTTTACAGTTGCGGTAGCTTGAGATATTATCTCATTAATATAGGGAGCTGAGATTCTTTTTGCTATAAATCTTCCTGAAACTCCGGTGAAACATATCTTTAGATTTTTATATCGCTTTAGAAAATCTTTTAAAATTGAGTGAGTAATCTCTGCTGCTTTTCCAAAATGTTTAAGATAGATTTTTTCTAAAATTACTCCATCTTTTGTGAAAACAACTGCTTTTGCTGTCTCACTTCCTATATCAACACCTACTAAAAACTCAGAATCCATACTCATGCCAACGGTTATTGACAAGCTCTATTATTTCTGGGATTTGTTTTATCTCATCAGGCCAGGGTCTCATCATCCCTTCTTCAAAGGTCTTTCTTGTAGCGTCAATACCCATTTTGCCACCAAATCTCGGCCAACTTGAAGCATGATCAAGCTCATCAATAGGACCTTCTGATATTATAACGTCTCTACGCCAGTCAACGTTATTAAGAACTTTCCAAGCAGTTGTTGACAAATCTTGAACATCTACATCTTCGTCAACAACAATAATTAACTTTGAAAACATAAGCTGTCCAGTTCCCCAAAGTCCGTGAATTATCTTTTTTGCATGTCCTGGATATAGCTTTTTTATTGATACAATAACTGCATTATGAAAAACTCCCTCCATTGGAAGATTAATATCTTTTATCTCAGGAAACTGTAATCTAAGTAAAGGAAGAAAAATTCTCTCTGTTGCTTTTGCCATATAGCAGTCTTCCATCGGAGGTTTGCCAACAACTGTTGCTGCATAGATTGGCTCTTTTCTATGGGTTATACATGTTACATGAAGGACAGGAAATTTATCTACAGGTGAGTAAAAACCTGTGTGATCACCAAAAGGTCCTTCATCTCTTAGCTCGTCTGGCTCTACATAACCCTCAATAACTATCTCTGCTTCTGCTGGTACCTCTAAATCTGAAGTTATACATTTAACCATCTCAACCGGTTTTCTTCTTAAAAATCCAGCAAAAATCATCTCATCAAAACCATAAGGTAAAGGCGCTGTAGCAGAGTAAACAGTAGCTGGATCACAGCCAATCGTTACTGCAACAGGCATTCTTTCTCCAAGCTCTCTGTATTTCTGATAGTGTCTTGCAGCATCTTTATGGATATGCCAGTGCATTCCTGTAGTTACTTCATCATAAACTTGCATACGATACATCCCACAGTTCTGTTTACCTGTTTCAGGATCCTTTGTAAATACCATAGGCAGTGTAATAAATCTACCTCCATCCTTAGGCCACGTTTTAAGTATTGGAAATTTAAATAGATTTGGTTTGTCTTCAATAACTTCTTGACAAGGAGCATTCTTTACAAGCTTTGGAAGATATTTACCTATCTCAATTAGTTCAAAAAGAGATTTAATTTTTTCTTTGAATGTTTTAGGTGGAGTTTGATTAATAAGTTTTTCTATTCTTGCTGCAATCTCATCAAGGCTGTTAACTTCAAGAGCAAGACACATTCTTTCAAAAGAGCCAAATATATTGGTTACTACCGGATATGGAGAACCTTTAACTTTTTCAAAAAATAAAGCTTTCCCTCCATTAGGGGATTTGCACATTCTATTCGTTATCTCTGCAATCTCAAGTTCTGCAGATACTTCCACCTTGACTCTATGAAGAAGTCCTTTTGCCTCTAAAGTATTTAAAAATTCTCTTAAATTTTTATAAGGCATTAAGAATTATTATTTCTTTTTACAAATATTTATGTCAATCAATGCTTACTGTTATAATTAAACTTATGGCTTATATTATTGTAACAGGCGGAGCAGGATTTATTGGCTCAAATGTAGTAAAGGAGCTTAACAGCCTTGGTGCAGAAAAAATTATTATTGTTGACAACCTTGGCTCAACTGAGAAGTGGAAAAACCTAGTTGATCTCAGTTTTGAGGATTATATTCATAAAGATGATTTTATTGAAAAAATAAAAAAAGGTCTTTTTAATCACTCTGTCAGCTCAATAATCCATCTTGGTGCAAGAAGTAGTACAACCGAAAAAGATGTAGATTTTTTAATGAAGAATAACTACGAGTACACAAAAGAGCTTGCTAAATGGGCTACAGAAAAAAAAGTAAGATTTATTTATGCCTCCTCTGCGGCTACTTATGGTGACGGAACAGCTGGCTTTTCAGATGAGCATAATTTACTTTATAAGCTGAGACCTCTTAATGCCTATGGCTTTTCAAAACATATTTTTGATTTATGGGCTTTAAAAAATGGAGTTTTAGACAAAGTTGTTGGCTTAAAGTATTTTAATGTTTTTGGACCAAGGGAGTGGCATAAGGGTGATATGAGAAGCATGGTTTTAAAAGCCTATGAGCAAATAAAAAGAGAGGGAAAAATAAAACTCTTTAAATCCTACAATCCTTCTTACAAAGATGGTGAGCAATTAAGAGATTTCATATATGTTAAAGATGCTGTAAGTATGACCCTATTTTTTCTTGAAAGACCAGATATAAACGGGATTTTTAATGTGGGAACAGGAATTCCTCGTTCATGGAATGACCTTGCTCAAGCTGTATTTGATGCTGTTGGTCTTAAGCCTCAAGTTGAATATATTGATATGCCTGAGGAGTTAAAGGGAAAATATCAGTATTTCACTAAGGCTGACATAAGCAAGATAAGGGCTGCTGGATATAGCAAACCCACTTTAACTCTTGAAGAAGCAGTTAAAGACTATGTTTTAAACTATCTTGAGCAGAGTTTTTAAAAAGAAACAAAAAATAAAAGATTTTACAGAGTCTTTCAACTAGCTCTGAGATATAAAAAGCTTCAATGAGAGTTTTTCCTGTAGCTACAACTCCGTGTTTTTCAATTAAGACTGCTTTGCTGTCTTTTAAAGCCTCTGCTACATTTTTTGCAAGCTCTAAAGAGCCTGAGGGTGCATAGCCTACAACTGGGAGTCTTTCCAAAAGGAGCTTTTGCTCTTCAAAAATAACCGGAATCTCTATGTTAAGACAGGCAACTACTGAGGCAAAGATAGAATGGGTATGAACTACTGCTTCTGTATCATCTTTTGCTTTATATATCTCAAGATGAACTCTGTAATCAGTAGAAGGCTGTTTATTTTCCTCTAAAACTCTGCCATCTAAATCAATTAACACAATATCCTTTGGCTTAAGAGTAATATAAGATTTGCCTTTAGGAGTAATGAGAACATGGCTTTTTACCTTTTGGCTTACATTTCCGCCTTTTAGACTTACAAGCCCGAGTTTGTATAGTTTTTTTGATATCTTTACAACTTCTTTTCTTTCTTTTTTGTATTGCATAATGTTATTATATTTTACTATGAAAGTTAAGATATTAGTATTTCTGATTTTTCTTTTTCCTCTTTACTCTTATGCTTACTCAATAGATGATTTACTTAAAGAACTTGATACACCTCTTTGGAAAGAGAAAACCTCTGATCCTGTCTTTATTGAAAAATTCAAATCTCAAGAGTTATTTTCAACAGTAGTAAAACTTGCTGAAGCAAAAGGCTACGACTGGAGATACAGAATTAGAGCAATAAAACTACTTGGAGAACTTGGAACTCCTCAAGCAAAAGAAGCTTTACTTAGTATGTTTCAAGATCCCTTTTTCCACCATGAGTGTCCTTCTTTAAAATCCTATGTTGCAGATGCGTTAGGAAATTTTAAGCCAGAAAAAAGACTTCTTGAAATACTAAAAGATGGATTAAAAGATAGTGAAGTTTTAGTAAGAGAGGCTGTAGCTCGCTCTATTGGGAGACTTAAAATGCCAGAGGCTACAGAGTATTTAAAAGAGGCTTTTTATAGTGAAAAAAGTATCGCAGTAAAAATAGCAATTCTGAATGCTTTAAAATCAATAGGAAACTTAGATGCTTTAAATTTTATTAAAAAAGTCATTTCAGAACAACAAGAACTAAATGATGTTTTTGGAGGCTCTTTATAATCCTTCCCTAGTTGAAGATTTATCTTATGAAGAAATATTAGACGTTTTTAAAGAAACTGCCAAGACTCTGCAAAAAGAAGAGGCCTTTGTAGAGCTTAATGCTAAAGAAGCAGAGGCAGTATTCGTTGGAGATACCCATGGCGATTTTACTGTTACAAAAAAAATTGTGAAAAACTTCCTTGAACAACAAAACCAATACCTAATATTTCTCGGTGATTACATAGACAGAGAGCCTGAGCCTTATGGCTCACTTTATAATCTTCTTTATTTATGTTTACTTAAAATAAACTTTCCTGAAAGAGCTTATCTTCTTAAGGGAAATCATGAAGCAAACTATGCAGTTGAATGCTACCCCTATGAGTTTGAAGATGAGCTAATAAATATTTTTGGAGTTTATGGAAGAAAGCTTCATGAAGAAGCTGTGAGTGTATTTAAGCAAATGCCTCTCATGTTAAAGACACAAAATGGAATAGTAGCAGCTCATGGAGGATTTCCACTAAGAGGACAAAAAGTTGATGATAAATCAAAAGTTGATCTTATAGTTGAGATACTTTGGGCAGACCCTGAGATATCTCCAACTTTCAGAGGATTTGGTATACCAAAATTTAGTGAAAAAGATTTAGTAAGCTTTCTTCAGTCCTGTCAAGCAAACTGTTTCATAAGAGGACATGACTACAGAGTTGGCGGAAAAGTTATCTATTCAAACAGGTGTATAACAATATTTACCTGCAGAAGATATGCCTCAGTGGCAGGTATTACTGTAGCAAAAGTAGATCTATCAAAAAATATTAATGATGCAAAGGATATAGCTTTAGTGAGTCTTACTTTGCCTGATACATTTGAATAAATCTTTTTATACTTCTGTTATAAGTAGCTTCAACTTCTTTTGTAAAGTAACAGGCAGGTAGTTCCCCTCTTTTTCTATGATAGTGTAAACACTCACAGCATATTCCCTTTTTGTCACAAGGCTCGTAACTACAAATACAAATCTTTTTGTTTGTCTCAATTTTACACTCCATGCTTACCTCCAAATTTTACAATTAGGATTTATTATTTTAACTTATTTAATATGTTAAAATTCAGTATGGATTGGAAATCTGTTAAAGAGTTCTGGGACAGAAGAGCAAAAAAATATGCTCGTGCCTTTGATAGCGATGTTTATGAAAAGACTCTTAAAATACTAAACAGAATAGAATCAAAAGGAGTAGTGTTTACAAGCAGTAGAATTCTTGAGATAGGAAGTGGAACAGGTATTTATACTTTACCTTTAGCAAAAAGAGCTAAAGAAGTTGTAGCAGTTGATTGCTCTGAAGAGATGATAAAAATTCTTAATGAAGAGCTAAAAAAGCACGAAATAGACAATGTTTACTCTATTCAAGCCTTTTGGCACGAAATAGATATTGAAAAATATAGATTTTATAAAGACTTTGACATAGTTTTTGCTGCTATGACTCCGGCAGTGAAAACTAAAGATGATATTTTAAAGATGGAGGACTGCTCCAGAGACTGGCTTATCTATATTGGATGGGGCAGAAAAAGGGATAATGATTTAAAAAAAGAGATATTCTCTTTGCATGGTATAGAGTTTAAAGTTCCTGGGGGAGTTTTAATGATTTGTAAAATTTTACAAGAACTTGGCAGAAAGTTTCAGTATGAGTTTTTTGAAAACTCCTGGCAGTGGAGAGGCTCCTTAGAAGAAGCCTATGAAGATGTTTCAGCATTTCTTGAGCTTCATGGTGTAAAACCAGACAAAAATAGGATAATTCCAGTTCTTGAAAAATACTCAAAAGATGGTATAGTTACTCATACAACTTATGCTGAGCAAGGTTTTATTGTATGGCAAACTTTATAATATCTTGAGTTTTAGCCGAATATTATTTTATAAAGAAACTATGTTTAATGAATAGTTATAATATATAAATCTTAAAAATAAGGAGGTTCGTCATGAAATATTTAAGAAGTAGCAAAGGTTTTACACTTGTTGAGCTTGCCATTGTATTAGTCATCATCGGTATTATTTTGGGTGCGGTGCTTAAGGGACAAGAATTAATTTATAACGCAAAGGTTAAAAGAGTTCAAAGTCAAATTAAAGAATTTGTAGCAGCTTTTTACACTTACTATGATAAATATGGATATTACCCCGGTGATGACCCTGCAGCCTCAGCGAGATGGTCTGGAGCACCAAACGGTAACGGTAATGGTTTAGTTGAAGGAGGATATTGTGATACTGCTGAAGAGTCATGCTATTTATGGAGACATTTAAGATATGGAAACATAATAAGTGGTGATCCTGCAGATGCCACTCCTGCCACTTTACTACCTAAGCATGCTTTTGGTGGTAATTTAGATATGTTTACAGGGACTTACACTGTAGGTGGTGTTCCTCGTTCTGGATTATGGATAACCTTAAGAAATATAGAAGCACAGGCAGCAGCCGCAATTGACAGGGCTATGGATGATGGTAAATGTACAACAGGTTCAATTGCAAGATATGCTGGAGCAACATGTAGTAATGCTGATTATCCTTCATCAGGATATTTAGATATCTGGATGAATTTCTAATCTACTAGGAGGCTTATGCCTCCCCTTTTATTGTGCTCTTAATTATTGGTATTATCTTAGTTATTGCAGGTTATACAATCTTATTTAAGGTTCCTTCTGATGCTCCTCCTGAAAGACTTATGATTCAAGCATTTATGGGTATGGGAATAAGTATAGCAGGTGCAATTTTTCTTATGATTTATATTTACAGAAGAAGTCAATAAGAATCTGGTATAATATTGACACAAAGAATCAAAATTGAAGAATAACATGAAAGCGTACATAAACATTGAGGGCGATATAGTAAAACTTCTGATTTCCTCAGGCAAAAATATAGAGTATACCACTTTATCAAAAAATGAACTTTTAGGCTTTCTAAAACAAAAGAAAATTAAAAAAGTTGTAATCTCTCAATTCTATCCGGAGCTTTTATCAATAAAAATACCTATTCCTTTTACAGAAAAACCACTAAAGAGTAAAAAAATTATAGAAGGACTAATTAAAACCGAATTAATCAAAAGATTCCGTGAATTAGATAACATATCCTATCAATATGAAATAGTTGAAACTGAAGCAAGAGCATGGATAAGAGTATACCTAATCAGTGATAAGGAGTTGGAAACTATTAATAGTCTAATTTTAAATGATATTGAAATTATTGGAAATTATCCTACCTTTATGATATTAAGAGCGTTTGTCTCCTCTCTCTATAAATTTGATACATTTTGTCAATTGATCTGTCTTGTTTCAGACAAAAGAAGATATCTTTTTTTATTTTATGGTAAAGAGATGGTTTTTCAAAGAGGTTATGAATCAGAAGAGACAGCTCTAAATAGTGATGATATAATAAACATAAATATGACTATTAGTTACTCTATTCAAAACCTTAGACTTAATCCAGAAAAGCTTATTTTTATCGGAGTAGAACCAACGGAGATTTCAGGAATAAGTGTCTCTTCAGAATTTTTAAATATTGATAAAAACTTAGCTCAACCTGGATATCTTGTGACAACACTTCTAAAAGAGTTTGAAAAAAAACTTAAAGGTAAAGAGTTTCTATCTAAGGAGTATAAAAGTTTCAGTAAAACAAAACTGTCTTTCAAATATGCTTTTTTTACTGCTTTTCTTCTTCTGGCAGTTTCTTCTGTATATGCAACTAATATGCTTGTTAATGTCCTTGAAAAGTCAAAGGAAATTAGTTTCTACAAAAAAGAAATATCTCATAAAGAAAAAATGTTTTTTACTCTAAAAAGAACAATTGAAGAATTTGAAAGAAGTTCGAAACCTGCATTAGAGCTTTATGCTAAAAAAGTATCTTATCCAGATGTAAGAATACTATTAAACTCAGTTGGGATAGCCTCTTCAAAATTTAAACAAGCTCAGATAGACTCTGTTGAAATTGAAAATGTGAAACCTCCAAAGATTAAAATATCGGGTAAAATTTTTACTGACAGCTTTTCAGAAAGACAAGAAATTTATATGAATTTTAAAATGGAACTTGAAAAAGAAAACTTAAAAATATCTCAAGAAAAATGGGATTTTATGAAGGGAGAGTACTCCGTAGAGGCTATTTATGAGACTAAAAGAGTATTTTAGAGAAAAAATTTATAGCAAACTTCTAACTCTTTCAATTTTTATTTTTGCCCTTTCTGCAATCCTTTCTTTTTCAATTTATCTAAAAAAACTTTTTTACTCAATGGAAGAGGATATAAGGAATCTTAAAGAGGTAAAAATTAAAATAGATAAAACTGAAGAATTTCAGAGGCAAGTTCAAAAAATTTCCTTTCCCGAGATTGAAAAAAATGAGCGAGCAGTTACTCAACTGTTAGATTTTTTATCCTCAAAATTTCCCCAGATAAAATTTAACCTTTCAACTTTCAAAAAAAACGGTAAAGAGCTTTCCTATGATTTAAGTATAAAGGGTGAAGGAAGTTTTTCTAACTTTTCTGAGTTAATTAATTTTATTGAAATTTGGAAGTATCCTATTTTATTTATAAAATCAATTAAAATTAGTAGAAAAGAGAATATACTTGACTTTGAAATCCGATGTGAAATAAAAGTTATTGAGCATGAAAGGGAAAAGAAAGTTTAAAATCTCTATTATCTTATTTTTAATTTCATTAGTTTTGCCATTTGCAGCTTATAATATAAAACCACCGAAATTCATTGGAACTACAGAAACTCAGATAGCATCTTTTCAACTGCCTGAGATTCACCATTTTGAAATTAAAGAAAAAGCCTCTATGAAAGTTTCAGATCCCTTTAAGTTAGCTGAAAGAACACTGCCTAAAGAGAAGTTATCTTTACCGGTCTTGTCAATGATTTATACTGGTAAAAACAGATATGTGATTTTAGGTGACAGTATTATAAAAGAAGGTGAGAAATGGGGAGAGTTCAGAGTAAAAAAGATAAATCTTGATAAAATTCTATTAGTTGATAAAAAAGGAGAAAAAATATGGCTAAAAATGGAAAGTTATTGATTTTTTTATTTCTTTTTTTAATATCCTGTAGTACTTCTTCTCTGCGTAGTGATATTCAGATACCAAAAGTTGACTTACCTGAAAAAAAAGTTGAAGAAAAAACTCAACCAGTACCCCAAGATTTTAGAATAGAAAATCCTCCAATTAATCCTTTACAGATGAAAAGAATCTCAGTGAATGTGAGAGCAACACCCCTAAGAGATATTCTTTTAGTAATAGCAAAAGATGCAGGTCTTAATCTTATTTTAGAGAAAGATGTGGATCCTAACACTCCTATAACCCTTGTCCTTACAGATGTCACTTTACAGGATGCTATTGAGGCAGTGATCTCATCGACTGATTACTTCTACAAAATAGAAAGAAATATTCTTACTGTTAAGGCTACCGAAACAAAAATATTTCATCTTAGTATGTTTCCTGTACATCAAACCTATACAACAGAAGTAGGAGGAGATATTCTTGGTGGTGTTACAGGACAGCTTACAACAGGAGGAACAGCTGGCGGTGGTGTAAGCACAGAAATAAAAGGAAATGTATCAAAAACTGAAAAATCAGATGATGCTGCATATAAATTTTGGGACAGTATTGAAAAATCTCTCACTACAATTCTTAGTAGAACACCCGCTCAACCTGTTGGCCCCCCAGCAACTCAACCTGTTGCACAGCCTTTATTACAAACTACAGAGTATTTCATAATAAATAGACTTACAGGCACGGTAATGGTTACTGCTACCAAGAAAAATATGCAAAAAGTGGAGCAGTATCTTAATACCATCAAAAAAGTTATGGGCAGGCAAGTTTTAATTGAGGCAAAAGTTATAGAGGTAACACTCTCTGATTCTTTAAAATATGGAATTGATTGGTCATTTTTAAGAGAGTGGTCTCACGGAACACATCACTGGAGTATAGGAGGTGGTACAACAGATTTTACCACAGCTGTTCCCTTTACCTCTCCCTATTCTGATATAAGATTCTCTCTTACAACAACAGCTATAAAGGATTTCTCTGTTATTATTAAAGCATTATCACAGTTTGGAGATATAAGAACTCTCTCAAATCCAAGAATAAATATTATGAATGGTCAAACTTCATTACTTACAGTTGGAAGAAACTTCACATTTATATCAAAAGCAGAAAGCAATGTTGCCACAGCCGTGGGAGGAACTCCAATAATAACTTATACAGTTGAAACAAGCAATCTTTTGTCGGGACTCATAATTGGAATTGTTCCCTATATTGATGACAAGGGCGAAATCTCACTAACAATAACTCCTGTTATTGCAAATTTGATTGACATAAGAGAGCAAACATTTGGTACTCCAGGAGCTCAAACAGTAATTCAGCTTCCTACTGTTGACTTAAGAGAATTAAGTACGACTGTTAAAATAAAAGACGGAGAGATTTTAATAATTGGTGGACTTATAAAGAAGGAAGAATCTCTTGCGGAAAATAAAACTCCTCTGTTAGGAGATATACCAATACTGGGAAGCCTCTTTAAAGGATATGATAGAGTAAAAACGAACACTGAACTTGTAATCCTTCTGCAACCCCGAATAGTTTCACAATGAGACTTGGCGATATCTTAATTCAAAAAGGCATAATAACAGAAGAACAGCTGAATATTGCGCTAAGTGTTCAAAAAATTACAGGTCAAGTTCTTGGAAAATGTTTAGTTTCACTTGGTTTTGTCACTCCTTCAGAACTTGCAGAAGTGCTCGCCTTTCAACAGGGAATTGAATACATAAATGTAAGAAACTTTCCAATAGAAACTCAACTGCTTAATAAATTTCCAAAAGACATAGCATTTACAGCAAAATTTTTACCTCTCACTGAGGAAGATGGATATATAAGAGTTGCACTTACAGATCCAGGAAATATTGTCGCTATTGATGTAGCCAAATCAGCTACAGGCAAAAAGATTAAACCATACCTTACAGATGAAGAGGGTTTTTTAGATGCTATTGAAAAAGCCTATTACTTTTTAGAGAATCCTACAGAAAAAATTATAAGTGAAGTCTCAAATATTGTTATTAACACCGGTGTTATTCCTCCGGATAGACTTCCGCAAGTTGTGGAAGCAATTCTTGCAGAAGCTATAAGAAGAAATGCCACAGATATTCATCTTCTAATAAATTCTGGTGTTTTAAGTGTATTTTACAGAGTCGATGGAATACTTCAGTATGCCTTCTCTTTACCAAAACAGCTTCATAGTGGAATAATTTCAAGAATAAAGATTCTCTCAAGACTTGATATAGCAGAGCAAAGACTTCCACAGGATGGCTCCTTTGTCTTTGATTTTCTTGGTAGAAAATATGAAATAAGAGTATCCACAATTCCTACAATTGAAGGAGAAAGCATGGTTTTAAGAATACTATTTGGTGGCTCAGAAGAATTGTACAATCTTTTAAAACTCGGCTTTGATTTAGAACTTATACATACATTAAAAAGCTTAGTAAAAAAACCAAATGGAATTATGCTTGTTGTTGGTCCAACAGGCTCAGGGAAAAGCACCACTCTTTATGCATTACTTAGAGAGGTGGATAGGCTTAAAAGAAGTGTTATAACCATTGAGGATCCTGTTGAATATAGAATCTCTTTTACAAAACAAAGTGAAGTCAATGAAAAAATAGGATATAACTTTTCCCTTGCAGGAAGGAACTTTATGCGTCACGATCCAGATATAATACTACTTGGAGAGATAAGAGATGAAGAAACATCTCGTATTGCTATAAGAGCCTCTATCACTGGACATCTTGTCTTAAGCACTCTTCATACAAATGATGCTGTAAGTGCAATCCCAAGACTTTTTGATTTGGGTGCAGATAAATTTTTACTTAGCTCATCTCTTCTTGCTGTGCTTAGTCAAAGACTTATCCGAAAAATCTGCTCTTTCTGTAAAACTGAAAGAGAACCAACTGAAGAAGAAAAAAAAGTTTTCACTTCTTACGGATTAAATATTAATAAAATTTACTATGGAAAAGGCTGTAAAATGTGTCGTAACACAGGCTATCTTGGAAGAACAGCTATTGGTGAACTAATGATTATAAATGAAGAAATAAGAGAGATGATTTATTCTGGTGCTTCTTTTGTAGCAATGGTTCAGGCTGCCAAAAAAAGTGGTATGATTCCGCTAAAGATTGATGGATTTAAAAAAGTAGCTCAAGGAGTCTCTACTCTTCAAGAGGTTGAAAGAGTATTAGGATGAATATATATTGGTATAAGGCTCTAAACCCTGAAGGGAAAATTCTTAAGGGCTTTATCAAAGCAGAAAACGAAAGCTCAGTTATGACTTCTCTTACGATAAAAAATCTTTATATTATATCAATCTCCAAAATTCCTTCTTTTCTACAACCTATTACTGAGTTTTTCTCTTTAAAGATTAAAAATACCGATTTAATTGAGTTTTCTAAAAATCTCTCTTTAATGCTTAAGGCGGGAATACCTCTAACAGTAGCACTTTCAGATATTGGTGAAAATATAAATAAAGAAAAATTTAGGAGAGTGGTTCTTGATATAGGAGATCTTGTTGAAAAGGGAGTCTCTTTTAGTGAAGCTTTATCAATGTATCCTCAGATATTTCCACCTATATTTCAGTATCTTATAAAAATTGGCGAAGAAACAGGCCGTCTTGACAAAAGCCTTGATGATTTAGTTGACCACTTTCAAAGAATTGAAGAATTAAAAACGGCAATAAAAAGAGCTCTTATCTATCCTGTTTTTGCAACTGTTGCCTCGATGGCTGCCATAGGATTTTGGATGGTATATGTCTTACCCAAAATTGTTGGAGCAATGAAAGACATGGGAGTTAAAATTCCTCTTATGACAGAGGTATTAGTTCAAATAGGAGTTTTTCTTCAGAAGTTTTTTTATCTATTTCCTTTAGTAGCAATATTAGTTTTTATAGTATTTCAAATTTTTAAAAGAAATGAAAAATTTAGATGGACAAGAAGCTATCTTGCTTTTAGTATGCCAATTTTTAAACAGATACTTTATACTCGTTCAGTAGCTCTTTTTTGTGAACAGATGAGAATACTCTTGGCTGCTGGAATTTCAATTGATAGAGCCTTTGATATGACCAAAGATGTAATAAATAACGAAATAATGAAAAAGGCCATTGGAAAAGCAAAAGACAAAATTTTAGCTGGTGAGAGAATCTCTAAATCATTGAAGGAACAAAAAATTTTTCCCTCTTTAGTCATTAGACTTGTAGATGTAGGAGAAGCATCAGGTAGACTTGAAGAACAATTAGGTTTTCTTAATACTTATTATACAAATCATCTGCAAGAGTATTCAGCAAGATTAGGTAAAATAATAGAACCTATTATGATAGGCATTATTGGATTGTTCTTTGCTATAGTGATAGTAAGCCTGTTAAGTCCTCTTTATGATTTAATTACAAAGCTTGGCAGAACATAATGGAGTATCTTAACTTTTATAAACTTAAAGAAGACCCATTTGGTATAACTCCAGATCCAGATTTTTTTTATCCATCAAAACTACATTCAGAGGCTATTCAGTCAATGGAGTATTTCATAAAAAAAGGTGAAAGTTTTATGCTTCTTACTGGTGAACCTGGCACAGGAAAGACAACTTTAATAAAAACATTTCTTAAAAATTTTAACGAAGCCTCACCAGTTGTAATTTATCATTCTACTTTGTCTACAAAGGATTTTCTTAAAACTTTAATAAAAAACTTTGCTAAAGAAGAGATGGAAGTATCAGAGAAACTTGAAAAATTTTTAGACAAAATTGATCTATTCAATATGCTCACAGAAGTACTGGAGTACAGAAAAATACAAGGCATAAAAAACCTTGTTATAATTGATGAAGCTCAAGATTTACCAGAAGAAACATTAGTGGAGATAAAACATATTTCCAACTTAGAAACAGAAAAGGAAAAACTTATCCATTTTATTTTATTAGCTCAACCTTATTTTGAAAATTTACTTAAATCTCATGCTCAACTTAATCAGAGAATAAGTCTTAGAGTAAGAATTAATCCCCTTAGTAGAGAGGAAACAGAAAGTTACATAAAATTTAGACTTCAGAGAGCAGGGGATCCTCCTATTGTATTTAAAAATTCAGCGATAAAAGCAATACATAAAAAATCTAAGGGTATTCCAAGACTTATAAATCTTATTTGCTCAAGAGCTTTAATGGTTGGCTACTTAGAAAGCTCTTACATGATTAAAAAATCTTTTGTAAAAGTAGCAGTAAAGCATCTTAATCTTTAAAAAATATCCCATCTAAACTAATAAGATTTTAGCTTCTCTATTAAAGGAGCTACAGAGTAATCTCCAAGTTGATATAGTCTTTCATAAAGGTTTAAAGCTTCTTTATGCTGACCTTTTTTCTCCTTCAGTAAAGCTAAATTAAAAAGAGCAGTTTTGTTGTCTGGTTCAATACTAAGCACCTTAAGGAAACTTTCTTCTGCTTTGTCAAGCTCTCCCATTTTAGCCTTTATAACCCCGTAGTTTATTAAAACTTCTTTGTTAATTTGATTGCTCTTTACTGCTAACTCCGCATAATGGTTTGCCTCTCTTAGATTGCTCATAAGAAGATAAAGAGCAGCAATTTTGTTTAAAATCATAGTGTCTGCTTTCCCAGTATAGTTTATGTATTCTTTATACTCATTAATAGCATCCGATAAAAATCCTCTCTGTTCAAAATCCTGTGCTCTATAAAGATAATCTACACCCTTAAAAGCATCCACAGAAGTAAAAGGAAGTTCCTTAGGTACAAATCTATAGTTTATGTCTTTATATCTCCTTTGAGTATCTTCTATCCTCTCACTCTTAATTCCTTTATTTTGACTCTTTGTCTCTTTCTTCTGAGCTATTTCAGTTTCCTCATTTCTTTTAATTTTGACTAATGAGGAATCTTTTTGAGTATTTATTATAGAGGAAGCAGGCTTTGTTATAACTTCAGTAGAAAAGTAATGGCTATATAAATGCACAATCCAGACTCCTGAAACCAACAGGAAAACAGAAAATCCAATTAGTAGGAAGAATTTTTTTGAAGGTTTGCCCCTCTTAACTATTCTTAATAATCCCGGTGGTATATCTTTTTTTTGATTTATCATTTATCAGTAAAATCCTATTCCAAAATCACTTATTTCAACTTGTTGGAATGCTCCACCTGTTCCTCCAGTAAAACCAAATTTGATTGAATTCATTGAAGTTGGTAACTGGAAACAGTGGGATACATTTGGATTTGCAGTATAGTTTTGGGTCAGATCTCTACAAGTTGTACAATCAATCCAAGCTTTAAAATAAGCATAATTCTGAGGATTACCATCACAGTTGGTACATTGAGGATTACATCCTGTATGAATTTCTACTCTAACTGCATGCTCAACTCCGTCTTCAAGCCATGTAGCTGTAGAACCAACTACACAACCTGCTGTGGGACATGTAGGATTACTTCCCATTGTAGTAGATGCGCCATGAGTGTTGTTACCTCTTTTAACAATAGCAACATGATTATTGTTAGGATCATACCTCCATGTTCCTGTATTTGGATAAGTATCAACTTCTAATGCAATTGAATCATATCCAAGTCCTCCAAAACCTATATCTACACCCAAATTACCGCAAGCAGTATCAGGCATGCTACTTGTTACTACAGCAAATGTAAATCCATCAGCAAATTGCGTTGAGTTAGAGGATGTATCTACTGTTAAAAATTTAAATTTAAAATATGCTCTTAATGTTTTTCCACTTAGTAGATATGCTGAGGGAAACCAGAAACAACCGTATGTGTAATTTGTATATCCTCCAAATACAACAGTATTACCAACAACATTTACAGCATTTGGATTATTCTCTGTTGTTTGAAAGCTCGAAATGTTATTTGCAAAGGATACCTGTGAGCCTGGTGGAGCTCCTCCGCCAGTGGATGTTTGAGGATTTATTGTCAAAACAAAAGCTTTTGATGCAATATTACCATCATTGTCTTTTACATAAAATTTTAAACTAAATGTTCCTTGAGTAGTTGGTGTTCCTGTAATTGTAAGAGTATCGGCTCCTCCCCAATTTGTCTCATTAAAACAATTAGAGGAAGCTGTTGAAGGAGCAGCATTCAATCCAGACGGTAAATTCCCTTCACGACACCATTGATATTTGCCACCTGATTGAAAAAAGACTCCTCCTTCAGCATAAATTGTTGCATTATAGGAGGAGCCTACATATCCATAAGGTAATTCATTATTTAATATCTTCAATTGAGCACCTTGGCAGCCTATTTTCATTCTTATTTCATCAAGAGTAATCCATTTAACAAGATCATCATAAGACTCTGGACGATTAATATCAGCAGAGTAGTTATCAATATTAGGAGTATCAGGAGAATAAATATTTATAATAGTAACATTATTTATTTGTTGTATTCCTGATGTCTGGTTATTATAATTACCTCCTCCGCTTATCATTAAAAACGCTATATTTTGTATATCTTGATAATTACTATTATCCTGATACACTCTTAAGATTATTTTTGTTGTTCTTCTGTCACATATTTTATGCTCTGTTCCAGATGGTTGTTGAACTAAATCATTATCCACAATATAATAAAAACTCTTTCCCCAAGCATCATTACGATTGCGAATCACTGATATAAACTCTAAGATACTTGGTAATCTTTTATTCCCTGCAGCCCAACTAATTATTGCCTCTACGTTTGCATTAAGAGTCTCCTTAGTTTCCTGTAATTTTGCTCTCTTTGTAAGTGGAGCAATCAAACTTGCACCAAGACCGATTAGTAAACCTAAAATTACAAGCACTATAGCTACTTCAATAAATGTAAGTCCTTTGTTCTGGTAATTTTCCATGTTTTTAATTTTATTAAAAAATACCTTTACTGTCAACTTTAAAAAATTCTGTCAACAATTTAACGAAATGTCTTTAATAGTTTAAAATATAAAAACTGGTAGTAAAATCAGGTGAAAGGCTTCATTTTTAATAAAACAGAAAAATTAACTGAGTTAAAACTAATTTTTTAATATGAGTTTAGGTTTCTTAAAATTAAATCCCGCATTTCAATTAAACATCATCTTTTTCGTTACTTTGAGCTTTATTGTTATTTGGTTTTATGAAAAAATTCCTAAAGCTATAAACTTTTTTGTAATATACATATCTATTGCCTTATTCCAACTCTTTCTTTCTAAGACATCTGAGAATAAAATAATTTCATTTATAAAAGACTTTGGACTGCCTGTTTTCTCTGTACTTGTAGCTTTTGAAACTGTCTGTGAATTAATACCCTATTTAAATCCAAAGGACATTGACGAACTGCTTCTTAAAATTGATTACCTAATATTTGGATTCTATCCTTATGTTTACTTTGAAAACTTTGCCTCAGCAGCTTTAACTGAATTTATGCAGATTTCTTACTGTTTTTACTACTTTCTTCCCTTTGTTTTAGGCATTTATTTAATTAAAAGAGAAAATAAAGTAGAGTTTTACAGAGCTTTATTTTTAATTCTTCTTTGTTACTATCTTTCCTACATTGGTTACATTCTTTTTCCTGCTTTAGGCCCAAGATATAGTATTCCCCATTTTTTCCAAAGTAATCTTCAAGGTTTATTTTTAGCAGAAAGTATCAATAACTTCTTAAACTCTTTAGAAGGAATCAAAAGAGATGCTTTCCCAAGTGGACATGTTGCAGTCTCTTTAACAGTGCTACTTCTCATGCTTAAATATAATAAAACTTTATTTTCTATAAGTTTAATCCCTGTTGTTTCACTTACTATATCTACTATTTACTGTAGATATCACTACTTTGTTGATGTTGTAGCAGGAGTTTTTTTAACAGTTGTAACTTTGTTTTTTGGTAATCTATACTATAATTTTTGGTTAAAAAAAATAAAGGAGAAATGAATTGATACAAAGCCTTACAGGATACGGAATCTCTGAAAAAGGAGCTTTCCGAGTTGAGATAAGATCTCTTAATCATAAGTTTCTTGAAATAAATATCAAGCTTCCATCACTACTTACAAAGTATGAGATGGAACTAAGAGAACTTGTAAAATCAAAGTTTCAAAGAGGCAAAATAGATATCACTGTCTCTCTAAATCCCAAGGAAAGAGTCGGAAAGATCTATTTAAATAAGGAACTTGCAAAAAATCTTTATTCAGCCTTTATTGAACTAAAGAAAGAGCTAAGTATATTAGGTTCAATAGATATCTCAATGTTTGCAAACTTCAGAGAGCTTTTTATTTATGAGGAAGAAGAGCCAGATATAAATAACTTAAAAGCTGCCTTTAATGAGGCACTTGAGGCTGTTGAAAGAATGAGGATAAAAGAAGGAGAAAACTTAAAGGAGAGCTTAACTAATATAATAAAAAATCTTGAGGATAACATTAAATTTTTAGATAGCTTAGTTGATATGAGTTATAATAAATATATTGAAACACTCAGAGAAAAGATAAAAGAGCTTTTAGACAACAAATTTGATGAAAATAAAGTTATTGAGCAAATTGTAGCTTATGCCCAGAAGACAGACATAAAGGAAGAAGTAGACAGACTTAAAAGCCATCTCAGTCAATTTAGAGAGTTGCTAAAAAAAGGTGGAGTTATTGGTAAACAGCTCGATTTCATTCTTCAGGAGATGCAAAGGGAAAGTAATACTATTTTAGGTAAAAGTGAGGATATTAGTGTGAAAAATTTAGCGATTTCTATAAAAACATCAATTGAAAGATTAAAAGAACAAATTCAGAATATTCAATAGCTATGCTTGTTAATATAGGTTTTGGAAATATTGTTTCACTAAGTAGAATAATCGCTATAGTGAATCCTGGTTCTTCGCCTATTAAAAGGCTTAAAGAGGAGGCAAAAAAAAGAGGAAAACTTATAGATGCAACTGAAGGAAGAAAAACTCGCTCAATCATTATTACCGACAGTGATCATATTATACTTAGCGCACTACAAGTAGAAACAATTCTACAAAGAATAAATGAAATTAATAAAAAAGACAATGAATAAAGAAATAATATTTATTATATCAGCTCCTTCGGGAACCGGAAAAACAACTATATGTAAAGAATTGGTGAAGTTAGTTTCTAACTTAAAGATGAGTATATCTTATACAACAAGACAGCCTCGGCAGGGAGAGAAAAACGGAATTGATTACTACTTTGTTGATAGAGAAACTTTTCAATCTATGCTTAAAAATAATGAATTTATTGAGTGGGCAGAAGTTTATGGCAATCTCTATGGAACATCAAAAAAAGTAATAGAAGATTTACTGCAAAGCGGAGTTGACATTTTAATGGATATAGATACTCAAGGAGCAAAAAACATAAAAGAAAGATTCAATAACTCAGTTCTAATATTTCTTATCCCCCCTTCTTTAAATGAACTTAAAAGAAGGCTAATTCAAAGAGGAGAACAAGAAGAGACAATTAAATATAGACTTATGAAAGCTTTAGAGGAAATCTCAATGTATGAGATATATGATTACGTTGTAGAAAATAGAGAGATTGAAGAGACTTTAAGAAAAATAATTTGTATAATAAATGCAGAAAGGCTTAAAATAAGTAGAAACCGAGAAAAAATAGAAAAACTAAGGAGGGAATACTAAATGGAGAAAAAATCACAAAACACAGACATTATCTCATTACCTGTAGAAATTGACAGAACAAAAATTGACAGCAGATACCGTCTAGCTATTATAGCTGCTCAAAGAGCAGCAGAGCTTTCCCTGGGAGCGCTTTCAAAAATAGAAAAAAAGGCAAAAAAAGTTACAACTACAGCATTACTTGAAATACTATCTAATAAAATTGATTATATAACTGGAGAAGAAGCAATTAAGGCAAAGGAGAAAATTGACCGTATTGATATGAAAAAACTTCTTGAAGAAAGAAGAAGAGCAATTCCTGATTTGAGTGAGCTTGAAAAGGATCTTAAAGTTTATTTACATACTAAAGAAACTGCAGAAAAAATGCTTGATGAGCTGTTTGGTGAAACTCCAGAGCAGAACCTGGAGGAAGAGGAGTAATTGAGAGAGTTAAAAGATAAAAAAATTATTCTTGGAATTACAGGTAGTATAGCAGCCTATAAAGTTTTTGAGCTTATAAAACTTCTTAAAAATTCAGAGGCTAAAGTATTTCCTATTTTAACTCAAGCTGCAACCAAATTTATTACTCCTTTAACAGTAGAAGTTATAGCTCAAACTAAAGTCTATATCGATATATTTGAAGAACCATTACTACATACTAAACTTACAAAAGAAGCTCATCTATTCCTAGTTGCTCCAGCAACTGCAAATTTAATTAATAAATATGCTACTGGAATAGCAGACGATCTCTTAACTACATCTCTTTTAACCTTCAGAGGGCCTGTAATAATTGCTCCTGCAATGAACAGCAGAATGTATGAATCCCAACAAGTTCAAAAAAATATTCAATATCTTAAATCAATAGGAATTAAGTTTATAGAGCCTGAAGTAGGAGCACTTGCCTGTGGAGAAGAGGGAGTGGGCAGACTCGCCAAAGTGGAAAGAATCTTTGAAGCAGTAGTGTCTGAATTTACAGAAAAAGATCTCAAAAATGAGCATATTGTTGTTACAGCTGGACCAACTCGAGAGTATATAGATTCAATCAGATTTATAACTAATAAATCTTCAGGAAAAATGGGATATGCTTTAGCAAAGATTGCTAAAAGAAGAGGTGCAAAAGTAATTTTAGTAAGCGGACCTTCTTCAATTGAACACCCAGCAGTGGACAGTTTTATAGAGGTTGAAACAACATCTCAGATGCTTGATGCTGTTATGGGGAATATAGATGAAGCTACAGTGTTGATTATGGCTGCTGCACCATTAGATTTTAAACCGAGAGAGAAATTTGAAAAAAAAATCGATAAATCTTCAATAAACTCAATTCCAATTAAACTTAATCCAGATATACTAAAAGAAGTTTCAAAACTCAAAAAAAGACCTTTCACTGTCGGATTCGCAGCAGAAGACGGATTAAATATTGAAAGAGCTAAAAGAAAACTAAATGAAAAAAAACTTGATATGATTGTACTGAATGATATAGCTACAGGATTTAACTCAGATACGAATGAAGGAGTGATAATATTTAAAAGGAATGATAAATACTTTGAAGAGAAAATCCCTTTAGTATCAAAAGAGGAGTTTTCCTCTTTAATTCTCACGAAAGTATTGGAGCTAAAAGTTGGATTTTGATTATAAATCAAGGGTAAAAAAAGTTTTTGAAACAGTCTCTGAGTCGGATGGTTTTTTAATTACAAATATTAAAAACATTAAATATATTACAGGTTTTACTGGAAGCTTTGCTGTAGCTGTTATTACCGAGAAAGATTGCTACTTATTAGTTGATTTCCGTTATCTACAGCAGGCAAAAATGCAAACAAGAGCCGAAATAGTTTATTTTAAGAACTCTTGGATAGAAAGATTAAAAGATCTCTTATCAGAACTTAAAATAAAGAAGCTTTCTTTTGAGACTTCCTGCTCATTTGAGATATACCAGAAACTAAAGGAAACTCTAGACATAGAGCTTATTCCACAAAACTACAAAATTGAAAAATTAAGAGCCATAAAGGAAGACAAAGAAATAGAAAACATTAAACAAGCTATTAAAAAAGCTGAAACAGCATTTTTAAATATTAAACACTTAATAAAAGAGGGTGTTACCGAAAAAGCAATTGCAAAAGCCTTAGAAGAGGAGATAAAAAATTTTGGCTCAGAAACTTTGCCTTTCTCAGTGATTGTGGCATCAGGAAAAAACTCTTCAATGCCTCATTGGAGAAGCTCAGATAAAACTCTAAATTCAGGAGATTTCGTCATAATTGATTGGGGTGCTGAGCACAATGGATATTTCTCTGATATGACAAGAACATTTATAATAGGAAATGCTACAGAAAAGCAGATTGAGATTTACAGTATTGTTAATAAGGCAAGAGCCTCTGCAATAGAGCATTGTAAAGCTGGTGTAATAGCTAAAGAAATTGACGCAATAGCAAGAGATTTGATAAAAAATTCAAATTATGGAGAAAAATTTGGACACGGTTTAGGACACGGAGTCGGACTTGATGTCCATGAATTACCTAAGATTAATCATTACTCAGAAGAAATCATTACCGAAGGAATGGTTTTCACAATTGAGCCAGGAATTTATATTGAAGAATTTGGAGGTGTAAGGATAGAAGATATGGTTCTAATAAACAAAGGTGCTGCGGTAGTATTAACAACTCTTCCAAGAGATTTAGAAATCCTGTAAGGAGGTGCAAATGATTTCAACTTCAGAGTTTAAAAAGGGACTTAAGATTGTATACAAAGGCGAACCTTACGAAATACTTGAATTTCAACATGTTAAAATGCAACAGAGAGCTCCAATTGTAAGAACAAAGATTAAGAATCTTAAAACAGGAAGAGTTCTTGAGGAAAACTTTCCAGCAGGTGAAAAATTTGAAAAACCAGAGCTTGAAGAAAAGCAGATGCAATATCTTTACTCTGAGGGTAACAACTATGTATTTATGGATATGGAAAGCTTTGAGCAGATCTCTATACCAAAAGAAAGAATCGGAGATGTAGTTTATTATATAAAGGAAGAGATGATAGTTAATGTTATTTACTATAAAGGACAGCCTCTTGTGATTGAACCACCTATGTTTGTGGAGTTAAGAGTTGTTGAAACAGAGCCTGCATTTAAGGGAGATACAGCATCTGGAGGAACAAAACCTGCTAAGTTAGAAACCGGGCTTACAATAAAAGTTCCATTCCATATTCAAGTTGGAGATCTATTAAAAATAGATACAAGAACTGCTGAATACATAGAAAAAGTAAAGGAGTAAAAAATGGAACTGGATGAGATAAAAGATATTATATCTTTTCTTAAGCAGACAGATGTAACAGAGCTTATAATTGAAAAGGAAGGCTTTAAGGTAAGAATTAAAAGAGGAAGTCTTTATGCTCCAATTGAAATCACAAAAGCACCTACGATTCCTCAAGAAATACCAACAAAGGAAGTGATAAAAGAAGAAGAGATTCTTCATACAATTGTCTCACCTTTAGTGGGCATTTTTTACAGATCGCCTTCTCCTGATGCTCAACCTTTTGTTGAGGTAGGCTCCCGAGTTGAAAAGGGTCAAGTTGTATGCATTATTGAAGCTATGAAAATAATGAATGAGATTGAAAGTGATGTATCTGGCATTATAAAAAAGATTCTTGTTGAAAACGGACAACCTGTTGAGTATGGAGAGCCTCTTTTCTTAGTTGAGGTTGACAAATAATGGAGCTTTTCAAAAAGATATTAATTGCAAATCGGGGAGAGATAGCAGTAAGAATAATAAGAGCCTGTAAAGAACTTGGTATAAAAACAGTAGCTGTGTATTCAGAGGCAGACAGAGACTCCCTTCATGTTAAACTTGCTGATGAAGCAGTTTGTATTGGACCAGCAAATCCTACTCACAGCTACTTAAATATTACTGCAATTCTTTCTGCTGCAGAAATTACTGATGCTGAAGCCATTCATCCCGGATATGGATTTCTTTCAGAGAATGCTCAATTTGCTGAAGCTTGTATACATTCTGGTATTACTTTTATTGGTCCTACTCCTGAAAATATTAGAATTGGCGGAGATAAAGCAAAGGCAAGACAGATTCTAAAAAGAAAAGGAATTCCAGTAGTTCCTGGAAGTGATGGTCCTGTCAGTTCAGAGGAAGCCTGTATGAAGGTAATTAAAAAGATTGGACTACCTATAGTCTTCAAAGCATCTGCTGGTGGTGGTGGAAGAGGAATGAGAGTAGTTAAAGAAGAAAAAGAAATTGAACAAGCATTTTTTATGGCACAAAGAGAGGCACTTGCTGCATTTGGTAATGGCGAGCTTTATATCGAAAAATACTTCCCAAAGATAAGACATATTGAAATACAAATTCTTGCTGACAAACAGGGAAACATAGTTTATCTTGGAGAAAGAGACTGTACAATTCAGAGAAGACATCAAAAACTATTAGAAGAGGCTCCAAGTCCGGTTTTAAACGAAAAACTAAGAAAAAAAATCGGTGAGTATGCTATAAAGGCTGCTAAAGCACTTAAATATAGAAATGCTGGAACTTTTGAGTTTATTGTGGATGAAGATTTAAATCCCTACTTTATTGAAATTAACACCAGAGTACAAGTAGAACATCCAATTACAGAGATGATTACAGACATTGACATTATTAAAGAACAAATCAAAATCGCATATGGCTATCCCTTATCGTTTAAGCAACATGATATAAAATTTCGTGGACATGCTATAGAATGCCGAATTAATGCTGAAGATCCAGAAAAATTTACTCCCTCTCCTGGAGTAGTAGAGTTTTTACATTTTGCAGGAGGACCTGGTATTAGAGTTGATAGTTATCTTTATCAAGGCTGTAAAGTTTCACCCTACTATGACTCTTTAGTAGCAAAAATAATTGCCTATGGAACAAACAGACAAGAGGCTATCTTAAGAATGAAGAGAGCTTTGGAAGAAACTGTGATAAAAGGGATTTCCACTAATATTCCCTTTTTCCTTAAAGTATTAGTCCATCCTGATTTTATAAAGGGTAAGTATTTTACGGATTTTATTAATTTTATAAATTTTTATAAATAATGAAAAATTTCAAATTGCCCTCAATCTGTCTTATAGTTTCCCATAAAGAAATACCAAAAAAGACAGAAGAAGCATTAAAAGCAGGAGTTAGATGGATTCAATACAGAGAAAAAGAATTAAGCCGAAGAGAAACCCTCTATTATTCCTATAAAGTTAGAGAACTTACAGAAAAATACAATGCTTTACTTACAATAAACGATTATTTGGATATCGCTATTTTAGTAGAATCTCAAGGACTACATCTTGGACAGGAGGACCTTCCAGTAGAGGTTGCAAAAAAATTTTTTTCTGGTCTTATAGGCCTGTCAACCCATGATCTTAAAGAAGCAGAGGAAGCTGTAGTCAAAAAAGCAGACTATATTGGTTTTGGCCCTATATTTTTTACTACCACAAAAAAAGATGCACTTGAACCAAGAGGAATTGATATGCTATCTTTGATTTTAAAAAAAGTAAAAATCCCAGTTGTTGCAATTGGTGGAATACAAAAAGAAAATTTAGACGAATTAAAAAATATAGGATGTAAACATATTGCTGTAGCATCTGGAATTCTGGAGGGAGATGTTATAAAGAATGTTGAATTTTTCTTAAAGTTTTTTAATTAATTATGAAAAAAAATATAGCTGATATTGCTAAAAATCTTAACGATGACAGACAAACAGGAATGCTTACAATTGCTTTTTCTAATGAAAAAAATCTCTTAAAAATATATTTCAAAGAAGGTCAAATTTATCATATATCTCTTGGAAATAAAAAAGGTATGGAGTGTCTGAAAGAATTGTCAGCTAAAGAACCTTTATCTTGCAATTTTATACCTCAAATTACTGTTGATTTAAAAAGTGAGATATCTTCAACTGAAGATGTGATTAAAATCTTGAAAGATATGAATAAATCTGCAGCTTATGGGAATTTTCAACAAAGTTTTGATCTTTCCAAGATAAAAGAAGAAATAAAAGTAGCATTAATAAGACAGATTGGACCTATAGGTGGAAAAATCATAGAAAAATACATTCAAGAAAAGTGGACACCCTCTACTCCACCAACAAAAGAAGATTTTTTAAAACTGTTTGATATGCTTAAAGATGAAATAGAAGATCCAGCCTCAAGAAAAGATTTTTTAGCTGAAGTAAATAAAATTATTGGAGGTGTATAAATGAAAATAGAATTAGGCTTGCGAGCTGGAATAGCTTTGCCACTTCTGGCAACACTAATTGTCGGAATGAGTGTTCTCGCAGTCTTCAACTATATAATGCAGTTGAGTGCTTTAAAGGAAGAGGAAAAAAGAAGTATAGAAATGGCTGTAAATACTGCTCAAGTTTTTCTCGATACTTCCACATTTCATTATCAACAGATGGCAGCTTTGGTATCCAAACTTCCAGATGTTCAAGAAGCAGTAAGTAGAAGAGACAGAAGTCGATTAATAGATAAATTTTTACCTTCCTATACTTATTTAAAAGAAAACTTTGGTCTAGCTCAATTTCATTTTCATATTCCACCATCTATATCTTTACTTAGACTTCATGATTTGTCTACCTATGGTGATGATATATCAAAAGAAAGAAAAACTGTCGTGCAAGTAGAAGCAACAAAAAAGGGACTAAGGGGTATAGAAATTGGCTTAGGAGGTGCTGGATTAAGAGGAGTTGAGCCAATATTTTACAGAGGTAGTTATGTAGGTAGTATCGATTTTGGTGGAGGATTTAAGCCAGAAGTTGAGCAACTTAAAAAGGCACTTAATGCTGAAGTGGGAGTTTTTATAAATAAAGATTTACTTTTAGCCTGGCCTGGACTAAAAGATATAAAACATACAATTGGTAGATGGATTAGTCTTCATTTTACAGGAGAGGATCCCAAACTTTTTGTATCTGAAAGCTCATTGAAAAAAGCCTCTGAAACAAAAGATAAATATTATTCAGAAATTGTGTCTCAACTTGGTAAAGAGTTTATTGCCATATATGTACCCCTTAAAGATTTTTCAGGAAAATTCATAGGTTTTATTTATATCATTAAAGAAAGAATTCTTAGTCCTGTTAAGTTATTTACAATTCTTGGTATTAATATTATTGTTTATATTGTAATGCTTACAGTTATAGCACTACTAATCGGATATGGAATGAATAAGTTTGTTATTAATCCGATTTTATCTTTAACAAGAGCTACTGAAGAAATCTCGATGGGAAAAGTAACTCAAAAAGTAGAAGTAAAAGATGCGAGAGGCGAAATAGCAGTCTTAGCAAAAGCTATTGAAAGAATGCGTATAACAATGAAAAAACTTCTTGAATAAGGAGAAAAAAATGAAAGCTAAAATTTTAATAGTAGATGATAGCCCACTTGTAAGAAAGTTAGCGGAAGTGTCCTTACAAGAGGCAGGATATGAGGTTTACACAGCAAGTGATGGAGAGGAAGGATTAAGAGTAGCAGAGGTTGTTAAACCTGAACTTATTTTAGTTGATTTTATTATGCCTAAGATGACAGGCTCTCAATTCTGCAAAATTCTCAAAGAAAATAAAGATTTAAAAGATATTCCTATAATCTTAATTACCGGAAAAGGCGAAACTGTTGGACAAGCATTTATAGAGAAATACTCAGTTTTAGACTACATAATAAAACCCTTTAAATCAGAAGAATTAGTTGAGAAAATAGATAAAATTTTAAGTGAGATTGTTATACAAAAAGAAACAGTTGAAGAAATTTTTGAAACAGAGCCTTTTTCTACTGAAGAAGTAGAAATATTCTTTGAGGAATCTGAATATGAGGAACAAAAATTGAAGACAGCTGAACAAATAGAAGAATATGAAAAAATTGAGGAAACTCCAGAGTTAGAAAAAGTTTTAGAGTCTGAAGAAATTCCAGAGTTCATAGAGCCAAGATTCGAAGAAACTGAAATACAAGAAATAAAAGAAGAGCTGTTATTTGAGGATATTTCAGTCCCTGAAGAGGCTATTTCCGAATCTGAAGAGGTTTTATCAGTTGAAGAAACTAAGGTTGAAGAATTTGAAAAGACAGAAGAAGTTCCCAGTATTCCAGAAATCTCAGAGGAGATATCTCAAAAACCTATCTTTTTTGATTTGGAAGCTATTGAAAAAATAATAGACGACAAATTTATGTCTATTTTACAAAATATAGATTATTCAATTGAAGGAATAATGAAAAAGTATGGTTTAGTAAGAGAGCCATCGAATATTTTACACGGAACAGTAAGTTACTTTAAACTTCAAGACATTTTTCTTTTTATCAGTTCTAATAAATTAACTGGTTTACTTTATTTTTATGGAAAAGGCACTGTATCAGAATTTTTATTTATAGATGGAATGATAGTTTATGGAATATCAAATTTACAAAAGCAAAAAATCAGCAATAAACTACTTAAGGATCTCAATAATCAAGAAATAAAAGAAATAACAATTGAAACTCTCAATTTTCTCAAAAGATATTCTGCAGAGTTTTTCAGTTTTGAGAAGAAAGATTTACTTGATTATGAAATGTTAAATAAAATAAAATATAATCCAATTGAACTTTTTTCCTTAATTGATTTAACTTAAATAGAGGTGAACAGATGCCAAAAGTTTTGGTTGCAGAAGACTCGATGACAGATGCAAAATATATTGAATCTATTCTTACAGATAAAGACTTTGAAGTTGTATTAGCAAGAGATGGAGAGGAGGCAGAGAATTTTATAAAATCTGAGGAAAAATTTGATTTAGTAATACTAGATGTAATTATGCCAAAGAAAAATGGTTTTCAAATATGTAGAGAAATTAAAAGAAATGAAAAAACAAAGAATATTCCCGTGATACTTGTTACATCAAAAAAGGAAGAATCAGATATTTATTGGGGTAAGATGCAAGGCGCGGACGAATATATAACCAAACCATTTGAACCTATTGATCTTTTAGCTGCAATAAAAAGATGCCTGAAGAAGTGAAAGAAGAAAGATCCTATTGTGTTTTTGGTGTAGGAGACAGAGAGTTTATAATACCGAAGGAGAATGTTGTCCAGATACTTGATATTACTAAAATTTTTCCAATTCCTGGTGCTCCTGACTATATTGTTGGAACACTCCCTGTAAGAGGAAAAATTATACCAGCAGTAGATTTAGCTAAAGTTTATAATATTGAAAGATTAAATTACTCAGAAAACAAACTTCTTGTTATAGAAGTAAATAATGAAAAATTTGGAATCCTATCAGACATAACTCCCTTTTTTGTTAGTTTTGAGTCTGACATAGTTGTAGAAGACTACATTGATCCTGAGAAGCTTTTTGAAAAGTTAAAAGTTACATCTCCAAAAAGTCAAATTAAATCAAAGGAATGATAACACAAAATGATTTAATAAGATACTTCTTTGTTGAAGCAGAGGAACATTTAAATACTCTAATAGAAGGTATAGAAGAACTTGAAAATAAAGGATTTAATAAAGATACAGTAGAAGCGCTTTTCAGAGCTACTCATACACTTAAAGGATCTGCATCTCTTGTAAAATTTGAGAAATTGGTCACTGTTGCACACAAACTTGAAGATCTTTTCGAAGCATTACTTAAAGGAGATTTAAAGTATCAAGAAAGTTTTATTTATCCCATTAAAAACTCTGTTAATACACTTGTTACTTTAGTTAATGAAATATCTCAAACTGGACAAGAAAAGAGTGAAATAAATAAAGCTTTACTTGAATCAATAGAAAATATTGTTACCAAAAAAGCTGTTCCAACTGAGTATATCGAAATTCCTACTTTTGAGGTTATGCCTATTTTAAATACTGTTAGAGTGGATATAGGTCTAATTGAAAGTATCCTTACTTCTTTAGGAGAGGTACTGGTCCAAAAAAATACCGTTGCTGATAAAGAAAAACAATTAAATGACATTCTTGAAGAAATGTCAAAGTCTATCAAAAAACTTCTTAATGAAATTAACACATTTTCCGATAGATATTGGATAATGACTCAAGAAAAAGATCAAAAAGTTATAGACAGCTTTTTTGTAGACTTTAGCGATCTTGAGTTTGATAGATACGATGAGTATCATATATTCTTAAGAAAACTTCAAGAAATAACAAATGATATAAATGAAAGTTTAATTTCCCTGTTTGAACTTATGAATGATATTTCCTATACTTTTAAGAATTTAGGTAGAGAAATCAACTTTTTAAAGGATTATCTTTTAGAAATGAGAATGATTCCTATTGGAAGACTTCTACATAGAATTTCGGAATCCGCAAAAGATATAGCAAGAAAATTAGGGAAAATGATAGATATTGAAATAAAGGGCTCTGATATAAAAATCGATAAGCCTATTTTTGACTCTCTGTATGAGCCCCTAATCCACATAATAAGAAATGCAATTGATCACGGAATTGAAAAGCAGGAAGAACGAGCAAAACTGGGAAAACCTCAAATCGGAAAAATACTAATAGAAGCTAAAAAAGAAGGAAGAAATATTGTTATAAAAATAAAGGATGATGGTAAGGGAATAGATTTTGAAAAAGTAAAAGAAATAGCGATTTATAAAGGACTATTAAATCCGAATCAAGCCCAATCCTTAACTAAAGAGGAGATTCTCTCTTATATATTTGCACCAGGTTTTTCTACCTCAGAGGATGTAGATTTTCAAAGTGGTAGAGGCATGGGACTTAATATTGTTAAAACAGCTATATCTAAACTAAAAGGTACAATAGAAATATCTTCTGAATTAAACAAACAAACGATATTCACAGTAAAAATTCCTCAATCTTTAACAGTAACTAATCTTTTAATCTTTAAATCAAGAAATATAGAGTTTGCGATACCAGTAGGATACTTAGAGGAAATACTTTACTTAGAGGATTTTCCTCAGCTACAAACTGAAAGAGTAATAATTCATAAAAACAAAACTATACCTGTGAAGTTTTTCTCTGAGTTTTTCTTCTCTTCGAACGGTAAAGTTTTAGACAAAGGATTTATAATTGTCTTTAACTTTTCAGGTATAAGAAAAGGTCTTGTTGTAGAGGAAATATTGGGTCATGAAGAGGCAACTATACTACCTTTAGGAAAGTTTCTTGAAGGTTTAACCCAGTATACTGGTTATTTTATTTCTGGTAAAGGAACACCAAGATATGTTATTGATCCATTAAAAATATTTGAAGAAGAATTTATATTTGCCTCTGTTCAGGATAAATCCTTTGAACCCTATATCTATACTGGTTCTGTTTTAGTAGTGGATGATTCAATAAGTGTGAGAAAATCTCTTCAAAGCATTTTAGAAAATAAAAAAATTAGAGTTTTTACTGCTAAAGATGGAGTTGAGGCATTAAATATACTTGAAAATAAATCAATAGATTTAATTATTACAGATCTTGAAATGCCTATTATGCATGGCTATGAGCTAATAAGTAGAATAAGAAAAGATCTAAGATTTAAAGACCTTCCTATTGTTGTTCTCACCTCAAGAGGCACTAAGAAACATGAAGAAAAAGCCATCTCCCTTGGTGCAGATGGATATATAGTCAAACCTTTTGATGATAATGTAATATCTGAGATTTTAAAACGATTTCAGATATTAAAGAATAATCTTACTACACAATAAATCTTTTTGTAGCATCAATAAGCTCTCTTGAAGTATCTCTTAAAGCATCTGATATTCTTGTAATATTTTCAGTTATCCCATAGATTTCTATTGTTATATCCTTTACCTTTTGAGTTGAAATAACCGCAACTTCTGCAGATTCTTTTTGTTTTTTAGCTGACTCATTAATCTCAACTATTACTTCACCTATTTTCTTTATAATAGAATCAATCTTTTCAAATATTAGAGTAGTTTCATTGACCATTTTTGTTCCTTCCTCTACATAGTTTGTCTCTTCTTCAAGACTTTTTGTAACAGCTGTAGCTTCTTCCTGTATTGCTGTAATAATATCTGCAATCTCTTTTGAAGACTTCTGAGTTCTTTCAGACAAACCTCTAATTTCTTCTGCAATAACGATAAATCCTCTACCTTCTTCACCGGCTCTTGCCGCCTCAATTGAAGCATTAAGTGCAAGAAGATTGGTTCTGTTAGCAATTTCACTAATAATTCTGGAAATTGTTCCAATCTCTATTAATTTTTCTGAAAGTAGTTTCATTCTTTTGTTAATTCCTTGAACTGCAGCTCTAATTAATTGAATACTGCTGTTTGTTTCTATAACTACTTCATTTCCTTTTATAATCGCCTCTAATGCTTCCTTTGAAATAGCTGTTGCCAATGTAGTTTTTTCTGATGTCTCAACTGCTAAATTTGACGACTCCTGAATAAGTGTCACGATTTTTTCTGTTTCCTGTCTTTGTAATTCTGCTCCTTGTCTAAGTTTTTGAACAATTTCATTTAAAAAAGTGCTTCTTTGTTCCACATTTTCAGCTGAATCTTTAACTTCTTTTACAAGCTCACTTAAACCATCAGCCATTAGGTTAAAAGCATCGGCTAAAGAGCCAAAAACATCAGGAGTTACTTCAGCTCTCTTTGTAAGATCTCCCTCAGAGGCTGCTGTCATAATCTGTAAAAATTTCATTATGTTTGCCTGCATCTGTTTTCTCTGTTCTTCAGTTTGTATCAGACTGGAAAGTCTATCCATCATTTCATTAAATACTTCAGCAATTTTTTGAAATTCATCTCCTGTTTTAAGCTCTATTCTTTTTTCATAGTTTCCTCTCCTTATATCTTCAATTGCGTTTTCGATAGCACTAATAGGATTAATAACTTGTCTTCTAAACCAAAAAACATTTGCAGTAGATATTAATACTAATGCGAAAGCAAAAACCAAAAGTGTAGGAGCAAACTTTATAAATGTATTGACTATACCCATTCTTTTCATAATAAACTCTTCACCATATATTTCATATCCTGTAATAATAAGGCCGGCAACAAGTATAACAGTAGAAAGAATAACAGAAAGATTAAATATTATCAGAAATCTTTTATAAAGAACTCCTCTTGCTACAATAAGCTCTTTAATTTCTGCCATAATTAACCTCCAAAAGAATTTTTAAGCTTATAAAATATGAATAAAATCAATTAATTTTGTCAATAGTTTTAAGATAACATCCTCATTATTAAAATATCGTCTTATTTGAATAAAATCTAACAATTTTAGAAAAACGTTATAATTAAATTTAAAAGACTTCTTTTTAGGAGGTAAAATATGCAATATCTAAAGGAAAATTTTTACAGATTACTACATCCAAAAATTGTATTCCTTCTTACTTCTATTAGCAAAGAAGGCAAAGAAAATGTGATGGCATGTGCTTGGGCTACTCCTGCCTCTGAGGAGCCACCGAAAGTTATAGTATGTGTCGCTAAAGAAAATTACACTGCAGAGTTAATTCTTGAAACTAAAGAATTTGTAATAAATATTCCAACTCGTAATATGCTTAATGAAATTTGGATATGTGGAAGTAAATCAGGTAGACATATAAATAAATTTGATTTAGCTGGCTTAAAAAAAATTAAGGCAGAGAAAGTTTCAGCTCCTTTAATTGAAGGATGCGTAGGATATATAGAGTGTAAAGTGACAGAAACAGTTGACGCAGGAGAATGTTATGCTTTTTTAGCAGATGTGATTTCCTGTAAAGTTGACAAAAACTACTTTAAAGGTGGGGTTTGGATTCCTAACCAAATTCCTATGCATCTTGGAGGTAAGAAAATAGTATATTTTAGGGATGAAAAAACTACCTGATATTTTTTAAAATATGCCTATGCTTAGATTTCTAACTGCAGGTGAATCTCATGGCAAAGCCTTAATCGGAATTATTGAAGGAATGCCAGCAGGAGTAAAGATTCTTAAGGAAGAGATAGACAAAGAACTCCGCAGACGACAGATTGGATATGGAAGAGGAGAAAGAATGAAAATAGAATCTGACGAAGTTGAGATTCTTTCAGGTGTAAGATTTGGAAAAACTATAGGTTCTCCTATAACTCTAATGATTAAAAATAAAGATTGGCAAAATTGGTCAAAAATAATGACATCTGAGCCAATAAAACAAGACTATCCATTAGTTACAAGACCAAGACCAGGACATGCAGATCTAGCAGGTGCTATAAAATATCTACATAAAGATATAAGAAATGTTTTAGAACGTTCTTCAGCCAGAGAAACTGCTATAAGAGTAGCCATAGGAGCTGTAGCAAAACAATTTCTGTCTTACTTTGAAGTAAAATTTGGAAGTTTTGTAGTAAGAATAGGAACTGCCTATAAAGAGATTGATACAGCTTTTTTAAAGGAAGAAGAGCTTATTAGTTTATCCTTACGGGCAGAGGATTCAGTTGTAAGATGCCCTTGGAAAGATGTGGAAAGAGATATGATTAAAGTTATCGATACGGCTAAAGAAAAGGAAGACAGCGTAGGTGGAAGTTTTATTGTTTTTGCTACAGGAGTTCCTATTGGATTAGGAAGTCATGTTCATTGGGACAGAAAACTTGACTCAAAAATAGCTTCATCAATTATGAGTATTCAAGCAGTAAAAGCAGTTGAGATCGGCGATGGAGTAAAACTTGGTAGTCTATATGGCTCTGAAGCAATGGATGAAATCTTTTATGAAGATGGATTTTTAAGAAAAACTAATCATATGGGTGGTATAGAAGGTGGAATTTCAAATGGAATGCCGATAGTTGTAAAAGTTACAATGAAACCTATTCCAACTCTAAGAAAGCCTTTGAGGTCAGTTGATATACTAACAAAAGAGGCTGTATTAGCAGCCTATGAAAGATCCGATATTTGCGCTGTTGCTTCCTGTAGTGTTATTGCAGAGGCCTCTTTAGCATGGTGTTTAGCAGAAACTTTTTCAGAGAAGTTTGGTGGAGATAGTATCCAAGAAGTTTTAGATAATTTTAATTTTTATAAAGAGAGGCTTAAAGAGTGGTAAAGTTTTTTGTATTTTGTTCAATTTTTTTCGTTCTTTTTATACCCTCTGCGATCTCTCAAACTAATCCAATTTATTTACTTAAAGAAGGCAAAAAAGCCTTAGACTCACATAATTATGAGAAGGCAATAGACTGTTTCAGTAAAGCTTTACCAGAGTTGAGAGAAATTGGAGATTATATTTTACTTTGGAGAGCAAAAGCTTACAAAGCCATAAATAGGTATAAGGAAGGTTTAGAGGATATACAAACTTTATTAAAAACCTATCCGAAATCTCCACTTACAAGAGAGGCAAAAAGGGTGGAAATTGAGTTTATAAAAAAGAGCGACAATGAAGAAGAAATTGAATCAATATATGAAAAATTTATACTTTCTTATCCTGAAGATCTTGAGATAAAATTAGAATATGCCCAATTTCTAAAAAACAGAGAAAAAGCTGAAAAAGCTAAAATATATTTAAAAGAGATATTTTTAACTTCCTCATCTTTAGCAGACATCGCAGAGAAGCTTCTTGATAAATCAGATATAACTGTAAACGATCTGATAAAAAAAGCTCAAAATCTGATTAATTCCTATTATTTTAAAAAAGCAGAAAATTATCTATTGAAAGCCTTAAATAACTCTTCTTTAAGGCAAAAAAAAGAGATTTATAGTCTATTAGGTTATAGCCTTTTTATGCAAAAAAAGTATACAGAAGCAGCTGAAGCCTTTAAAAAAAGTAATGATATTTATTGGTTAGCACGATCTTATCTTAGAGCAAAAGATTATGAGTCCTTTGAAAAAATAATACCAAAACTAATTCAATCCTCAGAAGTTGAAATAGGCAGTCTTTTAACTAATTATGCTAACATTAAAAGACGCACAGGTGATGTACAAGGAGCATTAAATATACTAAAAACTGTTTTGAATAAATATCCTACTTTAGAGGAAGATATAATGTGGTCTACCGGATGGATTCTTTATAGCTCGAAAAAATTTGATGAAGCCCAGAGAATCTTTAAAAATCTTTACCAAAACTACAAAAAAATTAAATATCTTTATTGGTATATTAGAGCTGCGAACAAAAAAGGAGTAATCAATATAGAAGACTATTCAGTAACATTTTTGCCAGGAGATTACTACTCTTATCTTTTATACAAATATGGTGTAATTGCCTCTGTACCTATTCCTTCCAAAAAGACAAATTTCAACTCAAAAATACCTTTAAGAGTTGAACTCTTAATAAAAGCTAAACTCAAGGAAGAAGCCTTAAAAGAGCTAAAGTGGATAATCAATAACAACAGAGATTTAGAAAATATTCCTGTTTATGCCAAACTTTTAAATATTCTTGGTGATTACTCAACTTCTTTAAGGTTAATCTCAAAATTGCCTGATAAATTTAGTTACCATGAGTTTCTATATCCTAAACCTTATTTTGAAGAAGTAATGAAAGTTTCTAAAAAATTTGCTATAGATCCATATTTAATATTGGCTGTAATGAGAGAAGAATCAAGATTTGACAGAACAGCAGTATCAGTAGCAGGTGCTTGCGGCTTGATGCAGTTAATGTTTGATACAGCTGTTAGAGAAAGTAAAAAAATTGAAGTATCAATAACTTCAATGGAGGATCTATTTAATCCATCAAAAAACATTACCGTAGGTGTAGCTTATTTAAAAAAGCTTATTAATGAATTCCAAAGTATACCCATTGCATTAGCAGCTTACAATGCTGGAGAAAATAATGTTAGATTATGGCTTAACGATAAATATGAAATTGATGAATTTATAGAAGATATACCCTTTAACGAAACAAAAAATTATGTAAAAAGAGTTCTAACCTCCTATGCAGAGTATCTTAGGACAAAGGAATTGACAAATAATTTTATTAAAATTATCACATACAAGAAGGAGGAAGACAGATGATTGAGGAGAAGATTGTGGCAGCTTTAGAAAAAATTAGAGCTCTTAAACTTCAGAATGAGGAGCTAAGGAAAAGAGTAAATTCCTTAGAGGAAACTTTAAGACAAAAAGACAGTGAGATTGAAAATTTACTCAAAGAAAGACAGATTATAAAGAAACATATTGAAACTCTTTTAACAGAGCTTGATTTACAATTAGAATGAATAAAACAGAAGTTTATATTCTCGGACAAAAATATATTATTAAAGGAGACAAGTCTCCTGAGTATATTCAAAAACTTGCTGCGTACGTGGATGAAAAGTTAAGAAAGATTTATGAGCAGAATCCAAATATACCTCCACTTAGAGCAGCTATATTAGGCTGTCTTTATATCGCAGATGAGTTTTATGAGTTGAAAGAGGAATGCAGTAATCTTAAAGAGGAGTTAAAAAAGCTTGAAGAAAAAGCAAATGAGATATTAATTCTTCTTGATTAATTAAAAATCTCTTCTTCTGTCAATAGCATACCTTTTTTCTTTCTGTTTTTTTGCAAAAGTTTTCATTGTTGAGGCAACTTCAGCCATTTCACTAAAATGTCTAAATTTTCTATTTTTTGTTGATGTTATCCCTACAGAAAGTGTCATTATTGGAAAGTGAAGAATTTTACCTTCTCTACTGACTGATTCAATATAACCTTTTTTAATATCCTCTAAATCATAAAAATTTATAATAAGATTGTCAAAGACTTCTATAATTTTAACTGTAGTTTCTTCAATACTTTCAGGTCTCATTATATATACAAAGTCGTCACCACCAATATGTCCAACAAAACTGCCTTTCGGTTGTTCTGCTCTTACGATATTAAGAATAACTCTTCCTAGCATTTTAATTACCTCATCTCCACGATAAAATCCATACTTATCGTTAAAGGGTTTAAAATTATCTAAATCTGCATAAGCAAGAGAGAATATCTCTTCTTTGTCAATTCTTCTTTGAATTTCCCTCTGTATTACAAGATTACCTGGAAGTTTTGTTAAAGGATTGGTTGCTATTATTCTTTCTGCTCTTTCAAAACAAAGCAAAACTCTCATCGTAAAATCCTTTTCTATAAGATTTTCTCTTACATAATCATCAAATAAAAACTTTTTCCAGTTTTTACAGTAAAAATCTGAAGGCACAATTGCTATAAAACTCATAGATACAAAGAGTGGATCCTGTTTTAATTCATTAAAGATATACAAATCTTTATCAAATTCCTCTGTAGCATCTATAATTAACATGTCAGGAATTTCGTTATAGATTATTTCTAAAGCATCTTTTATATCATCAAAAATATATTTTTCAAAGTTTAACTCATCAAGAAGTTCATAAAAAAGCTTCTTAGTATTTGAAGATTTAGCTAAAGCAATTATTTTTCTATTCATCAGAGGCAAAAATTTCTCCCGCGGCTGCTATTAGCTCCTCAGCTTCTTTAAATATCTCTTTAATTTCTCTTTCTTTTAAATTTAAAATATCCCATGCAAAAAGATGAACAGCAGGAACAAACTCCTCAGCAGAGTATCCTATACCTCTTGCCACAGTAAGAGTATTAGCAACATGAACAATAGCTGTCTCTTTCTGAAATTTTTCACTTATTTGAGGTCTATGATGATACATAATAGGCTCTATAAGTTTTAAAGGAAAGTTCCATCTTTTGGATACTATACCACCTACTTCCGCATGGGTTAATCCAAAGTAATCTCTTTCTACTTCGTATAAATATCTTTCATTATTTTTTACTTCATCTAAAACCTTTGCATAATCTTCTCTAAAAGCAATCATAAGTATAACCTTACCAATATCATGCAAAAGTCCAGCTACTGATACTTCTTCAGAGGCATCAACATTCTTCTGTATAGCTAAAATTCTTGAAAAGATCGCTGTGGCCAAAGAATGCTCCCAGAGTCCTCTCATATATCTCTGCATCAGTTCAAATACAGATACACCTAGAAGAAGCCCCTTAACTGCATTAAGCCCAAGTATTACCATAGCATGGCTTATTGAAGAGATTCTTCCTGGAAATCCATACACAGGTGAGTTAACCATCTTAAGAATTCTTGCAGTTAAGGTAGGATCAGAAGATACAAAGTCAGTAATTCTTTGTAGAGACACATTTGGATCCTCTATTATAGATAGAATTTTTTTTAAGATAGATGGAATTGTCGGAAGATTTTCTACCTTTTCAACTTTCGCCATTACTTCCTGAAGATTCATATAATTCCTCAATATGGGATTTTAAAACCATTTTTATAAGAAGAGTTTGTGGATCCTTTATTTTTTTAAATCTTCTCTCAATACCTTCAAAAATTTCATTCTTTGGAGGTAGCTCTCTTTTACCTTCAACGTATATAAATTTTATATTCATCTGAGAAAGTTTATTTATTAATATCTCTGTAAGTTCTTTTCCCTTAGGAATAATAATCATTCCAGCCTCATTGATAACATCCTCTGCTACTTTCATTCCTGCTTTAGCTTTATCAATAGAGATTTTTATCATCTTTACTAAATTATAAATTAAATATCTAATTTTATGTGTAATTCTCTTAACTGCTTTACTTCAACTTCAGTAGGAGCTTCACTTAGAGGACAGTAGGCTTTCTGAGTCTTTGGAAAAGCAATAACATCTCTTAAAGAGCTTGCACCTGTCATTAACATTACTAGTCTGTCAAGTCCTAATGCTATTCCTCCATGAGGTGGAACTCCGAAGTTTAATGCTTCAATAAAAAATCCAAACTTTCTTTTTACCTCCTCTTCAGAGAATCCTAAAATTCTAAAAATATGCTGCTGAATATCTACTCTATGAATTCTTATACTGCCTCCACCCAATTCATATCCATTTAAGACTATATCATAGGCTTTTGCTTTAATGTCTTTTAGAGAACTCTGAGGATCTTTAAAGGCTTCTTCAGGAATTTGTAATAGTTTGTCTATATCACTGTCGTGAGGAGCTGTAAAGGGATGATGCATGCTTACAAATCTTTTTTCATCATCATCCCATTCAAAAAGTGGGAAATCTGTTATCCATACAAAAGAAAAACCTTTCTTATCAATATTAGCCATCTCAGATAACTCAACTCTAAGCTTGCCCATAATTTCATTTATCAAAGACTTATGATCCGCCACAAAAAAGAGCATATCACCATGCTCAGCCTTTAAAGTTTGAGCTAAATCAATTAATATAGTTTCTGGGAAGAATTTTACAATGGGAGACTCAAAACCATTTTTTAATTTTATCCATGCTAATCCTTTTGCACCAAAGGATTGAACCTTTTGTGTTAACTTGTCAATCTCTCCTCTACTTAACGAAGCAAATCCTCTTGCACAAATTGCTTTAACTGCGCCTCCAGTTTGTATAGTGTCAAGAAATACCTTGAAATTACAGTTTTTTACAATGTCACTTACATCATAAATTTCAAGATTAAATCTCAAATCTGGTTTATCAGAGCCATATTTATTCATGGTTTCTTCATAACTTAACTTAACAAAGGGTATAGAAAGCTCAACTCCTAAAACACTCTTAAAACAGTGAAAGAGCATTTCCTCAACTGTATCCATAATATCTTTTGGCTCAACAAAAGACATTTCAAGGTCAATCTGAGTAAACTCAGGCTGACGATCTGCTCTTAAGTCTTCATCTCTAAAACAACGAACAATTTGAAAGTATCTATCAAAACCGGAAATCATAAGTATCTGTTTGAAAAGCTGAGGAGATTGAGGAAGAGCATAAAAGGCTCCAGGATTCAATCTACTTGGAACAAGAAAATCTCTTGCTCCTTCAGGAGTGGATTTT
>JANXBK010000060.1 GCA_025057595.1 Thermodesulfovibrio sp.
TGAAAAATTTATAGAGAAATTTACAGATTTAAAGGTAATAGAGGGTATTGTTAATGGAATTCCAAATCTTATTTATAGGTTAGGCTTATTTATAAGACCTATTCAGACTGGTCAGTTTCAACAATATGCAATTTTTATGATAGGTGGAATAATTGTTTTTATTTTAATCATTCTCAGTATATGAGGTTAGAGCATGAATGAAGAGGTATTAGGCAGAGACTTTAGAAGTTTTGAACTCAAAAGACATCTTCTTATTTCATTTTTGATTATTGTTCTTATTGGTAGTGTTATCTTAATGTTTGGTGTTGCTGTAAATAACCTGAAATTTCCAATTCTTTCAACTCTTATCTTTTTTCCAGTAATTTCTGCTTTTTTGATTGCTTTAATTCCAAGAGACAGAGAGGAGTTAATAAAGTTTTCAGCACTTGTAGTTTCAATAATAGAGTTCATTTTAAGTATTCCTCTTTATCTTTCTTTCAATAAAAATACTGCAGAAATGCAGTTTAAGGAAGAGTATTTATGGATTCCTCAATGGGGAATAAAGTATTCTGTTGGAGTTGATGGAATAAG
>JANXBK010000061.1 GCA_025057595.1 Thermodesulfovibrio sp.
TCGCCATATGTTCAAACCTTAGGATCGCTTTGGGAATGCCTGCAAGCAAAAGTCCATAAGCCAAAGCGGACACTGCCTTTTCTCCAAGGTATGAGGCAAAGGCGCGGTCTACCAGAATGTAGAGGTGAAAAACACCGTAAAGAAGGGAAAGCTGAAAGAATTGAAGTGTTATTTTTTTGTAGTTTCGTCAATGTAAAATTTCAAAGTTATATATTCTCTTCCCACATATAACATATATAAACTGCCTACTACTTGAGTTACGGAAAGAGATATAGGCAGGGTTTTATAATCTGCTGTAGTTAGAAGACCTATTAAGGTGACTGTAAAGTTTACAATTGACATGAAAAACTCACCAATAAAATACTGTGTAAACATTCTTTTACTTCTCAAAATTGCTCCAAAATGGTGGAAAATAAAAGAGCTGAATATGTAGGGAATAAGAAGGAGGTATGAGATTCTTGTGGCCTCCATCGCCTGAGGACTAAAACCAGCGGGTATCTGAAGAATAAGCTCCATCAAAAGTAAAGCAAGGAGACTCATCGATAAGCTTAGAAGAAGAGTAAAGGTA
>JANXBK010000062.1 GCA_025057595.1 Thermodesulfovibrio sp.
ACAGTTTTTCAGGATATAATGCCTCAGAAAATAAGAGAAATCAAGCCTGAACTTATTCTTGTATCAGCAGGTTATGATATGCATAAGGATGATCCCCTCAGCTTTATAAATGTAACAACAGAGGGAGTAAGAAGCATTATAAGAAGTATTCTAAGGTCTTCTTATGCTCCAAAGATATTTGTTCTTGAAGGAGGATACAATCTGCAAGCTTTAGCTGAGTGTGTAAGAATCACCCTTGAGGAGATGTTAATCTAAGTGCGCCATAAAAATAGTCCTGTTTCTTGATCAAACTCTCTTTTAAAACATTCTCCTTCAAACTCTACTATCTCAAACTCAAAGGCAAAAACTTCTGCTTCATATAGATGTCCACCAACACATGAAAAATCTTCCTTTGAGAAAACAACATGAATATGTGCAAGAGGCTCTCCATCTTTTATTGAAACATTACCTTTAAGAGATAGTATCTCCATGGGTTCATTAAACTCGTGAGAAATATATCTTTTTTCATCTTGAACATAATAACCTATTTTAGCTTTTTTTACAGCTCCAATTCCGCTT
>JANXBK010000063.1 GCA_025057595.1 Thermodesulfovibrio sp.
CTTTGGTTATCTCGGCGTAGCTTTTTTCCCTGGCCAGGCCTTTCTTTGCCTGAACCTTTGTAATTGCAGCCGTAAGGGTCGATTTACCGTGGTCAATGTGACCAATCGTCCCAACATTCACGTGCGGTTTCGTCCGCTGGAATTGCTCTTTGGCCATCGTTAGCTCCTAAGGTTTTGGTTGTTCCCGTGTTCTTGCCTCTATGGTATGCCCGGTAAAACGGTCTGGAGCCCATGATCAGGATCGAACTGACGACCTCGTCCTTACCAAGGACGCGCTCTACCCACTGAGCTACATGGGCGTCCAGAACAACTCAAAAACTAGTTTAGGCACAAAAACCCACTGTGCTCTTGCCGCTCAAACTGAGGCAAGAGCAGGGTTTCTATGCTCACGTTTCCGGGTCCAAAGACCCACTAACACTATCAGCACGCGGTATCGTGTCAACAGGATTTTCTATCCTTTTCGCGTGCGTTTGCGTTGCATTATTAATTAAGCTCCCGCTGCCTTATGCGCAAGCGAAAATTTCAACCTTTCTCGATTGCGTTGGTGGCGATGC
>JANXBK010000064.1 GCA_025057595.1 Thermodesulfovibrio sp.
TGGTTCAATTAAACCAAGATGAAAACAAAAATAAAAAGAGTAATAAAATCAAGTTTCAATTCCACAATGGTTCAATTAAACCACTTAAAAAAAATAAAAAATGTTTTTCAAAATCTTGGTTTCAATTCCACAATGGTTCAATTAAACCCCTCAATCCTTGATAATCTCTTCTCGTGGTCTTGCATGTTTCAATTCCACAATGGTTCAATTAAACCCATATATTGTTGAAAGATTTCTTTCCAACCAAACTGGTTTCAATTCCACAATGGTTCAATTAAACCCTTCTATCCATTGATTTTTAAACTCCCCTCCACATAGTTTCAATTCCACAATGGTTCAATTAAACCTTCTCGGACACACACCATACCACATCTCGTAATTTGTTTCAATTCCACAAAGGTTCAATTAAACCCTAGAGTGCTAGTGTTCTAGAGTGCTAGAGTGCTTAGTTTCAATTCCACAATGGTTCAATTAAACCTCATAGTCATAGCTTAAGTAATTTTTTTGGTTCATGTTTCAATTCCACAATGGTTCAATTAAACCGTAAA
>JANXBK010000065.1 GCA_025057595.1 Thermodesulfovibrio sp.
TGTTTCAATTCCACAATGGTTCAATTAAACCAATAATAGGTAGAATAAAAGCTGAAAAGAAAATTAAAGTTTCAATTCCACAATGGTTCAATTAAACCTATCATCAATGAATGAGAAGTCAAAATTGAAACTGTTGTTTCAATTCCACAATGGTTCAATTAAACCCATATTCAAGATTTGTTCCAATTGATACTCTATCTTTGTTTCAATTCCACAATGGTTCAATTAAACCTTGTAAAATCTATATCTTTCACAGGTTCCGTAGATGGGTTTCAATTCCACAATGGTTCAATTAAACCAGGGTGAGAGGTAGAGTGGTGCAGATGCCGACTAGTTTCAATTCCACAATGGTTCAATTAAACCTTTGCATATTTATTTTTTAACTCTAGTATTTTCTCAGTTTCAATTCCACAATGGTTCAATTAAACCCCGAATTTCTTGAAGTCAACGAGTGAGCGAAGTTGGGTTTCAATTCCACAATGGTTCAATTAAACCTTTTTCTGTTTTTATACTTCTCACCTTTGTTTTTTAGTTTC
>JANXBK010000066.1 GCA_025057595.1 Thermodesulfovibrio sp.
GTGATATCAGATGATTTAATTGAGGTTCTAAAGGCTGTTTCACCGGGAGAAAATGTTATATTCTTTGATGAAGACGCAAAAAAAGGAGAGCTTATTATAAAAGCAGGGTATAGGCTTAAACCTCAAGATATAGGTGCACTTGCAGGATTGGGGATTAAAGAGGTTAAGGTTATAAAAAGACCTGTCATTTCTATAATTCTTACAGGAGATGAGATAATACCCCATACAGAAAAAGTAACCTTAGGCAAGGTAAGAGATGTAAACTCCTTTAGTATTGCAGGCTTATGCTATGAAAATGGTGCAGTTCCTTTAAAGATGGGAATTTTTAAAGATGACTACAATGATATAAAAGAAGCTGTAAAAAAAGCCTATGAACTTAGCGACTTAGTGCTTATTACAGGAGGAACCTCAGCAGGAACAAAAGATTTAACAGCAAAGATTATTGATGAAACTGGCTTACCTGGAGTTATTTTTCATGGTGCATCAATAAAACCAGGAAAACCAATTATTGGTGGAGTATG
>JANXBK010000067.1 GCA_025057595.1 Thermodesulfovibrio sp.
TTGTAATTTTTTTTTCTTTCAATGCTAAAGCTAAGGAGCCACCAATTAAACCTACACCCACTACTAAAACAGTGTTAAATCCCTCTTCCATTTAGACATCCCTACCGATAGCTTTAGCAATAACTGCAATTTTCTTCATCATTTCAGAAAACTGCTCAGGAGTTAAAGATTGCTCCCCATCTGATAAAGCTTCTTCGGGATTTATATGAACCTCCACTAAAAGCATATCAGCTCCGGCTGCCACAGCAGCTAATGCCATAGGTGGTACAAGCTCGCGCTTGCCAACTCCGTGACTTGGATCAACAGCCACTGGTAAATGACTAAGTGTTTTAAGAAGAGGCACTGCTGATAGATCAAGAGTGTTTCTTGTCGCAGTCTCAAATGTTCTTATTCCTCTTTCACAGAGAATTATCTTTTCATTTCCTCGTGAAAGTATATATTCAGCTGCCATAAGAAGCTCTTTTATTGTTGCTGACATTCCTCTTTTAAGTAATACAGGTTTGTCCACTGCGCCAACT
>JANXBK010000068.1 GCA_025057595.1 Thermodesulfovibrio sp.
TACTATATGGATTCTTCCTCAGGTTGTATTAACTGTCATAGTTCTAAGGAAAAGATGGCTGAACTTGGATATCCTCAGTTTTATGTAACCTTGGAAGATGTTAGAAAACAATCTGGACACAAAACAGTATCGTGTAGGGATTGTCATCTTGGAAACGGTAGAACCCTTGATAAGGAAAAAGCTCATAAGGGTATGCTTAAGCCTATTTTTGTTACAGAAGATGCAGAGTATGTTGAAAGAACTGCTTTATACAGTAAAGAAGATTTTGAATTTAACAAAATAGAACCTAAGGGTGAAGATAGCCTATTTGAACTTCTTCCTAAAAAAAGAGAAAGTTCTGAGACAATTCTTCATCCAAAGGTAAGAAATATTCTCTGGCATGATAGGAATCCAGAGACTTTTAATTTTGATCCAAAAATTATTGAAAAAACTTGCGGGAAAAGAGGTTGTCATGCTGAAGAGTTAAAGCAGTTTAAAACTACAATTATGGGAATAAATTTTCGGCAAAGAACAATGCG
>JANXBK010000069.1 GCA_025057595.1 Thermodesulfovibrio sp.
TGTATCTACTATTACGCCAGTAGTGATGCCTTGAATATCCATTATCATTATCTTCTGCTTCGTTCTGTCTTCTTCTTCAGGAAGTCCAAACATCTTTCTTAAGCTAACCACAGGGATAACCTTACCACGAAGATTAATAACTCCTTCCACGTAATATGGTGCATTAGGGACAGGCGTAATTTCTTTCATCCTGTTTATTTCTTGCACTTTAAGGATATCAACGGCATACTCTTCTTCACCAAGAGTAAAGGTAACTAATTGAAGAGTTTCTATTTTGTCTGAAATAGAAGAGTTACTCATTAGAATCCTCCTTTTCGCTAATTAAAATACATAGTACCAAAACAACACCAAGGAAAATTTATTAAAGGGATTTACTATATGGGTTTAAGACCCCTCCGAAAGCCTAAAGACGACTATAGGAGGGGAAAAGACAACTTAAAGAAGTAATTGCAAAGTGTTGTTACTGTTTTCTAGACGTTTATTTTTCTTAAGTTTACTTTCCTTGTTAACTT
>JANXBK010000006.1 GCA_025057595.1 Thermodesulfovibrio sp.
TGTTCTTTATATAGTCTGCATGACCTGGACAGTCTACATGCGCATAATGACGCCTCTCTGTCTCATACTCTACATGCGCTGTGTTTATCGTTATACCACGAGCCTTCTCCTCAGGTGCATTGTCTATAGAATCATAACTGCGATACTTTGCAAGCCCCTTAAGCTCTAAATACTTGGTTATCGCAGATGTCAATGTAGTCTTGCCATGATCAATATGCCCTATCGTGCCTACATTTACATGAGGCTTTTTCCTTTCAAACTTTGGCTTGGCCATCACTTCCTCCTTATAAATTCTTTATTTAATCCCTCACTTTTAAAGCCCATGACCGGTATCGAACCGGCGACCTCGTCCTTACCAAGGACGTGCTCTACCGACTGAGCTACATGGGCATTAATATAAAAAGCGGGAAACGGGATTTGAACCCGCGACCCTCAGCTTGGAAGGCTGACGCTCTACCGCTGAGCTATTCCCGCTTTATATGGAGGGGGAAGGATTCGAACCTTCGAAGGCATACGCCAACAGGTTTACAGCCTGTCCCCTTTGGCCACTCGGGAACCCCTCCGTAAAAAATATTATAACTTTTTTAAGAACAATTTTTTCAAGCCACCGAAGGGATTCGAACCCCCGACCCGCTGATTACAAATCAGCTGCTCTACCCGCTGAGCTACGGTGGCATCTATAACATATTAATATAAGAGTTTGAGTGTAAAGTTGTCAACTTTAAAAGAGATATGTTACTATTTTAGCAAAAATCTATGACAGGGGGTCTGCATGCCTACAAAAGTAAAAGAGATAATGAATACTAAACTTGAAACGATAAGACCAGAAGCTACTGTTTATGAAGCAATTGAAAAGCTTATTGACAAAAGAATTCGTTCATTATTAGTTCTTCCAAAAGATGAAAAAGACACATATGGTGTGGTGACTGTTAGAGATATAGTGTATAAGGTCATTGCGAAAAATTTAAATCCTCAAAAAATAAAAGTAGAAGAAATCTCATCAAAACCTGTAATAAGTATTGACAAGGAGACAGAGCTTGAACATCTTATAAGGCTTATGGAGAAATTTAATATCGCAAGAGTTTTTATTCATAATGGAAGAGAAATTGTTGGAGTAGTTGCTCTCCTAGATGTTTTAGCAGCCTCTTTAATTGAGAGAGCAAGGAGAGGATGATGTTAGAAAAAATTTTTTCTGGTGGCAAGTTAGAGAAAAAAGTAATAGAAAATATTAAAAATCATATAAAAACTTTATGCTTGGCTGCAGAATGTTTTAAAAATGCTATTATAACTGGTAACAAAGAACAAATTTACTGCGTTATTGATCTTGAAAGAGACGCGGACTCAATAAGAAGAGAGATTATTTCAATGATTTATGAAGGTGCGTTTCTTCCCTTCTTAAGACCTAGCATTTGTAGATTTATTGAGATAGTTGATGAAGCCTTTGATACAGTAGAAGATGCAGCATTTGAGTTTAGATATCTAAACTTTGAAGTATATAAGACTATTGAATCTGAATGTATAAAAATTGCCTCTGTAAACTCTAATATGTGTGAACTTCTTTTAATTGCCTTTGAGAGTCTATTAACTAAGGGAGATCTAAGGGAGAAAAACCTTGCTATAAGAATATATGAAAAACAAGTAGATGATATAAAATTTGAGATAACTGAAAAATTAAGAAAAGCTGAAATTACAAACTTTTGGGATGGAAAAATTATATCTGATTTTGTTTCTTATCTTACAAAAGTAAGCGATTTAATAGAAGATGCCAGTGACTACCTCTACACAATTGAAGTGAGTCTCCGATAAATGGTAGAGATTGCTGTAGTCGGAAGCCTTCTTATTGCCTTTGGTATAGGTTCTAATGATGCTTCAAACGCATTAAGTATATGTATTGGTACAGGTGTTATAAAACTAAAGAGAGCTATATTTCTCTTCGGAGTCTTAGTATTTATAGGTATACTGTTACAAGGGAAAACAGTCATGAAAACAGTGGGAAAAGGTCTTGTAGAGGTAGATATTTCATTATTAACAGTTGCTTTAACTGTCTCTGCTATTTTAATAATAACATCTAACTGGAAAAAACTACCTCTGTCTACTCATCAAGTTATTATTGGAAGTCTGTTAGGAGCAGCATTAGCTTCTAACAGTGAAATTAATTACAATGCTCTAATTAAGATAGTAATCTCTTGGTTAATATCTCCATTTTTTGCCTTAATTTTTTCTTTTTTTATTTATAAACTCATTGAGAAAGCTTTAGTAAAATTTTCTTTTATTAAAATTGAAACTATCTTAAAATTTCTTCTTCTTTTAAGCGCCTTTTTAATCTCCTACAATACAGGTGCAAATGAATTAGCAACAGTGCTTGGACCTGTAATTTATTCAAAAATAGAAATTAATAGATATCTACTATTTCTTCTGGGTTCATCGATGGTGTTTTTTGGAGCTATTCTTTTAAGTCATAGAGTTATTGAAACCGTTGGGAAAAATATAACCGCACTTGATCCTTTTTCAGGTTTTGCAGCACAATTTGGTGCTGGCAGTTGTGTTTTACTGTTTACATTTCTTGGTATGCCTATCTCTACAACATACTGTATTATTGGTGGAATAACAGGAGTTGGCCTAACAAAGGGTATTAAAACTGTAAAAATTAGGCTTCTTAGAAAAATTGGAATTAACTTTATTGTAGCTCCTTCATTAGGATTTTTTGTCTCTTGGTTGGCTATGAAATTATTTTATTCTTAAATAACTTTTTATTTTCTCAACAACTTTTGGTATCGCCTCTCTCACTTTTGGAGAACATTCTCCACTTAAGGTCTCAACATCTTCTACTTCTACTCCTATAATTTTTATTTCCTTGGGCATCTCATCTGGAAAAAGAGTATAACCAACTCTTATCACTTCAAAAAGAGTAATATTATGAGTTCCACTTGCATATATGTTTTTAAAGGTATTTAATGGATCAAGCTCTACTATAGTTCCTGGTTGCTGTCCTGATTTAACTCCATCAACAATTATAGCTCTATCGTAACCTAAGATTTTATCAAGAACTTTGAAATCAGGATTCATAAGCATTACAGTGTCCACTAATCCCTCAAAATGCTCTACTATTTTTAAACCAACACCATCATCTCTAAAATTCGGATTACCAATGCCTACAACTATTGTCTTCATAAATTATGAAATGATTTTTTTGAAAAGGCGGGAGCAAAACTCCCGCCAAAAAGATTAGACAATCTCGTAGTTTCTTAAGCTCTTTATAAGCTCTCCTTCGTGAGAGTAAATATTTAACTCAATAGGAATTCTTCCAGGAAGTGTATGAGTTGCACAGGCAAAGCATAGATCATATGGTCTGTAAGCCATTTCAACAAGATTTATAATGCCATCATCTACTTTTCCTCCCTTAATAAAGTGCTGAGCAGCTTTTCTTATAGCTACATTTATTGCGCCCTTGTTGTGGGTAGTGGCAACAATTAGATTTGCCTCTTGAACTATTGCTTTATCATCAGTTTTATAGTGATGAATAAGAGTTCCTCTTGGAACTTCTACAATTCCAACACCTTCGCCAACTACCTTAGTAATCTCTTGACGAACATTAGTATCTGTAATACTTTCATCAGACGCGAGAACTTTGATATTTTCGGCTGCATTAATTAACTCTATAGCTCTTGTCCAGTGGTAAGCTAAAATATTATGAACTGGCTTGCTTCCAAAGGTATTAAGCATCTTTTCATAAGCTTCTTGTGCTAAGGGTGTTGAAAAACCTGCTGCAACATTAAATCTTGCAAGAGGACCAACACTGTAAAGACTTGTTCCATCTCCATCAACAAGTCCTTTCCATCCGAATTTTTTCACATAAGGAACTTTAAGATAGCTCCAGGGTAAAGTTCTTTCAGCTATATGGTCGAGATACTCTTTTCCTCTGAAACGAGCTATCTCATTTCCTTTTGTATCGACAAATACTTGATCTTTTGGATCATAATAGGTTATTTTTCCATTTTCATCAACTCCACCAAGATAATTTACAACAACTTTATAGGCATCTGACATAACAAGATCTACATATTCTTTATTCTGAAGAACAACTTTATCAAAAACATCTAATGTAAGTTTACCAAGTTCTATTAAGTCATCTGCTATTGTTAAAATCTCTTTTCTCTGCTCCTCAGTTATTGCCTTGGCCCATCCACCCGGAATTGCAGCAACTGGATGTATTGGTCTGCCACCAAGCATCTCAAATATCTTTACAGCTCCTGCTCTCTTCTTTAAAACAAGCTTTCCAACATCAGCTCCTACTTTCAGTATTAATCCAACGAGATTTCTTTCTGCAGGTGGAGCTGTTGGTCCGCATACAAAATCAGGGAAGCCTAATGCATAAAGTATTGCTGTATGGTCTTCAACCATATGAGCATTAAAGAATAACTCTCTAAGTTTTTTTGCTGTAGGTGTTGGCTCAACACCAAAAACACCATCCATAGCTTTCATAGAGGCTGTAAAGTGAACTCCTCTACATACTCCACATATTGTGCTTACTGTTCTTGGAACTTCCTCAATTGGCATTCCAACAAGAAATTTTTCATATCCCATAAACTCTACTGTTTGAAGAAATGCATTATCCACATTTCCATTTTCATCGAGAAAGATTGTTATCTTACCATGGCCTTCAAGTCTTGTCATTGGATTAATTTCTATTTTCTTCATTCCCTTCCCCCCTTCTGGGCTAATTTTCTGTATTTATCTCTTAATTCTCTTACCTAAGAAAGACCCTGCAAGGGTATATCTATAAAATAGATGAACTGGATCCGGAATCTGGTCAACAAGCTCTTCGTTCTCAAGCATGCTTGCAACTGCGCTGACTGCTCTTAATCCGAAATCTTTTACTCCTGGAATAGGTCCACCACATCCTCTACAAGGAATATCAACAGATGGACATTTTGAACCACAATCACCCTGAGTAACAGGACCAAGACATAGATATCCCTGCTCCATTAGACATTTTTCTGAATCAGGAACTCCCTCATAAACTCTTTTTACTGTCTTTGCAAACTCTTTTGGCTGTCCTTTAAGCACAGGATTTTTATCACAAACCTCGCATACTGCTTTACCCATCGTAATCCAAGAACCAGCTGGTGGAAGCTGTCCAGAAAGAAGAGCAGTAACTGCTTTTGCTACATGCTCGTGATGAGGAGGACATCCACCTATGTAGTAATCCACCTTCACAACCTGATCAAGAGTTCTTGCATCCATAAGTTTTGGAAGCGTCAACTCATACTTGCTGTCAACAACATAACTAGTTTGAGGCAATATTTTTTCAGGATTATCTGTGCTGTATGTATATATATAAGCTGTTTCCATTAATTCTTCAGTGGTATGTAAATTTACAAGGCTTTTTATACCTCCTAAGGCTGCACATATACCAAAGGCTATAAGAACCTTGCATTTGTCTCTCATAACCTTTGCAATATGCTCGTGTTCCGAGTTTCTAACATTTCCGCTAAAAAGGCCTACATCAATTGAGCCTGAGGGCATAGCCTCAAGATCTTTATACTTTGCATCTGCTACTGTTGGAGCCCAGAAAACAATATCTAAAGCCATTGCTACATCAACTAAAGCCTCTGAAAGATCTACAATTGACATATCACATCCACCACATCCACCAGCTAAATAATATGCAAGTTTTGGTTTAGACATTTGCCCCCTCCTTCAATGGATTTGGTCCAAGTTGCCTAATTTTAGCATCAAATTCAGTCATAGCCTCTGCAAATCTTTTACCCTCACTACCAGAAATCCATTCGAGTTGAATTCTCTCAGGCTCAACTCCCAAATCTGTTGCTAATCTCTTAAACAACTTAAATCTTCTAATTGCTTTGTAATTGCCTTCTTTATAATGACAATCACCAAAATGACATCCTCCGATAAATACTCCATCAGCTCCTCTTTTTATAGCTTCTGCTATAAATTCAGGCTCAACCCTTCCACTACATGGAACTCTAATAATATGCACTGTAGGAGGATAGCTATACCTTAAGCTTCCTGCCAGATCTGCTCCCTGATATGTGCACCACTGGCAGGCGATAACAATAATCCTCGGCTCCCAAGCCATATTAATTACCTCCTTTTATCTTAGTGATTACTCCATTTAAAGGAATTGTCGCTAAAGCTGTGGCTTTCTCTACATCTGCTCCTAAGGCTATAGCTACAAGTTGAGCAATATGAAGTGCAGGAATCTTATAATTCAATTTCTTCTGCTCTATCAAAAGTGCCTGTCCGGCATCAAACTGCATCAAACAGGAGTTGCATCCTGTAATACATACATCTGGATCTATTTCTTCTTTTATTACGTCAAGTTTCTTTTTGAAAAGGGCAAGAGACTTTGCAGAAGCCTGTGATCTCAATGCTCCCATACCACAACAGTCAGTAATGGTGCTATAATGAGGCGCTACTCCTCCTAGTGCTTCACATATCTCTCTCATTCTTGTTGGATTAAAAGTATTGTCTTCATTTGTTGGATAAGCTTTACTAGGCCAAAGATTGTGACAGCCTGTCTGTACAGCACATTTTAATCCATTTAAGTTATATTTAATCTTTGCTTTTAGATTATCGAGACCTATCTCTTCATACAGATAATTAATGACATTCCAAACTTTACTTGTGCCCTTGTATTCTTTGCCAACTGTTGAAAGAATCTTATTTACCTGTTCTTTAATTTCTGGATGTTTATCCATATGGTATTTTGCTTCATTTAAAGAGCCGTAGCAAGAACCACATCCTGTAATTATATCAACTCCCTTTTCCTCAGCTATTGTAAGATTCCAAGCTGAAGCTGTTGCCCAACCTACTACATCTAAAGAGGGCATAGAGCCAAAGGCTGGACAACAAGTAGCTCCTTCAAGCTCCACTATTTCAACACCAAGTTCATTTAAAAGATATCTTATTGAGTACTCAACATCTGGTCTATTAAAAGGAATATTGCATCCTAAGAATAATCCTATCTTTTTCATTTTTATCCTCCTTAATCAAGTGGAAATGGTGCTATTTCTTCCAGGATTGTCTGTTTTAAGACCTCCTGGTATTTTTTTCTTAATTCATCAAAACTCAAAGCAGTTGGTGGCTTTTCAGGTAATCCAGCCTTCTTTCTTCTTTCTTCAAAACCTTTTGGAAATACAGCATGACCAAATCTGTAAAGATTTCTTAATCCCTCATAAGTGCTTGCAGGACAAGCCTCAACTCTTACTGCTGCTCTTCTTACTGCTTGGATTATCTCATAAGGTTTGACATCCATCGGACAAATTTCAACACATCTGTTACAGGACTGACAAGCCCATACTGAAGGATCTTCAATAAGTATATCTCTTAATCCTAAAGTGGCAGCATGAATTATTCTTTTAATAAAAAACTCAAGTCCTGCTAATGCCATAGGACATGTAGAAGCACACTTCCCACACTGTATACATTCCTTAAGTTCCTCAGCACCCAATTCAATTAGTTGCTTAATAAAGTCTTCATCACATTGATTTAAATCAATCACATTTACTGTAACCTCTTCCATCTTTAATCCTCCTTAAATATTTTTATACCTCAGTTAAAGCCTCAATCTGTGCCAGTATTTGTTCTGTTGTATATCCATGGAATACAATAGCTCTTGATGGACATGCACTAGCACACACTCCGCAACCAGCACAGAGTGCAGGCTCTATTTTTGCCTTATCCTTGCCTTTGTATTCTTCAAGTCTTATTGCATTATATGGACATAGAGGAACACAAACTCCGCAACTGCTACATTTATCTCTGTCAACCTCTGAAATAATAGCTTCAAACTTAATCTTACCAGGAATTACTAATGCAGCTGCTGCAGCGGCTGCTGCACGTGATTGTGCAATTGACTCAGGGATATCTTTTGGTCCTTGAACACATCCAGCTATGAATACACCCTTAGCAGCTGTTTCCACTGGATAAAGCTTAGTATGAACTTCTCTTAAAAATCCTTCTCTACCACAGGTTGCTGCAAATAGTCTTCCAAGCTCTTCAGTACCCTCAGGAGGCTCAATTGCTGTAGCGAGAACAACCATGTCTGCCTCAAGTTCTACAGGTGAGCAAAGATCCACATCAAATCCTCTTACTCTTAGTTTTCCATTAGGTTTTACATCAACTGCCGAGACTCTCCCACCCCTTATTACTTTAACTCCTAACTGTTTTGTATAAACATAAAACTCCTCAAAGTCTTTTCCTGCTGTTCTTACATCTATAAAGAACAGATAAAGCTTTATATCAGGATATTTTTCTTTAAGAATTCTTGCATGTTTAAACATATACATGCAGCAGACTTTCGAACAGTAAGAGTGATATCTTTCGTCTCGGCTACCTACACAAGAGATAAATGCTATCGTTTTTGGCTTTGTACCATCTGAAGGCCTTTTAAGCTCGCCTTCTGTAGGACCTGTTGCGGAAAGTATTCTTTCAAACTCCATAGCTGTAACAACATCTGGACTATGAGGTGAGTATTCTTTAAAGTGAGTTTTATCCATAACTTTGTATCCTGTTGCAAGTATAACTGCTCCGACTTTCAATGTCACATACTCGTCTTTGTCATCAAACTTTATAGCATCTGCGGGACATCCCTGTATTCCTTTAGGAGGAATTCCTTTCTTACATATTTCACATGCTGGCTTCCCTGTTTTCTTCAGTGATTTAAAATACAAACAGTTTGGCGCATCTATTACTGCCTTCTTTGGAACAGCCTGTGGAAACTCAATATATGCAGCTCTTCTCTGATCCATACCAAAGTTATACTCATTGGGAACTCTTGCTGGACAAATCTGTGTGCATACGCCACATCCTGTACATTTGTCCCAATCAATATATCTTGCTTTTTTTCTGACTCTTATATCAAAATTTCCAACATATCCTTTTACCTCATCGACTTCTGCATAAGTAATAAGCTCAATATTTGGATGCTGAGCTACCTCCACCATCTTTGGAGTAAGAATACAGGCTGAGCAATCCATTGTTGGAAATGTTTTATCAAGTTTTATCATATTTCCACCAATTGAAGGCTGTCTTTCCACAAGATAGACTTTAAGACCCATATTAGCGAGATCTAATGCTGCAAACATTCCTGCAACACCACCACCAACAACCATTACTGATTTTTCTACATCTCCATAACGATCATACAGAGGCTCAGCAAGCCTTACTTTTGCAACCGCACTTTTTATTAATCTCTTTGCTTTCTCTGTAGCTCCGGATTTATCATGCCAGTGAGCCCAGCTGTCTTGATCTCTTATGTTTGCCATCTCTAGGAAATATCTATTAAGACCAGCTGCTTCTACAGCATCTCTAAAAATAGGCTCATGAGTTCTTGGTGTACATGCAGCAACTACGACTCTATCTACGAGCCCGTCTTTAATGTCCTGTTTAATAAGATCTTGTCCTGGATCTGAACACATAAATACATAGTTTTTTACAACAACCACATCTGGGAGAGTTTGAGAGTATTTAACAACTTCTTCAATATTTACAGCACCGGCAATATTCTCTCCACAGTGACATACATAAACTCCTATCTTTGCCATTTTTTAACCCCCTTTAGTTAGGATAAAATTTTGTAGTTTACACTTTTTACCACTTTTTAATAATTTTGTCAAGTATTTTTTTTAATGTCTTGCAAAATATTTATTTTTTATGATATTTTTTTACAGCCGGTGTGGTGGAATGGCAGACGCGGCGGACTCAAAATCCGCTGGGAGCAATCCCGTGTGGGTTCAAATCCCACCACCGGCATTTTTAATATAAGAAGTCGTAGAGGAAGATTTGGAAGATTTTCTTGAAGTAGTTGATAAAGAAGGAAAAGTGCTCTCATTAGCTCCAAAAAGTCTTATTCATAAAAATCCTTCGATGCTCCATAAGGTTGTTCATGTAATAGTTTTTAACTCAAAGGGAGAGATACTTCTTCAGAAACGCTCCTATCATAAGGATGTAGTAGTTGAAAAGTGGAACACTTCTGTAGAAGGACATGTAATGCCTGGAGAAAGCCTTTTTGCTGCCGCAAAAAGAAAGCTCTTCGAAGAACTTGGAATTCTTACTGATAGTATTTTTTTTCTTTTTACCTATATCTTTTCAAACGACTTTGAAAGTGAACTAGTTTACACTTATTTTACAGTTCATGACGGTCCTTTTAATTTTAATAGGAAGGAGGTCAGAGAGATAGCCTTCTGGAGAATTGATGATATTCAAAAACAATTAAAAACTGATATATTCACCGACAGCTTTAGACAAGAATTTATAAATTACCTTCATATATGTATATATAGTGGGTTCAACTTAAACTTATATGTTACTGAGAATAAAGAAGGCCTCCCTTTTTGAAGGCCTTCTTAAGATTTAAAAAATCTCTAAAAAAGAAAAAAAGTAGGCTATTTCATAGGCTGCTGATTCAGAGGAATCTGAACCATGCACAGCATTTCTTTCAATACTTTCTCCAAAATCTCTTCTTATTGTTCCTTTTTCTGCTTCAGAAGGATTTGTAGCTCCCATGATTTTTCTTACCTCTGATATAGCATTCTTTCCTTCTAAAACCATTACAACAACAGGACCTTCTGACATAAAGTTAGTTAAAGATTCATAAAAGGGTTTATCTTTATGAACTATATAAAATCCCTTTGCTTGCTCTTTTGTAAGATGTATCCTTTTTAATGCAGCTATCCTAAGGCCTCCTTTTTCAAATCTTGAGATTATCTCACCTACTATATTTTTTTTAACAGCGTCAGGTTTTATTATTACTAAAGTTCTCTCAATCATATTCTGCCCTCCTGCCTAAGAATATCTATCATCGCTCTGACTTCTTGAGTTGAGTTTTCAAAGGCAGCTTTCTCCTCCTCTGTTAAATCAACCTCTATAATTTTTTCAACTCCACTCTTACCTAAAATAACCGGAACTCCGTTAAAAACATCTACTGCACCATATTCTCCTTGAAGATAAACTGAGCAAGGAAGAAGTCTTTTTTCATCAAGAATTATTGCTTTAATCATCTCAAATGTAGATTGAGCTGGAGCATAGTAGGCTGAACCTGTCTTTAGGAGTGCAACAATTTCTGCTCCTCCTTCTCTTGTTCTTTGAACAAGGGCTTCAATTCTTTCTTTTGGAATAATTTTAGTTATCGGAACTCCCTTTACAGTTGTAAATCTTACAAGTGGCACCATATAAAGACCATGCCCGCCAAGAATTATTGTCTCTACATCTTTTGGAGATACGCCAAGCTCCATAGCTATAAAAGTTTTAAACCTTGCAGAATCAAGAATTCCACCCATACCTATAACTCTTTGTCTACTTACCTGAGAGATAACATAGGTTAAATAAGCCATTACATCCATAGGATTTGTAACAACTATGTAGAAGGCTTCGGGACAAATCTGGGAAACTGTCTTTACAATTCCTCCTACAATATCTGCATTTACCATGAGCAAATCTTTTCTTCTCATCCCTGGCTTTCTTGCAACACCCGCTGTAATAACTAAAATATTTGAGCCAGCAAGATCTTCAAGATTATTAGTTCCATATATAAAAGAGGTGACTCCTGTAACTGCTGTGCCTTGAAGAATATCAAGAGCTTTACCTTGTGGCATTCCTTCTACAATATCATATAAAACAACATCTGCAAGCCCGCTTTGTACAATACATAAGGCAAGAGTGCCTCCTACATTTCCTGCTCCTATAACTCCGATTTTCTTTCTCATTCTATCTCCTCCTTCAGAGTCTGAATATCTTTAATTTTTTCTATATTAAAAATTTTAACTTCTGGAGAAATTCTTTTTATCAGTCCTGCTAAAACTTTCCCAGGACCTATTTCAAAAAAGGTGTTCACTCCTTTTGAAATCATATATTTAACACAGTCTTGCCACAGAACAGAACTGTAAAGTTGTTTTATAAAGCTTTCAAAGATCTCTTGAGAGTTTGTCTTTTGAATTGCATCTACATTGGTTACAATAGGTATGTTTGCATTACTAAACTTAAAGTGAGAGAGAAAATCTCTGAAAAGCTCTGATGCTTCCTTCATAAGCAGACAGTGGGAAGGTACACTTACTTGAAGTAAAACAACTTTCTTTGCTCCCCTTTGTTTTGCAAGTTCCGTAGCTTCCTGCACAGCTTGTCTTTCACCAGAGATTACTAATTGACCTGGACAGTTAAAATTTGCTATGTCAACATAGCCAGATTTAACACTTCTGCAAATATTTTTTACCTCCTCTTCATCCACTCCTAAAACTGCAGCCATAGCACCTTTGCCTTCAGGTTGAGCTTGTTGCATTAATTCCCCCCTTTTTCTTGTTATTTTGACTCCATCAGCAAAAGAAAAAACTCCTGCTACAGCAGCGGCAGTATACTCTCCGAGAGAGTGTCCACACAGATAATCCGGTTTTATACCTGCTTTTAGAACCTCTTTTGCTAAAATATAAGAAACTGTAAAAATAGCTGGCTGAGTATTTTCAGTTTTATTTAGCTCAATTTCGGGTCCTTCAACACAAAGACTGTACAAATCAAAACCTACAATTTTACTTGCCTCTCTAAATAAATCTTCTGCTACCTCTAATAAATCTTTTCCCATACCTATATATTGAGAACCCTGACCAGGAAAGACAAAAGCCTTCATTCAATAACTCCTTCCCTAATCTTTTTAATAAGTAAAGGAATTATCTCCCTTAAATCTCCCACTATACCATAGGTGGCAACATTAAATATTGGTGCATTTGGATCCTTATTTATTGCAACAATTATATCGCTTGATTGCATTCCTACTAAATGCTGCACAGCTCCAGAGATGCCACAGGCTATATAAAGTTTTGGACAAACAGTTTTTCCAGTCTGCCCGACTTGATAAGCATAAGGAATCCAACCCTCATCCACAGCTGCACGAGATGCTCCAACTGTACCACCCAGTAGATTAGCAAGCTCCCATAACATTTTGAATCCTTCAGGCCCTCCAACACCTCTTCCTCCAGAAACTATAACTTTTGCATCCTGAAGACTCACCTTACAGAAAGAGATGTCTTCAACTCTTTCAAGAATTCTTACTTTATCTGAAGGTCTTAAAGGCTCGATATTTATAATCTCTCCTTTTCTTTTAGGATCGTACTCACCTCTTTTCATAACTCGAGGTCTTACTGTTGCAATTTGGGGACGACTATTTGGAGACACTACTGTTGCCATTATATTTCCACCAAAAGCAGGACGAATCTGAAGTAAATTTCTTGTCTCCTTTTCTATCTCAAGCCCTGTACAGTCAGCAGTAAGTCCTGCTCTTAAAGAAGCTGCAACTCTTGGAATAAAAGATCGCCCTATAGCAGTAGCACCTGCAAGTAGAATTTCTGGTTTATAAGTCTTAATCAGTTGAACAAGAGTTTTTGAATATAGCTTATCATCTAAATAACTGTACTCAGAGGCAGAAACATAGTATACTTTATCTGCCCCCCATTTAATTAATTCTTCCACTTCATCTGTTTTACCAAAAACTACCGCAGAAAGCTCTACATTAAGAGTATCTGCAAGCCTTCTACCTATACCTAAAAGCTCATAGGCTACAGATGCGATCTTTCCATCTCTTTGTTCTGCGAAAATCCATACTCCTTTGTACTCTTCACTTATTTTTTTCTCTTTTACCCGTTCATCAATAATGGCTTCTTCAGGACAAGACTCTATACAGGCACCACAGAGATTACATGCTTCATTTATTCTAGCTTTATTGTCTTCAATTAATATTGCTCCAAAGGGACAAGCATTTACACAACTGCCACATCCATTACATTTTTCAATATTAATCTTTATATACATCCTAACCTCCTTAACTCTCTAAGAAGAGTTGTTACTTGTTCTTCTGGAGTTCCCTCAAGTATTCTTCTTTCTCCTCTTGGTGGAGGTGCAAAGATATTTTTAACCATTGTGGGAGAACCCTTAAGTCCAACTTTATCTTCTTCTGCACCTATCTCCTCTAATCCCCATTTGGGAATCTCTGCTTTTTTTGCTATCATTCTACCTCTAATAGAGGGAGGTCTTGGAGTGTTTAACTCTTTTACAACAGTAATTAAGGCTGGTAGTTTTAGCCAGACTTTCTCATAACAGTCATCCATCAGTCTTTCAACGATCATATCTTCCTTAGTAATCTTTTCAATCTTTCTTACATAGCAAACATGAGGTATATCAAGAAATTCAGCCATCTCTGGTCCAACTTGAGCAGTATCTCCGTCTATCGCCTGTTTACCACATATTATTAAATCAAAACCAAGTTTTTCGGCAGCTTTTGAAAGTGTGTACGCTGTTGCCCACGTATCAGCACCTGCAAAACGTTTATCAGTAAGCAAAACTGCTTCATCAACTCCCATAGAGATCGCTTCTTTTAATATCTCCTCTGCTTGAGGAGGTCCCATCGTAATAGCAGTTACTTTACCACCTAAAAACTCCTTAATCTGAAGTGCAGCTTCAATAGCATGATAATCATAAGGATTCATAATACTTGGAACTCCTTCTCTGATGAGAGTATTCGTCTGCGGATCGATTCTAACCTCTGTAACATCTGGAACTTGTTTAATGCAAACAATGATTTTCATCTATTCCTCCAAGAAGGATTTAAATTTAAAAATTAATTATAACATTAAATTTTAAAAAGATGACAATTAATCTATCTTATTAATGAACTCATAGGTGGTAGGAAGAGTAAAAAATGCTACAGCAAGAAGTATCCATCCAACAAGAATTCCAAGACCTCCTAATCCAAAGACTATTAATGCTACAGCACCCCAAAATAAAAATGTCCCAGCAACTTTAAAAAGGTTAACATTAGTGTAACTATAAAGTAGATTAAAGGACTGCCTATAGTAGTAACAACTAACTACAGTTAAGATATACATAACTGCTACAGCTAAGAGTATTCCAACCATTGAAGGACTTTCAAAGCTTCTGTAACCTCCTCGTTCTGAAAGTAAAGGAAGAAATGAAAAAATACCAAAGATAATTGCAATTACAATACCAGCAAGAGAGATTAAAAAGCCTATAAGAAAATTGCTAAAGATTTTTTTATCATCAAAAATCTGTGAAAACTTATTCAAAGCAATCATAAGAAGTACGACCCCAGCTACTCCGAGTATCCAGCCCACGTATGGAATAAAGCTTAATACTATAAATAAAGCTCCTAAACCACCTAAAATTTTTTCATTACCTATCTGTACCATTTCATCCTCCATAAAAATTTTACAAATTATACAAAAAATTAAAACCTTTGACAACTTTATCTGACTAAACTTATTAATTTGACATAACAAAAAGAAATATATTAGAAAAAAACTATGAAGCGTTATTATTATTTTGGAGAATACTTAAAGGAGATTTTTGGTAAAAAAGTCTACAAAGTAAACGTAGATGCAGGATTCACATGTCCAAATAGAGATGGTACACTTGGAACAACTGGTTGTATCTACTGTAACAATAACTCCTTTAGACCATCAAGCTGCACACCAACAAAACCTCTTAAAGAGCAAATCTTAGATGGAATAGAATATCTAAAACAAAGATATAAAGCAAAAGCTTTTCTTGTATATTTTCAGCCTTATACAAATACTTATGCACCCACTGAAAAATTAGAAAAACTTTACAAAGAAGCACTACAACATCCTGAAGTGGTTGGTTTAGCAATTGGAACTCGTCCTGATTGTGTAGACGAAGAAAAGCTTGAATTACTAAAAAAACTTTCCAAATCTCATATGATTATAATTGAGTATGGAATGCAGTCTATGTATGATAAATCACTCAAATATATAAAAAGAGGACATGACTACGCCACGTTTCTTAAGGCAGTATATGATACTTATGAAAAAGGAATTTTAGTTGGAGCTCACATAATAGTCGGGCTACCAACAGAAACTAAAGAGGAATCCCTTCAAATGGCTTATGAGATAAATCGACATCCCATCAAGTTTCTTAAAATTCATCAGCTCCAAGTTATTAAAGACACAGTTCTTGCTCAGATCTATGAAAAAAACCCATTTCCTGTTTTCGAGTATGAAGAGTATCTTGATTTCCTTGTTGATTTTATCGAAAGACTACATCCAGACATAGTTATACAAAGACTTTTCGCAACTTCTCCGGAGGAGATTTTAATAGCACCTAAATGGAAACATTCAAAGCAGGAGATTTTAAATGATATAAATAGAAGATTTGAGGAAAGGAATGCTCGCCAAGGTTCTAAGTGCTCACTTAGTAGGGATAGAGCCTTATGCTATTGATGTTGAAGTAGATATAACTCAAAAAGGACTACCCCATTTCAGTATAGTAGGACTCCCTGATACAGCAGTTAAGGAATCTCGTGACAGAATAAAAGCAGCACTAAAAAATGTTGGTTTTTCTTTTCCTATAAAACAAATTACAGTAAATCTTGCTCCTGCAGATCTAAAAAAGGAAGGCTCCTCATTTGATCTTCCTATTGCAATTGGTATTCTTTCTGCAGAGGGATATATTCCAAAAGATAAGCTAAAAGAATTTTTAATTGTAGGTGAACTTTCTCTTGAAGGCAAAATACGAGCTGTCAGAGGTATTTTATGTATAGCCTCAAAACTGAAAGACTTCGGCTTAAGGAGATTAATTATTCCTCAAGAAAATGCCTATGAAGCAGCGGTTATACCGAATATAGAAGTCTATTCTGTAAGCGAACTCTCTGAAGTTGTAAAGTTTTTAAGGGATGAAAAGGTTATTAAACCTTTTAAAACGTCCTTTAATTTCTATGATGAGTCTAATTTTTATGAAGATATTTCTGATGTAAAAGGACAGTTTCAGGCAAAAAGAGCTCTTGAAATTGCTGCTGCAGGAGGACATAACATACTTTTTATTGGTCCACCTGGAAGTGGTAAAAGTATGCTAGCACGTAGACTTCCAGGAATACTTCCACCTATGACAACTGAAGAGGCAATTGAAACAACAAAAATATACAGTGTTGCTGGCTTGCTTTCAGACAAAAAAGGATTAATGCTTCAACGTCCTTTTAGAGCTCCTCATCACTCCTCAAGTGATGTAGCATTGATAGGTGGAGGGCAAATCCCTAAACCAGGAGAAGTCTCTCTCGCTCATAATGGAGTTCTTTTTCTTGATGAGCTTCCAGAATTCAGAAGGAATGTTTTAGAAGTTTTGAGACAGCCCTTAGAAGATGGCTTTGTAACAGTTGCTCGTAGCTATGCCACAGTTCAATTTCCAGCGAGATTTATATTGATAGCAGCTATGAATCCATGCCCTTGTGGTCATCATGGTGATACTCTTAAGCCCTGCACATGCTCTCCTACAATGATTATGCGTTATCGTTCAAAGGTATCTAATCCTCTTGTTGACAGAATTGATATTCATCTTGAAGTTCCAAGAGTTAACTACAGCGAACTAAAGGATGAAACAACTTCTGAAAGCTCAGAAGCTGTCCGAGAAAGAGTAATTTCCGCAAGAAAGATTCAGCTTCAAAGATTCAAAGGTGAAGGAATATTCTTTAATGCTCATATGAAAATAAAACACCTGAAAAAATTCTGCAAACTAAATGAAGAATCTCATAGACTTCTTCAGAATGCTATGGAAAAGCTTGGCTTAAGTGCAAGAGCTCATTCAAAAATAATTAAAGTTGCAAGAACAATAGCAGATCTTGAAGGCTCTCAGGAGATCAAATCCTACCATATTGCGGAAGCAATCCAATACAGAAGTTTTGAAAGATTAAATCTATAAATACTCAACATTGTCCTTTTCATTGCTTGATTTTATCCTTGGCAGTTGTTTATCTTTTTAAATAATCTTTTGAACTGGAGGAAAAGATGGTAAGATTAGTTATTTTTTTATTAATAATAACTCTTCCTTCTTTAGTCTATGGATCAACAGAAATAATGTGGTATGGACATGCTAGTTTTAAGATTAAAACTCCTCACGGAAAAGTATTACTAATTGATCCTTGGATAGTCAATCCTGTCAATAAAGATGGTAAAAAACATTTAGAAGAACTTAATAGAGTTGATCTTATTTTGCTAACTCATGCTCATGGAGATCATATTGGTAATGCTGTTGAAATAGCTAAAAAAACCGGTGCTAAATTAGTTGCTACATTTGATCTTGGAAAGGCAATGGTTTTACATGGCGGATTTCCAGAAACACAGTTTGGATATGATACAACTGGAAATTTCGGTGGTGAAATAACTTTACTTGATGGAGAAATTAAAGTATTATTTGTCCCAGCAGCTCATAGTTCGGGGTTAGAGATACCAGGCACTCCAAAGTCTTTGATTTATGCTGGAAATCCTGGAGGTTTTCTTATTTCAATAAAAAATGGGCCTGTAATATATCATACAGGTGATACAGATTTGTTTGAAGAGATGAAAATCTTGAGCATGCTACATAAAGTAGATATTATGATGGTATGTATTGGTGATAAATTTACAATGGGACCTAAAAGAGCAGCTATAGCAACAAAATGGATAAATCCTCGCATTGTAATTCCTATGCACTTCGGAACTTTTCCAATTCTTACTGGAACAGCAGAGGATTTCGAAAGAGAACTTAAAGCTCAAGGTGTTAAAAGTAAACTCATAAAGATGAATATTGGAGAAGTTTATAAATTTTGAAGGATTAATCTATAAACATAGCTATGTATTGTAATTCTATTTTCTAAATTAACCTCTATTAAATTTCCAATCTTCAGTCTTCTAATGGAGGCAACAACAGGATGAACATCTTTTATGGGAATTGTAGCAATGATATTGTAGTCAATGTTGAAAACGATTTTTCTTACTAAATTAACAAATTTATCTGAAAAAAGTTCCATTTTGCCTATCTCATCTATCACTACTATTCGATTCTTCTGATTAATAGCCTTTTCAAGAAAGGGAATAACTGTCTGCTCAAATCCTTCAATATTTACTCCATATAAACCAACTTTATATGGAGAATTTAATTTTTTACTTGCAAAAATTAAAACTCTACCATCTGTTGTTATAATCTTGAAACCCTCTCTACTGTTAGTTTTTAAATCTCTAAACTCCTCTGTCCAAAATCCAACAGCTTTATCTTTTAGTAGTTCAACAACTTTTTTTATAACTGTTGTTTTACCAATACCTGGTCTACCTGTAAGAAATATTTTCATAACTACTCTAAGATCATCAAGGCTATATTTTCTATGTGATAGGTTTGTGGAAACATATCAATTGGCTGAAGCTCTATGAGCCTGTATCCTTTTTCTCTTAAATATCTTAAATCTCTTGCTAAAGTTGAAGGCTCACAAGAAACATAAATTATTTTCTTTATTTTATTTTTAACTATTCCATCAAGTACTTCTTTCACACATCCAACTCTTGGTGGATCTAAAACTATAACCTCAGCTTCAAACTTGTTTTGCAAAACTTTTTCTGTTTTATCACAGATGTATTTTATATTTTTGAAATCTCTTGTATTGATTTCTGCATCTTCACAGGCAGAGTGAGACTCTTCAATTGCTATAACTTTTTCAACTCTTTCTGCTAAAAAAACCGTAAATGTCCCTACCCCTGCATAAGCATCAATGACTGTTTTGTCTTCTTTGTTAATATAACTAAGCACTTTTCTTACTAAGTTTTCCGCCTGATATGTGTTAACCTGAAAGAAAGAAGAATCAGATATAACAAATTCTCTATTTAAAAGCTTTTCAGTATAAAATCTCTGTCCAGTAACTACCTCTGAAGTCTCCATCTCTGGTTGAATAAGCCACTTTCCTGTATTAACTCCATATCTTATCGTTACATTATGTGTCTTTCTTTTCGGATTTTTACCCTGCAACATCATAAGAAATCTATTTATTTGCTCATGCATTATAAAACAGTAATCAATAAAAACAAATTTATGGGACTGTCTTGCTTTGAAACCAAGTTGTCTCTGTCTATTCATAGAAAAATCAGCTCTATTACGATAATGATATGGATTCTCAGCTTTTATCGTAAGATTAGTAAACTTTTCAGGATGCTCAAATCCCCCTACTCTTTTTAGCTGCTCCATAACTACTATCTCTTTCAGTTTTGTCTGATATGTATATGCAACATGTTGGAAGCTACATCCGCCACAGACTCCAAAATATTTACAACGAGGATCTTCTCTAAAAATAGAGGCCTCCAAAATTTCTACTATCTCTGCTCTTAAATAATCTCCCTCATCTTTTAGCACTTTTACCCTTACTGTCTCACCAGGAATACCAAAAGGTACGAAAACTACTTTTCCATTATACCTACCTATCGACTCTCCAAGATGTGCGATACCGGTTAGTGTAAGCTCTATTTGCATTCAAATTTCCTTTTCATCATATTTTGTAATTATTACTTCATATCCCTCTTGTGCCATTGTTTTAGCTAAATCAAATGCCTCTTCATATCTTGTAAACTTTCCAACTCTTACCCTGTAATACCTGTCACCCTTTAAACTTACTCTACTTATATAAACATTTTGGTATTTCCAACTCAGCGCTTGCTTCAACCTGTAAGCATTCTCATATTCTTTAAAAGAGCCTACTTGAATTGTTAGAACTCCAGCAATTGGCGAGTATTTCACATATCTTACATAAGAGTAGTCTCTCCCAACTGGTTGCATTAAAACCTCAGCTGTACCTGTTTTTAATATATCAATCTTTCTTGCTGCCATATAAGATAAATCTAAATCTTTTCCAGGGACAAATGGACCTCTATCATTTACTGTACAGATAACTTCTTTTTTATTTTTTAAATTGATTACTTTAAGTTTTGTTCCGAAAGGATACTCTTTGTGGGCACATGTATACTCATACATATTAAAGATCTCTCCTGATGCGGTTGGTTTACCATGAAAATCTGAACCATACCATGAGGCTATGCCTCTTTGGGCTTTTTCAGGAGTTGATTCAATCTGAAAAGCCTTTTTTGACACACATGAAAAAATAAAGATTATTAAAAAAATAGATACGAAATCCCGCAAATTAAAGAATATATCTACTAAGATCTTCACTTTTAAGTATTTCACTAAGTTTTTCTCTTACTGTCGTAGCATCAATTACTATTTTTTGCCCTCTAAGCTCAGGAGCATTAAAAGATATATCTTCAAGTAGTTTTTCCATTACTGTGTGAAGTCTTCTTGCACCAATATTTTCTGTTCTCTCATTTACCTCCTCTGCAATCTCTGCAATTTCCTCTATAGCATCTTGAGTAAACTCAAGTTCAACTCCCTCTGTTGAAAGAAGTGCTTTATACTGCTTTATAAGAGCATTGTCAGGCTCTGTAAGAATCCTTATAAACTCCCTTTTACCTAAGGGATTTAGCTCAACTCTTATTGGGAATCTCCCTTGTAGCTCAGGAATTAGATCTGATGGCTTTGCTATATGAAAGGCTCCTGCAGCAATAAAAAGAATATGATCAGTTCTTACCGTACCATACTTAGTGGTAACTGTTGAACCTTCAACAATTGGAAGAAGATCTCTTTGTACACCCTCTCTTGAAACATCTGGACCGTAACTGCTTCCACGGGATGCTATTTTGTCTATTTCATCTATAAAAACTATTCCTGTTTGCTCTGTTCTTTCTATCGCCTCTTTAGTTATCTTATCCATGTCAATAAGTTTGTTTGCCTCCTCTTGAGTAAAAATCTGTAATGCCTCAGGAATTTTTACTTTTTTTCTTTTTACTTTTTCTGGTAAAAAACTTCCAAGCATCTCCTTAAGACTTATCTCAATCTCTTCAAGAGCAACATTTGAAATTATTCCAAAAGGTACAATTTTTTCTTTAATATCAACCTCTATATATCTTTCATCAAGAGCTCCTTCTTTAAGCTGTTTTCTTAATTTCTCTCTTGTCTCTTTATATCTTAATCTTTCTTCTGATATAGTCTCATCAGCTCTTATTGGCTTTGGCTGAGGCAATAAAATATCAAGAACTCTTTCTTCTGCCATCTCCTTTGCCTTTTCTTGAACCTTTGCCATATGCTCTTGTTTAACCATATTCATTGCAACTTCTGTTAGATCCCTAATTATTGACTCTACATCTCTTCCTACATAACCTACCTCTGTAAACTTAGATGCTTCAACTTTTACAAAAGGAGCATTAACTAGCTTAGCAAGTCTTCTTGCAATCTCTGTTTTACCAACTCCGGTAGGTCCTATCATCAGAATATTTTTTGGAAGAACCTCATCTTTTAACTCTTTTGGAAGTAATTGTCTTCTAATTCTGTTTCTTAAAGCTATTGCAACAGCTCTCTTAGCTTGATCTTGTCCAATTATATATTTATTAAGTTCCTCAACGATCTTTTTTGGTGTAAAATCTTCCATTACTGTAGCTCCTCCAGCATTATTATTTCATTAGTATAAACACATATTTTAGAAGCTATCTGCATTGCTTTAATAGCTATCTCTTTAGCTGAAAGATTAGTATTTTCATATAAGGCTTTCGCAGCAGCATAGGCATAAGGTCCTCCTGAGCCTATCGCTGCAATAGGGTCTTCAGGCTCTATAACATCCCCATTTCCCGAAACTATAAGAATATGCTCTCTGTCTGCGACCATCAGAAGTGCCTCAAGTCGTCTTAAAATTTTGTCAGTTCTCCAGTCCTTTGCAAGCTCAACAGCTGCTCTTATAAGGTTTCCTTTATATGTCTCAAGCTTTCCCTCAAATCTTTCAAATAAAGTAAAAGCATCTGCTGTGGAACCTGCGAAACCTGTGAGGACTTGATTATTATAGATTTTACGAATCTTTTTTGCATTATGTTTTAGCACAGTATTTCCCATTGTAACTTGTCCATCCGATACCATTACAGTAACTCCATCTCTCTTAACACATAAAACTGTTGTGCCATAAAACATCTATTTTCCCTCCTTGCTAAGTGGGTGAGCCTTATCATAAACTTCAATTAGATGTTTAAGATCAACATGCGTATATATTTGTGTTGTAGACAAACTGCTATGACCTAAAAGCTCTTGTATTACTCTTAGGTCTGCTCCTTCCATTAAAAGATGAGTTGCGAAGGTGTGTCTCAGTGTATGAGGGCTGATTTTCTCTAAAAGACCTATTGCTTTTGCATATTTGTCAACTATTTTTCTTATCTGCCTTGTAGAAAGCCTTTTACCTGCTGAATTAATAAAGAGAGCTGACTCTTCTCTCTTAAACTCTCCTTTAATTCTTGAAATATTCCTTAAGGTAATATATCTTTTTAAAGCTTCCTTTGCTTTCTGCCCTACAGGAACTATTCTTTCTTTATTACCTTTTCCTTTAACTTTTATAAAAGACTCCTTTAGGTCTAAATCTTCAATATTTAGTCCACACAGCTCGCTGACTCGGAGACCACTTCCATATAAGAGTTCAAGTATAGCTCTATCTCTGGTATTGATAAACTTGTCATCTTTTGGAGCCTCAACAAGCCTAAAAACATCATCAACTGTGAGAAACTTTGGAAGAGCTCTTTTTATCTTTACTGAAGTAACTACTCTTGCTGGATTAACTTTAATTAATCCTTCTTGATAAAGATATGAAAAAAAGGATCTTAATGTAGAAAGCTTTCTTGCTACTGTTGATTTTGATTTTCCTTTAAGAATTTGTTGTGATATAAATCCTCTAATTATAACAGGTTCTATTTGATAGAGATCCGCACCTGAAAAGCGAAAAAACTCCTCTAAATCTCTTTTATAAGCTCTCAAGGTATTATGAGAATCTCCCCTCTGAATTTTGATATAATTAAGAAAGCTATCTATGTAGTGCTTAATTTTATCCACAAAAAATATTGTAAATTTCAATATCAAATTAAATCAATAGCTTTTGTCTTGACATAAAGTTACTTATTAGTTTATAAAATTTTGTTTAATCATTTTTTTACCACTTTGAGATTAGGAGTTTATAATGGGAAAAATAAGAATCGCAATCGTTGGAGTAGGAAACTGTGCAAGTGCGCTTATTCAAGGAATTGAATACTATAAAAAACCAAAAAACACGGAATCTGTGCCTGGACTAATGCATTTTGATCTTGGAGGTTATCTTCCAGGAGATATAGAAGTAGTTGCAGCTTTTGACATAGACAAAAGAAAAGTCAATAGATCACTTAAAGAAGCAGTATTTGCAAAGCCTAACTGTACGAAAATATTCTGTCCAGATCTTCCAGATTTTCCTGTAAAAGTCTTAATGGGGCCTATATTTGATGGAGTGGCAGAGCATATGAAAAACTATCCTGATGATAAAAGATTTATTCCTGCTGATGAAAATCCTGTAGATGTAGTAAAAGTTCTAAAAGATTCTGGAGCTGAAATTATGATAAACTATCTTCCTGTAGGAGCAGAAGAAGCCACAAAATTTTATACTGAAGCAGCACTTGAAGCAGGAGTTGCTTTCATAAATTGTATTCCTGTATTCATTGCATCTAATGACTATTGGATTAAAAAATTTGAAGAAAAAAATATACCTTTAGTTGGAGATGATATAAAAAGTCAAATCGGAGCTACGATCGTTCATAGAATTCTTACAAAGCTTTGCATGGATAGAGGAGTAAGAATAACTAATACTTATCAATTAAATGTAGGAGGAAATACAGATTTCTTAAACATGTTAAACAGAAATAGACTAACTTCAAAGAAGATTTCAAAAACAGAGGCAGTAACTTCACAAATTAATCATGAAATAGCTACTGAAAATATTCATATTGGACCATCTGACTATATTCCATGGCTTAATGACAATAAAATATGTTTTTTAAGAATCGATGGAGAAATATTCGGTAATGTTCCAATTACTCTTGAGCTAAAACTGAGTGTAGAGGATTCTCCAAATAGTGCAGGAGTTGTAATAGATGCCATAAGATGCTGCAAAATAGCTCTTGACAGAAAAGTGGGAGGAGTCCTAATCTCTGCTTCAGCATACTTTATGAAACATCCAAAATTTCAGTTCTCGGATGAGGAAGCAAAAAAAATGGTGGAGGAGTTTATAGAAGGCAAGAGGGAAAGATAACTTGCTTAGTGAGAAATTTAGTCATTTTTTGGATAAACCTCTTACTCCATTAGCAAGAGTCTTATCAATAAATCCGAACATATTAACTTTTATTGGAATGATAATTACTTCCACAGGAGGAATTATTATTCCTCATAATTTATTCGTCGGAGGATTAGTTATTCTTTTAGGAGGTTTTTTTGATCTACTTGATGGTGTGGTAGCAAGAGTAAATGGTAGAGTAACAAAATTTGGAGCTTTGCTAGATTCAACATTAGATAGAATAGCAGACGGTTTTATCTTTTTGGGAATAGTATACTACTACTTTAAAAAAAACGACTCAGACGGCATAATAATCTCTCTTCTTTGTATGATCGCATCTTTTCTAATTTCCTATATAAGAGCAAGAGCAGAAGGTGTGGGACTACAATGCAAAGTGGGTATTATTGAAAGACCTGAAAGGTTGATATTTATTTCCTTTGGATGCATTACATCTTTACTTTATCCTGTCTTAATTATTCTTAGTGTGTTAAGTTGGATTACTGTACTGCAGAGAATATTTTATGTGAAAAAACAACAATAGTTTGCATTCAATACTGTTAAAATGTTATCCTTTAAGGAGGGTAAAATGAGTGAAACTTTATTAGTTTTATTAAGTATTGGTTATTTTTTAGCTACAGTAAGCTTAGTTGCTGCATTAGTATTTTTTATTGTAGTTGCAATTGAACTAAGAAAAGGAGTAAGTAGCTTTAAAGAATTTATAAATACAACAAAAACAAAACTCGATCCTACGATTAGTGAAACTGAAAAAGTAATTCAAGGTATTAAAATATCCGTAGATGATATAAATCAAGTAACTGAAAGGATTAGAACTCTGTCAGAAACAGTAGATCGGTTGATTGTGATTGCCGAAGAACTTATAGAGAGCTTACAAAAACTTAAATCTTCTATTAGTGTAAGAAGTAGCGCTCTTAAAACCGCTATTGCTGTTGCAACCCAAGTTTTCCTAGAAAATTTAAAAAAAGGAGGTAAATAAAATGAGTGAAGAGAGAGAAGGATATTCTGCAAAATCTCTATTTTTAGCCTTTTTATTAGGTGGTTTAGTGGGAGCAGGAATCTCTTTGCTTTTAGCACCTCAATCAGGTAGGGAAACAAGACTTAAAATTAAAGAGGCTGCCGAAGATGTTAAGGAAAAAGCAGAAAGTTATATTAAAGAGGCAAAAGAAAAAATTTCTACAACTCTTGAAAAAGCAAAAGAAATGTTAGAGGAGAAAAAATCCGCTCTTTCAAAAGCTATTGAAGCAGGCAAAGAAGCTTATGAAAAAGAGCTCTCTAAGGAGGAACCTAAACAGAGCTAATGCATGAAGTATCTATAGCTTCCGAGCTGATTAGAGTAGCAACTTTAGAATGTAACAAAAACGGATACAATAAAATAAGCTCGATAAAGGTAGCAATAGGTAAAGCTACTGGTGTTATGCCAGACGCTTTACTTTTTGCATTTAATGTTCTTAAGGAAGGCACCGCAGCTGAATCTGCAATATTAGTTATTGAAGAGATTCCTATAAAAGGATTCTGTGAGAAGTGCAAGAAAGAGTTTGAAGGGAATAACTCATATATTGTTTTTCAATGTCCCTTCTGTGAAAGTTTTTCAGTAAATGTAGTTTCAGGAAAAGAATTAAATATAATCGAGATGGAGGTAAGTGATGAAAATTAAAGTAACAACAAAAATTCTTGATGCAAACGATAGAATTGCAGAAGAAAATAAAAAAATATTTAAAAATGCAGGGATTTTTGTAATAAATCTAATGAGTTCTCCAGGAGCAGGGAAAACATCTTTACTTGAAAGAACAATCCAAACAATTAAAGATAAAGTAAAAGTTGGAGTTATTGAAGGAGACATAACTGGTACTACTGACGCAGAAAGAATAGAAAGGCTTGGAGTTCCAGTTGTACAGATTAACACTGAAGGAGCTTGCCATCTTGATGCAAACATGATTGCAGAGGCAGCAAAAGATCTGCCTCTTAATGATTTAGATATTCTTTTTATTGAAAATGTAGGCAATCTTGTCTGTCCAGCTGAGTTTAAAGTTGGAGAGGATTTAAAGGTTATGATACTAAGTCTTACAGAGGGTGATGACAAGCCAATGAAGTATCCTCTTATGTTTCAGGAGTCTTCGGTTTTAATCTTAAATAAAATAGATCTTAAAGACTACTTAGATGTTGATATAGAAAAAATCAAAAAGGACTCTTTAAATTTGAATCCAAAACTCAAAATATTTGAAGTATCCTGTAAAACAGGACAGGGTATTAATGAGTGGACAGAGTGGCTACTGACGAATATTTCATGGAAGAAGCCCTAAAGGAAGCAGAAAAGGCTTCTGAAAAAGGAGAAATCCCTGTTGGTGCAGTAGTTGTCTTAGAGGGCAAAATAGTAGCAAAAGCTCATAATCTAAAGGAGACTCTTTTAGATCCGACAGCACATGCTGAGATTTTAGCTATAAAAGAGGCAGCTAAGACTATAGGAAATTGGAGACTCAGTGAGGCTACTATTTATGTCACAAAAGAGCCCTGTATCATGTGTGCAGGAGCTATTATTAATGCGAGGATTAAAAAAGTTGTATATGGATGTGATGATCCAAAGGGAGGTGGAGTTTTTAGTCTTTATCAAATTCTTGAAGACAGTCGGTTAAATCATCAAGTTCAGGTAAAAAGAGGTATATTAGAGGAAAGATGCCGACAAACTCTTCAGGAGTTTTTTAAAGAAATTAGAAAATCTAATAAATAGGAAAGCTTTTACACAAGGCTTTTACTTTCTTCTGCATATCTTTTATAATTGAATCATTGTTTATATTTTTTATTACTCTTTCGATTATTTCTGCAATATGTTCCATTTCCTCTTCACCCATTCCTCTTGTTGTTACACATGGAGTTCCGATTCTTATTCCAGATGTTACAGTTGGAGGTTTTGTATCAAAGGGAATAGTGTTTTTATTGACTGTAATACCTGCTTTATCTAATGCTTCTTCTGCTTGCTTTCCTGTTATATTAAAGTTTGTTAAATCAACAAGTACAAGATGATTGTCTGTTCCATCAGAGATTAACTTAAAACCTCGTCTTTTTAAAGCTTCTGCTAAAGCTTTTGCGTTTCTAACTACTTTCTTTTGATATTCCTTAAAATCTTCTGACAAGGCTTCTTTAAAAGCAACAGCCTTTGCAGCTATTACATGAACAAGAGGCCCTCCCTGAATTCCTGGAAAGACAGCTTTGTCAATCTGTTTTGCATACTCTGCTTTACACATCACTACCCCACCCCTTGGACCTCTTAAGGTTTTATGAGTTGTTGTTGTAACAAAATCTGAGTAGGGCACAGGAGAAGGATGAAGTCCTGTAGCTACAAGTCCTGCAATATGAGCAATATCAGCCATTAAGTATGCCCCCACTTCTTTGGCAATTTCTGAAAACTCTTTGAAATCTATAATTCTTGGATATGCACTTGCTCCTGTAATTATGATTTTTGGTTTATACTCATGAGCAAGTCTTCTTACTTCATTCATATCAATATAGCCTGTATCTTTGTTTACTCCATAAAAAACTGTCCTGTATAGCTTTCCTGTAAAGTTAACTGGTGAACCATGGGAGAGATGTCCTCCGTGAGAAAGACTCATTCCCATTATTGTATCTCCTGGTTGTAGAAAAGCAAAATAAACTGCCATATTTGCTTGTGTTCCAGAATGAGGCTGTACGTTTATATGCTCAGCTCCAAAAAGCTGTCTTGCTCTTTCTTGAGCAAGACGCTCCACTTCATCTGCGTATTCACATCCTCCATAGTATCTTCTTCCTGGATAGCCCTCAGCATATTTATTTGTAAAAAATGAGCCCTGAGCTTCCATAACCGCTCTACTTGCATAGTTTTCAGAGGCAATCATCAATATCTTTTCAGTCTCTCTTTTTTTCTCCATCTGAATTAGCGAGTAAATCTCAGGATCTACTTTTTTTAAAGATTGAAATTTCATTTATTTATAACCTTCCTTTCTATAAAATTTATTTTTTCAATCCTTTGTAGATGTCTTCCTCCTTCAAAAGGTGTATTTATCCAAATATTTACTATCTCCTTTGCTAGGTCTTTTCCGACAACTCTCCCTCCTATTGTAAGAACATTCGCATCATTATGAAGTCTTGACATTCTTGCAGTATAAAGATCATTACATAAAGCAGCTCTAACACCTTTAAACTTATTCGCAACAATTGACATTCCTACCCCTGTACCACATATAAGTATCCCTCTTTCTACTTTGCCCTCAGATACAGCAGTAGCTACAGCTACAGCATAATCGGGATAATCTACTGATAAGCAACTATCACATCCCACATCAACTACATCGTGTCCGCTGTCTTTAAGTATTTTAGAAATTATTTCTTTAAGTTCATAACCTGCGTGGTCTGAACCGATCGCGATCTTCATGTTGAAGTTATTATAAAAAATTGTAAATGTTTTAGTAAATTTAAGCTGACTTTTTAACACTCTTTAAACTAAGACAGTTAAGAATTGTAAGATTTATTTTTTCGCTCTTTTTTATTTCCTCTAAATCTTCAAAATCAGGCTCTCCACATATATCAATGCCTAATAATGTATTCTTCTTGAAAAAATAGTATATAAAATTACAGAGCTCCTCTAAAGAGACATTTCCTTGTGTCCATCTTGTATTAAGATATTTTTTATCTAAAATATCTTTATCTATACTCATGTATACTGGTAAATATGTTTTAAAAATCCTTTTAATATTGGAGGAGTTAATGAAATATATCCTTTTAACATTTTTTAACTTTGCTGCCCAATAAACCCATGAGTCACACCTTACAAAACCTTTCTCTGAATATTTCATATCAAGATGATTATCAACGACAGTAAGTACAAATGGAAATCTTAATCTTTTAAGAAGTACAAAGGATACGTAGTGATACTCCCCTTTGCCAATAAAACATATAAAACAGTTAATCTTTGGAATTTTACTTTCAATTAATCTCAAAGTATGCTCATCGCAAATAAACTTTTTTCCTATATTTCTTAAATCTATTTGAATAGCTGAATTAATCAATTTTTTTTGATAGAAATAGGTTTCATCAAAATGTAAAACTACTACAGGATGCATTAGTTTAAAGCATTGATAATTCTTAAAATCTCCTTAATACCTCTTTCTGCTAAATTTAACAACTCAAATAAAACCTCTTTAGAAAAGGGTGTTATTTCAGCTGTACCTTGAATTTCGACTATTTTTCCACTACCTGTCATTACTACATTCATATCAACCTCTGCTTGTGAGTCTTCAGTGTAGCATAGATCCAGTCTTGGTTCTCCATTTACAATTCCAACACTTATTGCTGCAATTGAGTCTTTTATAGGATTCTCATTTAGCATACCTGTAGACAAAGCTTTTTTTATTGCCTCTGACATAGCTATGTATCCACCAGTTATCGAGGCTGTTCGTGTTCCTCCATCTGCCTCTATAACATCACAGTCAATCCATATTGTTCTTTCTCCTAATTTTTCAAGATCCATAACTGCTCTAAGAGATCTTCCAATAAGTCTCTGAATTTCGTGAGTTCTACCTCCAACTCTTCCAGCTGTAGACTCTCTTAACATTCTAACAGGTGTAGATCTTGGCAACATCCCATACTCTGCGGTTATCCATCCTTTTTTCTGATCCTTTAGGAATGGTGGAACCTTATTTTCAATTGATGCTGTACATATGACTCTTGTTTGTCCAAGCTCTATAAAAACTGAGCCATCAGCATTCTTTATAAACTCCTTTGTAATCCTAACCTTTCTTATTTCATCATTTTTTCTTCCATCGGGTCTCATTCTGCCTCCTTTAGAGAAATTTGAAAAATCTCTTTTATTTCAGTATTTAGAAATAGCTCACCAATTCTTTTAAATCTTAAAGGTGCGTCTGTGACAAAAAATTTTCGGTCACCTTTTGTATTTACAGTATTTATAAGATTTTCTTTTGACAGAATTTGTTTAACCTCTTTTGCAACCTCTGTAGCTGAGTCAACAAGATTTATCCCATTCATGAATTTCTGTATAGAGTTTTTTAATAATGGATAATGAGTACATCCAAGAATTAAGGTATCAATGCCAGAATGTTTTAAATCTAATAAGTATCTCTCTATTATTAAATCTGCAATAGCTCCCTCTAAAATACCTTCCTCAACTATAGGAACAAAAAGAGGACATGCTTTAGATATAATTTCAATATTTGGATCTAAAATATTTATTACTTCAGAGTATGCATTACTTTGAATTGTTGCCTCTGTTCCTATAACTCCTATTTTTTTATTTTTAGTAACTTTTAATGCAGCTCTTATGCCCGGAATAATAACTCCTATAACAGGAATTGGAAATCTTTTTTTTAAAATTTCAAGACTTATAGAAGATGAGGTATTACAAGCAACTACAAGAATTTTTATGCCTTTTTTAAATAAAAAATCTGCGCACTCAAGAGAGTATTTTATCACTGTCTCTGGTGAACGAATTCCATAAGGAACCCTTGCTGTATCGCCTAAATATAAAATATTTTCATTTGGCAAAATAGCTGTAATCTCTTTAACAACAGTAAGTCCTCCTACTCCAGAATCAAATATACCAATTGGCTTTTCTTTCATTTATCCTCCAGACTACTACTTAATGATTTATAAACTATTATATGACCTGAAAGAGTTTCTACTTCCTTATCATCTATTAGTATTTTAACATCTTTTATCCATGTAAAATTTTCTTTAAGAGTAAGATAAAAGGATTTTAACAAAAGATACTCTTCTTTAGCTGACTGAGAAGATGCAAAACTACTTGAAAGACTTACATAAATTACATTTTCTTTGTCTCTGTATACTCCGAGAATCTGTGTTTCCCTGAAAGGATTTGGAAGCTCACTAATAAAACTTTCTATAACTTCTTCAACTCTTCTTAACTCAAAACTTTCTCTTTTAAGATTTATCTCTTTTATTTCAGATGACGGCAAATAAATTATATATTTTGTTGTTTCTTCTTTAACCTCTTTTTTTTCTAAGCTTTCTTTATCTCTTTTAATCAAGAAAAATGTTGTAAAAACTAAAAAAAACAGTGATAAAATCATTACAAATAAAATCAATCTTCTTTTCATTTTTTATCTTTTTTGATATAGTCAACTAATGACTCATAAATACAATCTATAAGTTTATCTCTAAAAGTCTCTTCTATAAATACTCTTTTTGGCAACTCAACAACTAAGGATGGACTCTGTAACTCTTTTAGAATACTTAAAGGAATCTTTTCAATAACTACTGGCTCTGAAAATCTACTTTTAATTTTCTCATTTAGTATTCCAATAAATCTGTCCTCTTTTGCAAGTATATCGATAGAGTCCTTAGAGATACTCTTTTTTATAGGTGATTTATAAATAACAAATATCTCAGCTGTGGAGATATGCAAACTCAGAAAAATTGAAGGACTTAAATTATTGGCAATCTCTATCCTTTTTCTCAATGATAGATCTTCATCAGAAACTCTTGTTAAAGACACTTTTAAACCTCTTTGAGTAAGCTTTAGAGTAAGCTTTTTTGAAATATCTAAGAGAATGTCTTTTTCAAAAAGCTCTTTATCTCGAAATCCTAAATCTCTTCCTCCATGTCCTGGATCAATAACAATTTGACTTTTTATAGGTTGCTCTATTTTTAATGTTTGATCAAAATAGGCATCAATTACTAATCTTGCAGGAGAATCAAGTCTTGTAACCTTAATTTCTTCAACATTTGAAGTTTCAATTAGAAAACTATTATGCTCTTTTTTAACTCTTATATTTCCTATTTTGTCATCTTCTTTAAGAATTCTGTCTTCAAATTGAAACTCAAAGACATCAGGCAGAGAAAGCTTTACCGTTCCCTTTTTTATTAAATTAACATTTATCGAGTAAACTATATCTTGACTGTCACATACAAAGACGAATCTATAGAAGTTCTGATGCTTTCCAAATTTCACAATAATTCTCTTTGATTCTTGAGCATAAGCAGAGAAAATCAATAAAACTAAAACTAAAAAAATTTTTATCATTTAAAAGTTTTAGGAGTTCTTAAAAATCTGATACCACTCCATATTAAGGTAGCTGCAAAAACAACTCTTAAACTTCCCTCAGAAAGAAAATGAGCTATATTTGCTCCAATATAAGTTCCTGCAACTATTCCCAAAATTAAACCAGGAAGAAGCTCTTTAATAACATTGCCAAGTCTTAAATGAGTGTAAGCTCCAACTGCACCTGCAGGAACCATACAAAGTAAAGATGTTCCTTGAGCAATATGCTGTCCATAATTTAAGATTAAAACTAAAGCAGGCACCATTACTGTTCCGCCTCCAATTCCCATCATTCCTGCAAGAAATCCTGCAAAAATTCCTACCACTAACAAAGTAATCACCTTTAAGGGGCCTATAAATTCCAAATGATAAATATGAGCAAAATAAGGTTTTGTAAGAAGTATTAAAGAGGCAAAAATTAAAAAACCTCCGAAAGCTCTTTTTAGTTTCCATTCGGGAAGACTATGAGCAAATTTTGCTCCTGCTCTTGCTGTAAACATAGCAGTAGCTGCAAGAATTAAAGATGCTAAAATATCAACATTTCCCTTAACTCCATAGGATATAGCTCCTGTAAGTCCTGTAAAAACAAGTGCAAAAAGACTCGTTCCATGTGCTTTATGTTGAGAAATTTTAAGCACAGCAACCATTAATGGAATCATTACTACTCCACCACCTAAACCTACAAGTCCACCAAAACATCCAGCACAGATACCTATCCATAAGGAATGAAGCTTAAAGTTCATAAGAATACCCTATGAAAATTCTTTTTAAAATTAATCTTACTTTTTATCATAGATTTAAGTAAAAAGTAAAGTTAAAATAATATAATAGAAAGAAAAGAAACGAATGAAAACTAAATTAAAAATATTGATAGTAGTTACTTTCTTTTTGCTTACTTTATCAAATTCCTACTGTATTGAAGACATTGAAATGAGTATTCAAAAAGACAGAAATTCACTATGGGTGAAAGCTGATATAATTCCTTCAGAAGAGTTCATAGAAGATTTCAAAAATGGATTAAGTAAAAATCTCTTTATATCTGTTGCACTCTTTCGGAGATGGTCAATAATACCTGACGAATTTATAACAGGTATCCAAATAAAAAGAAAACTTATTTCAGATCCAATTAAAGAAGAATTTATCATAGAAAGCATAGAACCTCTCTATTTAAAAGAGAAGAGGTTTAAAGACTGCTATGAAGCACTGAAACAGGCATTAAGGATTGATAACATAAAAATTTCAGAGTTAAGTAGTATTGAAGCTGGAAAATACTATATAAAAATCGTAGTAGAATCAAATATAAAGAAACTTCCAGCAGTACTTGAGCATATTTTATTTTTTATTCCAAAGTATGATAAAAAAATTGAAAAAAAATCTGAAGTATTTAGGTTGCCATGAAAGAAAAAATTAAAAAATATTTTTTAACTATTTTTTTGACTTTCCTACTTTTTACTGTTCTTGGATTTCAGATATATCTTTTAAGAATACCTCCTGAACAGATTCCTACAAGATTTATAGTAGTCTTTCTATTTATTGTAAATATTATTGCCTTAATTACCTTAGGATTTTTCGTATTCAGAAGCATTTTTCGCCTATATTTAGAGAGACAAAGAGAAGTTCCGGGGCACAGATTTAAAATAAAGCTTGTGAGTATTTTTGGAGGTTTGATTCTAATACCTTCTGTTTTATTATTTTTTGCCTTCAGTGGAGTTTTAGAAAGCTCAATAGAAAAATTATTCTCCAAATCAAACAGAAAAGTAATCTCTGAAGCAGTTGATGTTGTAAAAGCTTTTTATGAATTTGAAAAAGATGAATTATTGAGATTAATTGAAGATTATGCTCAAGGCAAAATCAAAAATCCTGTAGGAGTCTCTATAGCAGAAATTAAATCCTATTCAGAGGAGATGCCTGAGTCTGTGAAAGAGGCTTTTCAAGGTAAAAAATCTTCTCAGATAATCTCTTCAGAAAAAGCTGATCTTATTTTAGCTGCAATTCCTTATAAAGGAGGAGTTCTTTTAGCAAAAAAGGAGATTCCCTATCAAATTACAAAGAAAGTCAACTCTCTTCGCTCTTACTATGAAGAGTATTTACAAGTAGGTTCTCTTAGAAAACCTATTAAGTCAAACTATCTTATGTTTCTTAGCTTTTTAAGCCTAATAATAATATTTTTAGCAATATGGATTTCAATGAAAATATCTCAACAAATAACTAATCCTATCCAACAGTTAGTTCAAGCTACTGAGATAGTTTCGGCTGGAAATCTTAAAATAAGAATTTCTGCGAAAAGTTCAGACGAAATAGGTATTCTTGTTAAATCTTTCAATGGAATGATTGAAAAACTTGATAAAGCCTATGGAGAACTTTCTCAAAGAAATATTCTTCTTGAAAGAATTCTATCAAATATAACTTCAGGAATAATGTTTGTAGGAGTAGACGGAAAAATTTTAAAAATAAATAAAGCTGGAGAGGATATTCTTGAAGTGGAAAGCATCATGATTGAAAATAAACATTACTCTGAAATCCTTAAACTTATCGAATCTGAGGAAATAAAGGAGTTTATAAACAAAATTTCACAAGAAAGAATTACTGAAATAACAAAAGATTTCACATTAAATGTGAAAGGACAAACTAAAATTATCAAAGCAAGAATCATCTCTCTGAGGGAGACTCAATCAGGAAAATCTGAGGGAATACTCGTTGTATTTGATGATTTAACAGAGGTTTTAAAGGCACAACAAGCAATAGCTTGGCAGGAGGTCGCTAAAAGACTTGCGCATGAGATTAAAAACCCTCTTACTCCTATAAAACTCGCCACAGAAAGAATGATTAAAAAATGGAAGAGTAAAGATTCTGATTTTGAAGATATCTTTGAAAAGTCAACAAAAACAATTATTAGAGAAGTTGAATCCCTCAAAAACTTAATAGATGCCTTTCAACGATTTGGTAAACTGCCAGAGATAAAGAAACAACCTACAAATCTCTGTAAATTTTTTGAAAATATAATTGAACTTTACAGAGGCTATAAAAACATAAAGATAAATTTTGTTGCCAACGAACCTTTAAAAGATGTGTTAATAGATCCAGAGGAGTTTAAAAGAGTCATAATTAACATCATAGACAATGCTATAAGAGCAATGAATGCTCAGGGCGAGATAACAATATCTGTTAAACTAAATAATAGCTTAGTAGTTGAAATAGCTGATGAAGGACCAGGGATAGACGAAGAAATTAAGGATAAACTTTTTTTACCCTATTTTTCAAAAACCAAAGAAGGTACAGGACTCGGACTTGCTATCGCAAGAAAGATTATAACAGAACACGGTGGTACAATATCTCTAATAGACAATAAACCTAAAGGAACAATATTTAGAATTGAGGTGCCAGCTTGAAGGGAAGTATCTTAATAGTTGATGATGAAGTTGGAATATGTGAGACACTTTCAGATATTCTTGAAGATGAAGGATACAAAACACTGACAGTTCAAGATGCTGAGACTGCATTGAGTATTATTGAAAAAGAAGAGGTAGATTTAATCCTTCTTGACATATGGCTTCCAAAGATGAGTGGGATGGAAGCATTACAAAAAATAAAAGAGAAAGATTCAGATATCTCTATTATTATGATCTCTGGACATGGAAATATAGAAACCGCTGTAAAGGCTGTAAAATTAGGTGCTTTTGATTTTCTTGAAAAACCTCTCTCAGCAGACAGAGTTGTGCTTACTGTTGAGAAAGCTTTAGAGTTTAAAAAATTAAAAAAAGAAAATATAAAACTTCGTAGTAGTCTTCAAAAAAAATTTGAGCTTATTGGAAACTCTTCAGCAATAAAAAGAATAAAAAATCAGATACAGCTTGTAGCTAAGGGTGATTCAAGAATTTTAATACTTGGAGAAAGTGGCACAGGAAAAGAACTTGTAGCAAGAATGATTCATTCATTAAGTAGAAGATCAGAAGCACCCTTTGTTGAGGTCAACTGTGCAGCAATCCCTCAGGAGTTGATAGAAAGTGAGCTGTTTGGTCATGAAAAAGGAGCCTTTACAGGTGCTATAGAAAAAAAGATAGGTAAATTTGAGATGGCAAATGGAGGAACTCTATTCTTTGATGAAATAGGAGATATGAGTCTTTTAACACAAGCAAAACTTCTTCGTGTTATTGAAACCCAGAAATTTCAAAGAGTTGGTGGAACTAGGGATATTACAGTAGATGTAAGAATTTTGTCAGCAACAAACAAAGATTTAGTTGAAGAAATAAAAAAAGGAAACTTTAGAGAAGATCTTTACTACCGCTTAAGTGTTGTACCAATCTATATTCCTCCTCTGAGAGAAAGAAAAGAAGATATTCCTGAACTTGTCAGTTATTTTGTTGAGGAGTTTCATAGACAGAAGGGATGGAAGAAGAAAATTTTTCAACCTGATGCTATTAAAACTCTTCAACAGTATGACTGGCCTGGAAATGTTCGGGAGCTCAAAAATGTAATTGAAAGAGCTATGATTATGTGTGAAGATGAGATTATTACAGCAAAAGATATTCAAGAAATTGGAATAACAAGACAATCTCAAAGGGATCTGTCTTATTTTACAATCCAAACTTTAAAAGAGGCTAAAGATGCTTTTGAAAGAGATTTTATATTGAAAAAGCTCAGAGAGAATAATTGGAATATGACAAAAACCGCTGAGGCTATTGGAATTGAAAGAAGTAATCTTTACAAAAAAATTAAAGCTCTTGGAATAACCCTTCCTGAAGAATACTAGGAAAAAATATGTTTACAGTCGTAATAGTTGGTAGACCCAATGTAGGAAAATCAACTCTCTTTAACAGACTTATAAAAGGAGACGACAAAATAAAGGCAATTATTGACAAGCTTCCTGGTGTTACAAGAGACATAAATTATGGCACTGCTCAATGGGATGAGAAGAGATTTACAGTTATTGATACAGGAGGTTTTTTTTCAGGAAGAAAACCACAGGATATAATATCTCAGCAGATGATTGAGCAAATAAAAGAAGCAATAGATGAAGCAGATTTAATAATACATCTACTTGATGGAAAAGAAGGATTAATTCCTGATGATATAGAAACTGCAAAAAAACTAAGACAAACAGGTAAAGAAATTCTTTGGGTAGTAAATAAAATTGACGATGCCTCTAAACTAAATAGAGTTTATGAGTTTTACTCTTTAACCGACAATCTAATCGCAGTCTCAGCACTAACCGGATACGGCTTTGATGATTTATTAGAAAGAATTCTTGAAAAAGTTAAACCCTCTAAAACTTCTCACAAAGAAGAATTACCTAAGATAGCAATTGTTGGAAGACCAAATGTAGGAAAATCTACAATAGTCAATGCTTTAGTTGGTAAAAAAAGAATGATAGTGAGTCCCATACCTGGAACTACCAGAGACGCTATTGATACAGTATGCACTTACTATGGAAAAAAGTATATTTTAATTGATACAGCAGGAATAAAAAGATTGTCTTATTACAAAAAGGAGATCTCTCAAGAAGTTTATGTGGAAAAGCTTGCATACTTTAAGGCTTTAAGAAGCATTGAAAAATGTGATATAGCAATTCTTGTTATTGACTCAACAGAAGGAGTTGTTCATCAAGACCAAAGAATCGCAGGTTATATAGAGGAACAAAAAAAAGGATTAATTATTTTATTTAATAAATGGGATTTAGTTCCAAAAGAAAAAAGAGAGATAATAGCAAAGAATTTAAAAAATGAAATAGAGCGCAAATTATGGTTCGTCTCCTATGCTCCTTACTTAACTGTATCTGCTACCGAAAAAACAAGGCTTACAAAGATTTTTCCTCTTATTGATCAAATTCTCAAAGAGTATACAACGAGAATACAGACCTCGGAATTAAATAAAATTTTTGTTAAAAAATTAAAAGATGTTGTGCTTCCATCAGAGGGAAAAGAGTTAAAATGTTACTATATTACTCAGATAGATATAAAACCTCCAACTTTTGTAGTATTCGTTAATGATGAAAAAGTAGTAAAACAACACCATCTTAAATTTATAGAAAATATTATCAGAGAATCCTTCAATTTTAAATGCACTCCTGTTAAGATAAAAATCAAACAAAGACAATAACTTTTTATGTTAAAATAATAAACCATGCACACAATCTTTGTAACAGGAAGTTGTGGATTTATTGGGTGGGCAACGTCAAAGCTTCTCTTACAGAAAGGCTACAGAGTAGTAGGGATTGACAACATGAATAACTACTACGATCCAAAAATCAAGGAATTAAGGTATAAGGATTTATTAAATTTTGAGAACTTCATCTTTTACAAATCAGATATTGAAGATATCGAATCTCTGAGAAATATCTTTAAAAACTATAAAATAAATGCAATTATAAATCTTGCAGCAAAAGCGGGAGTCAGAGCTTCTTTGGAAAATCCGTGGGGCTACGTTGATACCAACATTAAAGGAGTGATTAATTTACTTGAGTGTATGAAGGAGTTTGGAGTTAAAACAGTTGTTCATGCATCCACATCAAGTGTTTATGGAGAAAGACAAAATGTTCCATTTAAAGTAACTGATTCAACTGACAGCCCTCTTGCTCCTTATCCAGCCTCAAAAAAGGCCTCTGAAGTTTTTTGTTACTGCTATCATTATCTTTACAATTTAAATACAATAATTCCAAGATTTTTCACAGTTTACGGACCTTTAGGAAGACCTGATATGAGTATATTTAAATTTATAAAAAAAATTGACTCAGGTGAATCAATTATTGTCTATGGAGATGGCAAGCAAAAAAGAGACTTTACTTTTATAGATGACATAGCTGATGCAACAGTTAAATGTCTAACTTTAGAAGGATACAAAATCTTAAATTTGGGAAATGACAGACCCGTAGAGCTTATTTATGTAATAAATATTATTGAGGATTTACTTAGTAAAAAGGCTAAAATTCATTGGTATCCGCCTCATCCAGCAGATATTTCTATTAGTTGGGCAGATATAACTGAAACAAAGTATTTAATTGATTGGACACCAAAAGTTACGATTGAAGAGGGACTAAAAAGAACTGTTAATTGGTATATTGAAAACAGAGAGCTTTTAAGAGAAATAAAGATTTAGGAGGCAAAGATGCAGAGAATTTTAGTAGCCCATGATGGCTCAAAGGCATCAGACAAAGCTTTAAGAAAAGCACTTGAGATCGCTTTAAGTATGAATGCCTCTTTAACTGTTTTAGCAGTAGTACCAGAGCTTTATCTTACTGAGCTTTCAGATGCAGACAGACAAAAAATCACTGAGGTTTTAAAAAGAGAAACAGAGGAAAATATTGAAAGAATAAGAAAATCTCTTTCTGGAAAACCTATTGAGATCAAATTTTTGGTCAGGGAGGGGGATCCTGCTGAAAAAATTCTTGAAACCGCTCATAAAATGAAAGTTGATCTCATTGTTACAGGCTCCCATGGAAAACATGGAACAAAAAAGTTTTTAATAGGTAGTGTATCTTTAAAGGTAGTTGAATACTCTAAATGTCCTGTCCTTGTTGTTAAATAAGTGATACCAGAGGCTCAATGGGATAAGGCTTTAGATAAAGCATTAAAAAGTAAAAAAATCATACTTCTAGGTGAAGTTGACAGTGGAAAATCCACTTTTGCAAAATACTTGATAAAGAATATTGTACCTTCTACTTCTGTTTGTTTCATTGACTCTGATGTCGGACAAAGCACAATAGGCATACCTACTACGATAGCTATTAAAGTATTTGATAGACCCTATGATTTTAACAAAGAAGAAGTATTGATAGATTTTGATAAAATCTATTTTTTTGGAGCAACTACTCCTACTTTGTCTTTAGATGATTTTATTGAACAGTTCTACAGGGCAGTAAAATTTTCTCAATCTTTAGAGTCTACAGTTTTAGTGGATACTACAGGACTTGTAGCTGGTGATGTGGGGAAAAATTTAAAGCTATCAAAAATTAAAATTTTTGAGCCTGATCTTGTTATAATATTCGAAAAAAAAGATGAGATGAGACATATAATTAGTGAAATAAAAAGCGAAATTTTTATATTTAAGCCCTCTTCAAATATCAAACCAAGAAATCTCGCCCTAAGAGCTGAATATAGAAAGAAGAAATTTTTAAAATATTTCAAAAATTCCGAAAGTTTTATGTTAGAAAAAAGATTACTTAAAACTGAAACTAAGGAAGATATTGAAGGAAGAATTATAGGATTATACAACAATGAAGAATGCTTAGCAGTAGGTGTTATAGAAGAGTTAGGAAAAGATAGCATTTTATTTTCTGCGCCTATTTCTGATTTAAAAAAGATAAATAGAATAAAAGTTGGGTATCTAAATCTTAAAAAGGAAGGAGTCTTGAATTGACAGAAATAAAAATTGGATTAACAGAAATAAAAATTGGATTAATTGGAGGAAGCGGACTAAGTGAAGGCAAAGTAAAAAAAGAAGCCATATCAGTAGAAACTCCATATGGACAACCCTCAGCTGGATATGAGGTAGAAGAGTATAACTCTTTAAAAGTCTTATTTTTAAAAAGACATGGTCCAGAACATTCAATTCCTCCTCATAAAGTTAACTACAGAGCAAATATTTATGGGTTTAAGCATCTTGGTGTAGAAAGAGTATTTGGTGTTTTTGCTGTTGGCTCCTTAAATACAAAAATATCTCCTGGTTCAATAGTAATCCCAGACCAAATAATAGACTTCACTCAGGGAGTGAGAGAAAGTAGTTTTTATGAAGGACCCAAGGTAGTTCACATAGACTTTACAGAGCCTTTCTGCAGCGAAATGAGAAGAGCACTTATCAAAACAGCTAAGAATTTAAATATTGCAATAGTGCCAACTGCTACATATATATGTGTAAATGGGCCAAGACTTGAGACAGCTGCTGAGATAAGGTTTTTCAGAAAAACTGGTGCGGATATAGTTGGAATGACTCTTATGCCAGAAGCCTCTCTTGCAAGAGAGTTAGAGCTATGCTATGCAGCTGTAGCTGTTGTTGGAAACTATGCTGCTGGAGTATCTAAAAAACCTCTTACTGTTAGGGAAGTTATTGAGTCAATGAATAAATCCCGAGAGAGCTTAAAAAAACTTTTAAAAGAGACTTTTAAAATACTACCAAAAGAAAGAAACTGTTACTGTAAAGATGCTCTTAAGAATGCTTCTTTTTAGCTTAGTTATTTTTTTCTTTTCTACTTCAGCTTTAGCTTCTGAGCAGGCAGATTTGGTTGTGGTAATTAAATCTAAGAGAATATTACTTCTTATGAATGAAGGGAAGATTCTTAAAGTCTACAAAGTGGCTCTTGGTAAAAATCCTGTAGGACATAAAATAGAGCAGGGAGATGGGAAGACTCCTGAGGGTATATATTATATCGTAGGCAGAAATGCTAACAGTAACTTTTATAAATCATTAAAAATTTCGTATCCAAATGAAAAAGATTATGAGAAAGCTTTAAAGTTAGGAGTCAATCCTGGAGGAGGAATTATGATACATGGACTTTCAAAAAAAGTTGAATACTTAGGTAAATATCATATAATTGAAGACTGGACTGAAGGCTGTATTGCCGTTACAAATGAAGAGATAGATGAAATATGGAGTATGGTGCCAGATGGCACCCCAATCTATATTCAGCCTTAAACTAAAGTTTATAGTTTATTTTTCTTAAAAATTCTCTTCTTTTTTGACGATCCTCCTCTTTTTCAACTCCTTTTGGAGATGCTCCATCAATTACACCAAGAATTCCTCTGCCTTGCTCAGTTTGAGCTACAACTACCTCAACAGGATTTGCAGTTGCACAATAGATGTGACAGACTTCTTGACACATCTTGATTGCATTTAACACACTTATAGGAAAAGCTCCTCTCATAAGAATGCAGAAGACATGACCAGCTCCTATGTTCTGTAAATTTTTAATACACACTTGTCTTAAATCTTCTTCATTTCCTTCAGAACGGATAAGACAAGGACCTGAAGCCTCTGTGAATGCAACTGCAAACTTTGCATGAGGTATATGGGTTGCAAGAATCTCATAAAGATCTTCAGCTGTTTTAATAAAATGAGTCTGTCCAAGAATGATATTACATCCTTCAGGAATTTCTACTTTTATTGATTTAATCTCCATAGCTTTACCTCCTAAAAATTTTTTAATTATATCATATTCTTTTTCTGCCTCCAAGCCAATTTTGTAATCTATCCATGTATAAATAAAATACAGGAGTTACAAAAAGAGTAAGCATCTGAGAGAAAAGTAGACCACCTAAAACTGCTAACCCTAAAGGCTGACGAACCTCGCCTCCTGCACCAAATCCTAAAGCGATCGGTAAAGCTCCAAAAACTGCTGCAGCTGTGGTCATCATTATTGGACGAAACCTAATCAGACAAGCATTGTAAATTGCCTCTTGAGGAGTTTTACCCTTTCTTTGAGCATCAAGAGCAAAATCAATCATTATAATTCCGTTCTTTTTAACAAGACCTATAAGCATTATTATTCCTACAAAAGAGTAAACATTAAGCTCCATCCCAAAAATCATTAATGTAACCAGTGCACCAAAACCCGCAAAAGGCAAAGCAGAAAGAATTGTCAGCGGATGTATAAAACTTTCATAAAGAATACCGAGAACAATATAAACAACAAACACTGCTACAATAAGTAAAAACCAAAGTCCTTGAAAGGATTCCTGAAATGCCTGTGCAGCACCTTGAAAACTTGTCATTATTGTATCTGGTAAAGTAGCTTTAGCAACTTTTTGTATTTCTGAAAGAGCCTCTCCAAGTGAAACACCAGGTTTTAAATTAAAGGAAATCGTAACAGAAGGAAGCTGTCCTGTATGATTAATCATTAATGGAGCAAGAGTTTGTGTAGTAGTGGTAAGACTACTTAATGGCACAAGCTCACCTTTTGATGAACGAACATAAAGCATATTCAGTGCAGAAGGATCTTTTTGATACTCAGGTTTAAGCTCAACTATAACTTGATACTGATTGGTAGGAGCATAAATTGTTGAAACCCATTTACTTCCAAAAGCTGCCCAGAGAGAGTTTTCTATCTGCTGAGCTGTAACTCCTAAGGACTCTGCTTTATCTCTGTTAATTTCTATATTTAATTGGGGAGATTTTATTTGTAAATTGGAGGAAATATCCTGAAGAGTTGGCATCTGCTTCATTTTTGTTTCTAAAATTTGAGCATAGTAAAAAAGTTCATTAAGATCTGAACCCGAAAGTGTAATTTGATATAGACTTTTTGTCAAAGTTCCTCCAATTCTTATTGTAGGAGGATTTTGAGGATAAGCCTTAAGTCCAGGGATAGACATAAGCTTAGGTCTTAACTGTTCAATAATTCTGTCAACATGCTGTCTTTCAGAGCGAGGCTCAAGTGACATAAATATTCTTCCAATATTTGGAGCAGGAAAACCAGGTGCAGGTCCTACTGAAGTCATGAAAGCTCTTACTGAAGGCTCTTTAAGAACTAAATCTGCTAGTTGAAGTTGATGTTTAACCATTTCATCAAAGGAGATATCTTCAGAGCCTTCTGTCATAACAAAGATCTGTCCTTTATCCTCACTGGGAAGAAAGCCTGTAGGAATTTTTATAAAAAGAAATACAGTAAAAATTAAGATAACTGCTGAAGTAGCCATAATAAATTTATGGTTTTTAAGCGACCAGCTTAAACTGACTTTGTAAATATTAATCATAGCCTGAAAGAATCTCTCCAGCTTTATATAAAGTTTTCCGTGTTTATGTTCTGTTTTAAGAAATCTACTACACATCATTGGAGTAAGAGTAAGAGAGACAATCATAGAAATCAAAATAGCAACAGATATTGTCACTGCAAACTCTTTAAAAAGTCTTCCAATAATTCCTCCCATAAACAAAATTGGAATAAATACCGCAACCAAAGACAGAGTCATTGAAATAATTGTAAATCCTATCTCTTTTGAACCTATAAGTGCTGCTTGAAAAGGCTTTTCTCCTTTTTCAATATGTCTTACAATGTTTTCAAGCATAACAATGGCATCGTCAACAAGAAAGCCGATTGACAGTGTAAGTGCCATAAGTGAGAGATTATCAAGGCTGTAGTCAAGAAAATACATAACTGCAAATGTTCCGATTATAGATATAGGTAAGACTACAGAAGGTATGACTGTAGCAGAAACTCTTCTTAAAAATATAAAAATTACCATTACAACTAAAAAAACTGTAAAAAGTAATGTAAACTGTACATCCCTTACAGATTCTTTTATTGATTGAGAACGGTCGTAAAGAAGATTTAATGAAACAGAGGCTGGAATCTGCTTACTTAATTCAAAAACCTTATTTTTAACTGCCTCTGCAACCTCTACTGTATTAGTACCAGGTTGTCTGTATACTGCTAAAACCATTGCTCTTTGAAGTTTTCCTTGAGATCCATACCATGCTGCACGTTTGTCATCTTCAACACTGTCAACTGCCTCACCAATATCTTTTATCTTTACTGGTGAACCATTTTTACTGACTACAATAAGCTCATTATAAGCTTGAGCATTAAAAAGCTGTCCTGTAGCTTCAATTGTAAAAGCTTGATACTCTCCCCAAAGTGTTCCTGTTGGAAGCTCTACATTTCCCTTTACTATTGCCTGTTCAACTTCATCTATACCTATCCCTCTACTTGCTATTAAGTTTGGATCTATCCTTACTCTTACAGCATATTTTTGAGCTCCGAATATTTGAACTTGAGCAACTCCGTTTACCATTGAGATATTTTGAGCTAAGAGATTATCTGCATACTCATGTAGTCTGTAAAGAGGCATTGTGGGAGAAGTTATTGCAAAATAGATAATTGGCATATCAGCTGGATTTACTTTTCGATAAGTTGGAGGTGTTGGCATATTTGAAGGAAGTTGACGGCTTGCTCGAGCAATTGCCATTTGAACATCTTGAGCCGCTGCATCTATATCTCTGTCTAAATCAAACTCCAGTGTTATATGAGTTTGTCCTTTTGCATTAATTGAATTCATAGATTTTAATCCTGAAATAGTTGAAAACTCTCTTTCAAGTGGTGTTGCAACTGCTGAAGCCATTGTTTCAGGAGATGCGCCAGGTAGTGATGCAGATACAAGTATTGTTGGGAAATCAACATTTGGCAGTTCTGCTATTGGAAGATAACGATAGCCTACAAGGCCAAATAAGACAATACTAAGCATTAGCAAAGTTGTCATTACAGGCCGACGAATGAAAATCTCAGATATATTCATTTATTCTTTATCTCCACTTTTGCACCTGGAGTAAGTCTTAACTGCCCATCAATGACAACAGTTTCTCCAGCATTTAAACCATCTTCAACTACAACTTCATCTCCAAATCTAAAACCAACTTTAATTTGTCTTATCTCAGCAGTTCTATTCTGCTTAATTACAAAGACATAATGTCCTTGTTGACCCATTTGTAAAGCTCTATAAGGAATAACCAAAGCATTCTTTTTTATACCAATAGTTAGCACTACATTAACAAACTGCCCTGGCCAAAGCATCTTGTCTTTGTTAGGAAACTCTGCTTTGAGCTTTATTGTACCTGTAGCTGGATCAATTGTATTATCAATAAATACCACCTTACCTACAGCAGTATAATTTGTATCAGAAGCTTTTAGGATTACCTCTGTTTTAAGAGTTCCTTGTGTCATAGCTTTTTTTACCCTTATGAGCTCTTGTTCAGGAATAGAGAAACGAACATAAATTGGTACTATTTGATTTATAGTTGCAATTTGAGTTTCATTTGCCTTTATCATATTCCCTGGATGAACAAAAAGTGAACCAATCTTGCCATCAATTGGAGAGCGAATATAACAGTAACTGAGCTGAAGTTTTGCATGCTCAACAACTGCCTCATCAGCTTTAACAGTTGCTTTAAGTGATTCATAAGTTGCTCTTATTTTTTCATACTGTTGCCTTGATACAAGCTCATCTTTGAGAAGCTCCTCATATCTTTCTAAATCAGCTTTTGCAAACTCAAGCTGTGCTCTGTTTTTCAGAAGATTTGCCTCTGCCTGCTTTACAGCTTCCTGAAAAGATCTCGGATCAATAAGGAAAAGAAGTTGACCTTTTTTAACTTCGTCTCCTTCTTTAATATAGGCTTCAAGAAGCTGTCCTTCAATCCTTGATTTAATTGTAACTGTTGAATAGGCTTCAACATTTCCTATTGCTGTAAGATGTACAGGCACATCTTTCATAGATACCTCAGAAATAACCACTGGTACAGGAGGCGGTTGTTTTTTTTGTTCCGATTTAGAGCAAGAAAAAGGTAAAAAACATAAAAGAAAAATTATAATTAATATAAATAGCTTCATTCAACCCCCTTGTAGCATGTAAGTACTTACTAAAATAAATTAAAATTTCTGATTTTGTCAATACAAAAATAATAAATTTTTTTATAAGTTGACTTTTTTAGATAAGCTATACTACTCTATTTATTGTTGAATGGAACTTACAGTTATTGACTTAATAAAACAAACAGGAATTGTTGCAAAGGTTGTTTTAATTATTCTTCTTTTCTTTTCTATTTTTTCTTGGACAATAATATTTTATAAACTAAAGGTTTTAAAAAAGATGAAAAAAGAAGATGACAAATTTTTTGAAATATTTATAAACTCCCACTCCTCAAAAGATTTATTTTCTCAAGCAAAAAGATTTGATAACTCTCCTATGGCCTCTCTCTTTAGGAATATTTATACTGAAGTTCAAGGGAAAAATCCCATTAATCTTGAGGCAATATTAAGAAAATACTTATCTGAAGAAATATATAAAATTGAAAGCTATCTTGGTTTTCTTGCTACAACTGGCTCAACTACACCATTTATAGGACTGTTTGGAACTGTTTGGGGAATAATGGATGCCTTTAGAGCAATTGGAGTAAAAGGTTCAGCTTCTTTAGCTACGGTAGCACCTGGCATAGCAGAAGCTTTGGTGACAACTGCTGCTGGACTGTTTACAGCTATTCCTGCAGTTGTAGCTTATAACTACTTTGTATCTCGGTCAAATAAGATTATTAATGAATTAAGTGACTTTACTGAAAATTTAATGAAATATCGATGGCAGGATTAATTCAAAAAAGAAGATCAACTATAGCAGAGATAAATGTTATACCCTTGGTAGACATAGTATTGGTTCTTTTAATAATTTTCATGATCACTGCCCCATTACTTAAAGAAGGAATCGATGTAAATTTACCTAAAGCTAAAGGGAAAGCTATTGAAGAAACAGAAAAAATCAATATTGTTATAACTAAGGAAGGAAAAATATTCGTAAATGATAGATTAACAAATATTGAAACTCTTCCGACAATTCTTTCAACTTATAAAGATACTCAAGCAACTGTGTTACTAAAAGCTGATAAAGATGTTTCATATGGAGTCGTAGTTGAGGTAATGGGAGAGATAAAGGCATCAGGAATAGAAAGAATAGGAATGATAACAGAGCCTAAAGAAATTAGATGACTAAGAAGTTTTATTTCTCCCTTTTTTTGTCTATTTTTTCTCATATAGTTTTTCTTTTATTGATTTTGTTCAGCATTAAAAACTTAGCTCAGGATTTTAAAAAAAATTTAACATATGTCAGTTTAATATATTACGAAGAAAGAAGCATTAAGAATTTAATAGAAAAGAAACCTAAGCAACAGGTCTCGATTCAGAAACCTGTAGAAAAAACTGAGAAAGTATCAAAAAATGAGGAGCTACTCAAAGAAAGACTCCATGCTTTAATGGCTAAAAAAAGAGTATTTGAAAAACTACAGGCAGGTTCTGTAGAGCTATCTGGACAAAAAGAGAGTTTTTCAGGGATATCAAATAGTTACCTCTTATTAATCTCGGAAAGAATAAGACAAAAATGGGTTATACCAGATACTGTTCCAAAGACTCTAGAAGCAGTTGTCTCAGTAAGAATTCTAGCCAATGGAGACGTCTTTATTGAAGGTTTTGAGAAAAGCTCGGGAAATACTATTTTTGACTCATCGGTTATAAAAGCTATAAGAAATTCCTCCCCTTTACCTCCTCCTAAAAGAGAGATTTTAGTTGGATTAAGGTTTAAACCATGAAAAAACTATGTTTCGGAGCAATTTTAGTCTTTTTTATACTTGATAAATCCTTTGCAGAAAAAATATATCTAGATATTACTCAACCACATATAAAAAAACTTACAGTAGCAGTTGAAGGCTTTGAAAATGCTTCGATAGTTTTTAGAATGATAAAAGAAAATTTAGAATTTACAGAATATTTTAGGGTTTATGGTCCTTTTCCTCTTAGAGATGAAAAATTTGATTCATCTTTATGGAGAAATTCTGATGTTGAGATTGTTATTAAAGCAAAAACAGAAGAAAAGATTTTATTGGAAATCTATGCTGTTACATCAGACACGCCGATTTTTACCAAAGAGTATGCTCTAAAAAATGACGAGTCTACCGGAAATCTGATAGCCTCCGAAATATACAGAATTCTTACAGGAAAAGATTCACCCTTTTTTAATCGTTTTGTTTTTTTAAGAAAATTTAAAAACTCTACAGGAATATTTATAAGTAATTGGAGTGGTAAAAATATCTTTGATACAGGAATTAGAAGAGAGATTATTTCAAAAGCTATTTTAAAAGGAAACAAAATCTTTTATTCTGCACTTCAGGGAAAGCTCTGGCATATAGAGGTTTTTGACCTTTCTTCAAAGGAAAATAGAGAGATTATAAAAAGTAAAGCATTACTTCAACTTGGTGACGTAATAAATGAGCATCAATTTATTTATATTCAAAATGATGGAGAGTTATCTGAAATTAAGATAAGTGATTTATTAGGAAAAGGTAGAACTATAATATCATCAAGATGGGTTGAATCTTCTCCACGTTGGCACGACTCACAAATACTCTTCGTATCAAATAAAGGCGGTTCTCCTCAAATTTATCAAACCAAAGAAGGAACCTCTTCAAGAAGAGTCACCTTTCAGGGCAAATACAATACAGAACCCACAATAAGTCCGGATGGGAAAAAAGTTGCTTTCTCATCTTTTATTGAGGGCTTTCAAATCCATATTCTTGACTTAATCTCAGGAGTACAAACTCAAATAACAAAAGAGGGTAATAATGAGCAACCTTCCTTCTGCCCTGATGGACATTTTCTTACGATAATGTCTGACAGAAGAGGAAGAAAAGAGATATATCTTGTAAGTGTAGATGGATTAATTCAGAAACCTTTAACTACAGGATATCTTCCTTACTGCACAAAATGACACTTTAAATGATCGCATCAGGAGTAGATAGATTTGAAAAATCTTTTCCTAAAAGATTTTATAAACTTAAAACAGGACTACTTATTCATCCTGCGTCTGTAAATAAAAAACTTACTCACACTAAAGATATTCTCCTTAAAAGCAAAAAAATTAAAGTAACTGCCTTATTTGGTCCTCAACATGGAATATTTGGTGATACTCAAGACAACATGATTGAGTGGGAGGGATTTATTGATAAAGATACAGGACTACCTGTTTACAGCCTTTATGGAAAAACAAGAAAGCCTACATTTGAGATGCTTAAAAATATTGATATTTTAATCATAGATCTTCAGGATATAGGTGCGCGATACTACACTTTTGTCTGGACAATGGCTCTATGTATGGAGGCCTGTGAAGAAGCAGGAGTTCCCCTGATAATCCTTGACAGAGTAAACCCAATTGGAGGTCATTCAGTAGAAGGTCCTGTGCTTAAAAGAGAGTTTTCATCTTTTGTTGGAATTCATCCTTTACCGATAAGACATGGAATGACAATTGGTGAACTTGCTTTATATTTTAAAGACAGATTCTATCCCAAACTTGATCTTACAGTTATAACACTAAAAGGATGGAGACGTAATCAATGGTTTGATGAAACAGGACTTCCATGGGTTATGCCCTCTCCGAATATACCAACTCTTCAGACTGCAGTGGTATATCCTGGTATGTGTCTTTTAGAGGGAACAATCTTAAGTGAGGGTAGAGGCACTACAAGACCCTTTGAGATTTTTGGTGCACCCTTTATTGATCCTGAAAAACTCATAAAAAAACTTAAAGATTTTAGACTAAAAGGTGTTTTCTTTAGACCTCTTTATTTTACACCTACATTTAATAAGTTTTCAGGTGAACTTTGTGGTGGTGCACAGATACATGTGATTGACAGAGAAAAATTTAAACCCTTTAAAACTGCTGTGGCGATTTTACTTGCTATCTGCGAGCTTTATCCGAATGTTAATTTATGGAGACAACCTCCATATGAGTATGAGTTTGAAAAACTTCCCTTTGATATTCTTGTAGGCTCTGATAAACTAAGAAAGGATATTGAAAAAGGCATACAACTGAAAGATATTGAGCTGTGGTGGAAAAAGGAAGCTTTAGAATTCGAAAAAATAAGAAATCAATATTTGCTTTATGATTAAAGGCTTTATTTTGGCTGCAGGATTTTCAAAAAGACTCAGACCAATTACAGAGCATATTCCAAAACCTCTCTTGCCAATAGCAGGTGAGATTATGCTTGATAGAATTTATAAGTTTTTAAAATCTTTGGAAATTACAGAAATAGGAATTAATCTCCATTATAAGGCAGATGAAATAGAAAACTACATTAAGGGAAATAATCTTTCGCTTGAAATATTTCATGAAAGAGATATTCTTGATACAGCTGGAGCACTATATAATGCAAAAAATTTTCTTAAAGACTGTATCGTCATCGTCCATAACTCTGATATCTATTGGGATGGAAATATAAAAGAAGCTATTGAATGGCATCTAAATTTAGAAAATGCTATTACTCTCTTAGTTCATGACCATTCTTCAAACAAAAAACTAATTGTTGACAGCGAAGGTAACTTAGTCGGACTTACAAATCTTAAATCTTCAACCCACTTTCAGTCTCTTTTTGCCTTTACAGGAGTTGCTATATACAACTCTGATGTATTAAAAATTTTGTCCGAAGGTCCTTCATCAGTCATTGATTTATGGTTTAAAGCCAAAGAAAATGGCTTCAAAGTCAAAGTTTTTCCTGTAAAATATAACTTTTGGTTTGATATAGGCACACCAGTTGGGTTTGCCTCCGCGGTATTCGATAAACTGAAAAGAAATTTTACCTCTCTTTATGTTCATCCAACTTCATCAGGATGTGAGCTGATAGATCTGGAAGGAAATGTAGTAATTGAAAGAAATGTAAGAATTGAAAAACCTTTCAGAGGTAAAAATCTTATTATTTTACCTGAAACAGTCTTTTCAAAAAAGATAAAACAGATTTCAAATTGCATCATCGGTAAAAACTTCATTGTCTCCATTTGTGGTTGGCAGAAACAAAAGGAAAACTTATCCTCTGGTGGCTCTACAAGAAACTATTTTAGAAAACAAAAAAAAGTCTTTTGTGAATGGGAAGAAGTAAATGAGGAATTTAAAAAAACTGTTATATTGGGAAAGTTTTTTAGACAAAAAGGCTTCCCAGTTCCAAATATAATTGATGTAATTCAGGAAAAAAAATTAATTGTTTTTGAAGATCTCGGAAATTTAACTCTTTACAGTTGGTTACAATGCCGAAGAAAAGAAGAGGAGATAATCAACATCTACAAAAAAGTAATTGAAAATATTATAAATTTACATTGGAGGATCTCATCAGAGACATCCCAGTTGGAGATATCTCTACCAGAGTTTGACTATGAATATTTTAGATGGGAAAGCAACTATTTTCTGAGAGAGTGTGTAGAAGGAGTTTTTAAACTAAATCTGTTTGATTTTAAAACTGGCTTACAGCAAGAACTTCACCTTATTGCAGAAAAATTATCACAGACAAAAAAGGTAATTCTTCATAGAGATCTACAAAGCCAAAACATAATGCTCAAGGACAAAAAAGTCTATTTTGTAGACTATCAATCAGCAAGATGGGGGCCAGCAGGATATGATTTAGCTTCTTTGCTTTGGGATCCTTATATTTATCTAACCGACAAAATTAGGGAGAAACTTATTAATTTTTATATTGAAAATTTACCAACTTTTAATTTTCAACCTAAAGCTTTTTTTGAAGAGCTTTTACTTTGCAGAATTCAAAGACATATGCAAACATTAGGTGCTTACAGTTTTTTATCTCTCAAAAGAAATAAAAAAAACTTTCTAAAATTTATTCCTTCTGCCTTGAATTTACTTTATGAGGATATTAAGGAATACTCTACTGAAATGTGTAATTTGAAAGAACTTGTTCTTAGGTTAAAGACGCATCAAGAAGGTCTTAAAGATTTATTAGTAAATTAAAACTCCGTCAATCATTCTCAGTCTTCTTGAGCATCTCTGAGCAATAGCTTCATTATGGGTGACAATAATAAATGTGGTACTCCATTTATTATTAATTTTTTCAAAAAGCTCAAAAAGCTCAAAAGCTGATTTTGAATCAAGATTTCCTGTTGGCTCATCAGCCAAAACAACTTTTGGATTTCTAAAAAGTGCTCGGGCAACCGCTACCTTCTGTTGCTGTCCTCCTGAGAGTTCTCCTGGTAAATGAAGGGCAAATCTCTCAAGATCTAACTCTTTAAGTAAGTTGAAGGCTTTATCCTTTAAATCTTGTTTAATCTTTGAATTACCTATATATGAACCTATAAGCTCTGGCATTATGATATTTTCAATAACATTAAACTCTGTAAGAAGATAGTGAAATTGAAATACAAAACCTATATATCTATTACGAAAATTAGAAATAGACAAACCTTTAAGTGTAAAGGGATTTATAAACTCTCCATCAAGATTATATAAAACTTCTCCTTCAGTTGGTTTCTCAAGAGTTCCCAATATATGCAAAAATGTGCTTTTTCCAACTCCACTTGCACCAGTTATTGCTACTATCTCTCCCTCATAAGCAAAAAAATCAACACCTCTAAGAACTTCTAACACTGATGCTTTTGTTTGGAAGGTTTTTTTTAAGTTTTTAGTTATTAATATCTTTCTTTCTTTCATTTTTGAGCGATTTTTCTATCTTATTGATTCTTTTCTTAACTTCTTTGTGAATTTTGTCTGCTTCCTCTGAGGCTTTATAAAAAGCTTTTTTTATTATTCCTGTTGTTTTATCTCCTAAATCTTTAATTTTATTTCCACCAAACAAAACAGCAATAATCGTAAATGCAATAAAAACTATTATACTTAAGCATCCTAATGCTTTAATAAGTTTAAACATTACTCATACCTCAAAATCTCAACAGGATTTAATTTAGATGCTTTATGGGCTGGATAGATTGTAGAAATTAAGCTTATAAAGAGTGCTGACAAAGAAATCAAAAACACATCTAAAAGTTTAACTTTTACTGGTAGTTTACTTAAATAATAAACATCTGCAGGAAGTTTAACAATTTCATAATTTTTAATAATTTCACAAATTATAAGACCTCCTCCGATTCCAATTAAAGTTCCTACAACTCCTATAATAAAGCCCTGCGCCATAAAAATAAACTTTATCAACCTATCAGAAGCTCCCATTGATTTAAGAATAGCTATATCTTTTCTTTTTTCTGTAACATTAACCATAAGCATACTGACAATATTGAAGGATGCAACAAGAACAATTAAAATAAGTATGATAAACATGGCAAATTTTTCAAGTTTAAGTGCAGAAAAGAGATTTCTATTCATCTGCATCCAGTCTTTAATATAAAAATCATGATTAAGCTCCTTGGCAACTTTCTTTGAAAATATATCGGCTTTGTATATATCTTTAAGTTTAACTTGAATTCCTGTAACTTTATTTCCGTAGTCAAAAAACTCTTGCGCTACTTTAAGATCAGTTATAACAAGATTAGCATCATATTCAAACATTCCTATCTCAAAAATTCCAGTAACTACAAATTTTCTTATCTTAGGCATAATTCCAAGCGGTCCTATACTTCCCATAGGTGAAACAGCAGTTACCATGTCTCCTGGAAGAATACCTAATTGAGTTGCGAGCTCTTTTCCAATGATTATCCAAGCTTCGTCTCCATAGTAACTAATCCTGTATTTTATATGATTGAAAACTTCTGTTGTTTCTCTATCAAACTCAGGAATAATGCCTCTTATATAAACTCCGCGGGCCTTCCTTCCTGATACAATCAATGCCTGTCCCATAACAAATGGAGATGAAGCAACAACATCTTCTTTTTTTCTTAGAAAACTCATAAGCTCATTGTAGTTTATTATTCCACCAGAGTAACTTAAAAGGACTGCATGAGCTTGAGTACTGAGAATCTTTTTTTGTAAGTCCTCATGAAATCCACTAATTACTGAAATAACAACTATTAATGCTGTAACTCCTAAAGCTACACCCGAGATTGAGATAATACTTGCAAAGGAGATTCTTTTTGCTCTACCCCTAATATATCTTAATGCAATAAAAATAGGTAAATTCATTTAGTTTGCTCTGGTCTTAAAAGAGGGAAAAGTATAACATCTCTAATTGATTGATTATCAGTAAGAATCATTACTAATCTATCAACTCCTATTCCCTCTCCAGCTGCTGGAGGCATACCTATCTCAAGAGCTCTTATAAAATCCTCATCCATCTCATTGGCTTCCTCATCTCCCTTCATTCTTTCTTCAAGCTGTTTAAGGAATCTTTCTTTTTGATCTATAGGATCATTAAGCTCTGAGAAGGCATTTGCAATCTCCCTTCCTGCTATAAAAAGCTCAAATCTTTCAACAAGTTCAGGATTCTCTCTCTTTCTTTTTGCCAATGGAGAAAGTTCAACAGGGTAATCAATAACAAAGGTGGGTTGAATCAATTTAGGCTCAACTTTCTCTTTGAATATCTCATCAAGAATCCTACTTAAAGAGCTATCTTTGGATATTTCAATACCCATATCTTTTGCAAATTTATATGCTTCATCCCAATCTTTTATAGCTTCTTCAGGAACTCCATTTTGTATTAAAGCATCATACATCGTAATTCTTTTGTAAGGAGGTGTAAAATCTATAAGAGTATCTCCAAATTTTACTTTAAATTGACCATACAATTTCTCTACAATATAGCTTAAAAGTCTTTCTGTAAAACTCATGAGCCAGTGATAATCCTTGTAAGCCACATAAAACTCAATCATTGTGAATTCTGGATTATGTTTTGTGGAGATTCCCTCGTTTCTGAAGTTTTTACCAATCTCAAATACTCTTTCAAATCCTCCAACAAGAAGCCTTTTAAGATAAAGCTCTGGAGCAATCCTAAGGTAAAGCTCCATATCCAATGCTTCGTGATAAGTCTTAAAAGGCTTTGCACGGGCTCCACCAGCAATTAGATGCATCATTGGAGTTTCAACTTCTATGAAGCCTTCGTTTTCAAGAAACTCTCTCATATATTTAATTATTTTTTGTCTTTTTATGAACGTTTCCTTTACAGAAGGATTAACTATTAAGTCAACATATCTTTGACGATATCTTGCCTCAATATCTTTAAGTCCATGCCATTTTTCTGGAAGAGGCCTAAGGGATTTACTTAAAAATACAAAATCTTGCACTTCTACTGTCAGTTCATCTGTTTTTGTTCTAAATAGTCTTCCACTTACTCCGACTATGTCACCTATGTCAAGATTTTTAAGAAGAGAAAATTTATCCTGAAGTATATCCTTTCTAAAATAAATCTGAATTTTTCCCGTAAAATCTTGAAGATGAGCAAAGCAAGTTTTTCCAAAATCCCGAAAAAGAATAACTCTTCCCGCTATACAGACTGAGATATTTTCAGATTCAAAATAATCCCTATTAAAACCTCCATACCTCTGAAAAATCTCTTCTGTAGAGGTTGATGGCTCAAACACTCCATTGTAGGGTTCTATTCCGAGATTTTTTAAATTCTCAAGTTTTTTTATTCTCTGTTGAATTAACTCAGATAGAGGTTTTTCTTGCATAACCTTAAATTATATATTTTCTTAATTTTTTTAGTCAATTTAAAGTCGCCAATAGATTATACCTAAGGCTGAAGCTTCTCTTTTGTCAAAAATTCCTTTAATATCAACTAAAATCGGAGGTTTTGTAGAAAGCCTATCTATGTAGAGAAGATTTATTTTTTCAATAAACTCTCTATGTTTTACTGCAACTAAAACAGCCTCGTAGGGCTTAAACTTTTCAGGTTTAGGGATTAATTTTAAATTATACTCACTTTCAGTATCTTCTCTATCTGCTATAGGATCATAAACATATACTTTGAGACCAAACTCTCTTAATTCATTGTAAAGGTCAAAAACTTTTGTGTTTCTAACATCAGAGACATTTTCTTTAAAACTAAATCCTAAGATTAAAATTTTCCCATTTTTTACTTTCTTGTCGTTTTTTATCATAAGCTTAACAGTCTCTTCAGCTACAAATCTGGGAATATACTCATTTATTCCTCTACCAGCAAGAATCAACTGAGGAGTATATCCCGCCTCTTTTGCTTTATAAGTTAGATAATATGGATCAACTCCAATACAATGTCCTCCAACAAGCCCAGGTTCAAATCTCAAAAAATTCCATTTAGTTGCTGCTGTATCAAACACTTCCTTAGTGTCTAAGCCAAGCCTATGAAAAATTATAGCCAGTTCGTTCATAAGAGCTATGTTTAGATCTCTCTGAATATTCTCTATGACCTTTGCTGCCTCAGCTGTTTTTATACTTGATGCTTTATATACTCCTGCTTTAATAACAGAACCATAAATTTTACAAAGTAATTCAGCAACTTCCTCACAGTCTGCTGAAACGACTTTAATAACATTTTCAATACTATGCTCTTTATCTCCAGGATTTACCCTTTCAGGAGAATAACCTACATTAAAATCTTTCATCCATCTAAGACCACTTTCTGACTCAAGTATAGGTATACAAACTTCTTCAGTTAAGCCAGGCCATACAGTAGACTCATACACAACAATACTACCTTTTGATAGATTTCTTCCCACAAGTTTAGATGCTGATTTTACAAAATTTAAATCGGGATTTTTCAATTTATCAACTGGTGTTGGCACAGCAACAATTATAAGAGAGCAATCTTTTATGATCTCTTCATCGCTACTGAACTCAATGGATGATCTTTCTATAGTTTCTGCTAAAATCTCTCCTGTTTTATCAAATCCTCTTTTAAGTTCTTCAATCCTTTTTGAATTTATGTCAAAACCTATAACTTTAAATTTTTTAGAAAGAATTAATGCTAATGGAAGCCCAACATAACCAAGGCCTACAACGCAAATAGTTCTTTTTTGAGTTAAGAAATCCTCAAATAAAATATTTAGCTACACCTCCTTTAATAAAAATCGGGGCGAGCCGATTTGAACGGCCGACCACTCGCACCCCAAGCGAGTGCGCTAACCAGGCTGCGCTACGCCCCGATTCAAGAAAGTATTTTCAATATCTCTGTTAAACGCTTTTTAACCCTTTGTATTACTTCTTCTGCTGAATCTATCTCTTTTTTATAAATTTTGTTAAAATTCTTTCTTACTCCCTCTATTGTATAACCCTCATCATAAAGCATTCTTTTTATAGAAAGTAACATATCAATCTCTTTTTTAGTATACAATCTTTGACCAGTTTTTGTCTTTTTCGGTTTTAAAAAAGGAAACTCTTTCTCCCAAAATCTTAAAACATATGGTTCAACTCCTACGATTTTACTTGCTTCTCCAATCTTATAAAAAATTCTAAAAGGAAACTCTCCTTGAAGAGTCTGTTTCATTTTAGCTATTTTTGAATCATACTTTTTAGTTGTTCACTTGCTTTAAAAGTAACGACTTTTCTCGGTTTAATCTCAACAGTTTGCATTGTTTTGGGATTTCTTCCAATACGAGGGCCCTTCTGTTTTACAGTAAATACACCAAATCCTGAAATCTTAATCTGCTCTTTTTCAATTAATGCTTCCTTCATTGTTTCAAAAACTATCTCTACAATCTTTTGTATTTCAGTCTTTGGTAAACCAACCTTATCAAAAATTACATTCACAAGATCTGTCTTTGTCATCTTTCCTCCTTAATTTCATCCGAATTTTTTGAATTTTATCCCATTAACTTAGAACTATGTCAAGTTTTGTGTTATTATTTACTCATGAAAATTCATTTCTTCGGTGCTACAAAAACTGTTACAGGTTCTTGTTTTTTACTTGAAACAGAAGACAAAAATATTCTTATTGATTGTGGAATTTTTCAAGAAAACTCTCTTGAATATCTAAACTACGAACCCTTCCCCTTTAATCCAAAAAAATTAGATTTATTAATTATTACTCATGCTCATCTTGATCACTCTGCTTTGGTTCCAAAACTTATAAAAGAAGGTGCAAAATGTAGGATAATAGCAACTCCAGCAACAAAGGATCTTGTTGAAATAATGCTTTTCGATGCAATAAAAGTTCAAAAGTACGAAAACTACAAGGAAAGTTTATATGAGGAAGAAGATATTTATAAAACAGTGAAAAGAATTGAAACATTACAGTACGGAAAACCTCTCCTATTTAACGGAGTTTTAATAAAACTTAGAGACGCTGGACACATACTCGGCTCAGCTTTTGTAGAGATTGAAGCAGAAGGCAAAAAAATTGTTTTCTCTGGTGATATTGGAAGAAAGGGAAATCCTATTATAAGAGATCCAGAAAAAATATATGATGCTCACTATTTAGTAGTTGAATCCACCTATGGAAATAGAAATCATAAAACTCTACAGGAAAGTGTTAATGAGCTTATAGAGGCAATTAAAGATACCTTCAGAAGAGGTGGTAATGTCCTAATTCCAGCTTTTGCAATTGGAAGAGTTCAAGATATTCTCTATATTTTAAATCGTTCAGTTAAACAAGGAAAACTAAATCCTATAAATGTCTATCTTGATAGTCCTCTTGCAGAAGAAGCAACAAAAATTTATCTTTCTCATCCAGAAGTCTTTGACGACGAAGCCTTAAAAGAACTCAGAAATAAATCAAAATCTTCAATAAGGCTATATTTTTCTAAAACTGTTGAAGAATCGAAAAGATTAAACACTATTAAATCTAATGCAGTAATAATCGCAGGAAGTGGAATGTGTCAGGGCGGAAGAATCCTTTATCATCTTATCCATAATCTTTACAGAGAAGAATGTAGTATTATATTTGTTGGATTTCAAGCAAGAGGAACATTAGGAAGAAAAATTGTAGATGGTGAAAAAGAATTAAGAATATTTGACAGAGTTATTCCTGTTAAAGCTAAGGTTTATACAATTGGTGGCTTTTCAGCCCATGCTGATCAGGCAGAACTACTGGAGTGGCTAAACTCTTTAAGGACAGAACCAGAGATCTTTTTAGTTCATGGTGAAACAGAAGTAATCGAGGCTTTCAAAAACTCTATTGAAAAAAATTTTGGCTTCAGGTGTAATATTCCAGAAAGGCTTTCTATATATGAACTTAACTAAATATTACTTAGAAGAAAATTTCTTCATAAAACTTATTGATTTTCCAGCTATTTACAATATAAAAACTGATGAGCTTTATAGTATAAATAAGAAAGCCTTGGAAATTCTAAAGGAAGCTCAACAATCTGGTTTCGCTCCATCAGAGGAAATTGATAGTGAGTTGAGGGAATTTTTAAACTTCTGCCTAAATGAAGGAATTTTTAAAGTAACTCCTACAAAAAGAAGAAACCCCTTGCTTAAACAGTCTCCTATTCCCTCTTTAAGATATCTTGAACTACAGATTACAAAAAGATGTAACTTAAAGTGTAAACACTGTTTTGTAGGACAAAGTAAACCAATTGACCTGCCATTTGAGAAAATAAAAAGAGTTTTAACTGATTTTGAAGAGCTTCAAGGTTTAAGGGTTTTGATAACAGGTGGTGAACCACTTCTTCATCCAGAGTTTGACAAAATAAATGATTTCATAAAAGACATTGCTTTAAGAAAAATTCTTTTTACAAATGGAACTTTGATTGATGAAAGACTTTTAAGCAAACTAAATGTACATGAACTACAGATAAGCCTTGATGGAATGAAACAAGGACATGAGGCATTAAGAGGCTCTGGAACATTTGAAAAAACTCTCTCTGCAATAAAGAAAGCTAAAGATTTTAACTTTGATGTATCAGTTGCAACTGTAATTCATAAAGAAAATCTCAATGAGTTTGAAGAGCTTGAGGCTCTAATAAAAGATTTAAATGTGAGAGAATGGATAGTTGATGCATTATCAATTAAAGGTAATTTAGATCAAAACAAGATGCTGTGGGTATTACCTGAAATAGCCGGGAAAATTATGTCAAAATATGGTTTTACCCTAAATGAGCATCCAAAAGTAGAGAAATACGGTTGTGGCGCTCATCTACTCTGTATTCTTGCAAATGGTGAGGCTACCTTCTGCTCTCTTTATGATAATGAATCTTTAGGAAGCGTTGATGAAGGATTAGAGAGTCTGTGGAGAAGAAAAAACCAGTTTTTAATTGAAACGCTTGAATGCTACAGAATTAACTGTCCTTTCCTAAAAGAATGTAGAGGTGGTTGTAGATTCAGAGCCACTACACTTTCAAATCAATTAGATGCTCCAGATCTGTTTAAATGTTATCAATTTGGAAGGCTTCTTTCTTAGCCTTCTCATACTCTGACCAGAGATACTCCTTGGTTAATCCACTATGTTCAATAAAATCCCATGGTAAAAAATCCTTGTAGTCTTTTACTTTATAAACAAAACCTTTTATTTCTTCAAATATCTTTAAAAAACTCTCTCCCTCCGAAACTCTCTCAATTACCGAAAGTGCTCTTCTGTCTGCTTGAGCAAAATAGCCCTGTAAATAGGAGTATTTTATAACTTCATGATTAATTCTCAATCCTTTAATAGTAGTTGTGTCTCTCTTAATTTTTTTAAGTCTATCCTTTACTACCTCTATATCCTCCATTCTATGCCATTGCATCGGAGTAAATGGCTTTGGCACAAATACACTTATACTTACTGAGATTGCTCTTGGAAATAACTCTCTTATTTTTTTTATAAGTCTCACAATTTCGTCTATGTCTTCATCTTTCTCAAAGGGAAGTCCTATCATAAAGTAAAGTTTTAATGTTTGCACAGCAGTCTCTGAAAGTTCCTTAACTATTGTTAAAATTTCTTCTTCAGTTATTCCTTTTTTTATTGCTCTTCTTAACCTTTCTGAACCTGTCTCAGGTGCTAAGGTTACTGTTTTTTGATTTTTAAGATTTTTTAAAATATCTAATGTTTTTTTATCTGCCCTTAAAGAAGTAAAGGAAATCTCTATTTCTTCTTCTGCGATAAGTTTTAATAAATCCTGATAAGCTGTAATTGTAGGTGCTACTAATCCTACAGAGGCCTTTAAAGCTTTAGCTGTTTTTATTTTATCTTTTATTCCCTCAAACTTTGCTTTTCTTACAGGAGTATATACATGTCCAACAAGACAAAATCTACATCTAAATGGACAGCCCCGCATAGTCTCTATCAAATACATATTAGGAAATGCTGCCAGTGGAGAGATAATGCTAGAGTATGAGAAGTTTTCATAAAAATTTTTTGAGTAAACTTTTTTAATTCTTTCAGGTGCCTCATCTAAGAGAGTTTTTCTGCCAATAAGAACTCCATTTTCATATATTTCCTCATATGCTTCGGGAATATAAAAACCATCAATCTTTACAAGTTCTTTCTTTAACTCTCTCTTAAAATCTTTTTTATCACTGTTTGTTCTAACAGTAAGAAATTTTTCAATAAAATTATCAACAATCTCTTCAGCTTCACCAACAACTACAATATCAAATATCTTACTTACTGGTTCAGGATTTGAAAAACATAGAATACCTCCTGCAACTAAAAGTGGATGATGGGGTTGTCTTTGTGAGGTTAAATAAGGAATTTTACTGTACTTTAAAATTTTTAAGATATTCGGATAGTCATTCTCAAAACAAAGACTAAATGCTAAAATGTCAAACTCCTGAAGGGGTGTCTTAGACTCAACAGAGAAAATAGTGGTATTCTCAGAGATTTCATCGGGAAGAAAGGCTCTCTCACAAATTGTATCTTTTCTTTGATTTAAGAGTCTGTATACTGTTTGAAAACCAAGATTAGTTATTCCAACTGAGTATACATTTGGATAGACAAGACATACTCTTATTTTCCCTCCAGGTTTTTTAAAAAATGTACCTGTCTCTTTACTTAAAAAGTAATCAGCTTTCTTAAATATTTTTTTCATCTAAGAGAGAGTGTCTTTTTCTTAGATAGGTAGGAATATCTATCTCTTCTTCTATATCTGATGGGATCTCCTTAAAAGGTTCTTTAATAGTGATAAATTTTTCTTGTTCAGGTATGTTTTCCTTCAAATCTTCTTCAGATGATTTTATCTCTTTTTCCTTTTTGTTTTCAGCTTTCGTAAGATTTAAGGAAGACAAATCATGAAATCTTTTTGAAATTATTCTGTCTGATTCTCTTAACATAACTCCCTTGTAAACCCATTTTTCTGTCTCTTTTATAGTAATTTCCTCTGGTTTTTCCTCAAAACCTGTTGCAATAACAGTCACATGAATCTGTCCTTCCATATCAGGCTTTATTACAGTTCCAAATATTATATTTGCCTCTTCGTGGGCTACTTCATAGACAGAGGAGGCGATTTCCTGAACTTCATCGAGAGTAAGATCAAATCCACCTGTAATATTTATAAGTATTCTTCTTGCACCATCAATTGATGTTTCCTCAAGAAGTGGATTATTAATTGCTCTTTTAGCTGCCAACTGTGCACCTTCTTGTTTTGTAGAGGTTCCGATCCCTATGACTGCTTTACCTGAATTTTCAATGATTGTTTTAACATCAGCAAAATCTCTATTTATAAATCCTGGATTTAAAATTAAATCAGATATTCCCTGAATTGCCTGTCTTAAGATATCATTCGCTATAGCAAATGACTTCAAGAGAGGAGTGCCTTTTTCAACAACCATATGGATTCTGTCATTAGGAATAACTATTATAGTATCTACATATTTTTTTAATTCTTTAATGCCAATTACGGCATTCTGAAGTCTTTTTTTACCCTCAAAATAAAAAGGCTTTGTTACAACTGCCACTGTTAAAATTCCAAGCTCCTTTGCTAAAGAAGCAATTACAGGAGACGCTCCTGTGCCTGTTCCTCCACCCATACCAGCAGTAATAAATATTAAATCTGCTCCTTCAATACAGGACGTTAAAACCTCTTTATCTTCTAAGGCTGCCTTTTTGCCAAGCTCTGGATCTGAGCCTGCACCAAGTCCACGAGTAAGCTGTTTGCCAATTTGAACTTTAATAGGTGCTAAAGATATTTCAAGATGTTGTAAATCTGTATTAACTGCAATAAATTCAACTCCATATATTCCTGATGATATCATTGTATTAACCGCGTTAGTTCCTGCTCCACCAACTCCTATAACTTTAATTTTTGCTATAGGTCTTTCTGCCTCTTCAATCTCAAACATGCTAACCTCCTAAATTTTTATTAATCCCTTTATCCAAGATGTAAATCTATCAATTAATGAGATAAAAGACTGAGATTGTTCAACTTTTGAGTGTTTAGCTCTTATTGTATAAATAACCCCTCCTAATACTGAAGAAAAATCAGGCGAAAAACTATCAATCTCTTCAAAAATTTTTTCATCATTCCATCCCATCTCACTGCACAACTCAACTATTCCTGTATCAGGCTTTCCAACTCTTACAGGTATAGAAAGAAAGCTTTCAGCTAAGTGTATAAATCCCTTAAGTTGAGCCCCTCCGCCAGTGATAACTACTGAGTTTATATTTAAATACTCACTAAAAGAATCTATCTGTTTCTTTAAAATCTCAAAAATCTCTTCTAATCTTGGATAGACTATCTCTTTTATAACCCTCAAAGGAACTCTCAGAGGTTGTCTATCTAAACCCATTATTTCAACTTCTTGTGCATCGCTAAACTTTATATCTCCGAAATTAATATCTGGTAAAGCCACACCAAACTGCGTTTTTATCCTTTCTGCTTCTTTAAAGGGAATTTTTAATCCTACAGTTAAATCATTCGTGATATGATTACTTCCTATACCAAAACTCTCTATATGTCTTATATATCCCTCATAAAATAAGGCAATATCTGTGGTGCCACCTCCAAAGTCTACTATTAAAGTTCCAACTTCTCTGTCATGCTCTGTAAGAACCGCTTCAGATGAGGATATAGCCTGAAGAACCATCTCTTCTACCTCTATTCCAAGACGCTCAAAACAGCCTTTAATATTCTGTATATGAGAGGATGAGGTTGTTACTATATAAACTTTAGTCTCAAGTCTCAACCCTTTCATACCAATAGGATCTTTAATTCCATTTGAACCATCAACAATAAACTCAATGGGTAAAATATGTATTATCTCTCTGTCTGAAGGCATCTGAACTGCTGTAGCAAGTTCAATTACTGAAGATACATCTTCATACGTGATGGTTTTTCTCTTTATCTTTACTGCAGCATTACTATAAATACCTTTTATGTCTGGAATAGAAAAACATACTATAACCCTCTTTAACTTTGTAGATAATGACTCCTCAGTAGTTTGAATCGCCTTTTTAATTGAAGATGTAAAAGCTTCCATATCGATGATCTTTCCTTTTTTTAATCCAGAACTTAAAAATTTGTTTAGATACAGAATGTTTACTCCATTGTCAATTTTTGCTACAGTGATAGAGATTTTCGTTGTTCCTATATCTACTACTGCTAAAGTCTCCTTCATTTTGTCTCCTCTTGAGGTTTGAATATGACCCTATCAGGAAATCTTAAATCAATATATTTAACTTTAAGCTGCCTTTTTTGAATCTCTTCATTAACAACTCTGAATTTTGTAAACTTTCTCTCAAAATCTCCTTTCCCAACAATAATTGAAAAACTGTCTATATAAAGAGTTATATCCTCTGGAAATTTTCCTTCTACTTTGATTTTCTGATCAGAGTTTATAATTTTATTTTTATTAAGGAATACTAAGAGATTAATTGCCTCTGTTAAAGTCTCTTTATTTTTAAATGGGTCTATATCTTTTATAACCGGCAAAAATACTCCTTCATTTGAAATCTCTCTAAGCTCTTCAAGAATAACTCCCTGATCATCAATTAAGTATGCTTTATTTTCAATTTGCAAGATAGCTAAGGGATTTGCTTCTATGATATAAATTGTTAATACTCCATTAAGATCTTTTCTTATTGTTGCCTCTTTAATCCAAGCAGATTGTTTTAGCCTTTCATAAATAGTTTTAGGGAAAGGCAGAATCGCGGAACTACCCTCTTTTATATTAATAAGATTTTTTATTTCCTCTTCAGTTAGATTCTTATTTCCTATAACAGATATATTTTTTATTGTCAGTTGTTTATAGATAAAAAGAGTAATCACAACTAAAAAAATAATAAAAACTCCTACTACAGCTATCTTACTTTTCATCTCTTTTCAGTGCGAGTTTCAGAATCTCTTCTACTAGACTTTTAAAATCATATCCAGCAAGTGATGCTATCTTTGGTAAAAGAGAGGTTTCAGTCATTCCAGGAATTGTGTTTACCTCAAGCACATAGGGATTTCCTTCTTTGTCAACAAGCATATCAACTCGAGTTGCTCCACTACAACCTAATGCTTGATGAGCTTTCAACCCAAGCTCTTTTAGTCTTTCATAAAGTTCTTTGTTTATTTCAGGAGGAAGTATATATTCTGTCAGTCCTTTGGTATATTTTGCCTCATAATCATAAAATGCCTTTTTAGGTCTTACCTCTACTCCACCTAATGCTTTATCTCCAAGAATACCAATATGAATTTCTCTACCTTCTATATATCTTTCAACAATGACTCTTTCTCCATACTTAAAAGCTTCAGAAAAAGCATTTTCAAGCTCCCTCCTATTTCTTACTATATTTACACCGACAGAAGAGCCTTCTTCGCAAGGTTTAACTACACATGGAAATTCAAAGGAATCTAAATTCAGAGATTTTAACCCTTCTTTACTAATTACTTTAAATTCAGGCACAGGAATTCCGTGATATGTGAAAACTTTCTTTGAAAACTCCTTATCCATGGCAAGTGCAGAGGCTAAAACCTTTGAGCCAGTGTAAGGAATTCCCATAATTTCAAGCATTCCTTGAACAGCTCCATTCTCTCCCCAGCCTCCATGCAAAACTAAAAAAGCTACATCTATCTTTTCTTTTTTAATAGTCTCATATAGCAAACTATTCGCATCTATAAAAACAACATTGTAACCTAACTCTTTTAAAGCTTTAAACACAGCCTTTCCACTTCTAAGTGAAACCTCTCTTTCAGAGGATAATCCACCTGCTATAACACCTACTTTCATTTATACCCCCAAAAACTTTATCTCTGGCTCAAGTTCTATATTAAAAACTCTAAATACTTTGTCTCTTACAATATCTAAAAGTTTTAAAAAATCTGATGCTTTTCCATCTCCAATATTTATAAAGTAGTTTGCATGAAGTCTGCTTACCATGATGTCTCCCACTCTAAACCCCTTTAATCCTACTTGCTCTATAAGAGCTCCTGCTGAAAAACCCTCAGGATTTTTAAAAACACATCCAGCAGAGCGTTCTTTAACCGGCTGTGTCATTATCCTTTTTTTCATAAAGCCCTTTACTTTTTTCAGGATCTCTTCTGCTGGATCTTCGTTTAATTTAAACTTAGATTTTGTAATAATCCATTCGTCCTTTACTCCAGATTTACGATATCCGAAATCAAGCTCTTTACCTTTAAATTTTCTAAATTCACAATCTTCTGTTACAACTTCAATTTCCTCTAAACTGCCGCTTATTTCATAACCGAAAGAACCGGCATTGCCTTTTATTGCTCCACCAACACTACCTGGAATTCCAATGAGACCCTCTAAACCTGAAAGACCCTTCTTTGCAGTTAAAATAACCACCTTTGTTAGAGATTCACCAGCCATAACTTCAATAAAATCTCTGTCTAATTTAATTCCTTTAATTTTTGTAATGTTTATTACTACTCCCTCATATCCGCTATCACTTACAAGGAGATTGCTTCCTTTACCAATAACAAAGAAGGGAATATTTTCATCTTTTAAAAACTTCATTAACTTTAAAATATTTTCATAATTTGGATATACAATAAACTTAGCTAACCCTCCTATTCTTAAAGTTGTATAGTTTTTAAGAGGTTCGTCTCTTTTAAACTCTATATCTATTTCTTTACAGAGTCTCTCAAGAGAAATCATAGAGCATCCCTAATCTCTTCTCCAATTTTATAGACATCTCCTGCGCCAATTGTGAAAACTATATCTCCTTCTTTAAGATCCTTTAGAACCTCTTGTATTAAAATCTTCCTGTTATCAGAAAATTTAACATTTATACCGTTAGTCTTCATTTTTTCATAAAGCACATCTCCACTTATGCCCTCAATTGGCTGCTCACCTGCAGGATATATATCCATTAAAAAGAGTATGTCTTTTTGTCTTAATGTTTCCTTAAAAATCTTTACAAAATCCCTTAATAAAGCCTTAGTTCTTGTATATCTATGAGGCTGAAAAATAATGCATAGTCTTTCAGGATTAAGCCACATAGCAGTTTTAACAACTGCCTTTATCTCGGTGGGATGATGTCCATAGTCATCGTAAAACTTGATTCCTCTTTTGCTTCCTTTAAATTCAAATCTTCTCTGAATTCCTTTAAAGTTAGATAAAGCCTCCTTAACTTGATCAAAGGATATTGAAAGCTCTTTTGAGACTGCCAAAACTGCCAAGGCATTCAATACATTATGCTTTCCAAGAATTGGAATTTCTAACTTTCCTAAAAGTTTGCCTCTTAGAAAAGCTTCAAATACAACTTTACAGTCAATATATTTGATGTTTTTAGCATAAAAATTAGAGGATTCATCAAATCCATAAGTAATATATCTTCTTTGAAGCTTTGGCAATAAATCTCTTATGTGTCTACATTCTCTGCATAAAACTGAGACACCATAAAAAGGAACTTTATTTACAAACTCTAAAAAAGCTTTTTTTATTCTTCTAAGATTTTTAAAGTAGTCAAGATGCTCTCTATCTATATTTGTTACAACAGCGATTGTTGGAGTAAGTTTGAGAAAACTTCCATCACTCTCATCAGCTTCTGCCACAATGTAGTCTCCTTTTCCTAAGTAAGCGTTACTACCTAAGGATTTAAGCTTACCACCTATTACAATTGTGGGATCAAATCCAGCATAAGCTAAAACCTCAGAGATAAGAGATGTTGTTGTAGTTTTTCCATGAGCACCTGCTACTAAAATAGAATACTTAAGTCTACATAACTCAGCAAGCATCTCAGCTCTTGGAATAACAGGAATTCCTAATGCCTTTGCTTTTAAGATCTCGGGATTGTCTTGACTTATAGCTGAGGAGTAAACTACAACTTGAGCATCATTAAGATTTTCTACTTTATGGCCAATGAAAATATTTATTCCTAAATTTCTCAATCTTCTTATAGTTTCAGACTCTTTAATATCTGAGCCAGTTATTTCATAACCCATGTTGTGAAGAACTTCCGCAATTCCACTCATTCCGATTCCACCTATACCAACAAAATGAATTTTTTTATATTTGTACATTAAAACCTCCTCCTTACCAGAGTTTCTACAACCTCTAATATCTTCTCTGATGCATTGGGTTTTCCAAAAGCTTTTGAGGCTATCTCCATATTTCTCTTAAGTTGTGGATTGCCTATAATTTTCTTTATATTTTTTGCTAAGATTTCACCACTTAACTCTCTGTCAAGAATCATCTCACAAGCATGCTGACTCAGTAACTTTCTCGCATTTATTTCTTGATGATTATAGACAGCATAAGGATAAGGGATTAAAATAGAAGCCTTTCCTAATGCTGTAATCTCGGCAACTGTTGATGCTCCAGCACGGCAAACTACTAAATCTGCCACATGATAAGCCTCTGGCATATCATGTATGAATGGTAAAACTTTTGCTTTAAAAGAAAAAGTTTCGTACTCTTTAGAAACCCAGCTAAAATCCTGTATACCCGTTTGATGAATAAATTGAATGCTGTCTTTTAAATCTATTAAATAAGGAAGAGCCTCAATCATTGCTTTATTAATTTTTCTTGCTCCGAGGCTACCACCAAAGATTAACACTGTTATTCTATTCTCTTCAAGCTCGAATATCTTCCTTGCATTATTAATATCTGCAGAAAGAATACTCTTTCTTATAGGTGTTCCAGTAAGAAAGACTTTATACTTTGGAAAATAATCAATACTTTCTGGATATGTTATGACCACTGCAGAGACTAATTTACCTAGTATCTTATTAGCAAGACCTGGGACTATATTTTGTTCAAGAATTACAGTAGGAATTTTTCTAAAATGAGCTAGAAACACGATAGGAAAAGAAACATATCCTCCTACTCCAAATACTATATCTGGAGAGAACTCATCAAGAATTTGTTTGGATTCAAAAAAAGACTTTAAAAGTTTCGCTACTGAGTTAATCTTTTGTTTTACAGATTTTCCAACAAATCCTTGAACAGAGATGAATTTTAATTTATAGCTCATCTGAGGGATAATCTTTGCTTCAAGCCCTTTTTTAGTCCCAACAAAAAGTAACTCAGAAGAGGGATATTTACTTTTTATCTCCTCTGCTAAAGCTATAGCAGGAAAAAGATGACCTCCTGTTCCACCACCAGCAATTATTATTTTCATTTTCTCCAGTAACGATAAACTCTTTTTGGTTTATCAATTTCAGATTCTCTCAAAAATATACTATCCTTTTGCCTTGAGAGATTTAGTAAAACACCAACTGCCATAAGATTAACAAGGAGTGATGAACCTCCATAACTAATAAATGGTAAAGGTAGTCCTTTTGTTGGTGCAAGACCTGTAACTACAGCAAAGTTTATTAAAGCTTGAAAAGAGATTAAAAGTGTAACTCCTGTAGCCAAAAGAGATTTAAATTCATCACTTTGTCTCATAGCTATATTTAATCCTCTTATAGATATTATTAAAAAAAGAGAAACCACAGCTACTGCTCCAACGAAACCCATCTCTTCACCAATATGAGCGAAAATAAAATCTGTATGAATCTCTGGTAAAAATGCAAGCTTTTGTTTACCCTCACCAAGCCCTTGTCCTATTAAACCACCACTTCCTAAAGCTATAAGAGATTGAACAAGTTGAAAGCCACTTCCTTGGGGATCAGCCCAGGGATCAATAAAAGATAATATTCTTCTCCATCTATAGGGCTCTTTTGCAAGATAGTAAACTATAGGTAAGCAAAGTAACAAAGTTACGAAAAGATATTTTAAATTTGTCCCCCTTATAAAAAGGATTGTAAATGTCAATATTCCGATAGTCAAAAAAGCTCCAAAATCAGGCTGTTTAATAAAAATAGCTTGAAACACTCCCATAACTGAAATCGGAATCAAAAAATCCCTAATACTGTCTTTTTTATAATTAGCTTTACTTAAAAACCAAGCCAAGAAAAAAACCATAGCTAATTTTGCAAGCTCTGAGGGTTGGAATACATTTGGAGGAATCCTAATCCATCTTTTTGCACCTCCAGCACTTACCCCTAATGGTGTAAAAACCAAAATAAGTAAAATAAAAGACAGTATCAATAGAGGTAGTGTTATTTTTTTCAATTTTTCTTCTGGCAAGAACATTAATATCAACATTAAGATAATCCCTAAAAAAAGAGTAAAAATTTGTTTTTTTAAGTAAATCATACTACCCTTATCGGAAAACTTTGCTTTAACTGAAGGAAGCACAGATGTAGCACTATAAACTGAAATAAGTCCTATTACTATCAATATTATCACTGATACAACTATAACTTTATCACAAGATCTTCTGTTCATAGGGAGTTTACAATCTCCTTAAATACATCTCCTCTATGTTCAAAGTTTTTAAACATATCAAAACTTGCACATCCTGGTGAAAGTAAAACTGTATCTCCTGGCTTAGCTATACTTTTCGCTCTAATAACAGCACTTTTCATATCCTCCTCAAAATAAAAAGAAACCACATCCCCTAAGGCTTTGGCTATCTTTTCTTTTGCTTCACCTATAAGAATTAATGTTTTAACTCTATCTTTTACAACATCCTTTAAAGATTCGAAATCTCCATCTTTGTCTCTTCCACCTGCTATAAGAATTACATTGTGTAAGCTTTCAAGAGATTTTCGAACCGCATCCACGTTCGTCCCTTTTGAGTCATTTATAAAACTTACACCGTCAACGACTCTTACAAACTCCATTCTATGTGGAAGTCCTGTAAACTTCTCTAAAACATCTTTTAAAGCCTGTCCTTTACATCCGGAAAGTAAAGCAAGAAGCGAAGCTGCCATTACATTTTCAATATTATGCACTCCCTTTATTTTGAAATCTAAGGTATTTAAAACTGTCTTTTTCATTTCATCTCTTATTGCCTCATCTAAATCTTCTCTTGGCTCAAAATAAATAAGCTCACCTTCAAGATATGCTCCATATACTTTATGTAATCTACTGAAGTAAAAAATATGAGGCAAACTACTTCTTTTTAAATATAGTTTCTTTAAATGCTCTACTACTGAAGGAGTGCTTTTGTCATCTATGTTTAAGACTAGGTAGTCTTCTTTGCTCTGATTCATAAATATTTTTACTTTAGCTTCAATATAATCCTTCATTGATGAGTATCTATCCATATGGTCTGCAGTTATGTTTAGGATTGCTGCGAAATCGGGCTTAAAACTCTTTATACTTTCGAGTTGAAAACTTGAAAGCTCAACCACTAGGTAGTCTATTGTGATCTCCTTATCAATAAGCTTTAAAACTACTTCAGCCAGAGGATTTCCTATATTTCCTGCAAGTTGAACATTCTTTTCATCTTTCCTAAGAAACTCATAAACTAAAGTAGAAGTTGTAGACTTTCCATTTGAACCTGTTATTCCAATAATCTTTATATCTTCCTTAAAAAACTTCAGAATCTGATAACTAAGCTCAATCTCACCAATAACAGGTAGTCCTTTATAAACTGCAGACACTAAAATAGGAATACTTAAGGGAACTCCAGGGCTTACTACAACTAAATCAACATTTTCGACAGCCTCTAAGGTATGATGTCCTGCATAGACTTTTTGAATATTATTTTTTACTAATTCAACTTGAGACAGAAGCTCTTCTTCCTTTTTACAGTCATTTATAATAAGTTTCGCATCAAATCTTGAAAGCAGTTTTGCAGAAGCAAAGCCACTTTTACCAAAACCTAATATGGCAACTTTTTTTCCTTTTAACTTATATGGATCTTGCAGAGGAAGTTGCATCTTTTGTCTTCTTTATTTTTTTGTTTTTCTTAATTTTCTTTGACTTAACCTTTATAGCTTTACAGGATTTTTTACTTTTATATTTTGCTTTAACAATCTTCTCATCTGATAGTTTAACAACTGGCTCTTGTTTTCCCAAAAAGACATCTTTGGCCTTTGCAAATAAAAATTCTGTATCTTTCCACAGTTTGTCTCTATTTGATGCTCCGAGAACTGCAGCATATACAACTTTTCCGTCAATCTTTGAAGCCACAACAAAACAGTGTCTTGCAGATTTTGTGTATCCTGTTTTCCCACCAATCATGTTATCATCAGACCATAAAAGCTGATTTGTATTCTGTATGAAATATTGCTCTCCATCTGAAGACTTAATAAGATATATCCGGGTATTAATCGCATCTTTAATAATTGGATAAGTAAGCGCATGAGATATTATTTTTGTTAAATCATAAACGGTAGTATACTGCCCTCTGCCTGGAAGTCCGCTTGAATTAGTAAACTTTGTTTCCTTTGCACCAATACTTCTTACTTTTTGATTCATAAGCTTAACAAATCTTTTTTCGTCTCCCGCAACTGCCTCTGCTAAAGCAACTGTTGCAGAGTTTACTGATCTCATCAATGCAAGATACACTAAATCTCTAACAGTATATGTCTGTCCTTCTTTAAGTTTTGGTTCAACACTTACAGTTTTTGCTGCTTTCTTTGAGATTACTACAACTTTTTCTGGTTCAAGATGCTCAAGTGCGATCATAGCTGTAACAAGTTTTGTTGTGCTTGCTGGTGGATGTTTAAGATGTGGATTTTTACCATAAAGAATTTTGCCTGTTTGCCCATCTACTACCACTGCTGATTTTGCATCTAAGTCATCAATATAGGAAAAACATAAAGTTGGAAATATAAAGTAAAGACTGAGTAAGATAAAACTAAGATAAATCCTTATCATAAATCACCTCAACTTTAGAGTTAAAAGACTTAAAAGAGCTAAAATAATTCCAACTATCCAGAATCTAACAATAACCTTTGGTTCGGGCCATTTTTTAAGCTCAAAGTGATGATGAAGTGGTGCCATTTTAAATATTCTTTTTCCACTTGTAAGTTTAAAATATCCCACCTGAAGTATCACTGATAAAGCCTCTACAACAAATATTCCACCAACTAAAGCAAGAATAATTTCATGTTTTGTAATAACTGCAAGACTACCAAGTGCTCCTCCTAAGCTTAATGAGCCAACATCTCCCATGAAAACTTCAGCAGGATAAGCATTATACCAGAGAAATCCAAGACAAGCACCAAGCATTGCTCCACAGAACACAGTAAGCTCTCCTGTTCCTGGAATATATAAAACATAGAGATACTTAGCAAAGACCGAATGACCTGAAACATAAAGTAAAACAGCATTTGCCACTGCAGCAATACCAACTAAACCTACAGCCAATCCGTCCATTCCGTCAGTAAGATTTACAGCATTGGATGCACCAACTATCACGAATATAGCAAAAGGAATGTAAAAAACTCCGAGATCAATAAGCCACTTTTTAAAAAAAGGAATACTCAAAACAGTTGAGTAAGGATCTTTTGGATTAAAATAAAGAAATAGTGTTACACCAGTTGCAACGAAAATCTGAGCGAGAAGTTTGTATCTGCCTGGCAGACCTTTGTAATGTCTCTTCGTTACCTTAAGATAATCATCTACAAAGCCAATTAAACCAAAACTTATAAAACTTAAAACAGTTATTAATACATATGGATTTTTTAAATTTCCCCACAAAAGCATAGACAGTAAAACAGAGGCGATAATAATAATTCCTCCCATTGTGGGAGTTCCCTCTTTTGAAAGATGCGTTTTTGGCCCGTCATCTCTTATATGTTGAGTAAAACTAATACTTTTTAACCATCTTATACAATAGGGAGCTACAAGAAAAGTAAAGAAGAAGGATGTAAGGATTGCAAGAACTGTCCTAAAAGTAATATAGCGAAAAACATTAAATACTGAAATATAATCAGTTAGACTATACAGAAACTCATAAAGCATTATTTTTTTCCTTCAAAAAATCAAGAATTTTTTCCATTCTCATTCCTCTTGAACCTTTAATAAGTATAACTTCTGTGCCTTTAATTATATTTTTCAAAAACTGAGCAGCCTGCTCACAGGAATCAAAAACATAACCTTCTTTGTATTTTAAAGCATTATTTATAAACTTTCCCACTCCAATAAATAAATCTATATTTAAATCTTTCATTAACTTTCCGAGCTCCTCATGTGCCCTTTCAGTAATACTGCCAAGCTCCAACATATCTCCCAGAATTGCTACAGTTTGTCTGTTCTTCTTTCTTCGTGAGAGCTCTTCAAGGGCTACTTTCATTGAAGAGGGGTTTGCATTGTAGGCATCAAAAACTATTTCTAAACCATTTATTCTAAAAATCTCTCCTCTCATTTTAACAGGAGTAAAGCTTTCTAAAGCCCTTAAAATACCACATTTTGAAACAACTAAAGAGAGCCCTACTGATATTGCTGCCAATGTGTTATAGACATTATATATACCGAATAAGGGAACTTTAACACTAAAATTAAGATAGTCATGTACAACATCAAAGGATATCTCATAATCTTTTAGCTCAATATTTTCAGCTCTAAATTCACAGTGAGGTTTTAACCCAAAAGTTATAATTTCACCTTTCCATTCCTTCAGACCCTCCATTAAAAAATCATCATCACCATTTACAAAGATCTTTTTAACAAAAGGAAGTATTTCAAACTCTGCTGCTCTGACACCTTCAAGACTACCAAATCCCTCTAAATGTTCATATCCTATATTTGTTATAACTGCATAGTGAGGTTTTACAATCCCGCAAAGCTCTTTTATATCTCCAGGCTTATTTGTTCCAAGTTCAAGAACCATTACTTCTGTGTTTTTGTTTAATCTGCTTACACAGAGAGGAACACCTATGTGATTGTTAAGATTTTCCTCTGTTTTCAAAACCTCATACCTCTGAGAGAGAATCTGCGATATAAGCTCCTTTGTAGTGGTTTTTCCATTGCTTCCAACAACTCCTATAACTACTCCTTTAAACTGCTCTCTTAAATATCTTGCTAAATCCTGTAAAGCCTTAAGAGTATCTTTTACCTTAACAACTGTTTTATCTTTCGAGTTTAACTCAATATCTTTGCTTATAACTGCTCCTTTAGATTTCTTTAAGGCTTCCTCCAAAAAATCATGTCCATCTCTCTTACTTCCCTTTAAAGCAAAAAAAATCTCACTTTCCTTTATTGTTCTTGTATCTATTGAAGCAGAAGAAAAAACCTCATCAGCCTTGGATAAGATACTGCCCTCTGTAGCTCTCAGCAAATCATCAAGAGTAAACATTTTCTCTTATTGCCTTTCTTAAAATCTCTACATCACTGAAGGGATATCTAAATCCTTTTATCTCTTGATAATCTTCGTGTCCTTTCCCTGCTACTACCAGAATATCACCCTTTTGGCACAACTTAGCTGCTATCTTTATCGCCCATATTCTGTCTAAAACAACAATATAGTTTGTTTTGGAAACACCATTCTCTATATCTTTTATTATTTGTCTCGGCTCTTCCCATCTTGGATTATCAGAAGTAAGAATTACATAATCACTTAGCTCAGTGGCGATTCTTCCCATTTGCTCTCTTTTTCCTCTATCTCTATTACCTCCGCAACCAAATACAGTTATTATCTTTCCATCTTTTGAAATTTGCTCTTTTAGATCTTTTAAGCTTAAGAGTAGTCTCTCTAAGGCATCTGGTGTATGGGCATAATCAACTACTGCTAAAAACTTCTGTCCTTCATCCACTGTCTCAAATCTTCCTGGCGGAGCTTTGAAATCCTTTAAAGCCTCTGTAATAATATCTAATGGCACTTCTAATACTTCTGCTACAGCTACCGCTGCCAGTGTGTTATAAATGTTTGGAATTCCTATAAGAGGAGAATTTATGCTAATTTTACCATTTTTTTTTGAAATAATTTTTATATTAGTTCCTTTTACCTTAAGATTATAGTTATTCACATATAAATCTGCCTCGGGATTTTTTAAAGAATAAAGGATTTTTTCTTTTCTTAGCTCAGTAGCAAGCTTTCTACCATAAGTATCATCAATATTTATTATTGCAAAGCCATTCTCTTTTAGTAACTCGGTAAATAATCTTCTTTTAGCTAAAAAATAACTTTCCATATCTTTATGAAAATCAAGATGGTCTCTTGAAAGATTTGTAAAAACAGCTATTTTAAACTCAGTGTAATCAACTCTCTTAAGAGCAAGTGCATGAGAGGAGACTTCAGAAACTACATATTCAACACCCTGCATTAGCATCTGTTGAAGAAGACTTTGAAACTCCTTGGCCTCTGGAGTAGTGTAGATTGCTGTTTTTTCTATGTTATCTATAATATATTTAATAGTTCCAATAACTCCTGTTTTTTTGCCGGCTTTTTTTAGTATATGATGTATGATAAAGGAAGTTGTAGTTTTCCCATTTGTACCTGTAATACCTATAAGATTCAGTTTTTTTGAAGGATTATCATAAAATCTTGAAGCAATCCAGGAAAGTGCATTTCTTGAGTCAGAAACCTCTATCCAAGTAATATTTTTATTGTGAGGAGTAAATCTTCCAGTTTCATAAACTACTGCTACAGCTCCCTTTTTTATTGCCTCATCAATGAAAATATGTCCATCTGTTGTTAATCCAGAAATTGCAATAAAAACACTATTTTGATCTACTTCCTTAGAGTTATATGCAAAAGAAAAAATAGTTTTATTTATATCTCCATAAACTTTGAAATCTTCTCTTAAAAGCTCCTTTAGTTTTTTCATCTTGCCACCAAGACTTTATGATTTTCGCCTTTTAGTGTAATAACTAATCCTTTCTGGACCGCATCCTCTCTTGGAACATTAAGGTATGAGAGAGCTTCATCAGAAATCGCTTTGAATACAGGAGCTGCAACAACTCCACCATAGTAAGCTCCCTTTGGCTCATGAATTACAACTATAAGAGCAATACGAGGATCATCTGCGGGTATAAATCCTACGAAAGAACTAACATATTTGTCCCTTGAGTATCTTTTTACTTTTAGATCATATTTTTGAGCTGTACCTGTTTTCCCAGCAACTTTATTACCATCTATTTTCGCCAACGGAGCAGTTCCGCCTTCCTCTGTAACCTTTTTTAAAATCTCCTTCATGGTCTTTGCTGTGTTTTCAGAAATTATTCTTTCTCTTTTTATAACAGCCTTATATAAAATTTTTCCATCTTGTGAGTGAATCTCAGAGACAACATAAGGTTTTACTAAATATCCACCGTTAGCCAAAACTGAGTAAGCTCTAAGCATCTGCAATGCTGTAACCCCTACTTCTTGTCCAATTGGTATAGCACCTATAGAGGTACCTGACCATTTTTGAGGAGGTTTAACATAACCTGCGATTTCTCCAGGTAAATCTATTCCAGTTTTCTCTCCAAATCCGAATTTTCTTATATACTGGTAAAGTCTTTCTTTCCCAAGTATCATCGCTACCTTTATGGTTCCAACATTTGATGATTTTTGAATAATCTCTTCAAAGGTTAATACTCCGTATCTATGAACATCTTTTATTTTTTTACCTCCAACTTCTATATATCCAGCTGAGCAATCAAATTTTGTGTAAGGCTTTACAATACTTTCCTCTAAAGCTGCAGCTGCAGTGACTATTTTAAAAGTAGAGCCTGGCTCATAAAGATCAGTTATTGCTCTGTTTCTTAAAACAGCCATATTTTTTATTAGAGCTATATTGTTTGGATCATAAGTAGGTCTTACTGCCATTGCCAAAATCTCTCCTGTAAAGGGATCCATCATTATAGCTGTAGCAGTTGAAGCTCTCCATTTTTTCATTGCTTCATCTATATGTCTTTCTACTATTGCCTGAAGTCCTTCATCTATTGTGGTATAAATATCGTTTCCTCTAATTTCTAAGAGTTCTCCATCAGATAGCTTCTTACCCTTTGCATCAGTTAAAAATGTTCTTGAAGTTTTTTCTCCTTTTAAGTATTTATCATAATAAAGCTCTAATCCCTCAACTCCTTTTTCATCAATATTTACAACACCCAGAATGTGAGAAGCTAATATGCCTTTTGGATAAAATCTATGGCCCTCAGGAATAAAACCAACTCCCTTTAAGTTTAAACTCTTTATCTTTTCTACTTCATTAGAGTCAAGCTTTCTACTCAACCATATAAATCTTTTGTTTTTATCAAAACTGTTAAGATCAAAGTTAACATATTGAGCAACCATATTTAGTGTTAAAGAGGAGTCAATCTGTTTGGGATCAATAAATAGAGAGTCTTTTTCTAAAGAAATCGCAAGTTCTCTTCCTTTTCTATCATATATGTTGCCTCTTTTAGAGAGAATCTCCTCCCTTTTAATTTGTTGAATTTTTGCTCTCTCATAATATGTTTCATGCTCAATAAACATGATTAAAAAAAGTCTGAAGACCACTACCAGAAAGCTAAAAACAATCAAGACTTTTATGATCTTAATTCTTTTTTGCATTTTTAATTTTTCTCAGAAAAACTTACTTTTGCCATTGATAACTTTGAGGAAGTAATATAGATTACTTTATTTCTGTCTGGAAGGATAAATTGAGAGTTTCTAAGCTGTGTAAAAGAAGTTAGACGAGCCTTCTCTGCTATTAAGAACTCTCTTTCTTTAGTAAGAGTCTTTCTTTGCTTCTCCAGACTGCTTAATCTATACTCTATATTAATAGTATTGGATCTTATCCAAAGATTAGCAAAAATCAGAATTAAAGTCAAAAATAATGCTAATGCTAATCTCATACTCATATCTTTTCACCTCCTCTAATTCTTGCACTTCTTGAAGAGGGATTTTTTATTATCTCCTCCAAAGATGGATATATAGGCTTTTTAGTGAGAATTCTTAAAATTCCTTTTTTTTCTTGCTCTTTGAAAAAGTTCTTTACTATCCTGTCTTCTCCTGAATGATAAGATATAACACAAACTCTTCCTTTTTTCTTTAAAACCTCTACAGCTTGAGATAAAGCCCTCTTTAGCTCCTCAAACTCTTTGTTTACCTCAACTCTTATTGCTTGAAAAACTCTTGTAGCAGGATGGATTCTTTTTTTAGGAACTATTTTTTCTATAATTTCAGAAAGCTCCTTGCATGTATCTATTGTTTTTGTTTGCCTTTTTCTTATAATTTCTTTTGCAATCTTTTTCGCAAAAGGTTCATCTGCATAGTCTTCAAAAATTTGAATTAACCTTCTCTCTGAATATTTATTAACAACATCCCACGCTGTAAGCTCGCTAGATTGATCCATTCTCATATCAAGTCTTTCAGAAGAGTAAAAACTAAATCCTCTTGAAAAATCTCTAAGTTGCATCATGGAAATACCAAGATCAAAAAAAACTCCGTCAACCTCTTCGATATTAAGCTCTTTCAATATTTCTTTTAGTTGAGAAAAATTTGCCTTAACAAGAAACAATCTTGGATCAGAAAGCTCTTCTTTGCATCTTTTAATTGCAGCCTCATCTCTGTCTATTCCAACTACTCTTCCTTCAGAGCTTATTCTTTTAAGTATTTCTTTGGTATGTCCTCCACAGCCTATAGTTGCATCTACATATACTCCATCTCTTTTCAAATTAAGTATTTCTAAGACTTCTTTAACCATAACTGGAGTATGTTCTATCTTAAAGTCCATATCTACTAAGAGCATCTTGTATCCTCTTTATATCTACTTTTGAAGGATCTGTTACCGAATCCCAGGTTGTCCTGTCCCATATTTCAATTCTCTCTATTTGTCCTACAATTACAACTTGAGAGTTAATACCTGCATCTTGTCTATGTTCATAAGGAATAAGTATTCTTCCTTGTTTGTCAAGCTCACAAACAGTAGCTGAAGCTATAACTCTTCTTAAAAAATACATAACAGCCTCGTCTGATTTTGGAAGTTCCCTCACCTTTTGTTCAAGTTTTAGCCACTCTTCAACAGGATATAAATGCAAAGCCTTATCAAATGGGGCATTTGTAAGATAAAGCCTTGCTGAAGAGTATTTATTAAGAAGCGTCTCTCTTAATTGAACGGGAAGCATAACTCTTCCCTTTTGGTCAATATTGTGGTAATATTTTCCTATGAAGGATATCAT
>JANXBK010000070.1 GCA_025057595.1 Thermodesulfovibrio sp.
GTCCTCCTGGTGTATCAAGCTGAATTATAACTGCCTCTGCATTCTGCTCATGGGCTTTCTTTATTCCCTTTACTGTATACTCTGCATGAGGCGGATTTATAACACCATCTATTGTAAGAACAATTATTTCTTTTGCATAAGCTGAGATTGAAAAAAAGACAAATAATAAAAAAATCAAAGTGTTTACTAAAATCAAAACTATTTTATCTAATAAAACTTTCTTTGCCATTGAAAATTATAACAAACTTTTGATTTTTTCTCTTATTAAACTTACTGTCTTTTCTACAAACTCTCTATCAAGAAGTCCCAGACTTGATGGAGTTTCAAATACTCTCTTAGGAACACTTAAGTTATCAATATCAAAACCACATTTAATCTTAAAACGATACTTCTCAATATATATCTCTTTACCAATTCTTAAGATTTCATCTTCAGTAAGGTCAAAGCCTGTAAAACTTAAACATCTCCTAACTATATCTATATTGTATATCTCTCTTGCAAAGAAACAT
>JANXBK010000071.1 GCA_025057595.1 Thermodesulfovibrio sp.
TCCAGGCAAAGTTACTCTTGAGCTAATAGAAGTTCAAGTAGGAGAGTATGTTGAGGAAGATGATATCGTAAGATTTGAAGATAAATATGAAAGATGCAATATAGGAGGATAAAATGAAAAAACTTTTTCTTTTAAGTTTAGGTGTATCTTTAGTGTTGTTTTCTCTTTCTTTTATTGTGTCTTATACAAAGGATGATACTTTAAAAAATTTATATCCTGAAGAAATTGGCAGATGCTAATAATAAAAAAGAAAGGAGGTAGCACTTTGAACCCACATATTTTTAAGAAATATGATATAAGAGGCATCTATGGTGAGGATTTCACTAAAGATGATGTTTATCTGATTGGTAAAGCTTTTGTTGCACTATGCAAGAAAAAGATAGGAAGACCTCCTCTTGCTTTTTCTGTAGGATATGATGCAAGAGTATCAAGCCCTGAGATTAAAAATGTTTTAGTTAAAGCCATTACGGATTGTGGTGTCGATGTGTATGATCTTGGCTTAGTCC
>JANXBK010000072.1 GCA_025057595.1 Thermodesulfovibrio sp.
ATTTTCCTATGAAAGAGATCATACTCCACTTTATACCACTATTTACCACAAATATTATATGAACATGAAAAATTTGTCAAGAGGAAACTTTAATGTCTGAGAAAGTTTTTGAAATTTTTAAAGAAAAGCTTGAAAAACTTAAAGAAGAAAAACTTTATCGCTCAATAAGAGATATGGAATCAAGACAAGGAATGGAAATTATAATTCAAGGTAAAAAATATATAAACTTTGCCTCTAATGACTATCTTGGACTGAGTCAACATCCATTGGTTAAGGAGGCTGCCTTAGAAGCAATAAAACTATTTGGTGTAGGAGGAGGAGCTTCAAGACTTTTAAGTGGAGGCACAATTTTCCATAAAAAACTTGAAGAACTTCTCTGTCAATTTAAAAACACCGAGAGTTGTCTTGTTGTCAACTCAGGCTATACAGCAAATACTTCTTTAATTGCCTCCTTAGCTCAGGAAAATGATGTTATTTTCAGTGATGAGCTTAATCATGCAAGCATA
>JANXBK010000007.1 GCA_025057595.1 Thermodesulfovibrio sp.
TTTCAAGGAAGTTATAAAGAAGCCTTTGGAGTTTTACTAATTCCTGCAACTGTAGCTCTTTTAATTCTTCTTTTCGCAAGAATAATGTATCCTTCACCGAGAGATTTAGAGATAGGCAGGCCTCAAATTGAAACAAAGGGTTTAAGTAAAGTTTACTGGATCTATCTCGTAGCAGTTGCTTTAAATGGTGCAGGTTATGCTGATTTCCCTTTGATTGCCTATCATTTTAAAAAGGTGGCAACAGTACCTGAACATTGGATACCTGTTTTTTATGCAATTGCAATGGGAGTTGATGCCTTAGCTGCTTTGTTTTTTGGGTATTTTTTTGACAGAAAAGGCATTTCAATGCTTGTCTTTTCAGTAATACTCTCAGCAGGATTTGTACCACTTTGCTTTCTTGGTGGATTTTATTCTGCCCTTTTTGGAATGATTCTATGGGGAGTTGGAATGGGAGCACAGGAGTCCATAATGAGAGCAGCTGTTTCACTTTTAGTGCCAAGAGAAAAAAGAGGTATTGGTTATGGAGTTTTTAATACAGGTTATGGTTTGTTCTGGTTTTTAGGAAGCCTTATCTTAGGCGTTTTATATGATTTTTCAATGAATGCTCTTGTAGTCTTTTCAGTGATTCTGCAGCTATGCTCTATACCCTTTCTTTTAAAAGTAAGAAAAATGTTACACTAAAAATTAATGAAATGGCTTTTTATATCATATACAGCACCTTCTAACCCTTCACGGGCAAGGGTTTTTATATGGAGAGAACTAAAAAAGCTCGGTGCTATAAACTATCAAACTGTCTGGGTTTTACCTTATTCAAAGGAGCTTTTAGAAAAAATTCAAAGCCTTAGAGAAATTATAGAAAAATACGGAGGACAGGTGCTTTTATTGGAGGGAAAAATTTTGAATAGAAATGATGAGGACAAGATCCTTAATGCCTTTATTGATGCGAGAAACAAGGAATATAAGGAATTAATAAAGAAATGTGATGATTTTTTTAAAGAGATATCTTTAGAAATCGAAAGGCAGAACTTCCTATTTGCAGAGGTTGAGGAAAATGAGGAAGAACTTGATAAGCTAAAAGCATGGCTTAAAAAAATAGAAAAGAGAGATTTTTTAAATGCTCCTCTTAAAAAAGAGGCTATTGAAAAAATCAGAAGATGCACAAAAATTTTTGAGGAGTTTTCAAAAATAGTTTATAGAGAATCCCAAAAGGGTTGATTCAAGGAGGTTATCTATGAAAACATGGTTTGTATATGTCTTTGGACGATGGATTATTCTTTCAGGAATTGCTGGTGCGCTTCTTCAGTTTTTATTGAGTGACTATCTAAAAATTCATACTATACCTGCCTTTTTGCTTAATCAATTTTTACTTGCCAATGTATTTTGGTTTGTTGACAAAGCAATATTTAAATCACATTTTAAAATTCCTGCATTTTATCCACTTTGGCAGATCAAAGAAAATGTTGTATGTGCTGATTGTGGAGTTATATGTGAGGGTTATAGAGTTGTAAAGACAAAAAATTATGACAGACTTTTAGATCCAAAGCCTGAGTTCAGATGTAAAACTTGTAGGGGAAAAAAATTAGAAGAACTAAGAAAAAGAGGAATAAAGATATGATGAGGGTGGAAGTTCCTCCACCCTCATAAAATAGAAAAATTAAGGTTTCTTCTCCTCTTTCTTTACTTCACCTTTTTTCTCAGCCTTAGGAGCAATCTTCTTTACATTCTTTGCTACAAGCTTGCCTTCCTTCTCTACATACTTTACTACAACCTTATCACCGACTTTGATGTCTTTAATCTGCTCAGGGGTTACTCCAATTGTGAGTTCTTGTTTTTTACTCTTTACAGTGATGGTTTTGCCAGCTGTGTCAATAGCTGTAACTTCACCTGTGATCGATTTAACTTTCTCCTTGGCTTTTTCAGCTTTTGCAGGCTCAGCTGCTTTTGGAGGCTCAGCTGGTTTTGCTGCTGGCTGCTGTGCAAAGGCTACTGATACTGTGAGAGCAAAGATTAAAGCAAATACTACTGCTAAAACTTTTTTCATTCTCTTTCACCTCCTTTCTTTTTTATTTACGGGGTCGGTTTTTTTAGTTGACAGCAATAAATATGCCAGATTTACATTGGAAGTTTTCTATAATTTATAAAAAATTAAATTTTCTCATTTGGGAAATTTTTCCCTTTTAAGGAAGTCTCTGAGAGTCCAAATTTTTCAAGTCTATACCAGAAAGTTTTGTAGCTCATTCCAAGGAGTCTTGCTGCTTTTGCTATAACATAGTTTGATTTTATGAGAGCCTTTTTTAGGAGTTCTTTTTCAAGTTCTTCATAGTTTATTCCTTCATCAGGAATTTCTATTTCGAAGACATTTTTAGGAGAAGATAATCTTAGTTCATCCTGTATATCTTTCAATGTGATTTTTTCATTTTCGCTTATTATGATTGCTCTCTCTATAACTGTTTCTAGTTGACGAATATTGCCAGGCCAATGGTAATTAATTAATGCTTGTAAAGCTTTTTCATCAATTCCTAAAATTTTTTTATTAAACTCCTTAGAGTATTTCTCTATAAAGAAATTTACAAGTTCTGGAATATCTTCTTTTCTTTCCCTTAGAGGCGGCAGTTTAACGCTTACAACATTTAATCTATAAAAGAGATCTTCTCTAAATCTTCCTTTTATTACTTCTTCTTCAAGATTTTTATTTGTTGCAGCAATTATTCTCACATCTACTTTTATTGTTTCTTTGCCTCCTATTCTTCTTATCTCTTTTTCTTGAATAACTCTAAGTAGTTTAGATTGAATTGAGAGAGGAATTTCAGCTATCTCATCTAGAAACAAAGTTCCTTTATTTGTGGCTTCTATAAGTCCGATTTTACGAGAGTTTGCTCCTGTAAAGGCACCTGGTTCATAACCGAAGAGTTCACTTTCAAGTAAAGTTTCGGGAATTGCTGCACAGTTTATAGCGGTAAATGGATAGTCTTTTCTTTGAGAGTTATAGTGAATTGCTTTTGCTATTAATTCCTTACCTGTTCCACTTTCTCCATAAAGAAGAACAGTTGCATTCGTGGGTGTTACTTTTTTGATAATTTCAAGAATTTGTAATATCTTTTTTGATTTTCCTACAATTCCTTCTATCTTAAATTTTTTGTAAAGCTCTTCCTTTAATCTTAAGTTTTCTTTTATTAAATTAATTTTTTCTTCAGCTTTTTTAATTGTTATAAGAAGAATTTCCTTATCAAGAGGTTTTGGTAAATAATCAAAAGCCCCTTTTTTTATTGCATCTACTGCAGAGGAGATTGAACCGAAGGCAGTGATTACAATCACAAGTGGTTTCAAAGGATGCTCAGGTAAATAGTTTATAATTTCTATTCCATTTTGATTACCTAATTTTAAGTCAGTAAGAATTATCTCAGGTGAAAACTTTTCTAATATCTCCTCTGCCTCCTCTAAACAGGAGGCTGTAAATACATTATAGTTTTCTTCTGAAAGAATTGTTGAAAGAATCTCTCTTTGTAAAGGTTCATCGTCTATTATAAGAATTTTTGTCATCTTTTATTATACAGAAAGATAAATTCTAAACTCACTTCCCTGTTTTTCTTTACTTAGAAACTCAACTCTTCCGCCATGTTCTTCAATAACTTTTTTAGCAAGGGGTAAACCGAGTCCAAGTCCATGCTTTTTTGTAGTAAAAAAGGGTTCAAAAATTTTTTCTTTAAGCTCCTCTGGGATCCCGACTCCTGTGTCAATTATTTTTATGACCACTTCATCATCTACTAACTCAGTTTTTATAAAGAGTGTTTTTTGATTGCTTTCTTTCATAGCTTCTATGGCATTTAAAATCACATTCATTAAACAACTTTTAAATAAATCTATATCAAGTTCTAATATAAAATCAATTAAGTAATCTTTATGTATCAAAATATTATACTTTTCAGCTGTAGGTTCAACTACTGATAAGACTTCTTCAAGCATTTCAACTATACTTACAGGTTTTCTATTTAATTTAAGAGGTTTAGTATACTCAAGATATTCTGTTATAAGGCTGTTAACTCTGTGGATCTCATGCTTCATGTTTTGAAGAAGTTTAACAGATGAGTTTAAGTCATAACCGCCCTTAGTAAATTTTTCTATAAGATGATCTATACTTAAGCTAATAAAATTTAGCGGATTTCTTATTTCGTGAGTAACAATTCTGCTGAGCTCACCAATTGCTGACAGATGTTCTGCTTCTCTAAGCCTTTGTTGTAAGATTTGATTCTCCTGTAGCTTTTGAATCATAAAGTTAAAGCTTTCTGCAATTTTACCTATTTCATCTTTTCTATTAAAATTAAGTCTATAACTAAAATCTCCTTCAGCAACTTTTCTTGCAGCCACAGTTAACTCATTTATAGGATTAGTATATCTTGAAGAGATTATGTAAGTTACAATAATACCAAAAGCAAATATAACCAATGTCATAATCACTCTTTTTAATGCATTTGTTTTTAAAATTTTTGAAAAATCATCTTTATTTATTTTTAAATGAATATATCCATACTGAATGTTTCCTGCAATTACTGGAACAATTACATTGTAGGTATTTTCTTCCTCAAAAACAGGTTCACCTAATTCAGCTTTTATAATTAACTCTCTTTTCTTGTGAGTTATAGGTTTACCAATATTTAGCGGATTAGTACTTGCTATTATCTCTTGAGTATTACTAATTATTGATACTTCTTTAATTCCTTTTGTGTTTAGTTTCTTAAGATACTCTAATAGGTTATTACTTCCACCCCTTGTTACCTCTTCTACACCAACTTGTATAGCCTTGGTTAAATCAGTTGTCTGCCTTTGTATTTCCTCAAGAAGCTTTTTTTCCATCTGAGTATAAAATATATAAAGTGTAGAGATTATAGAGAAATTGAGAAAGAGTAGCAAAACAATTAATTTCCACTTAAGAGAGAGTCTATCAAGAAATTGTGTAATCATGTATAATTTTAATATACAATGCTTTCAGAGAAAATATCATCTATTTTTAAAAAAATTAGTCACGCAGCACTTAGAGTTGGAAGAGAGCCAGATGATATTAAACTTATAGCTGTAACTAAGTCTCAGCCTGTTGATAAAATAAAAGAAGCAATAGACTATGGGTTAAGAATTTTCGGTGAAAACAGAGTTCAGGAGGCGAAGATCAAAATTGCAGAGCTAAAAAATTTTAATATTCAATGGCATATGATAGGTCATCTCCAAACTAACAAAGTAAAAGACGCAGTAAATCTTTTTGAAGTGATTCATTCCGTTGATTCAGAAAAGCTTGCAAAATTTATAGATAAGGAAGCAGAAAAAAGAGGAAAGATTCAAAGAGTTTTAATTCAAGTAAAACTTTCAGAGGAAGACACTAAATATGGGATTAAAGAAGAGGAAGTTGAAAAACTTATTGAGGTCTGTTTAAATCTAAAAAATATTAAAGTTGAAGGATTGATGACTATTCCACCGTATTTTGAAAATCCTGAAGATGTGCGTCCATATTTTAAGAAACTTAGACAGATAAGAGATGAATTAAATAGGAAAGGCTATGATTTTATAAAAGAGCTTTCTATGGGAATGTCCCACGATTTTGAGGTTGCTATTGAAGAAGGTGCTACAATGGTAAGAATAGGAACAGCCCTTTTTGGGCAAAGAATAGATTAGGAGGGCAAAATGATAGGATTTATTGGTGGTGGCAATATGGCAGAAGCCCTAATAAGAGGGCTTGCTAAAGAGGGCAAAAAAAATATAATTGTCTCTGAACCTGTATCTGAAAGAAGAAGATATCTTGAAAGCTGTTATGGAATAAAAACAACTTCCTCAAATGCTGAAGTTGTAAAATCAGCAGAAATTATTATTTTAGCAGTAAAACCTCAAAATATGAAGGAGGTTTTAGAGGAAATAAAGGATATAGTTACTGAAAGACACACTGTTGTTTCGATAGCAGCTGGGGTTCCGCTGAGTTTTCTAAAGAAATATCTTAAAACTGACAGATTAATTAGAGTTATGCCAAATTTAGCAGCAACGGTTGGTGAAGCCGTATCAGTTCTTTCACTAAGTGAATGTCTTGAGATGAAGATTGTAGTTCCTGTCAGAGAAATTTTTATGAGTGTTGGGAAGGTTGTAACTCTTCCTGAAAATTATATAGATCTTGTTACAGCTGTTTCAGGAAGCGGTCCAGGATTTTTATGCTTTATTGTAGAACAACTAATCGAAGTAGCTACTGAGTTAGGCTTTACAGAAGAGGTAGCTCGTGAGCTTGTTACTCAAACATTTATAGGTACTGCAAAGCTTCTTGACAGTGGACTACCACCTGACAGAGTAAGACAAAAAGTAACATCTCCTGGAGGGACCACAGAGGCTGGATTAAAAATTTTATCGGAGAGTCCACTTAAAGAGATACTTAAAGCAACTTTAAATGCAGCTATTAACAGGGCTAAAGAGTTAAGCTACAAGGAGGAGTGATGTTTGGAGACTTTATTTTAGTAATGGCTAATGTAGTAGATATTTTATTAACTGTCTACTCTTTTATAGTTATTGCTGCAGCAATTCTTAGTTGGTTTAATCTATCACCTTATCATCCTATTGTAAGATTCCTCTATTCCGTTACAGAGCCTGTACTTAAACCAATAAGAAGGATTTTAAGACTTAGACTTCCTATAGATATATCTCCACTTATTCTTTTGATTATAATTTATTTTATTCAAAAATTTTTAATTATGAGTCTGATTGAGCTGGGTTATAGAGTAAAAGGAGGCAGTTTATGAGAATAACACCCTTAGACATTCAGCAAAAGCAGTTTAAAGTGAGATTTCGTGGATTTGATATGGAAGAAGTTTACTCCTTTTTAGAGATTATCAGAGAAACATTAGAGGAGATTCTTAAAGAGAATGCAATACTCAAAGAAAAAGTAGCTCTTCTTGAAAATCAGGTAGAAGAATACAAAAAAATGGAACAATCAATAAGAGATACTCTTATAACTGCTCAAAAGCTTGTTGAGGAGTATAAGGAGAATGCAAAAAGGGAGGCTGAATTAATAGTAAAAGAGGCAGAACTTAGAGCTGAAAATATCATAAGAGAAGCTCAGGAAAAAGTAGTAAAGATTCATGAAGATATAGTTGATTTAAAGGGTATTAGAAGACATTTCAAAGAGGAGCTCAGAAGACTTATAGAAAGCCATCTAAGAATGCTTGAGTTTGATAAAGAAAGAGAAGGTGAAGAAAGTGAGATTTAACACCTTAAGAGGAATGCGTGATATACTTCCACAAGAAATTCACTTATGGCAGTATATTGAAGAGAAAGTGAGAAAAATTTTTGAGATATATAATTTTAAAGAGATAAGACCACCTATACTTGAAGCTGCAGAACTTTTCTTAAGAAGTATAGGAGAAGATACAGATATAGTTGAAAAGGAGATGTATATTTTTCATGATAAAAAGGGAAGAACAGTTGCTTTGAGGCCAGAGGCAACAGCATCAGTTGTAAGAGCCTACATAGAGCATAGACTTTTCAATAATCCTCCACCTCAAAGATTCTATTATATTGGACCTATGTTTAGATACGAAAGACCTCAAAAAGGGCGTTTCAGACAGTTTCATCAAGCAGGAGTAGAGGTTTTCGGTATAGCTGAGCCATTAATAGAAGCAGAGTTACTCTATATGGTTAAGAGGTTGTTTGAAGATATGAATATAAGGGATTTAACTTATGAAATAAACTCAATTGGATGTTTAAATTGTAGAGCAGAGTTTAAACAGTTGCTTTTAGACTATTTAGAGAATAAAGTTTTAAAGTTGTGTAGTGACTGTCAAAGAAGATTTCAAAGAAATCCCTTAAGAGTTCTTGATTGTAAGGTTGAATCTTGTAAAAACTCTTTATCAGATGCTCCATTAATCTTAGATTTTTTATGTGATGAATGTGAGGCTCACTTTGAGGAGTTTAAAACTCTTCTTAAAGAGTTTGATATAGATTTTATAATAAATCCTAAGATTGTTAGAGGTCTTGACTACTATACAAAGACAGTTTTTGAGATAACGACACCTTCCCTTGGTGCTCAGTCTGCAGTTGTAGCAGGAGGAAGATATGATAATCTTGTGGAAAGTTTTGGAGGTCCTAAGACACCAGCTGTTGGATTTGCTATAGGAATGGAGAGACTAATAGAAATATTCAAGGATTTTTCATTTATAAAACCTAAGTATCCTACAGTCTATGTTGCTTATGCTACCGAGGAGTTAAGGAAAGATGCAATAAATCTAGCAAGGTTTTTCAGAGACAGTGAAATTTCAGCTGAAGCAGTATATGAGAACACATCCCTTAAAAGTCAATTAAGAAAAGCAGACAGATTTAATGCTTACTGGGTAATAATAGTTGGTCCAGAGGAGATGAAAAGATCTTCCTATAGATGGAAAAATATGAGAAATGGTTTAGAGGGCGAGGCAACTTTGGAAGAGATCGTAAAGCTTATAAAGAAATAATACCTATGGATAGAAAGCAGCTACAACAAATTTTCAGAAAATTCAAGAACATAAAAATTCTTGTTGTGGGAGACATAATCCTTGACAGATATATTTTTGGCAAAGTAACAAGAATATCTCCTGAAGCTCCTGTTCCAGTAGTTGATGTTTACGAGGAAAGTTATAGATTGGGAGGAGCAGCAAATGTGGCTAACAATATAGTCTCATTGGGTGGAAAAGCATATCTTTGCGGAATAATTGGTAAAGGACAAACTGCACAGATTTTAAGAGAACTTCTTACTGAAAGAGGGATTTTCCAGGATTTTTTATTTGAAGATCAAAGAAAAACAACAGTGAAAACAAGAGTAATAGGTGGAACTCAACAGATAGTAAGATTTGACATAGAAGAGAAAAGAAGGCTCGAAGGAAAAGCAAAAGAAAGATTTCTTTTGATGGTAAAAGAAGCTTTAAGAGATTTTGATGCTGTAATAGTCTCTGACTACAAAAAAGGTGTTGTCTCTGAAGAGTTGTTAAAAGTTTTAATAGAATATAAGAGAAAAAACGGTCTTTTTATAGCTGTTGATCCAAAGATAGGTCATTTCAGGCTCTATAAAAATGTCTCTCTAATAACACCAAATCTTACTGAAGCATCTCATGGAGCTGAAATAGAGATTAAGGATGAAAAAACACTTGTTAAGGCTGGACATAATCTGCTGAAAAAACTATCCTGTGAGGCAGTTTTAATAACGAGAGGCGAAGAAGGAATGAGTCTTTTTGAAAAGGTTGATTCTCAAGTTAAGGTAACCCATCTTCCAACAGTTGCCAAAAAAGTTTTTGATGTCACAGGTGCGGGAGACACAGTTATTGCAACTATCACTCTTGTATATACTGCAGGTTCATCTTTAGTGGAGGCTGCAAAGATCTCAAATATAGCAGCTGGAATTGTGGTAGGTAAGGTTGGAACAGCAGTAGCTACTCCGAAAGAGATATTGCAATTTTCTAAACTTCATCCTCATGTATAAAGCTATTGCACTTTACTCAGGAGGATTAGATAGCCTTCTTTCAATAATTATTGTGAGAAAACAGAGTATAGAGGTTTTAGCTTTAAAATTTATAACAGGATTTAATTCTCCTCTAAAAGAACAAGATATAGCGGTTGCTAAAAGGTTTGGTTTTGAGATTGAAGAGATAGATATTAGAGAGAAATTTATAGAAGTTTTAAAAAGACCAAAATTTGGTTATGGAAAAAATTTAAATCCTTGTATTGACTGTAAAATTTTAATGCTTAAAGAGACAAAAAAGATAATGTTAAGGCACAATGCAAGCTTTATTATAACTGGCGAAGTTTTAGGACAGAGACCCATGAGTCAAAGAAGAGAAATATTTGAATTAATGCAAAAGGAAACTGAGCTTGAAGATTTAATTTTAAGACCTTTATCTGCAAAATTACTCCCCCTAACAAAACCTGAGAAGGAAGGAGTGGTTGACAGAACTCAACTTTTTGCCATATGGGGTAGAACAAGAAAGCCTCAGATGGCTATTGCAAAGGAATTTGGTTTGAAAGAGATTCCGCAGCCAGCTGGAGGTTGTTTGCTTACTGATCCAACTTTTTGTAAAAGAGTTAAAGATCTAATAGAGCATAATGAGTTAAATTTACAAAATGTGGAACTACTACGATTAGGAAGACATTTTAGAATTTCAGAGAGATGTAAAGCTATTGTAGGAAGAAACAAAGAGGAAAATGAGGTAATCATCAAGATTTTCAAAGGACTAACTTTATATCCAGCAGACTTTAAAGGACCTGTGGTAGCTGTAGTTGGACAGTACACTGAAAAAGATATTGATTATGCAAGCAAAATATGTGTGTATTATTGTAAGAAGGATATGGCTGAAATTGTAATAAAGGAAGATTCTACTGAATATAAAAAAATTTATAGTGCTTTATCTATGCAAGAGATTATAAAATGCAGATTGTAAAATTCTTAGGGAGGTCTTTATGAGAAGGATAGTCATTTTTATATTATTTTTATTAATTTTCAGCTGTGGCGGTAAAAAACAAGTTAAGGTTCCCTCTTTTGAGTATACATATACAAATCAGGCTTTCAAGGTAGTTGATGAATTAAGACAGGCATATCAAAATAAGGACAATTTAGGAATAAGAAAAAATTGTTCTGAGTCTGCCTACAGAGAAATTATAGCTTCAATAAAGCCTTTTGACAAAGCAGAGCTTGAGTTTACTCCAGTATTTGCAGAGATGGAAGCTGATACTCTAAGATTGTATATTTCATGGAATGGTAGATGGAGCTATATTGGAAAAGAAACTGAAGAAAGAGGGCTTGCAATATTTTTAATGAGAGGAAGTCCTCCAAAAGTGGAAAAGATAATAAGAGGCAATCCTTTTAAATATCCTGATTAGCCGAATCTTCCAGTAACATACTCCTCTGTGAGTTTGTTTGAGGGAACAGTAAATATTTTTTCTGTTCTATCATATTCAATAAGCTCTCCAAGCATCATAAATCCTGTCCAATTAGAGATTCTTGCTGCTTGTTGCATATTATGGGTTACGATTATGATAGTTATTCTCTCTTTAAGAGAGACAATTAGCTCTTCAATCTTTGCAGTGGAGATGGGATCCAATGCACTTGTAGGCTCATCAAAAAGTATTATCTCTGGCTCAACTGCTAACGCTCTTGCAATACAAAGCCTTTGTTGCTGACCACCGCTTAATCCAAAGGCACTACTGTAAAGTTTATCTTTTACTTCATCCCATAACGCTGCGTCTTTTAAAGCAGTTTCAACTCTATCTTTAAGCTCTGACTTATTTTTTATACCTTTCAGTTTAAGTCCATAGGCAATATTTTCAAAGATACTCATAGGAAAAGGAGTTGGTTTTTGAAATACCATACCTATCTTACTTCTTAGCTCAATAAGATCAGTTTCTTTTGAAAGAATATTTCTACCTTGAAAAATTATTTCACCTTCGTATTTATTTCCTGCATAAAGATCATGCATTCTGTTAAAACATCTAAGTAGTGTTGTCTTTCCACATCCACTTGGTCCAATTAATGCAGTTACTCTATTCTTATAAACTGTCATATTAATATTCTTTAGAACATGGATATTACCAGTGTAGTAGAAATTGAGATTCCTTACCTCAATCTCGGGCTTCAAAATTTATACCTCCTTCTTATTAGGATTCTTCCTAAGATTGTTGTAAAAAGAATAAAGACAGTGATCATGAAAGAAGCTCCCCAGGCTTGAGTATGCCACTCTTCATAGGGTCCCATTGCATACTGAAATATTGTTACTGTTAGAGATGCCATTGGCTCATTCATGTTTATAGAGAAAAAGGCATTATTAAAGGCAGTAAATAAAAGAGGAGCTGCTTCACCTGTAACTCTTGCGATTGCAAGAATTACTCCAGTAAGAATTCCTGTTGATGCTCCCCGATAAACAATTTGAATAATTACTTTATAGTAGGGTGCACCAAGTGCAAAGGCAGCTTCTCTTAATGTCCAAGGTATAAGTGAAAGCATGTTTTCTGTTGTTCTAAGCACTGTAGGAATCATAATAATCCCTAAGGCAACTCCACCTGCCCAACCACTAAAGTGTCCAAGAGGTTTTACAATTACTGAGTAAATAAAAGCACCAACAATTATTGCGGGTATACTTACCATAATATCAGCAAGATTACTTATGAATTTTGATATTTTATATTTTCTTCCATATTCAGCAAGAAAAGTTCCTCCAAGGATTCCTATAGGCACTCCAATCAATGTAGCACAAAGAGTAATTAAGATATGTCCAACAAAGGCATTTCTTAGGCCTCCACCGGGTTGTCCAGGTGGAGCTGGGTCTTTAAAAAATAAGTCAAAATTTATTGCACTGATACCATGTCTTAGGACATCAAAGATTATAAAGAAAAGCCAGAATATTCCCCATAAAGCAGTAAGACAAGAGATAAAAAGAGCAATACTACTTACTATTTTTCTCCTTTTCATTTTTTCATCTTCTCTCAGCTTTTACTATAAAAGTTTTAGCCAGCGCAAGAATCGCAAAGCTCATAACAAAAAGAAGTAAAGCAAGATAGTAAAGAGCACTTAAATATATATCTTTGTCTGCTTCAGTAAACTCATTAGCCAGCTTTACAGTTACTGTAGCTGCGGCATCAAGAAGGGAGTCAGGTATTTGATTTAGATTTCCAAGAACAAAGGCAACAGCCATTGTTTCACCAAGTGCTCTACCTAAAGAAAGTCCTACTCCACCAAGAACGCCAATTTTTGAGTAAGGCAAAACAATATCTTTCACAACTTCCCACTTTGTAGCACCTATTGCGTATGCAGACTCTTTAAGAACAGAAGGTGTTAAATTAAAGGAGTCTCTTGCTATAGATGCAGTAAAAGGAATTATCATTATACTTAGAATTACACTTGCGGTGAAAAGATCAACACCCAAGGGAGTTCCTTCAAAGATTTTTCCTACTATTGGAATCTTTCCAATAGTTGATTGAAAAAAGGGCTCAATATATTTGCTCATTATCGGAGCAAGAGTAAACAATCCCCACATTCCATAAATTATACTTGGAATAGCGGCAAGTAACTCAATAGCTGTGCCAACAGGAGTTTTTAAAAAGGGTGGAGCGATCTCTGTTATGAAAATAGCAATGCCTATGGAGACAGGAACAGCAAGAAGGAGCGCTAAAGAGGCTGTGATTAAGGTTCCAATTAATGCTGGTGCTGCACCGAAAATTTCCCGAACAGGGTCCCACTCTGTAGAAAAGACAAAGCCTTTGAAGCCAAACTTATTTATAGCAGGAAGAGACTCTTTGAGGAGGACTAGGAATATTCCAGATACAAGAAGAATTATACTGAAGGCTGTTAAAGCTGTAAGAATAAGAAACATAAAATCTTTAATCTTACTTTTGCTTATTTTTGACATCAAAATATTATAAACGAAGTTAAGAAGATATTAAAACTTTCTGGATTTGATTATATACGAGTAGAAAGAAGCAGCCTTTGTAGGAATTCTTCTATATGTTTTAAAGTCTACTCTATAAAGTCCGAATCTTGCATCAAGTCCATGAAGCCATTCATAGTTGTCAATTAAAGACCAATAAAAATATCCTCTTACATTTATTCCTTCTTTTATAGCAGATTCTAAAACATCTATGTGGGTTTTTATGAATTTTATTTTTTTGTTATCATCTTTAGTGGCTATTCCGTTTTCAGTTATTATTATAGGAACATTTAATTTTGAGGCATATTTAAGAACTTTCTTTAATCCTTTAGGATATATTTCCCATCCCATATCTGTAAGTCCATATCCATCAATATCCTTATGTCTAAACTCAATAAAGAGCCTCTTGAAAGGATTAAATCTCATATGGACTCTGGTATAGTAGTTTACTCCAAAGAAATCTAGAGTATTTTTTATTGGAACATCAAGTTCAAAAGCTTTTCTGAAAGGAATAGATATTTTTATCTTCCCAGTTAAAAATCCTTCAATTAATGAGTGATTATAAAAATTTTTAGCTATTCTACAAAGTAATCTATCGATTGGGTTAAATCTAATCCAAGGAGAAAAGGCAGCCATATTATGAGCTATGCCTACTTTTATGTTTTTATTTTTAATATGAAGCATTCTGTAAGTAATACTATGACACAAAAGAAGATTTTCTAATGCCTGAATAGCAAGATTTAAATCTTTAACTCCTGGTGGGATACATCCTTCAATATAACCACCAAGAATAAGTAGATAAGGCTCATTAAAAGTAATCCAGTAGTCAACTCCTCTAATATGGTCTGTGAGTCTGTCTACATACTCTGTAAATCTTTTTACTGCCTCCTTTTTATGCCAAGGATATTTTGTTATAAACCATGTAGGATGAGTAAAATGATGTATTGTGAGCATAGGAATTATATTGTTTTCAATAAGAAGATCAATAATTTTGTGATAGTGTTTTAATGCCTCTTTATTCCAATACCTCTCAGATGGTTGAACTCTACTCCACTCAATTGAAAATCTATAGGCATTTACTCCAAGCTCCTTAATTAGTCTTATATCCCTCTGATAGAGCTCATAATGATTTGTTATTTTTGGATTTAAGCTAAGTACGCTGTCCCAAGTAGACCAATCTGCATAGGGTGAGCCTTCAAGTTGAAAAGCAGAAGTCGCTACTCCCCATAAAAACTTGTTGTTCTGATAGGATGAGAAATTTAAATTTTGTATTTTATCTGTAGGCATTAATCGTAATCTATTATATTTTCAGAAGGTACAGCAAGATAGCAACCTTGAATTAGATCTACTCTACAACTAACCACTGTTTCTAACTGATATAGAGTTTCTATTCCTTCTGCTAATACTAATATGTTTTCTTCATGGGATATTGATACTATAAAATCAATAAAATTTCTACACATACTATTAAACTCCAAATTGGATATTAATTGTCTATCAATTTTTACAATATCAGGTTTTAGAAGTTTAAGTAGTTTTAATCCACTAAATCCTAAGCCAAAATCATCTATCGCAATTTTGTATCCTAGTTTTTTATAGTAAAAAATTTTTACAAGAGTATTGTAATCTTCAAATATAGTTGATTCCGGAATTTCAAGTATAATCTTACCTTTAGGAAAATTGAAACTATCTGTTAGATTTTGTTCATAGTGAGGACTAATCAATGCTTCTGGATAGATATTTATGAATAGATAGTCTTTTATTTTGTATTCTGCGGCCTTCTTTATCGCATTTCTTCTACAAATAAAATCGAGTAAAAATAGTGACCTCTCATCTTTAGCTATTTCAAATAAATTTCTTATATTGATATTTTTATGTCCTATCAATGCTTCGTATCCATAAATTTTACCACTATTTAAATTAAAGATCGGCTGGAAATAAACATTAAGTTCTGAATAGATCTCTGGTATGTTCCTTTCGCATCCAATATTAAGATTTTCGGTTTTTAACATATCTTTATTCATATTATTTATGAAGAAATGTTAAGGAGATTTTAAAATAATGTTAAATCTCTGTTAATTTTATTTAACAAAAATTTAATTAAATCTTAATTTTTCTGTAACATTTTCAATTTATCATAATTCCGAATTATGCTTCTTTGTGATTTCCATATCCACACTAAATACTCAGACGGTTCTCTTGATTTAAGAAAAGTTATTGATCTTTTTGGACAAGCAGGATTTGATGTCATAGCTATTACAGATCATGTAGTAAATGGAGACAGCTTGATTGGAAAGTTAGCATATAGATTTAAAGTTACTGTAACAGAAAAAATCTTTAAAGAATACATAGAAAACATTAAATATGAAGCAGAGAGAGCATGGAGTAAATATGAAATGCTTGTAATCCCCGGTGTTGAGATAAGTAAGAATTATTTATCTTCAGAAAAATCTGCACATATTTTAATAATTGATATAAAAAATTTTATCTCTGCCTGTGACTCCTATGAATCCATATTTCTTGAGGCAAAAAGGCAAAATGCATTAATAGTTGCCTGTCATCCACACCACATGAAAGGAGAAATTCACAATACACTTTATTTGTGGAAACATAGAGAGAAATATGGAAAGTATATTGATGCATGGGAGATTGCAAATAGAGACGATGTTTTCAGCATGGTGAGCCTAAAAAAATATCCTTATATAGCAAACAGTGATTTTCACAAACCAAGACATCTTTACTCTTGGAAAACTTTACTTAACTGTGAAAAAAACATTGATTCAATAAAAAAATGTATAAGAAACAACAAAGGTGTTGCAATAACGCTTTTTAGGGGGTAAAGAGATGATTCTCTGGTTTATTTTATCTTTAGTTTTATTAAGTCTAATAGTTTATGTAATGCAAATTGTTGCATTAAGAAAAAAGCTCAATGAAAAATATACTCCTGCTCATACTTTTCCACCTATCTCAATTATTAAACCTCTTAAAGGTCTTGATGATAATCTATTTGATAATCTTGAAAGTTTTTGCAAACAGGACTATCCTGAATATGAAATTATAATATCTCTTCAGGATTATAATGATTTAGCCTATAAAGTCGCAGAAAAAATAAGGAGTAAATATCCACATTTAGTAAAAATTGTAGTAGATGACTCCTATAAGGCACTAAATCCTAAAGTAAAAAATATGTATTCAGCTTATAGGATCTCCAAGTACGAGTATTTTCTCATAAGTGATAGTAATGTCTATGTTGAATCGGATTATCTTAAAAGAACAGTTTCTGCCATGACACCTGAGACTGGGCTTGTTACAAATCTAATAATGGGAGTTGGTGGTAAAAGCTTCGGTGCCAAACTGGAAAATCTTCATCTTAACTCTTTCATTTTATTGAGTGTATGTTTTCTTGACAAATTTCTAAAAATACCTTGTAGTATAGGTAAATCAATGCTTATGAGAAAAAGCGATTTTGAGGCAATAGGTGGTTTTGGTGTGATAAAAGATGTTTTGGCTGAAGACTACATGATAGGAGAGTTAATTCATAAGATGGGGAAGAAGGTTATTTTATGTAATTATATTATTAAAAATGTAAATGAATACTGGTCCTTGAAAAGATTTTTAAATAGACATACAAGATGGGCAAAAATCAGATGGAAAATCGCAGGCATAAAATATTTTACAGAACCTTTAAATAATCCTATTTTTCTTTCATCGCTTTTAACAATTTTTGATGGCTTTTCAAGAACTTCTATTTTTATATTCCTCTTAATTGTTTTGATAAAGACTGTCTTTGATCTTCATATAAGCAGAATAATCAAGGCTTCTACAAAATTTTCAGGAATACTCATTCCAATAAAGGATTTAATTGCTATTCTCATATGGTTTATCCCTTTAGTAAGTAGTAAAATTAATTGGAGAGGCAATATCTATAAAATTAGTAGAAATACGACAATAATACCAATTGAAAAAAACACAATTAAACTTATTTACAGTAAATTAAAAACGGTATTTATAAATTAGGAAGAAAAAAGAGAGACTTTTAGGATAGAGATGGTAGTTTAGTAAAGATAGAGTTTTAAGAATAAAAAATGAAACTAGGGATTTTAGGAGATATTCATGGTAACATAGAAGCACTAAAAGTTGCCTATCAAATATGTTTAGATGAAAAGGTTGACAAAGTATATCACACCGGAGATTTAGGAGGTTATGCTCCATTTGTAAACGAGGTCGTAGATTTTCTTGTAGAACATAAAATTGAAGGAGTTCAAGGTAATTACGATGAAGCAGTTGCCTATGATAGACCACATTGTGGTTGTAAATATGAAAATGACCATCAAGCTGCTATGGCATATATTTCTTTTAAGTGGACAAAGAAAAATGTAAGTGAAAGAGCAAAAAACTATATGAAAAGCTTGCCATTTAGTATTAGTTTTCAAGTTGAGGGTAAAAAAGTAAAAATCTTCCACGCAACACCACTAAAAAATAATCTTTATTGGTATGAGGAGAGAGATACAAAATTTTATCTTCTTATGGCAGAAAAGGCAAATGCACAAATAATGATTTATGGTCATACACATATTCCATACTTTAGAAGAATTGATGATTACTATTTTATTAATGCTGGAAGTGTGGGACAGCCTAAGGATGGTGATCCGAGAACATGTTTATGTGTTATTGAAATAGATAAAGATGTAAAGGTTCAATTTATAAGAAAAGAGTATAATATCCAAAAGGTTGTAAAAGCAATAATTCAGAAGGGACTTCCTGAATTTTTTGCTGAAAAGTTAATTTTAGCTAAATAGATTAAAGTGTAAACTTTTGTTGTATTTGACAAAGATTTTGGTTATATATTAAGAATAATGCTTAAAGTAAAGGATCATCAGAAATAATGATGTTTTTTAAAAACATACCAGCAATAGCAGTTATATTAATAGATAAGGATGTTCTTAAATTAGAACCCCGGAGTTTAGAGGATGCGGATCTTTTAGAGTTAAGAGTTGATATGTTTGAGGATTTAAGTAGGACAGAAGAGATATTTCTCATTGCAAAGAAGAAATTTCGTCTGCCTCTTCTTTGCACAGTTAGATCACCTAAAGAAGGTGGTAAGAAAGAGATTAAAAATAGATTAGAGATTTATAAAAGAGTTTTATCCTACTGTGAGCTATTTGATATAGAGATTTTCTCTGAAGAAGCAGAAAAATTAAGAGAAATAACAAAAAATAGGGGCATCAAGCTTATAGCCTCTTATCACAGATTTGATATAACTCCATCTGTTGAGGAATTGGATAGAATTTTTAAGGAAGGGAAAAAGCTTAATGCAGATATTATCAAAATTGCTACAATGGTGAATGTTAGAGAAGATTTGGAAAAACTTCTTATTTTTACACTTAAGTATAAGGAAGAAAACATTATTGTGGTAGGAATGGGTGAAAAAGGTATTCCTTCAAGAATTATAAACCCTCTCTTTGGTTCTTTAATTACTTATGCAGCTTTAAATACTATTTCTGCTCCTGGACAGATTTATCTCCAAGACATAGTAAATATTTTTAAAATATTTGGATTAAGAAAATAAAAAATCTTTTTTTCTGAAACTCTATTTTATATGAGTTTTCCAATAAGCTCTTATCTTTTCTTTTAAGTTCTTAGGTAAGGGAACATAATCAAGTTTTTTTGCTGTTTCATCACCATACTTGAATGCCCAATCAAAGAATTTTATAACTGATTTATTGATTTCATTTCTTTCTTTTGCCAGCAAAATATAAGTTGCTCCAGTTATGGGCCAAGCTCTTTTACCTGGTGCATTTGTCATCCATGCATAAAAATGATTCTTTGGATCAAGTATCGCTGAAGAAGCTGCTTCAGCAAAGCTTTCAAAATCTGGTGCTACAATTTGTCCTGCTAAATTTTTAAGTTTTGCTACAGAAAGTCTATTCTGTTTTGCATAGGCAAACTCTACATAACCAATTGAATTAGGAGTTCTTTTTACATAGTTTGCAACTCCTTCATTACCCTTTGCGCCAAGTCCTGTTCTCCATTTTACAGAAGTTCCATATCCAACACTGTCAGCCCATTTTTTACATACACTACTTAAGTAATGGGTAAAGATAGCTGTTGTTCCTGAGCCATCAGAGCGATAAATGACAGCTATAGTTTTTGAAGGTAAATTAATTGTAGGATTTAATGCTTTAATCTTTGGATCATCCCATCTTTTAATTTCTCCGAGAAATATCTCACATAAAGTTGTTCCATCAAGAATTAAACTGTCTGATGGTATTCCAGGAATATTTACAATAGGTACAACTCCACCAATTACAGCTGGAAATTGAAGAAGTTTGGATTTTTCAAGTTCTTCAGGCTTAAGTGCCATATCAGAGGCACCAAAATCAATTGTTCTTTCTGTAATCTGTCTTATTCCTCCTCCAGAGCCAATTGATTGATAGTTGATTTTAATTCCTGTAGCTTTATAGTATTCAGCAGCCCAACTTGAATAAAGAGGATAAGGAAATGTTGCTCCGGCTCCATTTATCATCTCAGAAGAGGAAAGATCGAAGTTTAATAAAATAAACAGTAACATTATTAGAATACTTAGTCTTTTAGACATTGAACTCTCCTTCAAGTTTTTTCTTATTTTATCATATCTAAATTACTTTGTAACAAAAATTTAACACTACTTTAATCTTGCTGTAACATTAGAGCTCTATACTAAAAATATAAAACAAAAAATTAAAAAGGAGGGTTTTATGGGGTATTTAAAAAGTTTAGTTTTAATTATTTTTCTTGCCACTACTGTGGTGACTGCTTATGCTCAACCAATAATTAAGATTGATGGTTCTTCAACGGTCTTCCCTATTACAGAAGGAGTTGCAGAAGATTTTCAAAAAGCAAAAAAGGGTGCTGTGAAAGTAACAGTAGGTATTTCAGGCACAGGTGGAGGATTTAAAAAGTTTTGTAGAGGTGAAACAGATATCTCTAATGCATCAAGACCAATTCAAAAAAAAGAAATTGAAGCATGCAAAGAAGCAGGAATAAGATACATTGAACTTCCTATTGCCTACGATGCTTTGTCTGTGTTTGTTAATGTTAAAAATAATTGGATAAAAAATGACTGTATTACCATTGAGCAGCTTAGAAAGATGTGGGAGCCAGATGCACAAGGTAAGATTACAAAATGGAATCAGGTTGACCCAAGTTGGCCAGACAGACCTTTAAGACTTGCAGGACCTGGTGCTGATTCAGGCACTTTTGAATACTTTACAGAAGCAGCAGTAGGTAAGGCAAAGGCAAGCAGAGGAGATTATGTGGCAAGCGAAGATGACAACGTAATAATGACCGCGGTAATAAAAGATGAAGGTGGACTTGGTTATGTTGGTTTAGCATATGTTATTGAAAATAAAGGTAAAGTTAAGCCATTGGCAGTTAAGAATCCAAAAACAGGAAAATGTGTTTTACCCAGTGAAAAAACTGTTATGGATGGTTCCTATCAGCCATTTTCAAGACCACTCTTTATATATATAAATGAAAAATCAGCTAAAGAAAAACCAGAAGTTAAAGAGTTTGTTGAGTTTTATCTAAAGAATGCAAGTAAGATTTCAAAACAGGTAGGCTACATTCCTCTTCCTGCTAAGGCTTATGATATGGCAATGGAGAGATTTAAAAAGATGCAGGTTGGCACAGTATTTGGTGGGGAGATAGAGGTAGGTCTTACAGTTGAAGAGCTTCTCAAAAGAGAAGCAAAATAAGTGTTGATTTCTTTTATTGGTTATAAAAAATTTTTAGATAAATTTATGCTGGCAGTGTTTTTCACTGCCGGCTTTATTACAATTTTTATAACTGTAGGAATTGTTTATGTTTTACTTTCAGATGCTTTTAAGTTTTTTCAAGTGGTATCACTAAAAGAGTTTCTTACACAAAAAGAATGGACACCAGTATTTGCTACTAAAAAATTCGGAATATGGCCTCTTGTAGCAGGAACATTTCTTATAGCAGCGATTGCAATGGTTGTCTCTATACCTCTTGGTTTACTCATAGCAATATATTTGAGTGAGTATGCTTCAGTAAGAGTTAAAGAGATTGCAAAGCCAATTATTGAGTTTTTAGAAGCAGTTCCAACTGTTGTTTATGGTTACTTTACTCTTCTTTTTGTTACGCCCATTCTTCAAAAAATTATTCCAAATTTAGAAGCCTTTAACTCTCTTGCTCCTGGAATTGTACTTGGATTTATGATTTTGCCCTATACAGCTTCGATGGCAGAGGATGCTATGAAAGGAGTACCTCAAAGAATAAGAGAGGCTTCTTATGCACTTGGAGCAACTAAATTAAGGACTGCTACTCACATTATTTTGCCTGCAGCGGTATCAGGTGTTGTAGCTGGTTTTATTCTAGGTGCATCTCGTGCAATTGGAGAGACTATGGTTGTTGCAATCGCAGCAGGTATGTATCCCAATTTAACTCTTGATCCTAGAGAGCCTATTCAGACAATGACAGGATATATAGTACAAGTTGCTTTAGGAGACTTGCCTTATGGCTCAATTGAGTATTTATCAATATTTGCTGTAGGACTTGCACTATTCATAATTGCCTTTGTTTTTAACTCCATCGCACTTTGGCTTAGATCAAGAATAAGAGAGATTTATTAGAATGAGCAAAGACAGAAAGAAGAATAGTTTAAAATCGGATATTATATATCCTATAGTTGGCTTTATAGCATTACTTTTAGTTATTTCCTTTATGATTACCCTTGTTTTAGATATATTTATAGACGGTTTTGAAAAGTTGAAAGATCCTTCATTTTATATCTCATATCCATCAAGATTTCCAGAAAAGGCAGGAATACTGTCTGGTTGGGTTGGAACGCTTTTGGTTATGTTAGGAGCAATTTTTTGGTCTTTGTTAATAGGAATTCCAGCAGGAATTTATCTTGAAGAGTATGCTAAAAAAAGAGGTTTTCTTGGTAAAATTGAGACAATAATTGAAGTTAATATAAATAACTTGGCAGCTGTGCCTTCTATAATTTATGGACTTTTGGCATTAGGGATATTTGTATACCGATTTAAATTTGGAGAAAGTATTCTTACAGCAGGACTTACTTTGAGCATTCTTATGCTTCCTGTAATTGTAGTTAATACAAGAGAGGCAATTAGAAGAATTCCTCGTGATATAAGGGAGGGAGCTTATGCAGTTGGTGCTACTAAGTGGGATACTGTAAGGGATCATATACTACCATATTCACTCGGAGGAATTCTTACAGGGCTTATAATAGCTGCATCTCGTGCAATAGGCGAGACAGCACCTCTTATAACAATAGGAGCACTTACATTTATTGCTTTTTTACCACCTTCACCTTTTACTACTGAGTTTCCATTCCTTTCATATGAAAGAGCACTGGAAGCTCTCATGTCACCATTTACAGTTTTACCCATACAGATTTTTAACTGGGTTTCAAGACCTCAAGCAGCTTTTCAGATAAATGCAGCTGCAGCAGGTTTTATACTGCTTGTTCTAACAGTTTTAATGAATGCTTTAGCTTACTATCTTAGACAGAAAGTAAGGAGGAAGTATATATGGTAGCCGTTAGTTCTCTGATTGGAACAATTAAAGATATTTTTATAAAAAGAGAGTCCTCTAATAGAATAGATAAATCCTTTACTAATCCAATAAGTATTAGAAAAAATGAGGAAGATATAAAGATTGAGGTCAAAGATTTAAGTTTTTATTATGGAAAATTTAGAGCTTTAAAAAATATAAATGTAAAGATTCCTGCAAAAAAAATTACTGCCCTAATCGGACCAAGTGGATGTGGGAAAACGACTTTACTTAGATGTTTTAATAGAATGCATGATTTATACCCAGGTTTTAAATATGAGGGAGCAATAATTCTATATCCTGATGGAATAAACATAGTGGATATGAAGGTTGACTTACTTGATTTAAGAAGAAAAATAGGAATGGTTTTTCAGAAGCCAAATCCTTTTCCAAAGTCAGTTTATGAAAATGTAGCTTATGGTTTAAGAGTAAATGGAGTAAAAAATAAAAAAATTATACAAGAAAAAGTTGAATGGGCTTTGCGCTCAGCGGGTTTGTGGGAGGAAGTAAAAGATAGACTAAACACAAATGCATATAATCTTTCAGGAGGCCAACAACAAAGACTTTGCATAGCCAGAGCTATAGCAATTGAACCAGAAATACTTCTTTTTGATGAGCCCACAAGTGCACTAGATCCTATCTCTACTGGTAAAATAGAAGAGTTAATAATAGAGCTTAAGGAGAAACTTACCATAATTATAGTAACTCATAATCTTCAGCAAGCTGCAAGAGTATCTGACTATACAGGCTTCATGTATTTAGGGGAGTTAGTTGAATTTAATAGAACTGATAAGATCTTTACTAATCCACAAAATAAGCTTACAGAAGACTACGTCACTGGAAGATTTGGATAATATAATAAAAATTTTAAGACTAAGTAAAAGCCTGTAGAAGAAAGCTTTCTAAAATGTTATAATAGCTAAAGTATTTTTTGGAGGCAGAGATGGGCGTATTTGATAATGAACTAAGAAAGCTTAAGGAAAAGATGCTTATACTTGCTTGTTTAGTAGAGGAGGCTATAAGAAAATCAGTAAAGGCATTAATTGAAAGAGACAGTGAGCTTGCTAAACAAATTATATCGAGGGATAATCTTATAAATGGTCTTGAGGTTGATATAAATGATGACTGTATAAGACTCATTGCATTAAGACAGCCTATGGCAAGAGATTTGAGATTTATTACAACAGCAATGAAGATAAGCACAGATCTGGAAAGAATGGGTGATTTAGCAGTTAATATAGCGGAAAGAGCTATAGAACTTAATCAAGAGCCTTTTTTAAAACCTTTTGTTAATATACCCAAGATGGCTGATATAACAGAAAGCATGGTGGAAGATGCCATAAATGCTTTTGTTAAGGAAGATGTAGATCTTTGTTATGAAATTATAAAGAGAGATGAACAAGTAGATGAGCTGTTAAAGAAAAATCATAGTGAGCTTTTTGATCTAATGATTAAAAATCCGGATATAATTCCCTTAGCGCTCAAAAGAATGTTTATAGCTAAATATCTTGAAAGAATCGCGGATCATGCTACAAATATAGCTGAAATGGTTATTTATATGGTAGAAGGCAAAATGGTAAGACAAACATATGTTACAGATGAGATAAAAAAGCTTTGTATTGAGGATTTTACATTAAGGCAAGAGTAGAACAATCTCATATGTGCCAATGCTTACCTTTTCAGCAATACCCTCTTTCCACAATATCTCTGTTATCTTAAGTTTTTCCTCCTTTGACAGTAAAACTGTCAATTTTTCACCAGAAAAGACAAGCTCCTTCCATCTTTTAATTCTTTGATTTGAAACAGTCTTTTCTGTGACTATATCAATATATCCAAGAACAACTCCGTAACTCATAATTTTTAAATCAGGTGGAGGATTTTCTACAAGCTCTACATCTTGCTTTAGCTTGCTTAGCTTTTGCCTAAGTTGATGAATTAATAACTCTTTTAGATGTTTTTCTATATTCATTTTTTCTTCTTTAAATCAGTGATATTTATTATTTTTGCCTCTTTAGTATTTTTTTCTACTGTTGTTTCCTTTTTAGTATTTTTTAATACCGGAACAGTAAATTGAATTCTTAGATCAGGAGAAAACACAGTAGCGATAAAGTTTACAGGAATATAGCATCTCTCAGGATTATTATTAAAAATTAATGTAGCAGTTAATACATTATCTTGCCAGTTAAAATTCATTCTCCGATTAAATACTAAAACAAGTCCTCTTTCTTTTTCTTCTGGAAGAAAGCCTCTTTTACCAATTATTACCGTTTCATCATAATCAACAACTGTAAACACTCTTCCAGCAAGTTCAAGAATTTCAAAAAATACATGTCTTTTTAACTCATTAAGTCTTGCTATAAGTTCTTCAGAGATTTCTATCATTTTTTACTCCTATAAATTAATAAAACCAAACCACCCATTATCATAATACTACACAAAATTTGTCCCATTGTAAAGATTCCAAAAATATAACCAATCTGGGGATCAGGTTCACGGAAAAACTCTACAAAAAAGCGGAAAGCTCCATAAAAAATAAGAAAGAGGGAGGATACAATACCTGAACGACTGAATTTATCTTTTAGAAACCATAAAATTGCAAAAAGTAAAACTCCCTCAAGTGCAGCCTCATAAAGTTGAGTTGGATGTCTTGGAAAAGGACCTCCTTCAGGAAAAATCATAGCCCAAGGTACATCTGTTACTCTTCCGTAAAGTTCGCCATTAATAAAATTACCAATTCTTCCAAGTCCAATTCCAATTGGTGCGGACACAACAAGCATATCGGTGAGAATGAAAAAGTTAAATTTTTTTATTCTAGTAAATAGCCAGGCTGCTAATGTTACTCCGATAAGTCCTCCATGAAAAGACATTCCTCCATGCCATATAGCAAAAATTTCAAGAGGATGCTGAATATAGTAAGTAAGATTGTAAAATATTACATAACCAAGCCTTGCACCAATAAGAAGGCCTAAAATCAAATAGAAATAGAGATTTTCAAGAAAATCTCTTTCAATTTTTAATCCCCTTCTTTTTATCTCTCTTTTTACAATTATATAAGAGCAGAGAAAACCAAAAAGATACATTAAACCATACCAACGGATTGAAAGAGGTCCAATCTTTACAATCTCAGGGTTTATATTTGGATAGGGAATCATGTTTATTTTTTATTTATTTTATCATGAAGAAATTTAAATTTTTTCTCCACTATAAAGGTGAACGCAGCCAAAATTAAGAGGAAAAGCTTTAATATTTTTAAAACCACAACTTTGTAAAAGCTCTATAAATTCCTCAGGTTTATAAAAACTTCTTATTGATGAACTAAGATATTCATATGCGGAAGAAACAGAAAATAAAGAGGCAATAAATGGAATAAACTTTAAGTAGAGCAAATAGAGCTTTTTAAAAACTCCTTGAGGCAGAGAAAACTCAAGAATTATAACACGACCTCCTGGTTTTATAACTCTGTAAATTTCCTCTAAAGCAATCTTAGTTTTGTGCATATTTCTTATACCAAAGGCGCATGTGACTGCATCGAAGGATTTATCCTTGAAAGGAAGCTGATAGGCTGAGGCAGAAATGGGGAAGAAACTACGATTTTTTTTCCTTTTTTCAATTTTCCTTTTACCAAATTTTAGCATCTCAAAACTTATATCAACACCTACAACTTTAATATCTCTTTCAATAAGAGCTAATGCTGAGTCTGCAGTGCCAGTGGCAAGATCAAGTATAAATCTTTCAGCATTTTTAGAGGAGATTTTAGCCATTTTTTTTCTCCAGAAAAAATCTTGTCCAAAAGAGAGAAAATGATTGAGAAAATCATATCTTTTAACAATTCTGTCAAACATTGATTTTATTGTTTTCTCCTCTTTCATTCGGAGGGTATCATTATTTTTACTTTTGTTCCAACTCCAACTTCACTCTCAATTTTTAGCTGCCAACCATGTGCTGAAACAAGATGTTTTACTATGGCAAGTCCAAGCCCTGTTCCTCCTAATAGTCTTGAGCGAGCTTTATCAACTCTGTAAAATCTCTCACCGATTCGATGAAGATGTTCTTTAGGAATGCCTATACCTGTATCTTCAACTGAAATGATACCTTTACTGTCTTCCTTATAAAATCGTACTGTAACTCCACCTTTTTCTGTAAATTTTATCGCATTATCAATAAGATTTATAAGAATTTGTAAGAATTTTTCTCTGTCAGCAGATATTACTGTATGTGGAGGAATATCCTTTTTAAGGTAGACTCCTTTTTTTTGTGCTTTATCACTGAATATTTGAAAAACTGAATCTACCATGCTTTCAAGGAAAAGTTTTTCCTTTTCAATTTTTATCTCTCCGTACTCAATTTTGGAAAGTGTGAGAAGATCTTCTATAAGAGCATTAAGTCTGTCAGTCTGATTTTTAATAATCTCAATGAATTTTCTTAAGTTTTCCCTGTCCTCAATAGCTCCCTCAAGAAGTGTTTCTGTATAACTTTTGATAGTTGTTACAGGAGTCTTGAGCTCATGGGAGATATTTGCAATAAATTCTGTTCTAAGGTTCTCAAGTTGCTTTAGGCGAGTTATGTCTTGTAGTAGTAGAATAAAAAAGGAGATTTTGCCGACAGAATCAAGTATAGGTATAGCCTTTGCAAGAATAGTGATATTATATCCTAATTTTTTTATTATAACCTCATCTTTAACCTCTTGCTTTGTTTCAATACACTTACGCAGAAGATTTATCAGGTCAATATTTCTTATTACTTCAATAAATCGTTTCCCTTCTGGCGGATCATCAAGTTTCATTATGTCTTTAAAACTCTTGTTTGCAAAAGACACATAGCCTTTGTTGTCAACTATGAGCAGTCCATCTGTAATTGATTTTATTATTGTTTCAAAATGTTCTAAACTGTCCTGTTGGTATCTGTCATTGATTTTTCTTTGAATTTTTGTAATCTCTTTACTAGATATTTTTGACAGTTGATAGATTCTTATAAGAAGAAAAGATACTACCACAATAAGAAAAATTGAGATAAAAATCCAAACTTCCATGCTAGCTCTCTATGTAGTAACCTACACCTCTTAGAGTTTTTATATATTTAGGATTTTCTGGATCATCCTCAATCTTGATCCTTAGTCTTCTTATATGAACATCGACCGTTCTTGGGTCCACATAAATATCTTGTCCCCAAATAGCATCAAGCAAGTAATCTCTATTAAAAATCTTATTAGGTCTTTCAGCAAGAAAAACTAATAGTTTAAACTCTGTAGCAGAAAGCTTTATAGGTTGTCCTTTTACTGTAACGGTGTGTCTTTCTTTATCTATCAGGAGTTCTCTTATTTTTATAATCTGTTCTGGAGTCTCACTCTTAGTTCTTCTTAAAACAGCTTTTACTCTTGCCACAAGTTCTCTCACGCTAAAGGGTTTAGTAATATAATCATCGGCTCCTATCTCAAGTCCTAAAACTCTGTCAATTTCCTCAGTCTTTGCAGTAACCATAATTATCCCTGTTTTATTTAACTTTGGATTATTTCTTATGATTTTGCAAATATCAAGTCCATCAATCTTAGGTAACATTAAATCAAGTATAACTAAGTCATAACTGTTTTTTCTTATTTTCTCTAAGGCTTCTTCTCCGTCAAAAGCTATTGAAACATCAAAATTTTCTTTTCGTAAATTATAGGCAATTATTTCTGCAATTTCTTTTTCATCCTCAACTATTAATATTTTTTTATTCATGGTTTAATTAATTTATTAATATTATAATTGAAAATAATTTTTGTATGATATAATTATGTATCTTAGAGAGTTTGATCCCTGGAAAAGTAGACTTTGCAGTTGTCCCTTTAAATACTCAATTAATCCTTATACTGGATGTGATCATCGCTGTCTTTACTGCTACGCTTCTTCTTATATAAAAGACTTTTTTAGATGCAGACCAAAACCAATATTAATTGAAACTCTGAAAAGGCAGATAAAAAAAATTCCCGCAGGCTCTCTTATATCTCTCTGTAACACATCAGATCCATATCCGTCATTAGAAAAGCAACTTAAGCTTACACGTGAATACCTTAAAGTTTTTGTTTCTTCAGGAATGCGTATTTTAATAATTACAAAGTCTTCGATTGTTACAAGAGATATTGATTTACTTAAAGATTCCGCCTCTGCAGTAACAATCACCATAACAACACTTAAGCATTATAAAAAACTTGAACCTAAGGCACCTATACCTTCAGAGAGATTTAAGGCAGCAGAATTTTTATCTAAGGAAGGGATTCCTGTGGGATTAAGAGTTGATCCAATAATTCCTTTTTTAAATTATGATGAAATAGAGGAGATTCTAAAGACTGCAAAAAACTGCGGAGTAAAACATGTAACTTCAAGCACTTTTAAACCAAGATGGGATAGTTTGAAAAGAATGAAAAAAGGCTTTCCAGAAATCATGTCAAAGCTTATAAGTCTTTATAGAGATAAAGTAGGAAACTCATGGTATTTATCTGTTGAAATAAGAAAAGAGCTAATGCTTAGGGTAAGAAAGATATGTGAAAGTTTAGGACTAAGTTTTTCTTGTTGTAGAGAGGGATTTCCTGAACTTAATACAGCTGCATCCTGTGACGGAAGTCACTTAATTACTCGTTAAAAAGTTTTTCTCTAGTAAGGGTATCCATTTTCTTTTAAATTCTTGAAATTTTCCCTCATTTATAGCTTTACGCATCTTTTCAAAGAATCTACAGTAAAAATAAAGATTATGTATTGTATTTAATCTCATTGAAAGAATCTCTCTGCACATATATAAGTGTCTTAAAAAAGCTCTTGTATAGTTTTTACAGGTATAACAATCACATATGGGATCAAGTGGAGAAGAGTCATCCTTAAATTCGCTTCTTTTTATACTAATGCGACCTTCAGATGTAAAAAGAGTACCATTTCTTGCATTTCTTGTTGGAATTACACAGTCAAACATATCTACTCCATACTCCACTGCATGTACTACATCAAGAAGGTCTCCAACACCCATGAGATACCTTGGTTTTTCTTTTGGCATCTGGGGTACTAACTCTTTTATGATTCTATACATGTCCTCCTTTGGTTCGCCAACACTTAATCCTCCTATTGCATATCCATCAAAGCCTATCTCTAAAATATCCTGCAGTGAGTTGAATCTTAAGTCAGTAAAAATGCCTCCTTGAACTATTCCAAAAATTGCTTGTTTTGATTTATATTTTTCAAAATACTCCTTACATCTTTTTGCCCACAATGTATTGAGTTTGATAGATTTCTCTACATAATCTTTCTCTGTAGGATACTGTACACATTCATCAAGAGTCATTATTATATCTGAATCAAAAGCAAGCTGAATCTCTATTGCTTTCTCAGGAGTGAGAAAATGAAGTGAGCCATCAATATGAGAGCGAAACTCAACACCTTCCTCTGTTATCTTTCTTAGAGATGCGAGACTGTATATTTGAAATCCTCCACTGTCTGTAAGAATCGGTCCATACCAATTTATAAATCTATGTATTCCTCCAACTTTTTTTATTATCTCATGGCCTGGTCTTAAATAAAGATGATAAGTATTTGAGAGAATTATCTCATAACCGATCTCTTTGACTTCCTCTGGCGACATTGCTTTAACAGTTCCGTTTGTTCCAACTGGCATAAATGCGGGAGTGTGAATTAATCCTTTGTCTGTTTCAATTACTCCTGTGCGTGCAAAGCCATCTATTTTTAGAATTTTAAACTTCATCTTTGTATTTTAACAGAGTTTTTAACCGAGAAATCTTCTTAGATGAGCAGCCTCTACTATTATATCAGTAAGGGATTTTTTCATCCCATCTTTAATAATCTTAATAATCTGAGAGGTTATCTCTCTATGATTTAAATTTGGCTCATAAGATATATTTAAAGAGTTTATAAGCTCTATTGAGTTTAAGATAGCATCTTTTGCATTCTTAGGTATAATATCAAGACACTTTGGGTTAAAATACTGCATTGCTACTGATAAGTCATGCTCAATGTTTCTGTAGATCTCTTTAATTCCGATTATGTCATCCTTTTTTAAAGCATTAAGTCCTATTAACTCTGGAGGAAGTCCTATCGAGTAACAGGAACAACAAAAAGCTATAACTCTAGGAAGTCTTACTTTACCAATACTCCTTGAGTATCCAAAAAGTCCAACATGTAGTTTTCTCATTCTTCTTTTAGGAACAAAATTAGATACCTCGTTGATTAGTGGAGCTATAATTTCTACGACTCTTCTGTATTCTTGAGATGATTTTTCAATCATTAACAAAGCAAATTTTTCATCAAACTCCTTTAGAGGATATCTTGTAAAGTTTTTTAGCTTTCTTATTCCTTCAATTACATCTTCAACAGGGTTGTCAAATTTAAAAGCAGACTGTACAGTAAAAGTTTCTACTGATGGATACTCAATCAAAACTTTATCAACTGTATATGGAGTTAAATTACCTCTGAAGGGAGGACATCCAGCTCCAAGAATAGGATAGATTTCTATATCTTTGTATTTAGATAGATTCTGAAGTTTTTTAAGAGCTACCTTGTTTGCAAGAATAGCACTTATTAAACCATAATTCATAGCTGGATCAGAACGAGCAAGAAAAACTCTCTGATAGATAAAATTCTTATCTTTTATATACTCTAACACCACTTCATCACATCTAAGCATTGTATGTATATCTTCAAAAAGTGGAATTACATTTATGGTTTCAGGTAGAAAGCTTCCGATCCACTCAGCAAGTGTGATATCACCATTAAATATAACTCTATGTTGTCTGTCAATAAGAAAATTTTTATAAAAATAGTAAATTCTATTTAACTCTGCAGCAGATGTTGTAAGAGGAAGAATCACCTCAAAAACAGGAGAAAAGTTTTCATCTCCATAAAAAATCTTGGCCACATCCATAGACCGAGGAATACTTTCAAGAGTTTCTAAAAGAATTTTTGCCTCATCTTTTTCAACAGTAGGATTTGGAACCCTTAAAGTTAAAAATACGTCTCTACCTAATCTTTTTTGTTTGAAAAAGTAAGGATATTTTGTAAGCAGTTTTTTTACAACATAGTTGTCAACCTCTTTACCTTCGCTGTCCCACATCTGCTCACAGCATCCAAGATGAGAAAAAGCATAGTAAGCCTCTTGAATCTCATCCTCTCCAGACATATCTGATGTTTCAGCAAAAAAGGGGATAGAGACATTATCAGGATGCTGCGTCGACATCACTCTTGGTATTTTTCTCTTTGCCTGCATCTCTTTATTGTATTATTTTAAAAAATAAAGCTGCCAAAGGAGGAAGGGTAATTTCTATACTAAATGCTCTACCATGAAAAGGATACTTCTCTGCCCAGACACCTCCAGAGTTCCCGTATCCGCCTCCTCCGTATATATTTGCATCACTATTTAAGAGTTCTTTCCAGTAGCCTGCTTGTGGTACTCCAACTCTATAATTATGTCTTATAACAGGAGTGCAATTAAACACAACTAGTATTATATCATTTTGATTTCTTCCTTTTCTTATAAAACTAAACACACTCTGCTCGATATCGCTGAAATCAATCCATTCAAAGCCTGCTGGATCAAAATCGAGCTCATAAAGCGCTGGTTCTGTTCTGTAAAGATTATTTAAATCTTTTACCCATCTTTGGACTCCTTGATGAGCTGGATACTGAAGTAAATGCCAGTGAAGACTTTCTTCATGATACCACTCATTCCATTGAGCAAATTCATTACCCATAAAGAGAAGTTTTTTTCCTGGATGAGCATACATGTAGGCATAAAGAAGTCTTAAATTTGCAAACTTCTGCCAGTAATCCCCTGGCATCTTATTTATAAGAGATCCCTTACCATAGACAACTTCATCATGAGAAAGGGGTAAAACGAAGTTTTCAGAGAAAGCATACCATATACTGAAAGTTATTTGATTATGGTGATATTTTCTATAAATTGGATCTTTTGAAAAATAATGTAATGTATCATGCATCCATCCCATATTCCATTTCATACCAAAACCAAGCCCACCAATATATGCAGGTCTTGACACCATAGGCCAGGCAGTTGACTCCTCAGCTATTGTTTGAGTATCAGGAAATTTCTCATATACGACTTCATTTAGTCTTCTTAAGAAATCTATTGCCTCAAGATTTTCTTTACCTCCATATTTATTTGGTATCCATTCTCCAGGAGCTCTTCCATAGTCAAGATAAAGCATTGATGCGACTGCATCAACCCGTAAGGCATCAATATGATACTTATCAAGCCAGAAAATAGCAGAACTTATAAGAAAGTTTTTAACTTCATTTCTACCATAGTTAAATATATAACTGTGCCAATGGGGATGATAACCTTTTTTAGGATCTTGATGCTCATAGAGATAAGTACCATCAAAAAAGCAAAGTCCATGTCCATCATCTGGAAAGTGGGATGGAACCCAGTCAAGAATAACTCCGATACCATTTTGATGAAGCACATCAACAAGATACATGAAATCCTGTGGAGTTCCATATCTTGAGGTTGGTGCAAAATATCCAATTACTTGATATCCCCATGAGCCATAAAAAGGATGCTCCATTATAGGTAAAAACTCTACATGAGTGAACCCCATGTCTTTTACATATCTTGGAAGCCATTCAGCCATCTCTCTGTAGGAAAGAAATCTGTTACCCTGTTCTGGAACTCTTCTCCATGAACCAAGATGGACTTCATATATTGAGATTGGAGAGTTTAGACAGTTAAATCTATGTCTGTTTTTCATCCACTCATTATCATTCCAGCTGTACTCTAAACTCCATACAATCGAAGCTGTACCAGGTGGAGTCTCCCAAAGGAAAGCATAAGGATCACCTTTTTCCAATTGATAACCAAACTTTGATATTATGTAGTATTTGTATTTACTTCCTTTTTCAACTCCTGGAATAAAGCCTTCCCATATTCCTGAGCCATCCCATCTTAAGGCAAGAGGATGAGAATATTTATTCCAATTGTTAAAATCTCCAATAACGTATACTTCTTGAGCATTTGGTGCCCATAAAGCAAAGTATGTTCCTGTGATACCGTCTACTTCTAAGATGTGAGCCCCTAGTTTTTCATAAGCAGTGAAATGATTTCCCTCTTTAAAGAGATAAATGTCAAAATCCGTAAAGAGAGAGATATCATAAATAACTTTACTGTTCATTTTATTTTAAAGCCTATTATCATTATATCAGAAGGAATTTAAAATTAATTAAAAAATTTCTTGACTTTTATTTTTCTTAATATGTTAGATTTTTTCTAAATTTTTATTCGCGGGAGGGAGAAATGAAAGTTACTTTATCTGTTATTAAAGCAGACATCGGAGGATATGTTGGACATTCAAGTTCACATCCTGAAATTTTAGATACCGCAAAAAATATTTTAGAAGAGGCAAAGACAAAAAGAGCTATTTTTGATTACTGTGTTTTAAACTGTGGAGATGATTTAGAACTAATTATAACTCATAGAAAGGGAGTAGAAAACTCTGAAATACATAATCTTGCATGGACTGTATTTGTTGAAGGTACTCGTGTTGCTAAAAAACTTAAACTTTATGGTGCAGGACAAGATTTACTCTCTGACAGCTTTGCAGGAACAGTAAGGGGAATGGGACCAGGATTTGCCGAGATGGAGTTTGAGGAAAGAAAAAGTGAGCCTGTGGTAGTATTTATGGCTGATAAAACTTCTCCTGGAGCTTGGAATCTTCCGCTTTTTAGGATTTTTGCAGATCCCTTTAATACAGCAGGATTAGTTATAGATCCTACAATGCGTAAGGGATTTATATTTCAGGTTCTTGATGTAATGGAAGACAGACTCTATACATTAGCATGTCCTGAAGATATGTATGATCTTTTAGCTTTAATTGGTGCGGTTGGTAGATATGTTATAAAAAGTGTTTACAAGAAAGGCACTAACGATATAGTAGCTGTGGCATCAACACAGAAGTTGAGTCTTATGGCTGGAAAATATGTTGGTAAAGATGATCCTGTTTTAATTGTAAGAAGTCAAAGTGGATTTCCAGCTATTGGAGAGATTCTTGAGCCTTTCTCTACACCACATCTTGTTGAGGGATGGATGAGAGGTTCGCATCATGGACCTCTTATGCCAGTGTCTTTTAGTCAGGCTACTCCGACAAGATTTGATGGACCACCAAGAGTTATTGCAGCAGGATTCCAGATATGTGAGGGAATGTTAGTTGGCCCTAGAGACTTATTTGATGATCCAAGTTTTGATGAGGCAAGAAGGATGGCAAATCAGATAGCTACATATATGAGAAGACATGGTCCTTTTGAGCCTCATAGATTAAGCCTTGCAGATATGGAGTATACAACACTTCCTGAAGTCTTAAGACTTATATTTGAAGAGATAAAGTTTGAAATACCGAGAAAAGTTGAGTTTGAAGAAAAGTTTAAGGAAAAGTATAAGTTTTTAAGAGATGTAAGAGTTGTTGTTGCAGAAGGAATAACCTTTGATAAAGTTTTAAAAGTTATAGCAAAAGAGGGAGCAAACTACTTTGAAAAAATTGCTAAAGATGGTATGAAAATAGGTGTAGGATGTGGAAGAAGTATTGGTAATCTTATAACAAATCTTACACCTAAAATGTTTTCTAATCTTAAGATTTACCCACTCTCAGTCACACCTACTTTGGAAGCAGTAGAGTATTCTTCAAATGTATTAGTAGGTCATATGGCTGCAAAGTATCCAGACTCTTTAGCCTTTAATCTTCCTTCAGTTCCTGTAGCAAATGTGAAGGAGTATGAGGAAAAGTATCTTATAAATCCTGAAGCAAAAAAGATTTATGAAGAAAGCCAAGATGTAGATATATTTCTTGTAGGAATAGGTGCAGTAGAGTTTAAAACTCCAGGTTTTGCTCACATAGCTCATCTTTACGAGGGAGTTTCTCCTGAGGAGTTAAGGAAAAAGGGAGTTTTAGCAGAGATAAACTTCTTTCCTCTTTACAAAGATGGAAAGCCTCTAACTGAAGCAAAAACAGCAGATAAAACTCTAAGACAGCTTGCTCAAAGAATCGTTGGGGTGAGTTTACAAAGACTCAAGGAGATGGCTAAAAGGTCTGATAAATATGTTATTGCTGTTTCAGGTGGGGTTGAAAAAGTGGAGGCAATAAAGACAGCATTGAAAGGAGAGTATTTTAATGTTCTTATAACAGATGTAGGTGTAGCTGAAAGAATTTTGGAAGACTGATTTGACATTTTTTATTTTTTCGTTGTAGTTTATTTTAAATGGACACTGAATCGTTAAAAAATACGGTCTTTCAAAGTCCGACATATGGCTCTATAAATTTTGATATGGTTTTTGAAAAAATCGTAGATTTCATTAAAGAGGAGCCAGACAGAAGATATAGTCTTATTGTTGGAAGTGACTCTTTTAGAGGAGAAGATACAGTATTTGTAACAGCAATAATAATTCATAGAAAAGGCTCTGGTGGAAAATATTTTTACAGGAAAGTGAGATATCAAAAGATAGAAAACTTGAAATCAAGGATTTTTATAGAGGCTTCTTTAAGTTTAGAGGTAGCAGAGGCATTAAGAAGAAGACTTTCTGAAAATGGATTTTCAAAACTTCCAGTTGAGATTCATCTTGACATTGGCAAAAATGGTGCAACAAGAGCTCTTGTAAAAGAAGTAATAAAGATGATAGCTGGTTCAGGATACATAGCTGTTACAAAACCTGACTCCTTTGGCGCTACAAAAGTTGCAGACAGACACACAGTCTAAGTTATAAGCTTTTAATTACGAATAAGTTATTTTGTCGCTGAACTTTGCCACTTTAGGATTGAGATTTATTTATTAATCTAAGCCGGGAATGGGATTCGAACCCACGACCAGCTGATTACGAATCAGCTGCTCTGCCACTGAGCTATCCCGGCTACTTATATTTTATCAAACTCGGCTTTGAAATATTTATATGTGTCTTCATCAAAAAGGCAAAACTCAATCTCTTTTATAGTTGTTTGCTCATTTTTTAAATACTCAGCGGCTGTATTCACAAGTACTTTTGCTACAACCTCTTTCGGCACTCCGTAAATTCCTGAGCTTATGGCAGGGAAAGATATGCTCTTAAGTTTATGCTCATTTGCAATTTTTAAACTGCTTAGGATAGCACTTCTTAGTTTACTTTCCTCATCTCCTTCACCCCATTTTGGACCAACAGCATGGATGACATATTTTGCTTTTAAAGCACCAGCAGTTGTAATAGCAGCTGAGCCCGTAGGAACAAAACCTATTTTGTCACTTTCTTCTTGTATTATCTGCCCTCCCTTCTTTACTATTGCTAAAGCAACTCCTCCTGCATGCTTAAGATGATTATTTGCTGCATTAACAATCGCCTCTGTGTTTCTTTCTGTTATATCACCAATCATTATTCTTAAGGTTTTTTCTTCTATTTTTTTCTCTTCCATAATTAACCTCCTACAGTTTTCTTTTAATTTATGATAATATATTTTAAGTTAAAGGTGAAGGTATGATAGAAGAATGGATTAGGGATATAAAAAAGCAGTTTTCTAAAGATTTATTAGGTATGATTTTAATTCATAATGGCGTTGTAAGAGCAACATCTCGTGACGGTAAAGTGGTTAAGGGTATGAGACTTTCTTATAGTTTTCAAAAACTTAAAGAAGTATTAGAAGATATTAGGAGAAGACCTGGTATAGTTGATGTAAGAGTTTGGATTAATGAAGGAGAGCTAAAAGTTGGAGATGATATAATGAAGGTTTTAATAGCTGGTAGGCTTAGGACCGATGTGTTTCCTGCTATGGAGGAGTTAGTAGGTAGGATAAAAAATGAAGTTGTGTATGAAGAAGAAATATATTAAAACTCTTTTTTTCTTAGTGTTTCTTTTCTTTATATCTGGTTGTATAACAGAAGTTGATCCTCTATCTGGTAAAAAAACATATACTTTGCTTTCAACTGAGCAGGAAATAAAAATTGGGCAAAAGATTATCCCTTCTGCAATAAACGAGACAGAAGGGGTTTATCCGGACCCAGAGGTTCAAAAATATATAAGAGATATAGGATATAAAATTTCATCGTTGACTCCCAGGAAAGTAGATTATCAGTTTTATATTGTAAACTCCTCAGAAGTTAATGCCTTTGCTTTACCAGGTGGCCCTATCTTTATAACAAGAGGTCTTCTACTTAAGATGGATAAAGAATGCGAGCTGGCTGGAGTTTTAGCTCATGAGCTCGGACATATAAATGCAAGACATCATGCAAAGTTTCTTGAAAAAAACTTTGGAATGAGTATTCTTTTAAGTATTCTTGGAATCGCTATACAAGACAGTGGATATGCCTCTTTGGTTATGACTCTTGCAGAAGTCTCAGCAAGCTTACTTCAGCTTAAATTTAGTAGAGACCAGGAAAATGAGGCAGATACTTTAGGAGTTGATTTTAGCTATAAAGCAGGATATGACCCTAAGGGTTTATTAATTATGTTTGAAAAATTTAAGACATTGCAGAGAACTACTACTGTAGAGTGGCTTAGTACTCATCCGCTTCCTGATACGAGAATTAAAAAGGTTAAGGAGATGATCTCTCAGAGATATCCAGTCTCTTCCAGATTAATAGTTGACACTGAAGGTTTTCAAAGAATTTTAACATCTGTAAAAGCAACAGCAGAGTCTTATGAATATGTAGAAAAAGCAAAGAGATACATAAGAAGTGCTAACTACTACGAGGCTCTTAATCTTCTTGATAAAGCTATACAACTTTATGGAAGTAATCAAGCCTATACATATAGAGCTATGGTTAATATGAATCTTAAAAGGTATAAAGAGGCAGCTGAAGATGCCGACAAAGCCATAAAAGTTGACAGACTATACTTTAAACCTTTTTTGATAAAGGGAATTTCTCTTACAAAGCTTGGACAGTACAGTGAAAGCATAAATACTTTAGAGAAAGCTAAATTACTTATAGGTAATAATCCTGATTTATACTACTGGCTTGGAGTAGACTATCAGGCAGTAGGCGACAAATTTAAGGCAATAGATAATCTCTCTACAGCTCTTCAACTTACTGATGGAAGTCGGGGATGGGAATCGGATGCGAAAAGAAGACTAAGAACCTTAAGAGGTTATTAAAAAGTAGTATGAAAAGAGTTCACCTTTTTATAAGTGGAAGAGTTCAAGGAGTTTTCTACAGAGCCTTTACAAAAGAAGTTGCAGATTCACTCGGGCTTTCTGGATGGGTAAGAAATCTAAGAGATGGCAGAGTTGAAGCAGTTTTTGAAGGAGACGAAGACAAAATCTCATTTGCTATTCAACGTTGTAAGGAAGGTCCTCCCTATGCAGTAGTTTCTAATATAGAAATAATTTGGGAGGAGCCTGAGGGAATTAAGGGTTTTGAAATAAAAAGAACTTTTTGAAGGAGAAAGAATATGAAAAGACTGTATAAAAATCTTATAGTGTTAATAGTCTTTTTTCTTCTGATAAGTTGCGGTGGGAAAGAGCCTATTAAAAAAGAAGAGTTTAATCCTCTCACTTATCTTAAAAAAGCTGATGAATTAATAAATAAGAAAGAATATGAAGAAGCAAGAAAACTCCTAGTTGAAATTAAAAATAGAGAATCTGCCAAGGAGTACGCTCCTCTTGCTCAACTTAAAATAGCAGATTCCTATTTAAAGGAAGAAGAAGTAGAGCTTGCAATTACTGAATACAGAAGATTTATTGAACTTTATCCAGAGTCAACCTATGCTCCTTATGCTCAGTACAGTATTGCAATGGCATATTTTAGACAAATCGAAGGTCCTGAAAGAGGTGCAGGAGCTGCGCAAAAGGCACTTGAAGAGTTTTTAAAACTTGAAAAAATGTATCCAAGACATCCATATGGAGATATTCTTCCACTTCGGATTAAGAAGTGTCGTAATATTATTGCAGAGGGTGAGTTTATAATTGGCAAATTTTATTATAAAAAAGGTTCCTATAAAGCTGCAATTGGAAGATTTGAAGGTATTGTTAGAAATTACTCGGATTTCAAAAATTTTGATGAAACTCTTTATCTTTTGGTAGATTCTTACAGAAAACTGAATCAAACTGAAAAAGCTATACAATATATTAAGTTACTTAAGGAGAAATTTCCAGATAGTCAATTCACTAAGAGAGCTGAGAAACTCATCTAATGGTTAAATTTTTCCCGATTCTTATTGATATAAGAGATAAGCACTGTGTAGTTGTTGGGGGAGGCTCTGTAGCTGAAAGAAAAGTAAAAACACTCCTTAAATATGGAGCAAAAGTAACTGTGATAAGTCCAAATATTACTCAAAGATTAAGGAAAATTTTTTTAGAAAAAAAGATAGGTTATATAAATAGAAAATATAAGAAGGGAGATTTAAAGGGAGCTTATTTAGTGGTAGCAGCAACATCTGACAGAAAAGTGAATCTTCAAGTAGCAAAGGATGCAAAGTTTCTTGTAAATTTAGTTGAAAAAACTGAAAAAATAAAAAACTCAAATATTGTTTATATTGTTCCTGCTGTTGTTGAAAAAACTTCTCTCACTGTAGCGATCTCTACAGAGTTTCCGGCATTAAGTAGAAGTTTAAAGAATGAATTGTCTAAATTTTTTGGCAAAGAATTTGCCTTATTTACAAGATATCTTAGAAAACTAAGAAGAGAAATTCAAAAAAAAGTTCCTAATACTAAAAAAAGACAGAGTATTTTTAGAAAGATTGCTTCTGAAGAGATTGTGTCAATTTTGAGACAGTATGGTTTCAAGGAAGCAAAAAAGGAGGTAGAAAAAATTCTAAATGAAATATAAGGTTGTCCTTATAGGTGCTGGCTATTTTGGACAGAGACATCTTAAAACATTAAGTGAGATGCCAGATGTTAAGATAGCCGCAGTTGTTGATATAGACTCGGAGAAGCTTTTAAATCTTGCAAAAATTTTTAACTATCAATACTTCACAGATTATAGAAAAACATTTAATTTAGCAAATATTTTTTTTATTGTTACGCCTACTACGACTCACTACAGTATCGCAAAAGAACTTATTGAATTAGGTAAGGATATATTTATTGAGAAACCCTTAACTGAAAAGCCGGAACTAGCAAAGGAATTGATAGAAGAGGCTAAAGGGAGAAATATTATTTTTCAAGTTGGATTAATTGAAAGGTTTAATCCTGCTTTGAGAGCTTGTATTGAGCTCATAGAGAATCCTCAGTTTATATCTGCTCAAAGAGTTTCAGTTTTTTCAGGAAGAGCAACGGATACTTCTGTGATCTTTGATTTAATGATACATGATTTAGATTTAGTATGGATGATTTTAAGAAAGATGGGAAAAGTAGAAGTTAAAAATATGAAAATATTTAATAAAAATATAATCACCGATAAAATTGATTTTTCTCATGTATTAATAGATTTTAGCGTAAATGACAGAGTTATTCAGGTTGACTTATTAGCAAGTAGAGTTGCTCCGGAAGCTCTAAGAAAAATCACTTTAATACAAGAGAACAATGTAATAAATATTGATCTTGGATTAAAAAAAGCTTGCATTGTAGACAAAAAAGGAGATATCAAAGATATAGAAGTTAACTCAGAAGCTCAGCCACTTACTGAGGAAATAAGAGATTTCTTAAATTCTGTAAAAGAAAGAAAACCTTCTAAGATAGCTCCTACAAATGAAGAGATTGTTTCAGTTATAGATTTGGCAAATAGAATTCTTGGAGGATAAATTGAAACCTTTTGTTGATCTTAAATCTCAATACCTAACAATTAAAGAAGAAATTCTTGAAGCTTTAGAGGGGGTACTTGAAAGCTCTCAATACATTCTTGGAAAAAATGTAAAAGCCTTTGAAGAGGAAGTAAAAAACTATCTTGATGTTAAAGAAGCGGTAGCAGTAGCCTCAGGCACTGATGCGCTTCATCTGGCATTAAAAGCTTTAGGTATTGGCAAAGGAGATGAAGTAGTGACAACTCCTTTTACTTTTTTTGCTACCATTGAGGCAATTCTTTATGTTGGAGCAACTCCAGTTTTTGTGGATATTGATGGGGAGACATATAACATAAATCCAGATTTAATTGAAGAGAAAATAACATCCAATACAAAAGCTGTTTTAGCAGTACATATATTTGGTGCTCCAGCAGATATGATAAAAATAAAAACTGTCGCAGACAAATATGGTATATATTTAGTTGAAGATGCTGCTCAAGCTTTTGGTGCAATGATAGGAGGCAGAAAAGTAGGAAGCATCGGAGATGTTGGTTGTTTTAGTTTTTATCCAAGTAAAAATCTTGGCTGTTTTGGTGATGGTGGAATGGTAGTGACAAATAATAGTGAGATAGCTGAAAAAATCAGAATTCTAAGAAATCACGGTTCTCGAGGTGGATATATTCATGAAACAGTTGGGTTTAATTCAAGGCTTGATGAGATTCAAGCAAGTATTTTGAGAGTTAAATTAAAGTATATAGATAAATACAATGAGTTAAGAAGGAAAAAAGCAGCACTCTACAACCAATACCTAAGTGGAAAGGTTATTACTCCTAAAGAAAAAGAGGGTAGCTATCATGTTTATCATCTCTACAGTATACGCTCACCATTAAGAGATAAAATAAGGGATTTACTGAAAGTTCAAGGAATTCCCTCTGTTGTGTATTACCCTTTACCAATGCATCTTCAGAAAGCTATTAGTTTTCTAGGCTACAAAGAAGGAGATTTTCCAGTAGCAGAACAGGTTTCAAAAGAAATACTCTCTTTACCAATATATCCCGAGATACCTGAGGAAGAAGTCTTTTATATTAGTCAATGTATTTTAAAATGCCTAGAAAACTTCTGATTGTAGCTGGTGAGACTTCGGGAGAGCTTTATGGAAGTTTGCTGGCAAAAGCACTAAATGATTTTAAGCTTTTTGGCATCGGTGGTAAAAAGATGTTTCAGGCAGGAGTAGAACTTGTGGGAGAGATTACTCACTCTTTTGGAATTATAGAAATACTAACTCATTTAACTAAGCTAAGAAAGAATATGAACTCAGCAATAGCACTACTTAAGGAGATAGATGGAGTCGTTTTAATTGATTTCCCTGATTTTAATTTAACATTAGCAGAAAAAGCTAAAAGAATAGGGAAAAAAGTGATTTACTATGTAGCTCCTCAGATTTGGGCGTGGAGATACGGAAGAATAAAAAAGATAAAAAAATATATAGATTTTGTTGCTTCTGTACTTCCTTTTGAAGAAGATATTTATAAAAAAGAAGACATACCTGTTAAGTTTGTAGGACATCCAATCACTGAGTTACTTAAAGAAGAGTTAGGCTTAGATTTTGATAAGTTTAGAATAAGAAAAAGCTTAGGTATTGAAAGCAAAACAGTTATAACATTTATGCCAGGCAGTAGACCTTCTGAAATAAAAAAGATCTTGCCTTTTATGTTTAGAATCCTTCAAAGCTTAAGAAACTCAAATATTCACTTTATTATTCCACTGGCACCAAACATTGAGTTTGATGAGATAACTTTAAAAAAGTTTATTTTTTATGAAAACTTAACCATTCTGAAAGAGCGTTCATTTACTGCACTTGCAGCAAGTGACCTGGCAGTTATAACTTCTGGAACATCAACACTGCAGGCAGCGCTTCTTAAAATTCCAATGATAGTTGTCTATAAATTAAATCCTATCTCATATGCTATCGGAAGGTTATTTGTAAAGGGAGTGAGACATATCTCACTCCCAAATATTATTGCAGATTTTATGAATTTAGATTCTACTGTAAGAGTTTTAGAATTTATTCAGAGTTTTAATGAAAAAGAAGTTTTAAATGAGATAGAAAGACTAATTCATGATAAAGACTACAGACAGAAAATAATAAATTTCTTAGAAAAGATAGGAAGTTACTTTATTCATAGACAACCTTCTCAAGAAGTAGCAGAGTTATGCAGAAAAATTTTTTTTACAGCTTAATTTATCTTTTAGCTCTAGTATTTTTTTTACCTAAGGAGTATTTTAAAAGACCAAAAGATTTAAGAAGAAGATGGATAAAGGAGAAATTCGGCTTTTTTGATTATCCAGCTCAATCCTTTAAGCCTAAGATATGGATTCATGCAGTAAGTGTGGGAGAAGTTTTAGCAGTAACAAATTTTATAAAAAAGCTCTCAGAAAACTATGATATAGTTTTAAGTACAATAACAGATACTGGACAAAAAGTAGCCTATGAAAGATTTAAAAGTTTTCCAGTAAAAATTATTTATTTACCCCTTGATATTCCTTTTGTTATAAAAAGAGTATTAAAGTTTTTTAATCCTGTAGCTTTAATTCTTACAGAGACTGAAATTTGGCCAAATTTGATAAAGTATGCTTCTCAAAGAATTCCTGTATTTTTGATAAATGGAAGAATAAGTGAGAAATCCTTTAAAGGTTACAGAAAGATAAGATTTTTTATAAAAGAGATTTTAAACTCTATAAAACTTTTTTGTGTTCAAGAAGAGGAGTATAAAAAAAGATTAATTGCATTAGGAGTTTCAGAAGAAAAGATTTATGTTACCGGCAATATGAAATTTGATTTAAAAATTGAAAGATTAGAGTTTCCTTGGGAGAAATCTCTTCCAAAACCTATAGTTTTAGCAGGAAGTACGCATGAACCTGAAGAAATAATTATATTAGATGCGTTTTTAAAGTTAGATATTCCTTCAACTTTAATAGTTGCACCAAGGCATCCAGAAAGATTTAATGAAGTAGAGAAATTAATGAAGGAATATATAAAAAACAGAGAAGATATATTTTTTTCAAAAATAAGCAACTTAAGTGAAAGTTTAGTAGAAAAAAGTAGATTAATAGTTCTTGTTGACAAAATCGGAATTCTTGCCTCTCTTTACAGAGTTTGTGATGTTGCTATAGTTGGAGGAAGCTTTATACCCCATGGTGGACAAAATCCTCTTGAGCCGGCTTATTGGAGAAAACCTATAGTCTGTGGTCCCTACATGTTCAATTTTCCTTTTATAGAGGAGTTTGTAAAAGAAGAAGGTTGTCTAATTGTTGACGATAAAGCTCTCTTTAGTGTGCTTAAGGAGCTTATTGAAAATCAGGAAAAGAAAAATAAAGTTGGAGAGAATGCCTACAGAGTTTTTTCTAAAAAATCTGGTGCTACAGATAAAACTATAGATTTAGTTATGAGGAGCCTTTTGCAATACTTTCAAGTAAATTAAGTTTATCAGTTTGTCCTAAGACAATAAGAGTGTCTCCTTCCATAATAGTTGTTTGAGAGGTAGGATTGAATATCATTTTTCCATCTGCTCTTTTAATTCCTACTATTATCACTCCTATATCTTTTCCAATACCGCTTTGAGCAATTGTTTTTCCAATAAGAGTAGAGTTTGAAGAAACTTCAATTTCTTCTATTTGAATCTCAATATGTTCAGATCGAGTTGCAAACTCTAAGAAATCAACAACTGTTGGTCTTAAGACAGTATGAGCAATTCTTAATCCTCCAATAAGATAAGGAGAAACAACCCTGTCTGCTCCTGCTCTCTTTAGTTTTGCCTCTGCCTCCTTTTCAATAGCTCTTGCAACAATAAAAAGTTCTGGATTTAGCTCTCTTGCACTTAAAACTACATATAAATTTTCAGCATCAGAAGGCAAAACAGTTATTAATCCCTTTGCTCTTTCAACTCCTGCTGCTTTTAAAGTTTCATCATATGTAGCATCTCCCTCAACGTATAGAAATTCTTCCTCAGGAATATTACTTTTGTTTTTTTCAATGATTACAAATTTAATATTATTTACTTTAAGCTCTTTTGCGATTATGCTACCCATTCTTCCATAACCACAAATAATATAATGTCCTGTTAACTCTTTAATCATCTTTTTCATTCTTCTTTTTTTATAAACCTCCTTTAATTCTCCTTCTATTATAATTTTAGCTCCTGTTGTTAGTGTATATGTAAATATTCCAAAACCACAAAAAATTAAAAGGATTGTAAAAATTTTTCCATCTTCATCAAGCTCTTTAACTTCTTTAAATCCTACAGTGGCGATAGTAATTACAGTCATGTAAAAGGCATCAATAAAGCTCATCTCTTCAACGACAATATAACCAACTGTACCGAAGGCTAAAACAAGCAAAAAAAGAAATAAAATAAAAAAGAGTTTCTTTTTCATTCTAAAATATTTTAAAAGACAGTATTGAATATTGCAAGAGATTAAAGTTGAAAAAAGTTGACTAATTAATGTATAAATGTTTTTATGAAAAAATTTCTGATTAGTTTTTTTCTACTTTTCCTCCTTTTACCCTTAGAAGCTTTTACAGAAGATGAAACACTACAAAAAAATGATATACCAGTTATTAAACAAGATGAAAAAAAGGAAATAATCTTTTCTTTCGATGTTGAGCTTATTCCTGAATCCTCTGAAAGTTTAATTAGAAAAATTGAAAAAAATATATTGCTTTTTTCAGAAAAACTCAAAAATAAATTCTCTGTATGGCTTTCTCGTTCTACGAAGTATATTGAGAAGATGAAAGAGATTCTTAGTGAAAAGGGATTACCTGAGGATCTCGTTTATTTACCACTGATTGAAAGTGGATTTAATGTTAATGCTCGTTCACCGAAAAATGCTATTGGTCCTTGGCAATTCATAGAAAGTACTGCTAGAAGATACGGACTAATAGTTGATTGGTGGAGGGATGAAAGAAAAGATCCTATAAAATCAACTTATGCTGCAGCAAAATATCTTAAAGATCTCTACGGTATGTTTGGGGATTGGTCTTTAGCACTTGCTGCTTATAACGCTGGAGAAGGACGTATATTTAAAGCAGTAAATAAAGCAGGAGAAAATGACTACTGGATATTATTAAATACTAAATTTTTACCTAAGGAGACTAAAGAATATGTTCCAAAATATATAGCTGCATTAACTATAGCTAAAAAACCTGAAAATTTCGGCTTTGAAAATATTGAAAATCATAATCCTCTCTCTTATGAGGAAGTTACAATTCCTTCTCCTGTCGATTTAGACATTATTGCTGAATGTTTACAAGTTGATCTAAATACCGTAAAAGAGTTAAATCCTGAGCTTAAAAGATGGTCAACTCCGATGAATGTTAAAGAATATACAATAAGAATTCCTACGGGTAAAAAAGCTGAGTTTCTTGAAAATCTAAATAAAATTCCTCCAGAAAAAAGATTTAGTTACGATGTATATATAACTAAAAAAGGGGATACCGTCAGTAAAATCGCAAAAAAATATAAACTTTCAATAACTGTTCTGTATGAGATGAATGGAAGAGAAATCTTCAAAAATTTAAAACCTGGCACAGAAATAATGCTTCCACCTCATAATAAATTTATACCTCTTAAGGAAGATTTTTATATAGAGAAAAAATCTAAAAGAATCAATAAAAAGAGAGTATCTCAAAGAACTCAGATTAAAAAATCTAAGAAGGTATAACTACTGTTTAATCTTATCTTTTACAATCTCAGCAAAGGGTGAAGAAGGAAATCTCTTTATAATTTCTTCATGATATATTTTGGCTTGTTCTCTATTACTTTCTTCGTAAATTTTTGCTAACTCATAAAGAGCAGCATCTTTTATGAAATCCCTTTTACCGTTAACTATCTGTTTTAACTTATTTGCTGCCTCTTCTTTATTTGTTTTCTTCAATATCATCGCTAATTTAAACTTTGCAAGATTTGAAAAGACCTCATCATCTGAATTTTCAACTTTTTCTAAAACCTCAATAGCTTTTTTATCTTCTCCTGCAAAGCTAAAAGCATAACCTGCATTAAGTAAATAAACGATATTTTTTTCGTTATCATAAGCCCTAAGAAACAACTCTGCGGCTCTTTTGAAATCTTGCTTGTAGTAGTTTCTATATGCTTCATACTCATACTGTTTTGCTTTGTCTTTTTTTATTAAATTAAAAATATAAATTCCTATGGCACCTCCAACTAAAGCTAAAAATATAAAAAATAATAGAACAACTTTTTTTCTTTCTAACATAATTTTTTCTTTAAAAGTTTGAATATTCATTTTTTTCATTAACTTTTCCTCCTTGCAATCTCTTCCATATTTTTGAAAACTCTGTAGATATCTTTCTCTGTTAAACTAGCACCTTTCAAAATTTTGACTGCAAAATCTTTTGTGATAAAATCCTTTGGCGAATGGGAGTCAGTACTTATAACTAACTTTGCTTTATACTTTAAGGCTAATTTTGCAACATAACCATTACTCAAACTATGTCCTTTTCGTGATGTTATCTCAAGGTAAATCCCTTTTTTAGCTGCTTCTTTAACCTCCTCTTCTTTTATTAAACCAGGATGAGCCAAAATATCAATATCAGAGTCTAATGCTTTTTCATTTGTTCCTTCTTTAACTGGCTCTACTAAAGTCTCTCCGTGGACAACGATAATTTTAGCACCAAGTTTTCTTGCTTCTTTTGCTAACTCAGGAATTAATTTAGGAGGAACATGGGTTATTTCAACACCCGGGATTAAAACAACTGATGTAAATGGTTGAATTTCTCTGAAGACTTTTATAATTCTTGGAACAACTAAATCAATATTAGACTGATCTGCATGATCTGTTATTGCTAAGGCTTTATAACCAATCTGTTCAGCTCTCCTTACAATCTCTGCAGGTATAAGCTCTCCGTCACTAAATACACTATGTATATGAAAATCCATCATTTTACAAACTCCAGAATTTTTTTAAACTCTTCAGTTCCAGCTTTTTCAAGAATCTGAAAGACTAAAGCTTCTGTACAAGTAATTATACATCCAACATCTCTCATCAGTTGAAGAGCAGTTTGCCAATCTTCCTTTCTACGGCTACATACAGCGTCTGAAGGAACAAAGACACTGTAGCCTCTTAAAACTAAATCAAGAGCAGTTTGCCATATACAAATGTGAGCCTCCATGCCTGTAAGTATTATCTGGTTTTTTTCAGCTCGTATAATTCTTCTAAAAAATTCTTCTTCTTTAATACAACTAAAATGAATCTTTTCAATAGCTTCTTCATCAACTAGCTCCTTAATTTCAGGAAGAGTTCTTCCTAATCCTTTAGGATATTGCTCAGTAATAATTACAGGAATTTTATAGAGCTTACTGAGTTGAATAAGTAATAGGATATTTTTTACTAATTTTTCAACTACATCTTTTTTCATAGCTAAAGAAAGTTTCTCCTGAACATCAACCACTACAAGACAGAGATTGTTAGGATTTAAAATAAATTTTTCTGGCTCTTTATGCATCCTGCAACTCCTTAAAAAGTTTTATTATATCCTCTATCTTAAAAGGTTTTGTAATATACCATTTTACACCAAGCTCTTTTGCTGTCTGTTTGTCTATCTCTTGACCTTTCGCAGTTAAGATAACTATCTTTATATTCCAATCTAGTGGCTCACTTTGAAGAATTCTACAAATCTCAAATCCGCTCATCTTTGGCATCATTATATCAAGAAAGACTATATCTGGCTTTTCTTTTTTTATCAGTTGAAGTCCCTCAACTCCATCAGCTGCCTGCAGACTTTGTATCTTAACTCCCTCAATCTCTTCCAATATCTGTAAGATAAGCTCTCTTATCAGTGGTTCGTCATCTACTACTAATACTTTCATCTATTTTCCTCTATTTTCTAAAGATATAGTGAAATAAAAAGTACTTCCTTTTCCGACTTCACTTTCTACCCATATTTTCCCCCCATGTGCTTCAATTATTTGTTTTGAAATGGCAAGACCTAATCCTGTTCCTTTAGGTTTACTTCTAATAAGATCTCCAACCTGTTTAAACTTTTCAAAGATTTTATCTTTCTCACTTTCTGGTATACCTATCCCTGTGTCTTCTACGCTCACAAGAACTTCTTTGCCATTCAATGAAGCTTTGCATTTTACATATCCTTTTTCTGTAAACTTTATAGCATTTGACAAAAGATTTATAACAACCTGTATAATTCTTTCTTTGTCAACTGTAATTGGTGGAAGATTAGGTTGTATCTCTATATAACAGGGCAATCCTCTCTGCTCAAACAAAGATGATAAAGCCTTATATGCATTTATTATAATTTCTTGTATTGACGTTTCTTCAAATTTCCAGTATATCTGGCCTGATTCAAGTTTTGAGATATCAAGAATGTTATCTATTAAAGAAGTGATTCTTTCTCCTTCAGAAAGTATAATATTCAAATTTTTATTAATTTTATTTGCTACTTTTAGGATCTTTTCATCTGCTAAATTAAGCTGAGAAATTATCGTATCATTGAATTTTTTATTTATAATCTCAACAAAACCAAGTATGGAGGTTAAGGGAGTTCTAAGTTCATGGCTTACTACGGTGATAAATTCAGTTTTTAATCTATCAATTTCTTTTTCTTGGGTAATATCTCTAATAAGTATAACTGATCCAAGAAGACCTTTAGCCTCTGACTCTTCTGAAAAATACTCCTTTTTAATACTTTTTGCAACTGCTTTACCAACTCTGCCATCTACTAAATTAATCTCTGTTGAGACCACCTCTTCTTTAATAAGAGATTTATTTACTAATTTGTCTAACTCTGGATCAAGAATTTTTATATTTTTGCCAACCATCTCAAATTCTTGTTTTCCAAACATTTCTGAAGCAGCTGGGTTTACATGAGATACTATTCCGTCTTTATCTACAACAATGAGTCCATCTGCCATATTATCAATTATTGTGGTTAAATAGGCAAGTGTATCTTGAAGTTCTAAAACTGCGTCTTTTAATGCAAACTCATATCTATCAAAAACTTCATTAATATTATTAGCCATTGATTGCATTGTCTGTGCAAGAAGTCCTATCTCATCTTTTGAATTAATATCTACTTTTGCATCAAAATCGTGAGTAAGTAGTTTTTTTGCATACTCAGTAAGTTTGTTTAAAGGTTGAGAGATCTTATTTACCATAAAATATGCAAGAGTAACACTTAAGAGAAATATTAACAACAGAAGTGTAAGTTGTCTGCTAAGGACAAGCCACATTTTTTGAGTTATAATTGTCTTATTCATACCAACATGGACATAACCGATAGAGCCTTCAGTTATTGGAGATACTATATCTAAAAAATTTCCCATACCTTCAATATAAACATCCTTTATTCCACTTTTGTGAGTATGAGCTATTTGCTTTATCTCTGACGGAATAGCAGGAGTAAAGGTATGAGAGATTATCTCTCCAGTTGAGTCTATAACAAAAACATATGCAACTCCCTCAATATCTAAGAACTGATCAATCATTGCCTGAATAGTGGCTGAATCAAGAGTAAGAATTGTCTCTGCTGAAGAGGAAGCAATGCTACTTGCTATAGCCATTCCTTTTGATTTATACTCCTCTGCTAAATTTCTGTAAAGATTCCAACCTGAGAAAAAACTAATTGTTATAAATATTACGGTAAAAAGAAAAATTACTCCTAAAAGAGTTTTCTGAAAAAGTTTTGACATTCTCATCTGTATTTTCATTTTTTCCACTCACTCCAATCTTTTATTGGAATAGACTTGCCGTTTTTATAGGTAGTGTAGTAAACTTTGTCAAGAGCTTGATGTTTTTTTTCAGAAAAACTTATCTTTTCATCAATGCCTATATCAAGATTTTTTATAGACTCAACTACTCTTTTAATATTTTCTCTTTTTGGTTCATGTCCAAGTCTTTTTAGCATCTCTATAACCACTTTTGCATTTAAAAAACCTTCAAAACTTACGAAACTGTATTTTAAAGGTTTATAATCAGGATCAATTAAATTTGGAGGAGGCATAGGATTATAAAAATCCATAAGTTTTCTATACTCTCTCACTGCAGGTAAACTCAGATCTTCGTAACTTGGAACTACCTGAGAGTTTATTAGATTATAGGTATACTTTCTTCCTGTTTTTCTTTCCTCTTCAAGCAAAATATTTATTATAAACTCACTACCTGCAAAAGAAACATTGGCTATCGGAACATCCCACCCCATATCTCTCGCATCTCTTATAAAACCTGAGCAAGCTGCATATGCTCCTACTGATATCACCGCATCTGTACCTGCATCCTTAAGAATTTGAACCTGTTTTTTAAAACTATCAGTATATTTAGCCCCTCTTTTATATGTTGCTTCTGCTACTATTTTAAGCCCGTATTTAGCCAATGTCTTTCTTACTCCATCCCATCCGCTTCTGCCATAAGCATCTGCTTGATAAAAAATACCTATTTTTTTTCTACCTATTTTTAGAAAGTTCTCTACAAGGCCTCCTGTTTCCTGCTCATAGGAGGCTCTTAAATTAAACACATACTCATCATATGGTGGTTTTCTGTGAGGCATAGCTCCAGTAAAAGGGAAAAATAGATATATATGTTTATGACTATTGCTTTTCAGTATTGGAAGAACTCTTGTCACTGTAGGAGTTCCAACATAGTTAAAGAGTATGAATACTTTGTCCTCTTCAATTAGTTTAATCGTATTTTTTATTGCTGGAGTTGGATTATAGCCATCATCATAGGCTTTAATTAAAATCTTTTTGCCGTTAATTCCTCCATTTCTGTTAATATGCTCAATATATGCCATGGCTCCTCTGTAAAGTTCTGCTCCAATTCCTCCAGTAGGACCCCTAAAAGCTGCTGACATTCCAAGAACAATCTCATTGGCAGCAAAACAAACAAAAGGAGAAAATAATAAAATAAAAGGAACTATTACTTTCAGAATTGAACTTGGCATCTTTTTACTCCACCACCTTCATCTTTTATCCACAAAAGAGCTTTATTATTTCTTTTACACCAGTTTTTTACATCATTTTCAAATGTAGGGCAGTCAGCAACAACCTCAAGTATGTCTCCTTTTTTCATCTTTAAAGCTTTTATCGTCATCTGAATTGTTGGTTGAGGACATTTTAGACCACGACAATCAAGAACTACAACTGCCATCTTTCTATCTCCTTACATGCATTTATTATACCTTCAATTTCAGATAAGATCTGCTCTTTTGTATCTCCTTCAAGATCAATTGCATTGGTAGGGCAGGAAGAAACACAGCTTCCACATCCTTCACATAAAACTTCTAAGATCTTTATTTTGCCATCTTCACTTTCTATAGCTTTATATGGGCATTGCAGCAAACAAATTCCACAAAGGCTACATTTATTTTGATTAATTTTTACAACAATTGGTGATTTAATTAAAAAATCACTTTTTTTAAGCTCTGAGAGAATCTCTGCAGTTTGTGCTAAGGCATCTTTAATTGTTTCTTTTATGCTCATAGGCTCTTTTGCTGAACCTATTGGAAAAACTCCGGAAGTTTTTGGAAACTCCTCAGGAATAATAGCAGAGCATAAAACTACAATATCACAAACTATAGATTCCCCATTAAAATACAAAGTTAAAGAATGTTTTTTTTCAATTCTTAAATCGTCAATTGAGTTATATCTGTATATTTTTGTTAAAGGATCTTTTTTGATTTGAAAATAAATTTTATATGCTTCGCTACCTGGAATAACTACTTCTTTAACAAAATGAATAATCTCTACATGTGGAACCCTCTGTCTTATTACTCTGTTAAACTTAAAGGCATACTGACAACATATTTTACTGCAGTAGGGATAGTATTTTTCTTCAAGGCTTCCAACACAATGGATAATTATAATTCTATGAGGAATCTGTCCGTCTTCCTTAACTAACTCTCCTTTTGTTGGACCTTCGGCATTTAGAATTTCTTCAAACTCTAAAGCATCATAGATATCTTTAAATTTCCTATATCCAAGCTGAGGAAAACTACTACAGTCGAATACTCTAAAACCTGTTGCCCAAAGGACTACACCCACTTTTAAATTTAACTCTTTTTGCTCTTCTGAAAAATCAATACTTTCTACAGGACATTCATTGATACAGTAGGAGCACATCTTTTCTTTAAATCTTAAACATCTGTCTGAATCAACTACTGCTACAGGAGGTAATCTCATAGGATAAACTCTTATTGCTTTTTCAGGACATACGTACTCACAAGCTGAACAGCCAATACATTTTTTATAATCCACATAAATAGGCTTTGTTTTTATTTTTGCGTGGATATTTCCATAAAAACCTTTAATCTCAATTAATTCTGAATTAAGCATTAATTCAATACTACTGTCTAACAAATCTGAAACTAAGGGATGCACAAAACAAGGTCCACAGGAAAGATCAGGAAATATTTTTTCATATTTTGTTACTTTGCCGCCCAAAGCTGTCTCTTTTTCAACTAAATAAACCTTTCTGCCTGCTTTTGAAAGAGTTTTAGCTGCTGTGATTCCAGCTACTCCTCCTCCTACAATTAAAATATCGTCTGTTATTGGAATTTTTCTTGCAATAAGGGGCTTTTGTTTTTTTATTCTCCCTAAGGCTGCTATACAAAGCACATAAGCCTTCTTAAGAGCTTCTTTCTTATCTAAGGTAACCCATGCTACATGTTCTCTAAGATTTACAACATTAATCATATAGGGATTTACTCCTGCTTTAGTTGCTATCTCTCTGAAGACTTCTTCTTTATTTAGTGGCGAGCAAGCTAAAAAAAGAACTGCTTCTGGTCTTTTTTTCCTTAAGAAATTTATAATCTCATTTTTTTTGTCTTCAGTACATATAACTTCACAAGATTTAATCCAAGAGATTTTGTTTTTTATAAGTTCTTCAATTTTAGAGAAATCAATCTTTTCAGTAATCTGACCTGCACAACTACAGAAAATTACTCCTATTCTCAAAGATTGCCTCTTACTCTTCTATAAAAACTTCTATCGCGATTTCAGGACAAACAACTGCACACATTGCACAACCTGTGCATTTTTGTGGTTTTATAAATTTAGCCACAAAGTAACCAGAAGAGTTAAAGGTAGATGAAATCTCTAGACACTCATTTGGGCACGTTAAAACACAGTATTTACAGCCTTTACATCTTTCAGAATCAATAACTATAGTTCCTTGTTTAGTTTTAGTTCGCATAAAATTAATTTTAAAAATTTTTAATCCTTCAGTCAAACTTTTGTTATACTTATAATTATGCATCCTTATGTTGAGTTAGCAAAAAAGACTGTAGAGGAGTTTATAAAATTTGGAAGAATTCCGGAAAAACCAGCAGAAATTCCTGAAGATATGAAAAGGAAGGCTGGAGTTTTTGTTTCAATAAAGAAGAAAGGGAAGCTTCGTGGATGTATTGGCACTTTTTTACCTGCCACTGAAAATATATACAATGAGATAGTAAGAAATGCAGTTGCTGCTGCAACCGAAGATCCTCGTTTTCCTCCTGTATCTGCTAATGAGCTTCATGAGCTTGAATACTCAGTTGATATTCTAAGCCAACCACAACCTGTAAAAAATCTTGATGAGCTTGATCCGAAAAAATATGGAGTTATTGTAGTTAAGGGATGGCAAAAGGGATTACTTCTTCCAGATATAGAGGGAGTAAACACAGTTGATGAGCAGTTAGCAATAGCTAAGATGAAAGCCGGTATATCTCCATATGATTCTGATATAGAGATATATAAATTTACTGTACAACGCTATAAGTAAATATTTCGCTCCATAGTTTGTTTTTTATCTCCTCAACAAGGGGTAGAAGAGTATCCTTATTAATTGCTGAAATACCAATTGCATTATATCTACGACATATCTGTCTTACTTCTTCAGGAGAAACTCTGTCAATCTTATTAAAAACAAGAATTTTTGGTTTTTTATCAAGATTAAGCTCTTTAAGAATTTTATTTACTGAGTCAATATGATTTTCAAACTGTGGATTTGATATATCAACAAGATGAATCAGAAGATGAGCATCTTCAAGCTCTTCAAGCGTAGATTTAAAAGCAGCTACAAGATCTTCAGGTAAATCTCTTATAAAGCCTACGGTGTCAGTAATTATTATCTGTCTGTCTTCAGGAAATCTAAGTCTGCGCGAAGATGGATCAACAGTAGCAAACATTTTATCTTCAACAAAAACTGAGCTTTTTGTAAGAGTATTAAGAAGTGTTGATTTTCCAGCATTTGTATAGCCAATTATAGACACTATAGGAATTCCAATTTCTTTTCTTTTTTTTCTTCTTTGCTGTCTTGCTAAAGCAATTTTTTTAAGCTCTGTTTCAAGATGATGAATTCTTTCCTTTATTCTTCTACGGTCTATCTCAAGTTTTGTTTCTCCAGGACCTCTTCCACCAATTCCCCCAGCAAGCCGAGACATCGCTGTGCCTTTGCCTACAAGCCTTGGAAGCATATATTTCAATTGAGCAAGTTCAACTTGAACTTTTCCCTCAGCTGAATGGGCTCTTTTTGCAAATATGTCAAGAATTAGTTGACTACGATCTATTACTTTAAGCTCTGTAATCTCTGAGATTGCTCTTATTTGAGATGGAGTTAGATTTTGATCAAAAACTAAAAGTGTGGCTCCCATATCCATTGCCTTTATGATTAACTCTTTGAGTTTTCCCTCTCCTAAAAGATATTTAGGATTAATCTCTTTTACCCTTTGAATGATTTTGTCTATTACTACTAAATCTGTGGAATTAGCAAGCTCTTCTAATTCTGCCATGTGTTCTTCAAGCAGATACTTTGGTGCATTAGATACACTTATAAGAATTGCTCTTTCTCTTTTGTCTTCCATATCTACTACTCTTGCTCTCAGCATCTCCTCTTCAAGATTAGTTATAAACTCTTTAAAATTCATTCTGAAGCTATAAAGATTAGATGAGATAATCTCATACTGTTTATCATTACCCAGTGGAAGCAAATAAGCTACATAAATATTTTCGGGCAGGCCTTTTTCATGAGTTAAAACCACCATTAAATCAAATCTAAGAAGTCTCAAATCAGTAATATCTTCTCTGTTTGGTTGCTCTTTGTTTAGGTGGGTATGTATATATCTTAAACCTCTTAGTGGTTTTCTGCCCAATGGGAAATCATTAAGCTCTGGAAGCAAGATAGATTGTGCTGTTCCAACAACTACATGAGTTACAGTGCCTGACCTGTCAACTAAAACTCCTATTTGTTTATTTGATTCGTAAGAGAGAGAGCATAGAGATTTTGCTAAATCAAAAGTTAAAACAATATCTTGAGGTTGTTTTTTTCTATAGATTCTTTCTAAGCTATGAATTAAACTTTTTTTAAGTCCTAATGTATTACCATAAACTTTCGCTATCTTAAGACAACCTCCTTTATTTCAAAATATCAAAAAATACCAAATTTTCTCAAATTTAGATAAAGAAGGACAAAAAAATCTTAGATACAAAAGCTAAAATTAGAGCTACCAGAAGAGTAATTACTGTTATAATTAACATTTTCTTTATACCACACTCTTTTATTAATGCTCCGATAGTTCCTACACAGGGCATATAAAAAACTGTAAATACAGTGAAAACAATTAATTGAATATTACTCATTACTGCAGAAAGATCTGTGGTATGCATTGCCTGAAAAAGCATAATCATTGAAAGCTCCTTTCTTAAAATTCCAAAAAGAAGGGTTATTCCCACTTGTTCAGGTAAACCAAGTAATAAACTAACGATAGGAGAAAGAAACTTGTTTAAAAAGATGTCAACTTTCAAATACTCAAGTAAACTTAAGGTGATACTGCTGACGACTAAAAGAGGCCAGGCAACAGTGATAAAATCCTTAAGTCTAAGCCATGTTTTCATATATACATTTTTAAGCGTAGGAGCTCTCAAAGGCGGAATTTCCATTATTAGTCCGGGGGTTACCTCTGGAGCAAATTTTGTTAAAATTGCTCCTAAAAGCATAATTATTAGGATATTAAAGATATAGACAGCTGCAACCGCGGTTCCTCCGATAAAGGCTCCAACTATTCCAAATATTACAGATGTTCTTGCTGCACAGGGAACAAAAACAGATAAAGCCGCAGTAATAAAACGATCTCTCTGTGATTCAAGTATTCTTGTTGCCATTACTCCAGCAACATTACAACCATAGGATACTACGAAGGGTAGAATACTTTTTCCGTGAAGTCCGATTCTGTGCATTACTGTATCCATTAAAAAAGCCATTCTTGGTAGGTATCCGATATCTTCAAGAATTGTTAGACCAATAAAAAAGGGTATTAAATAGGGAATAGCAACACCCATTCCTCCTGAAAAGCCTTCAAGTAGACCTTTAATTAAAAAGAAGCCTAAAGAGCCTTCTTTTATTATTGATGGAAGCTTTTCTATAGCTAATTCAAATAAACTAACAATAGGTTTTTCAACTATTTTCCCAACTTCAAAAACTAAAAAAAATATTCCAAAAATTATAGAAAACAGTAGAGGATATCCTAAATACCTATTTGTAAGAATGTCATCTACTTTTTCTCTTAAAGTTTTTAAAGGCTCTCCTATTTTTGTTACTTCTTCAAAAATATTCATTGTTAAGGCATGTCTTTCTGAGGAAATCACCATGTCTGTATCTCTACCATGGGTTATTTTAATTTCCTCTCTAATGTGATTGATTTTTTTTAGGATCTCAGAGTAACTTTTAACTCCTTCAAACAACTCCTCATCACCTTCAAGGAGTTTCACAGCTATGTATCGTCTTGGAAGATTTTTAAAGAAATTTTTAGGAATCGTTCTCTCAATCTCTTCGATTCTTTCTTCTATGTCTCTATGAAAAAATTGAATTTTTGGGATTAATTTTTTTTGATAAACCTCTTTAGCAGATACAAAGATTTTGTCAATGCCTATTCCTTTATTTGCGATAGTCTCTATTACTGGTACACCAAAGATTTGAGAAAGTTTTTCTGTATCTATCTTAAGTCCTTTTCTTCTTGCTTCATCAATCATATTTAAACATATAACCATCGGAACTTGAAGCTCAGTAAGCTGAAGAGTAAGTTCAAGGCTTCTTGAAAGAGTAGAGGCATCGATAACATTAATTACAACATCAGCCTGTCCCGAAAGAATATATTTTCTTGCTTCAAACTCTGCTTTGTCTATTGCTGTAAGAGAATAAATTCCTGGAAGATCTACTATTTCAAAGATGTCCTCACCGACTTTTACTTTACTTATTGTATAATGAACTGTTTGTCCTGGAAAGTTTGCTGTTATTGTTTTATAGCCAGCAAGTCCATTAAAGAGAGTGCTTTTTCCTGCATTGGGCTGCCCTATAAAGGCTATTTTCATTCAACTTCCTCAACCTCAATCTTAGAGGCAACACCTCTACCTAATGCAACATCGTAACCATTTACCTCTAAGAGAACAGGTCCTCCTAAAAAAGAACCTTTCTTTAAAATTACTATATCACCAATATGAATACCGAGACACTGAAGATGCTGTCTAACAGTTTTTCCACCAGATATCTTTAGAATTTTTACTTTTTTACCATCATCTATGTTAAGTAATGTTTTCATTCTTCAATTAAAAAAACTATTGTTAATAATAAAACATTTTTATAGGCTCTTGCAAGAAAATAGATATTGACAAAATTTTTTAAAAGTGGATAAAATTAGTCAACAATAAATTTTAGGAGGGAGTATGGATACAGTTTTATTAAGCAGGCTACAGTTTGCAATAACTGCTGCTTTTCATTTTATATTTGTTCCGCTTACGCTTGGACTTTCATTGCTTATTGCCTATATGGAAACGAAGTATGTAAAAACTGGAGACAAAGACTACTTAAGGATGGCAAAATTTTGGGGAAGGCTTTTTATTATTAACTTTGTCTTAGGAGTTGTAACTGGTATCACATTAGAGTTTCAGTTTGGAATGAACTGGGCTGAGTATTCTCGCTATGTGGGTGACATTTTTGGCTCACCTCTTGCAATTGAGGCAACAGTAGCTTTCTTTCTTGAGTCAACCTTTCTTGGTGTATGGATTTTTGGTTGGAACAGAATCTCTCCAAAACTTCATGCCCTTTCTATATGGCTTGTTGCTCTTGCTACTAATCTTTCAGCACTATGGATTTTGATTGCCAATGGATGGATGCAGCATCCTGTTGGATATGTAATTAATAATGCTCGTGCTGAGATGGTTGATTTTTGGGCAGTTGTAACAAATCCCTATGGACTTCTTAAGTTTGCCCATACAGTGCTTTCAGGCTGGGCTTTAGCAGGATTTTTTGTACTTGGTGTTTCATCCTACCATCTTTTAAAGAAAAATGAAACTGAATTTTTCAAGAAATGTTTTAAAATTGGAGCAGTATTTGCCCTTGTAAGCTCTATTTTAGTTGTTGGTGTTGGCGATTTTCATGCAAAAGAAGTTGCCCGTACCCAACCGACAAAGCTTGCTGCAATGGAAGCCCTCTGGGAGACAACAAAAGATGCTCCCATGTATCTTTTGATAATTCCTGATCCTAAGAATGAAAGAAACTCAGTTGAAGCAATTGGAATACCTTCTATGTTAAGTATTTTAGCAGGAAAGGAGGAAATTAAAGGATTAAAGGAGTTTCCACCATCTGAAAGACCACCTGTTACACTTACCTTTGTAAGTTTCAGGATAATGGTAGGTTTAGGTTTTCTCTTTATTTTACTTGGCCTTTGGGCAGTTATTAAAATGAAAAAACCCGAGACAAGCCCTTTAATGTTACGGGTGCTTCTCTGGTCAATTCCACTGCCCTATATTGCTGGGCAGCTTGGCTGGATTGTAGCAGAGGTGGGTAGACAGCCTTGGATTGTGTATGGACTGCTTAAAACAGCAGATGCTGTATCAAAAGCTATTGAGCCCTCACAGGTTCTGGCTTCCTTAATTGGTTTTACTCTCTTTTATGGTGCCTTAGGTATAGTTGATATATACCTTCTTGCAAAATATGCAAGAAAAGGTCCTGAGCCAAAGGAGGTGTAAAGATGGAGTTTCAAATAATATGGTTTATTCTATGGGGATTGCTATGGGCAGTATACTTTGCCCTTGATGGCTTTGATTTTGGAGCAGGCATTCTTTATCCCTTTATTGCAAAAG
>JANXBK010000008.1 GCA_025057595.1 Thermodesulfovibrio sp.
ACCATGGACAAGCTCATGGCATTTTTGCCCAACAATAGAATCACAATCCTTATTTATAAATTCAGCAAATCTTTGATTACAGTAAAATATTGTGCCATCGGGCTTTAAAAAAACAACTAAATCTAAGATAGAGTCAAATACTTGTTGCCAATCGGGAAAACTATCTTTTTCTATCATAATTTTTCATATCTATTCACTACCAAACAAAAATTTAAGTTCTCTTATCTTTTCTCCAGGATTATCACTTAAAATTATTGAAGTTCCAACTAATACAGCATCAACTCCGCATTTAAGGAGTTCTATAATGTGTGATTTTTCAGAAATGCCACTTTCACTAACAACAATTTTGTTTTGAGGTATTTTTTCCTTTAATTTAAAAGTCGTATTAATATCTACTTCAAGTGTTTTGAGATTTCTATTATTTATTCCTATAATATCAGCATCGACAAAGAGAGCTTTTTCTAAATCTTCCTCATCATGAATTTCAAATAAAACATCTATACCGAGAGATTTGGCAAGTTCATAAAAATTTTTACATTGATCTTTATTTAAAATATTAGCAATTAGCAGCACTGCATCGACTTTAAGCAACTTTGATTCATAAAGCTGATACTCATCAAAAATAAAATCTTTTCTTAACACAGGTAGTTCTGGATGTCTATTTTTAATTCTTATAAGAAACTCAGGACTACCAAAGAAAAAATCCTCCTCAGTTATCACTGAGATTGCATCTGCACCAGAAGAGACATAAATATCTGACATAAGCTCAATGTCAAAATTCTTAAATTTACCTTTTGTTGGAGATGCTCTCTTTATCTCAGCAATAAGCTTTATTGGCTCATTTGGCTGTCTTTTAATTGCCTTATATAGAGACTTTGAGCCAATCTCTATCTTTTCCAAATCTTTTCTTAGTTGACTAAAAGGTCTCTGCCTTTTTGTCTCTTCAACTGTAATCTTTTTCTTTGCCAAAATTCTTTCTAGAACTGTCATCTTCTACCTTTGATTTTATAAATAAATGCAAGAATCTCTGCAACAGCTTTATAAAGTTCAACAGGGATCTCCTCATATAAATCTAATTTCGAAAGTGTTTCTATCAGAATCTTATCCTCTCTTATAGGAACTCCATGCTGTCTTGCTATCTCAATTATTTTCTCTGCAATCCAACCTCTTCCCTTTGCTACAACTCTCGGTGCAGAGTCTCTCTCTTCATCATATCTTAATGCCACAGCTCTTTTACTTTCTTCGTTCATACTGTTAGACTCACAAAACTATTAATATCCCAATTTTTGATAAGTTCTCTGGTTTTTGTAACGTAGTTTATACTACTTAAATGCATCTTGTTTAAACTAAAGGCTTCTTTAAGCTTGTCTTCATTGGCTTTTATTAGATAGAGAGTTCTTTCATCTGCTGAAAAACTTATAAAAAATCTATTTTCCAAAAGAGTTACAACAAAACATAAAGACTCATCAGTAAAGTTCAACATAACAAATAGGGAGAAAAAATCCTTTCCCTCCTTTTTAAAAGATTTAAGAGCAATGTTTCCTCCTTCAAGCTCTCTCCAAAGAATCGGAAGAAAGCTAAACAGACTATTAAACCCCTTTGATACAATCTGAAACCCCTCTAACTGCCTTTGAATTTGTTCAGCCTTCAAATAAATTTCCTCATATCCTCTTTCTTTTGCTTCCTTTAAAATAAAGTTTACAATAAATTTTAAATCTCCTTTTAAGCTTTCAAGATTTGTAACCTCATTTAGTAAAGTTTTGAGTTTTGCTTCAAAAGTAATACCACTATTATTTATTACTTTTTTCAATATTTCTGGTTTCATGCTCTCATCAAAAGAAAGAAGAAAACTTTTTAATGTTTCTATCTCTTTATTAAATATATTTTTGCTTTCTGCTAACTCTATTAACTGTTGAATGTCTTTAACAATGGTTTGATTTTTAAATATCCTCAAAATTTTATCAAAAAATTCTATTTTAATGTCTTGCGGGAAGCTATCAAAGGATAGATTAAGTAAACTTTTAAATAAACTTAAAAAGTCTGCTTTTCTGAATTCTGTCTTCTGAGCAAAGATACTTTCTAAAAAATCTATTATTGATAAATCAACTTTTATCTCTTCTGCTTCAGTAGTTAAAACTCTTAAGGGAATTGTGCCATCAGAAAGAGGTTTTTCCACCTTTACATAAACTTTGTCTCCTTTGCTAAGAGGAATTTCTCTTTGAGGTTGAGCATTAATTACTCTCTCATTTATTCTTAATTGAATTGTCCCTGTCGGAAGTATATCTAAAATCTCAGCTAAAAGAATCTCCCCTAAAACAAGTTTTATAGGAACTTGACTTTTACCTTTAAAGATATGAATAATTCCAACTTGTTGGGTAGGCTCTATCATCTTATAATATCCACTCCCACATAGGCTCTTAAAGCCTCAGGAATAACTACAGAACCATCCTTTTGTTGATAGTTTTCAAGAATAGCAACAACTGTTCGACCAATTGCTAATCCAGAACCATTAAGAGTATGAACATACTCAGTACCCTTTTTGCCTCTTCTACGAAATCTTATATTTGCTCTTCTTGCTTGAAAATCTTCGAAATTAGAACAAGAACTTATCTCTCTGTAACGACCTTGAGTTGGAATCCATACTTCAATATCATAGGTTTTTGATGCTGCAAAGCCAAGATCACCTGTGCAAAGGCTTACAACTCTATAGTGTAATCCAAGCCTTTGTAAAACTTCTTCAGCATCCTTAGTTAAAGACTCAAGCTCATCATAGGAGTCTTCAGGTTTCACAAATTTAACAAGTTCTACTTTATTAAACTGATGCTGCCTTATAAGTCCTCTAACATCTTTTCCATAGGAGCCTGCTTCTCTCCGGAAACAGGGAGTATAGGAGACATAGTAAATCGGTAAATCATCCTCAGAAAGAATCTCATCTTTATGAAGATTTGTAACAGGAACCTCTGCTGTTGGAATTAAATAAAACTCAGGGTCTGAAACTTTGAATAGATCCTCTTCAAATTTTGGAAGTTGTCCAGTTCCTATCATTGCTTCTTTATTTACTAAGAAGGGAGGAAGAACTTCTCTATAACCCTTTGATACATGTAAATCAATCATAAAGTTAATAAGTGCTCTTTCAAGCTTTGCACCAAGTCCTTTCATAACTGCAAATCTACTACCTGCGATCTTCCCAGCTCTTTCAAAGTCAATAATGTCTAAAATTTCTCCTATCTGCCAATGAGGCATGGGCTCAAAATCAAACTTTGGAGGCTTACCCCAACGTCTTACTTCAACATTGTCGTTTTCATCTTTGCCTAAAGGAACCGTATGATGAGGAATATTTGGAATAAAAAGTAGAAAACTTTCTACTTTCTGCTCTATTTCTTTAAGCCTTTCATCAAGAAGTTTTAATTCATTTGAAAGATTGCGCATCTGAGCTATAAGTGCTTCATCTATTTTGCCATCTTTAGCCTTTATCTTTGCAATCTCTTGAGAAACAGAGTTTCTTAAGGCTCTTTTACTTTCAATCTCCTTTAAAAGTGTGAGTCTACTCTGTTCAAGCTCTAAAAACTCATTAAAATCTACTTCATATCCTCTTTTTTTTAAAGCCTCTTTAACTTTTTCAGGATTTTCTCTGACAAATCTTATATCAAGCATGAATGCTTTTAAATATCAAGATTTTTTGCTTCAAGGGCGTGTTTAACAATAAACTCTTTTCTTGGCTCTACATCTTCTCCCATAAGAATTGTAAAAATTTCATCTGCCTTTTGAGCATCTTCAACTGTAACTTGAAGGAGAGTTCTTTTTTCTGGATTCATTGTGGTTTCCCAAAGCTGCTCAGGATTCATCTCACCAAGTCCTTTATATCTTTGAATTGTAAGCCCTTTTTTTAGTTGCTCCATGAGTTTACTGTAAATCTCCCAGAGAGATTTTGTTTTAACTGTTTCATTTTTTATCTGTAAGATGTAATAACTGTCTTTTTTAATCTCTTCAATCTGTTTAACTCTTTCATATAAATCCTTCAAATTTATAAAATCCTTATATTGTCTTAAGGAATGCTCCTCCTGAGAAACTAAAAGAGTCTCAATATAAGATGGTGAAAAACCTTTTAGAGCGAATTCTTCGAGAATTTTACCATAATTAAACAAAAGATATATTAAATTCTCCCTTAGACCAAACTCTTCTTTTGCAATCTCCTTTAAAAACTCATAAAACTCTTCTTCTGTTTGTAAATACTTTTCCCATTTGCCTCTTTTTATCCTGTAAAGTGGAGGTTGTGCTATATAGAGATATCCTCTTTCAATAAGAGGAAGCATCTGTCTGTAAAAGAAGGTAAGCAATAAAGTTCTTATATGAGCTCCATCAACATCTGCATCTGTCATAAGAATTATTTTGTGATATCTAACTTCTTCAGGCTCTAAACTATCTTTACCAATTCCACACCCTAATGCAGTAATCAAAGTTTTTATCTCTTCAGATGTAAGCATTTTGTCTATCCTTGCTTTTTCTACATTAAGTATTTTCCCTCTTAAGGGTAAAACTGCCTGAAAACGGCGATCTCTTGCTTGTTTTGCAGAACCACCTGCACTTTCTCCCTCTACTATGAAAAGCTCTGCTTGAGATGGATCCTTTTCAGTACAGTCTGCAAGCTTACCAGAAAGTGTTGTGTCTTCAAGAAGTCCTTTTTTACGGGTAAGCTCTTTTGCTTTTTTGGCTGCCTCTCTTGCTCTTTGAGCTTCTTTTGCTTTCTCTAAAATTTTTTTAGCATAAGTAGGATTCTCCTCAAGCCACCTGCTTAATCCTTCATTTACCACTGCTTCCACAATCCCTTTTACTTCGCTATTTCCAAGCTTCGTCTTTGTTTGTCCTTCAAATTGAGGCTCAGGAATTTTAACGGACAATACCGCTACAATCCCTTCTCTTACATCTTCTCCTGATAAAGACTCTTTTCCTTCTTTAAGTAGACCATGATCAACTCCATAAGAGTTTATAGTTCGTGTGAGAGCTGCTTTAAAACCAACTAAGTGAGTGCCTCCTTCTCTGGTATTAATATTATTCACAAAAGTAAGAATCTCTTCAGAGTATCCCTCATTATACTGAATTGCAACTTCTACAATCACTTTATCTTTTTGTCCTTGAATATATATCGGCTTTGGATTAAGAACTTTTCTGCCTCTATTTAAAGCCTCCACAAAAGAGACAATACCTCCATGAGCAATGAATTCTTGTTTTGAGCTGTCTCTTTCATCAATTAAGATGATTTTTAAGCCTTTGTTTAAGTAAGAGAGCTCTTTAAATCTTTGAGATAAAATCTCTTTTGAAAACTCTGTAGTCTCAAAAATCTCAGAATCAGGTTTAAATCTTATTTTTGTTCCTGACTGCTCTGTGCTGCCAATAATCTCAGTTGAAGTAGTAGGAATACCACGGCTAAAGGTTTGTCTTACAACTTTTCCATCTCTTTTAACTTCCACCTCTAACCACTCAGAAAGAGCATTTACAACACTAACACCTACTCCATGTAGTCCTCCTGACACTTTATAAGCTTTTGATTCAAATTTTCCACCAGCATGCAACTCTGTTAAAACTATCTCTAAAGCTGTTCTACCAAGAGAATCTTCAGGATGTCTCTCAATAGGAATTCCTCTTCCGTTGTCAACTACTGTGCAACTTCCATCCCTGTGAAGATAAACCTCTATTAGATTACAAAATCCGGCTAAAGCTTCATCTACACTGTTGTCAACAACTTCATAAACAAGATGATGAAGCCCTTCTGTTCCTGTAGAACCAATATACATAGCAGGACGAGTTCTTACACCCTCAAGTCCTTTAAGAATTTTTATATCTTCAGCTTTATAACTATCCTCTTTGTTCACAACTCCTCCTTAAAGCCTAAGAGGCATTATTACGCATTCGTATTTATAAGCCTCTGTGGAGTCAGCATCAGTTAAATAGACTGCCTTGTCTGACTCATCCATTGTTATTTTTGCTAAAGAAGACTCCATCTCTTCTAACGCTTCTATTAGATATTCTGCATTGAATCCTATTTCAAAAAACTCTCCTTTATATTCTACTTCAATTTCATCTTTTGCTTCTCCTAATTCAGGATCAGATGAGGAAATTATTAAAGTATTACGGCTCCACTCAGTTTTCACTGCATTTTGATGCTCTCTACTTAAGACGGAAACTCTCTTTAAAGAAGAGATCATTAAATCTTTTTGAACAAAGGCAATTTTCTCATTATGTCTCGGAATCACATTTTCATATTTAGGATACTCTCCCTCTATCATCCTTGTAAGAAAACTTACTCCATCAATTTCAAACATTATATGAGTTTTACCAATATTTAATGTTACTGTTTTTGCATCTGAGAGAAATCTTCTAAGTTCATTTAAAGACTTCTTTGAAAGAATTATTCTTTTTTCTTCCTTTAGATTGATGATTTCAGGAAGCTCTGCTGTAATGAGAGCCAGTCTATGTCCATCAGTTGCAACCATTCTGAACTGATGGGGTGGTAGCAGATGCATAAGTAATCCATTAAGTACATATCTTGCATCAGCCTCTCCTGCAGCATATAATGTTTTTTCGATAGCTGTGAGAAGAAAATCTGAAGTTAAATTAAATTTTAAGCTCTCTCCAATATGCGGCCAAACAGGAAACTCTTGAGAATCTAATGTTGCAAGTTTAAATAGGGATTTTCCACTCTGAATTTTCAGCCAAGAATCTATAAGTTCAATATCAATATCATCCTCAAGCTCTTTTATAATTTCATAAAACTTCTTTGCAGGAACACAAACATTACCTGGTTCAAAAACTTGAGCAGAAATAGGCTGTTTTACAGCTGTCTCTAAATCTGTAGCTAAAATGAAACAGCTTTCTGTAACCTCTAAAAGAAAGTGATTTAATATAGGCATGATGCTTTTTTTTTCAACAATATTTTGAATCTTTGCGATACTTTCTTGTATCTCTCTTTTCTTTACCTTTATTTTCATCTCTTATACCTCCTTTTTTATCTTTCTTTTATTTTTTTAATTATACTTTCTATTAGATACTTAAGATTTTCATCTTTCTCCTTATCCTTTTCTATCTGTTTGCAGGCATAAATAACTGTAGAATGATCTTTGCCTCCAAAGAAATTTCCTATTTCAGCAAGAGAAAGATTTGTTAGTTTTTTTGTAATATACATAGCAATCTTTCTTGCATTAGCTATCTCTTTTGTCCTTTTTTTAGATTTTATATCTTGAATTTTTATACCCATCGTTTCAGAAACCATCTTAAGAATAAGCTCTTGTGTTATTGGTTTGTCTTCATCTGGAAGAAGATCTTTAAGTATTTCCTTTGCTACATCAAGAGTTATGGGTGTTTTTGTAAGAGATGTATATGCACAAAGTTTTATCAATGAACCTTCAAGCTCTCTTACATTAGATTTAACTTTTGATGCAATAAAATATGCCACATCCTCAGGAAGTTTTACTCCTTCAATTTCAGCTTTTTTATAAAGAATAGCTATCCTTGTCTCAATTTCTGGAGGTTTTATATCTGCAATTAATCCCATTCCAAATCTTGAACGAAGTCTGTCAGTTATATCTGAAATATCAATTGGAGGTCTATCACTTGAGATAACAATCTGTTTTTGTTTTTCATAAAGCTCATTAAAAGTATAGAAAAACTCTTCTTGCGTTGAATCTTTACCTGCGATAAACTGAATGTCATCTACAAGAAAGATGTCTACATTTCTATATTTATGACGAAACTCTGGCATTCTCTCATGTCTTATAGCAGCTATAAACTCAGTCGTAAACTGCTCTGAAGATACATAGAAAACATTTAACTCTGGATTTCTATCTATTATAAAATTACCAATTGCTGTAATAAGATGTGTTTTTCCAAGACCAACTCCTCCATATATAAATAGTGGATTATAAGAGCTTCCGGGATTCTCAGCAACTCTCATTGCAGCAGCATGAGCAAACTGATTAGAGGGACCAACAACAAAACTATCAAAAGTATATTTAGGATTTAAATTTCCCTTTTTTATTAGCCTCTTTTTAGCTTCTTTTATAGAGTTTTCAATCTCCTTACCAGCTATAACGTATAAAACTTCAATTTTTTTTTCGAGAATTTGCTCAAATCCCTCATTTATAATATTTGAATAGTTATCTTCTATCCAATCTTTAAAAAATCTATTCGGTATTTCTAAAACTACTGTTGACTCTTTAATATCTATCAGTCTTAAAGGTAAAAACCATAACTCAAAAATCGAATCACCTACTTTTGACAAAATGTACTCTAGTACTTTATTCCAAATATACTCTTTATTCATTTTTTAACAACTTTTTAACAATTGTTAAAAACTCAAAGTTAAATTTTTGTTAAAAATAAAAAACTCTTAAATTTCAATAAGTTAAACTTTTGCCAATTTTTAACCTACTCATTATATCCTATCAAAGTTAAAATGAGCAAGAAAATGTTAAATGTAGGTTAAAAAAAAGAAAAAAATTAACATTTTAAACTTAAAATAAAACAGAAATATTAAAAAATGTTTAAAAAAACAAATTTCTAAACATTTGAAAATTTTTTAACCCTTAAAACAAAAGGTAAATTTTTAACAAATATAAAACTTCTAAAACTACTATTAAGAAATTAAAATAAATTTTTTAAGATATGCCTTTATAAAAACATCAATATCTCCATCTAATACTTCATCAACATTATAAACTTCAACACCAGTTCTATGATCTTTAACAAGTCTATAAGGATGAAGAACATAAGATCTGATTTGATTTCCCCAAGATATATCTTTTTTGTCGCCGGTTATAGATTTTATTTTTTCTTCCTTTTGTTTTTTTAATAAGTCATAAAGTCTAGATTTTAAAATTCTCATTGCAATCTCTTTGTTTCTATGTTGAGATCTTTCACTTTGACAGCTAACTGTTATACCTGTAGGAATATGAACAATTCTTACAGCAGAGGAAACTTTATTTACATGCTGTCCCCCTGCTCCTGAAGCTCTAAAAGTATCAACTCTTAATTCATCTTCTTTAATATCAATTTGAATATCTTCTTCAATTTCAGGACATACGTAAACTGCTGCAAAAGATGTATGTCTTCTTCTGTTAGCATCAAATGGAGAAATTCTTATAAGTCTGTGAACTCCTACTTCACTTTTAAGATATCCATAAGCATACTTTCCCTCAACCATAAAAGTTACATCTTTTATTCCAGCCTCTTCACCAAGTTGTAAATCTATAATTTCAACTTTAAAGCCTCTTCTTTCAGACCATCTTAAATACATTCTCATCAGCATATGAGCCCAATCTTGACTTTCTGTTCCACCAGCTCCGGGATGAATAGAAACTATTGCATTGTTTTTGTCATGTTCACCTCTAAGTAAAAACTCAATTTCAAATTTCTCAATTTGTTTTTTTAATGACTCTATCTCCTCTGAAAGCTCTTCTAAAAATAAATATCCTTCTTCTTCTGTCTCTACTATATTAATTGAGTCTTCTATATAATTAGCTTTATTAAATAAATTTTCAACTGGTTCAATAATTTCAATAAGCTCATTTTTTTGTTTTTGTAGTTTTTTAAAATTCTCTAAATTACTCCAATTTTCCTCCTTTTGTAACTCCTTATCTAAATCAGAAACTTTCTGCTTAAGTTTATCAATTTCAAAGAAAACCTCTTAAAGAATTAATTTTTTCTTTAAGCTCTCTCACAGAAAGCTTTAAAGTTTCAGATGTAATCATTTTTCCTCCTTATAAATGATTTTAGTTAGAAGCATCTTAGTAGAGTTTAAAAGTAGTTTTTATTTTTAATTATATCATTTATACTTAAAAATCTTAAAGAAAGAATGTGAAATATTTTATAAAATTATAGTATGGAAGAGTTTTTTAAAGCAGCTATTCTTGGAGTTATTCAGGGCATTACTGAGTTTTTACCTATAAGTAGCACTGCTCATCTTATTGTTACCCCGTGGGTCTTTGGTTGGGAAGGGACAGTTAATTCTCTTAGTTTTGATATAGCTGTTCACTTAGGAACTCTTTTTTCACTTTTTTATTGTTTTTGGAAGGACTGGGTTTATATTCTTTTCAAAAACAGAAAAATGTTAGTATATCTCACTGTAGGGACTATTCCTGCAGGATTAGCAGGAGTTTGTTTATATGATTTCATAGATGATAAACTTAGAGATCCTTTAATTATCGTTTTCAGTCTTATTTTTGTTGGTATACTTATGCTTGTTGCAGAGAAATTTGGTAAAAAACAAAGAGATCATGTAAGTTTTTCAGATGTATTAGTAATTGGAACTGCTCAAGCAATAGCTCTTATTCCTGGTGTTTCCCGTTCAGGAATAACAATAACAGCTGGGTTACTTAAAGGACTTAAAAGAGCTTCTGCAGCAAAGTTTTCTTTTCTTCTTTCCACACCTGCAATAGCAGGAGCCGCAGTAGTTGATTTTTATAAATCTTTAAAAACAGATTATTCTCATGATTACACTCTTTTCTTAGTCGGAGTGTTTTCAGCAGCTTTAACTGGAGTTTTGGCAATTAAATTTCTTCTTAATTTTCTTAAAAAATATCCCCTCAATCTTTTTATCTACTATAGATGGGTTTTAGCAGTAGTGATTTTTTTGTTATATTTTTTTAAAGACAAATGATAAAAAAATATTATAAAAAATCTTTAAAAATAAAATCCTATAAAAAAAATGGAGAAAAAAGTCAAACTCTTCATACCTCACCTTTAGATATATTTAAATCAATTTTACTCATTGCTTTTGCGGTTTATATTTCATTATCTTTTATAAGTTACAATTTTTTAGATCCTTCCTTTTTGACTTATACAAAATCAAAACCAACTAATTACGGTGGCATAGTTGGTTCTTATCTTTCAGATACTCTTCTTAGCCTATTTGGAGTTGCCTCTTTCTTAATTCCTATAATTTTTTTATATGTGGGTATAAGGAAGTTTTTTGGAAAATCTATATCTTCTATTAGACTTCCATGGATATTTACTTTAATTTTGTCTTTTGCTGTGATGCTTGAGCCGTTAAGAAATATTATAGAGAACTATAAAAAACTTCCAGAAGGACTCTCATGGATTTTATTTAATATCTGCAAAAACTACATATCTATATCAGGAACTTATATTCTTTGGCTTTCTATCTCTGTAGCATCTTTTATTCTTATTAAGCCTGAAATCTTAAAAAGAAGCCTAAATGCCAAAAAAAAGTTAAAGGACTCTCAAGAGGAGATAAAGATATTAAAGCTCTCCAAACCTGAGGAAATTTCTGGAAAGAGTGAGGAAAAGAAGCTAAATGAGCAGACAAAGATAAAAGCAGAATCTACTCAGCAAGGATTTACACTGCCACCACTTAGTTTGCTTAAAGTTGAAAAAACTGACAGTGCTATCTCAAAAGATGAGATACTCTCCTCTGCTCATAGTATTGAAACAAGATTTGCAGAGTTTGGTATTTTTGGCACAATTAAAGAGGTTCATCCAGGTCCTGTTGTTACAATGTATGAGTTTGAACCAGCAAGTGGAATAAAGTTAAGCAGAATAATCAGCCTCAGTGATGAACTTGCATTATCTCTTAAAGCTCAAAGTATAAGAATATATCCGATTCCTGGTAGATCAGCTATTGGAGTAGAAGTTCCGAATAAAAAACGGGAAATTGTAAGACTTGGAGAAATAATCTCATCAGAGAAGTTTCAAAAAAGTAACTCCTATCTTACTGTAGCACTTGGTAAAGATATTTATGGAAAACCTGTTATAACAGATCTCTCAAAAATGCCACATTTGCTTGTTGCAGGTGCAACAGGTTCAGGCAAAAGCGTATGTCTTAACACAATGATATTAAGTCTTCTTTATAAAGCGACTCCCTATGATGTAAAGCTTCTTCTTATTGATCCAAAACTTCTTGAGCTTTCAGCTTACGAGAATATTCCTCATCTTATTTCACCAGTAATAACTGACCCTAAAGAAGCCTCTGAAGCTTTGAAAAAACTTATAGTTGAGATGGAAAGAAGATATAAACTTTTTGCATCCTATGGTTTCAAAAACATCGAAACCTTTAATCAATCTGTAGCATTTGAGGAAAAGCTTCCCTATATAGTTGTATTCATCGATGAGTTTGCAGATCTTATGTTTACAGCTCCTTCAGAGGTTGAACAATCTATTACTCGTATTGCTCAGATGGCAAGAGCCTCTGGAATTCACCTTATTGTAGCAACACAGCGACCAAGTGTTGATGTGATAACAGGAATAATTAAAGCAAATTTCCCTGCAAGAATAGCTTTTCAGGTAAGCTCTCGTATTGACTCCCGCACCATACTTGACACACAGGGTGCTGAAAAACTTCTTGGAATGGGAGATATGCTTTTTATGATTTCTGGTGTAAAGATAGTAAGAGTTCATGGTGCCTATGTAAGTGAAGAAGAAGTAAAAGCAGTTACTGATTATTTACGCAGTCAAGGTAGCCCAGATTATAGTGTTTTTGAGTCAATTCAGATTCCTACTGAAAAAAAGGAAGACAATATAAATTATGAAAAAGATGAGCTTTTTGACCAGGTAGTTCAGTATGCTTCACAGATTGGTGAAATTTCCATATCTCTTATTCAGAGAAAGTTTAGAATAGGCTACAACCGGGCTGCGAGAATTATGGATTTACTGGAACAGAAAGGAATGGTAGGACCCTCTCAAGGTGCCGGAAAACCAAGAAAATTCTTAAGAAAAAATATTTGATTACTTCCTAATTAATAATTTAAAATTAAAAATTATTCTCTAAAAAAGGAGTAGCTTTTTATGAAAATAAGAGGAAGAGTTTGGAAGTTTGGCGATAATATTGACACTGATGTTATTATTCCAGCAAGATATTTGAATACATCAGACCCAAAAGAGCTAGCAAAACATGTTATGGAAGATGCGGATCCTGAGTTTCCATCAAAAGTCAGACCAGGAGATATTATAGTTGCAGGTAAAAACTTTGGATGTGGTTCCTCCCGTGAACATGCACCATTGGCAATAAAAGCAGCAGGGGTGCAAGCTGTTGTAGCGAAAAGTTTTGCAAGAATATTTTTTAGAAATGCCTTCAACATAGGTTTACCTATATTTGAAGTTCCAGATTTAGTTGATGAATCTCAAGATAGAGACGAAATAGAGATTGATATGAGCACAGGTGATATTATTAACCTGACTAACTCAAAAAGATATAAAACCAAACCAATTCCTGATTTTATGCAAGAGTTAATAAAATCTGGCGGATTAATTGAGTGGGTGAAAAAAAGACTGAAGGAGGTTTAATATGAAGACTTATAAAATTGCTGTTATTCCAGGTGATGGTACAGGCCCTGAAGTTATTCGTGAAGGTGTTAAAGTTCTTGATGCAGTAAGTAATAGACTTAACTTTAAGATAGATTACACTTACTATGACTTTGGCGGTGAGAGATATTTAAGAACTGGTGAAACTTTACCAGACAGTGCTGTTGAGGAGCTTAAACAGTTTGATGCAATATATCTTGGAGCAATAGGTCATCCAGATGTAAAGCCAGGAATTCTTGAAAAGGGAATTCTTTTAAGAATAAGATTTGAGCTTGACCAATATATAAATCTTCGCCCAGTAAAGCTTTATGAGGGGGTTGAATGTCCTCTTAAAGATAAAAAACCTGAGGATATAGATTTTGTTGTCATAAGAGAAAACACGGAAGGATTATATGTTGGTGCAGGAGGATTTTTTAAAAAAGGCACTCCAGATGAGATAGCAATACAGATTTCTGTGAATACTCGTAAAGGTGTTGAAAGGTGTATTAGATACGCCTTTGAGTACTGTAGAAGAAGAAATAAAAGGAAAAAGCTTACACTTTGTGGAAAGACAAATGTTTTAACTTTTGCTTTTGACTTATGGGAAAGAACTTTTTATGAGGTTGCAAGGGAGTATCCAGACATAACAACTGATTATGCTCATGTAGATGCAATTACAATGTGGTTTGTAAAAAATCCTGAGTGGTTTGATGTGGTAGTTACTGATAATATGTTTGGAGACATAATTACAGATCTTGGAGCAATTATACAAGGAGGAATGGGAATTGCTGCAGGTGGCAACATTAATCCCGAAGGTGTATCAATGTTTGAACCAATTGGTGGTTCTGCGCCAAAGTATACAGGTAAAAATATTATAAATCCCTTAGCTGCAATATGTGCTGGTGGAATGATGCTTGAGCATTTAGGTGAAACAGTAGCAGCCTCTTTATTGGAAAGAGCAGTTCAAGAAGTAACAAAGAGACATCTGAAAAGTCTTGCAGCAGGTAAGATGGGATATACAACTCAAGAAGTTGGAGATTTAGTTGCAAAGTATGTAACAGAACTTCCATTGGAGGTATAAATATGCTAAAGAAAAAAGAAAAATATAATGTAGCGGTAGTTGGAGCTACTGGTGCAGTTGGTAATGAGATGCTCACTATACTTGAAGAAAGAGAGTTCCCTGTGGATACCTTAAGACTTTTTGCATCTGAAAGAAGCGAAGGCAAAGTACTACACTTCAAAGGAAAAGAAATAGCTGTTGAGACCCTAAAGGAAGACAGTTTCAATGGGGTAGATATAGCACTTTTTTCAGCAGGTGCTGAAAGATCAAAGATTTGGGCACCAATAGCAGTGAGAAGTGGTTGTGTTGTTATTGACAACTCTAGTCAATGGAGGATGGATCCAGAAGTTCCTCTTGTTGTGCCTGAAGTTAATGCGTATGATCTTAAATGGCATAAGGGAATTATAGCAAATCCTAACTGCTCAACTATTCAAATGGTAGTAGTGCTTAAGCCAATTCATGATGTGGCAAAGATTAAAAGAGTTGTTGTAACTACTTTTCAATCTGTTTCAGGAACAGGTAAAAGAGCTATGGATGAACTTCTTCAGCAAACAGTAGATTTGCTCAACTTTAGAGATATAAAGATTCAGGTTTATCCTCATCAGATTGCCTTCAATGTATTGCCTCATATAGATAAGTTTCTTGACAACGGATACACAAAGGAAGAGATGAAGATGGTTAACGAAACAAAAAAGATTATGGGTGACTACTCAATAAAAGTTACAGCAACAACTGTTAGAGTTCCTGTATTTAGAGGCCACTCAGAGAGTGTAAATATAGAAACAGAAAGAAAAATTACCGCAGATGAAGTAAGAGAGATTCTTAAAAAAGCACCTGGTGTTGTTGTGATAGATAATCCTGAAAAAAATGAGTATCCCTTGCCAATTTATGCATCTGGCAAAGATGAGGTTTTTGTAGGAAGAATCCGCGAAGATGAATCAATAGAAAAGGGAATTAATATGTGGATTGTAGCAGACAATTTAAGAAAAGGTGCTGCATTGAATGCTATCCAGATAGCTGAAGAGTTAATAAAGATGCTTTAGGAGGTTAAGATGATAGGAGACAGGAAAGACTATATATTTACATCTGAATCAGTAACAGAAGGACATCCAGACAAGATTGCAGATCAGATCTCAGATGCTATTTTAGATGCGATAATTGAAAAAGATCCTTACGGAAGAGTTGCCTGTGAAACTCTTGTAACTACAGGGCTTGTATTTGTTGCTGGAGAGATTACAACAACTTGTTATGTTGATATACCAACAATTGCACGAGAGGTAGTTAAAGAAATTGGTTATACAAGAGCAAAATATGGCTTTGACTACGAGACCTGCGCAGTTATTACATCTATTCATGAGCAATCACCTGACATAGCTATGGGAGTTGATCCAGGAGGAGCAGGAGATCAAGGATTAATGTTTGGTTTTGCTTGTAATGAAACTCCAGAGCTTATGCCTCTTCCTATAATGCTTGCTCATAAGCTTGCAATGAAGCTTGCAGAAGTAAGAAAAAAAGATATTTTGACCTATTTAAGACCTGATGGAAAAACACAGGTTACAGTTGAGTACAAAGATGGAAAACCTTATCAAGTTAAAAGCATTGTTGTTTCTGCTCAGCATTCTCCGGATATAAAGCTTCATGAACTAAGGGAAGATATAGTTGAAAAAGTTATAAAGCCTGTTATTCCAAAAGAGCTTCTTGATGAGGAGACAGTTCAGTATTTCATAAATCCTACAGGTAGATTTGTTATTGGCGGACCGATGGGTGATACAGGACTTACTGGTAGAAAAATCATAGTTGACACTTATGGAGGAAGCTGTCGTCACGGAGGCGGATGTTTCTCAGGAAAAGATCCTACAAAGGTGGATCGTTCTGGCTCATATATGGCAAGATATATAGCTAAAAATCTTGTTGCAGCAGGTCTTTGTGACAGAGTAGAGATTCAGATTGCCTATGTTATTGGGGTTGCTCAGCCAGTTTCAATCTATGTAAATACATTCGGTACAGGTAGAATAGAAGATTTTAAATTTGAGGAGTTAATCAAAAAGATTTTTGATCTTACACCTAAGGGTATTATAGAAAAACTTAAGCTTCGCAGACCAATTTACAGAAAAACTGCAGCATACGGACATTTTGGAAGAAATGATCCTGATTTTACATGGGAGCAGATTGATATGGTAGAAACTTTAAGGAAGGAGGCTGAACTTTGTTAAATTTTGACATAAAAGATATAGATTTAGCTGAAAAAGGAATGTTACGTATTGAGTGGGCTGATATGGATATGCCAGTTTTAAGAATGATTAGAGAAAGATTTAAAAAAGAAAAACCTCTTAAAGGAACAAGAATTTCAGCTTGTCTACATGTAACAACTGAAACAGCTAACTTAATAATTACTCTTAAAGAAGCAGGAGCAGAAGTAGCTTTGTGTGCCTCAAATCCGCTTAGCACTCAAGATGATGTTGCTGCAGCGCTTGTTAGGTTCTATGAAATTCCTGTTTTTGCGATTAAAGGGGAAGACAGAGATACCTACTACAGACATATTTATCAAGTTTTAGATATAAAGCCTCACATAACAATAGATGATGGAGCAGATTTAATATCAACTCTTCATAAGGAAAAAAGAGAGCTTCTAAGCCAAGTTTTAGGCGGAACAGAGGAGACAACTACAGGAGTTATAAGACTTAGGGTAATGGCTTCAGAGGGTGCTTTAGGATATCCAATAATAGCAGTAAATGATGCATACACAAAGCATCTTTTTGATAATCGGTATGGCACAGGTCAAAGTACAATAGATGGTATTTTAAGAGCAACAAACAGGTTACTTGCTGGAAGTATATTTGTAGTGTGTGGTTATGGATGGTGTGGAAGAGGTGTAGCAATGAGAGCACGAGGTATGGGAGCAAGAGTTATAGTTACAGAAGTAGATCCTCTTAAAGCTTTAGAAGCTACTATGGATGGATATGAAGTTATGCCTATAGGAGAGGCAGCGAAGGTTGGAGATATTTTTATCACAGTTACAGGAAATATAAATGTAATCTCTGAAAAAGAGTTTTTGTTAATGAAGGATGGAGCAGTTGTCGCTAATACAGGACATTTCAATGTAGAGATTGATATTGAGGCTTTAGAGGGGCTTGCAAAATCAAAAAGAAAAATAAGAGATTTTGTTGAAGAGTATTTACTTTCCGATGGTAAAAAAATATATCTTTTAGCGGAGGGTAGACTTGTAAATTTGGCAGCAGCTGAAGGTCATCCTGCAGCTGTAATGGATATGAGCTTTGCAAATCAGGCATTGTCTGTAGAGTATATATTTAAAAATGCTGATAAACTTGAAAAGAAGGTTTATCCAGTACCTCAAGAGATAGACAGAGAAATCGCCCGTCTTAAGCTTGAATCGATGGGCATAAAGATTGATTCACTTACAGAGGAACAGATTAGATATTTAAAGAGCTGGCAGTCAGGCACATAAAAAAATGTCCTGGCAGCGACCTACTTTCCCATGACCTCGCGGTCATAGTATCATCGGCCCTGGAGGGCTTAACTTCCGTGTTCGGAATGGGAACGGGTGTTTCCCCTCCGGTATCGCCACCAGGACAATTTAATAATATCACAACTCTTAATAAAAAAGCAAGAACGGAGAGGGAGGGATTCGAACCCCCGGTAGGGATTAAACCCTACAGCGGTTTTCAAGACCGCCGCCTTAAACCACTCGGCCACCTCTCCGAATCTTATTTATTATAGCAAAACTTCTACTCATATCTTAAAGCATCTATTGGATTTAAAGTAGAAGCCTTGTAGGCTGGATAGAAGCCAAAGAATACTCCTACAACTCCTGAAAATCCAAAGGCTAAGAAGGCGGAAAAGATAGATATCTTTACTGGCCAATCCATCACAGAGGATATAATAAATGATGCTAAAACTCCGACAGCTAAGCCTAATGTGCCTCCAACCATTGTAAGAAATGTTGATTCAATTAGAAATTGAAGTCTAATATCCTTTGGTTTTGCTCCTACTGCCATTCTTATACCAATCTCACGAGTTCTTTCAGTAACAGATACAAGCATTATATTCATGATTCCTATCCCACCAACTACAAGAGATACTGAAGCAATTGTCCCAAGAAGTATAGATAGAGTTTTTGCTGCCTCTTCAGCAGTTTTTAACATCTGGGTTAGATCCATAACTGTGAAGTCATCTTCCTGTCCGGGTTGAATTCTATGTCTTTGTCGTAGGAGAGCCTTTATCTGTTCTACTGCTTCTGGAAGACTCTCAAGAGATTCAGCTTTAGCATAAATTACTCTTACTCTGCCAGGTAAGATGTGTCCAAAAAGATTTCTTTGAGCAGTACTAATAGGTATATAGATTATATCGTCTTGATCATGTCCTGTTAAAGACTGTCCCTTTTTGTCAAGAAGACCAACTACTTCAAAAGGAATCTTTTTAATCCTTATAATTTTACCAATTGGATCAAGCTCTCCGAATAGTTTTTCAGAAACTGTTTGTCCAATCACTGCTACTTTTGTTCCATTCTTTATGTCTTGTTCGCTAAGAAATCTTCCTGAGACAAGCTCCCACTCTCTTACTACTAACATCTCTGAAGTAGTTCCATATATTGCAGTAGACCAGTTTTGATTTCCAAAGACAACTTGAGCAGTTCCGAATATAGCAGGAGCTACAGCAACAATATTTGTACATTCCTTCTGAATCGCTTCAGCGTCCAACATTGTTAAAGTTTGTTGTCCTGCACCTATTCTAATTCCACCTTGAGTGGTTGCACCTGGAAGAACAACGATTAAGTTACTGCCTAAGCTACTTATTTGAGAAGATATTTTTTCTCTGGCACCTGAGCCAATTGCTACCATTGTTACAACAGCACCTACACCAATAATGATTCCAAGAGTCGCAAGAAAAGAACGCATAAAGTTAGCTTTTATTGCTCTAAATGCTATATTTATTATGGAGGTTACTAAAATCATCCAGTATCACTTATAATTTTACCATCAAGAAATCTTATTTGTCTTTTACCAAAAGCAGCTATATCTGGCTCATGAGTAACAACTATTGTAGTAAGCCCCTCTTCTTCATTTAGTTTTTTAAAAATTTGCATAATTTCTATACTTGATTTAGAATCAAGATTTCCTGTAGGTTCATCTGCAAGAAGTATTGAAGGATTGTTAACTAAAGCTCTTGCAATGGCAACTCTTTGTTGTTCTCCACCACTTAGTTGTCGCGGGAAATACTCAGCTCTTTCTAAAAGCCCAACTTTATTTAGCATCTCCAATGCTTTATTTTTTCTTTCTTTAGAGTTTATGCCTGCATAAATTAATGGAAGTTCAACATTTTCCCATGCCTTTGCTCTTGGAAGGAGATTAAATTGTTGAAAGATAAAGCCTATCTTTTTGTTTCTAATTTCAGCAAGTTCTTCTGCATTCATTGTGGACACATCAATTCCTTCAAGATAATACTTGCCTGAGGTGGGAGTATCAAGACATCCAACAATATTCATAAATGTTGATTTTCCCGAACCAGAAGGGCCCATAACACATACAAACTCTCCTCTGTCTATCTCAACTGTGATACTATCAAGTGCTTTAACCTCATTTTCTCCAAATTTATATATTTTTACAACTTTTTCAAGTTTTATTAATTTCACAGCTAAAATCTCACTGGTGGACGAGGTGTTGGAGTGTGTGCCTTATCCTTTTTAATAGTATCAACAATTACCTCATCTCCCTCTTTTATCTGTCCTTCTACAACCTCGGTCCATTCTTCATCACTTATTCCTGTTTTTATGGATACTCTTACAGGTTTCCCACCCTTTATAGTCCATACACCTAGCTGTTTTGTAGGCGCGCTGTCAGGCATCTTAAATCTTAATGAAGCATTTGGAATTTTGAGAACATTCTTTCTTGTATCAACAACAAAGGTTACATTTGCTGTCATTCCCGGTTTAAGTAAAAGATGAGAATTATCAACAGAGATTATGACATTGTAGGTTACAACATTTTGAGTTATAGTTGGTGAAAGTCTTATTTGTGTTACAGCGCCCTTAAACTTTTTGTCAGGATAAGCATCTACTGTAAATGTAGCTTCCATGCCAACTTTAATCTTTGATATATCTGCCTCATTAACATTTGTGTCTATTTGCATCTTAGTAAGATCAGGAGCTATTGTAAAAAGAGTTGGTGTTTGAAAACTTGCTGCTACTGTTTGTCCTACCTCAACATTTTTTGCAATAACAACTCCATTTACAGGAGATATAATCTTAGTGTATCCAAGATTCGTTTGAGCTTGTCTGACTCCTGCTTCTGCTTTTTTAAGTTGGGCCAATGCAATCTCATATTGAGCTTTTGCTGTGTTGTAGGCTACTTCAGCATCATCAAGCTCACTCCGGGCAATTAGTTCTCTATTGTATAATTCTTGTTTTCTTTTCAAATTTCTTTCAGAATCTCTTAAATTAATTTCTGCTTTGAATAGATTGGCTTTTGCATTATATAAATCTGCTTCAGCTTGTCTAAGCTCATTTTCAAATGGAGTTGGATCAATCTGAGCAATAAGCTGTCCTTTTTTTACTTGAGAGTTATAGTCAGCATAGAGAGCAACAATAGTTCCCGACACTCTTGTTCCAACAATTATTGTTGTTACAGGATTCACATTCCCAGTTGCTGTGACTATTTGGGTTATATCACCTCTTTGAACCTTAACAGTTTTAAATTTAGCTTTTTTAGAGCTATGGAATAGGGTAAAGTAGCCTAACACAAAAAGAAGCAGTAATCCTAAAGCTATAAGAGTATAAATTTTTTTCCTTTTCTTCATATTACATCCCCATGACTTTTTCTATTGAAGCATAAGTTACACTGTAGTCATAAACTGCTTGCCAATACTGAGTATTTGTTTGTTCATAAAGGACTATAGCATCAACAACTTCTATAGAACTACCAACCCCTACTTCATATCTTGCCATAGCAAGGTCAAGATTTTCTTTTGCTTGCCTTAAAGCAGTCTTAAGCGTGTCAATCTTCTGGGAGGCTTCTTTAAGTTGAACAAAAAGATTTTTTATTTGCAGGATAATTTGTTGTTTTAGGGATTCTTCCTTAAAGGAGTAGTAAGCAACCTCTGCTTTTGCCTGCTTTAATTTATATGTGGTTGACCATCCACTGAAAAGAGGAAAATTAAGTTGTAAAAGCAAACTCCAGCCTTTCTGAAGAGGAAAATCTTCCCCAACATAACTATATTTGCCAATACCTGAAACTGTAGGTAAGAACTCCTTTTTAACTAAACTTTCAGAAAAGATAGCAGCTTGTTTGTTTAATTTAATAGATTGAAGCTCAGGATTTTTTTCTAAGGCAGACTGTAAGGCTTCCTTTTCATCAATTTTTCTTATACCATATTCTTCTTCCTTTATGTCAAAATCTGGTATATCAATAACTCCCATTGCTATCTTTAAATTTAAAAAAGCCTGTTTCAGAAGTTTTTCAGCTGAAATTAAATTAAGCTTTGCATTGCTTACTTCAACTTCTGCTTTTGTGACTTCTATTTTTGGTTTTAGTCCTACTTCGTAAAAACCTTTTGCGAGCTCAAGATGTTTTTGGGCTTGTTTTAAAATCTCCTCAGCTGTCTGTTTTTGTTTTTTTGCCTTTAAAACATTAAAATAAGCCTCTTTAACATTGTATACTATTTGAAGTTTTATCTGTTTGTCTTGCCACCCTGTGGCATGATATAGTTCCTTTTGAAGTCTTACTTGAGTGGAAGTTTTACCAAAATCAAAGAGATTTTGATTAAGAACAATTTGAGCTGTATAATTTTTCGAGTAATAGATGTCTTGGTAGTTTCTCTGATAACTAAAGTTAAGACTTATTTCTGGAAAGTAACCTGAACGAGCCTGACCAATTTTAAAAAAACTTTCTCTAACCTTTTCCCCGGAGGCAAGGAGATTGGGATTATTTTTTAAAGCTATATCAATACATTCTTGAAGTGAATAAATTTTTATCTGTTCTGCTGAAACATCGTTAATAAAAAAAAGAAGTAGTAGCAATATTACTCTTTTCATCTTTTTTCAATTTCTTCTTTTAGTTTTTTCCCCGTTTTAACTGTTATATCAACATAGGGTATTACCGACATTCCGGGCCAAAGAGGATACTCTGGATCATAAGGAGACTCAATAGCTATTCTAACAGGAATTCTTTGAACAACCTTAACAAAGTTTCCAGTGGCGTTTTCAGGAGGGAAAAGACTAAAAACAGCTCCAGTGCCCGGCTGAAAACTATCCACCCGTCCTTTAAATACTTTCCCTGGATAAGCATCTACTTTTATTTTTACTGGCTGTCCCACTCTCATTTTTTCTATCTGTGTTTCTTTAAAATTTGCACCAATCCATATACTTTTTTCATCTACCACTGCCATAAGAAGTTGACCTTGTCTAACAAATTGTCCAAATTCAACAGATTTTTTAGCAACTCTTCCATCAATTGGGGAAACTATTAAAGTTCTCTTTAAGTTTAACTTAGAAATCTTTAACTCCTGTTGAGATTTATTCATTTGATGAGTTAAGGTTCTTAACTTCATATTTAGAGTTTGAATTGCAAACTTAATCTCTCTAATCTGATTTTCTGCTGCTCTTTGTTGAGCTATTGCTACTTTTAGAGCTGCTTCAGCAGAATCAAATTTGCTCTTAGATATAAGCTCTTCTTGATAGAGAGTTTTAATCCTTTCATACTCCTTTTCAGCAAATACTTTCTGTGCCTGAGCTGCTTCAAAATTTGATTCGGCAACTTTAAGCTTTGACTCAGCTTCATTGATTGAAGAAATAATTTCTTTTATTTGATTTTCAATTGCTCTTATATTTTCTTCTTTGGCACTTACATCTGCTAAATAGTCGTCGGGCTCAATCTCTACAAGTGGGTCTCCTTTTTTTACTTTTTGGTTATGGTCAACATAAACTTTTATAACTTTTCCAGATACCTGAGGGCTTATTGGTATAATTATTCCTTCTACATATGCGTTATCAGTACTTTCATACCTTATGTAGTAGTAAATTTCCTTTGCCATAACTATTAAGACTACTACTGTAATTAAAATTAGAAGAGAAATTTTAATTTTCTTTGAATTTTTAATCTTTTCCCTAATGTTGTTTAGAATCATTTTTTAGGAGAATTTCATTATTTAGAAAAGCCTTAAGAAGAGTGCCTGTTGCTTGTCTCAATCTTAAAATTGCAAGTTGATAATTATATTGAGCTTCCATAAGCCTTCTTTCAGCAGTAAGTAGAAAGGTGTTAGCATCTGTTACATCTATACTATTTGCAAGTCCGTGTTGATACTGTTTAAATACAGAGTTAAAGTTTTCCTTAGCGTAGGCCACCTCATCCTCTAATGATTTTATCGTATCTTTAAAAGTGACATATAATAGATAAGCAGACTCCACATCGACTAGGACCTCTTTTAAAATATCTTCATACATAAGTTCAGCTTGTCTTAATTTTGCCTTTGCTTCTCCAACTTCTGCTTTACGTAATCCTCCCTCAAAAATAGGGAAATTTAAAGCAGCTACTAAATAACTTGACTCTTTATTTGTGAATTGGTTTGAAGGATTTTGATCTAATCTCTGATAAGTTACAGATATGCTTACATAAGGAAAGAAAGAACTTATAGCATGATTTACATTTTTTTTAGCAATCTCTTTTTCAGCTTGAACTACCTTTATTTCTGCTCTATGTTGTTTAGCTATATCTTTTATGTTCTCAACTGTTAGATCTATATAGGGATCTATAAGCTTTGTTTCAATAACCTCAAAGTCTTCAGAAATACCAGCAACTTTAGTTAGATTTAATTTAGCTATTTTCAAATTATTAATAGTAGAGATTAAATCTGCCTCAGCTCCACTGAGTTCTGCTTCAGCTCTTAAAAGATCAGTTTTTGTTACTTCTCCAACTTTTAGCCTTATTTTTGCAGCATCTCTGTGCTTTTTTAATCTCTCTACATTTGCCTGAGCAATTTCTACCGCTCTTTTAGCTTTAAGATAACTGTAAAGCTCTTGTGCTACCTTGAGTAAATATTGCTCTTTAAAAGAGATTACATTAAATTCAGTCTTATTTATATTTTCTTTTGCAATAGACAAGGCTATGAATTCTTTTCCTCCTAAAGAGATTCGTTCTTCAACAGTTATACCCCATAGAGTAGTTCTACTAGGCTGGATAATTTGAATAGCAGTTGGAGTTGTAACAAGTTTTTCTTTACTGTATTCGGTGTACTTACTGAAAGCAGTTATTGTTGGAAGAAGGTGAGATAAAGCTTTGTATCTTCCTTCTTCAGCTATTTTTATATTTTCTTCAGCTATTTTTACTTTTTCAGCTTTTTTAAGAGCAACTGAAAATATATCCTGAATAGTATAGTTTTTTTGAGCAAAGCCTGTTTGAATTAGAAAAAATATAACGACAATGACGATCAAAAACTTCACGCTCGCCTCCTTGTTCCTTCATAGAAGATTTCTATATAGGTTTCAAGAGCTTTTTTAACATCAAATTTTCTTCTAAGCAACTCCTTTTTCATAAAGAGATTGAAAAGAAGACCAAAAAATGCAATAGCAGCATATTTTGTGTTAATCTCCTTTAAGACTCCTTTTCTTTTTTCTCCTTCAAGATAGATAGCAAAAGTTTGAGCAACATCGTGAATTAATTTACTATGAATTGATTTAATCTCCATTGGATACTGAAACAGCTCCATATGCATTATGCGAATAAGATCCTTTTTTCTTTTAAGTAACTCTAAATAGTATTTAGCAACAGTTTTAAGAGCTTCTTTATAGTTTAGTTTCTCAATTTTTGGAATAAGCTCCTTAAGAGTTGGTAAAAAGGATTGATTTTTTAATACTTCAATAAAAAGCTTCTCTTTAGAGGAGAAATATCTAAATAATGTTACTTCGGCTACCTGAGCTTCCTTTGCAATCTCTTTTGTTGTGGTAGCCAGATAACCCTTTTGAGAGAAAAGTTTAAGAGCAGATTTAAGTATTTTGTCTTTTGTATTGGTCATGGTAGTAATTACTAACATACACTAATAAAATAAAAGAAGTCAAGTTAGTTATAAAAAATTGACAAAATATTGTATAAAGATTTATTTTAAAAATATTTAAAATCTTAGGAGGGAATAAATGGCGGAAGGAATATTAGAACTTTCAAGTGCTACATGGGAAAAAGAGGTTTTAAACTCAAAGGGAGTTATAATGGTTGATTTTTGGGCTCCCTGGTGTGGTCCTTGTAGAATAATCGCACCAACGATTGAGGAGCTTGCAAAGGAGTATGCAGGAAAGATTCGGGTAGGAAAGCTTAATACAGATGAAAATCCTGACATAGCTACAAAATATGGAATTATGGGAATTCCGACAATTATGTTTTTTAAGGATGGTAAAAGAGTAGATCAAGTTGTTGGTGTTGTTCCAAAGTCTACATTAAAAAACAAAATTGAAAGTATTTTGGGTGCCTAATGTTTGAATCTCTTACAGAGAAACTTGAATCAATATTTAGGAAACTTAGAGGAAAAGGACTTCTTAAAGAGGAGGATGTTGATACGGCATTAAAAGAAATAAGAATTGCACTTTTAGAGGCAGATGTAAACTTTAAAGTGGTAAAATCGTTCATTGAGAGAGTTAGACAGAAGGCGATAGGTAAAGAGATTCTTGAAAGTCTATCTCCAGCTCAGCAAGTAATAAAGATAGTTTATGATGAGCTATGTGAACTACTTGGAAAAGATAGTGCAAAAATAACACTTAGTCCTAACCCTCCTACAGTTTTTATGATAGTTGGGCTTCATGGTTCAGGAAAAACAACAACAGCAGCTAAGCTTGCAAGAATATTTAAAAAAGAAGGAAGGCGTCCCCTACTTGTTGCAGCAGACTTGCAAAGAGCTGCAGCTGTTGAACAACTTGTCACCCTTGGCAAACAGATAGATGTTCCAGTTTTTTACTCTTATGAAATAAAAGATCCAAGACAACTATGCAAAGAAGCTATAAGTAAGGCTTTAGTTGACAGAAGAGATCCTGTTATTGTTGATACTGCTGGAAGAATGCACATAGATGAAGAACTAATGAGGGAGTTACAGGATTTAAAGGATATTCTCAAGCCAAAGGAAGTGCTTTTGGTGGCTGATGCCATGACAGGGCAAGATGCTGTAAATATTGCAAAAAGTTTCAACGAAAAAGTTGGAATAGATGGAGTCATTCTTACCAAAATGGACGGAGATGCTCGTGGAGGAGCAGCGCTTTCAATAAAAGAGGTTACAGGTAAGCCAATAAAGTTAATAGGAGTTGGAGAAAAGATAGATGCTATAGAAGAGTTTCATCCTGAAAGAGTTGCAAGGAGAATTCTTGGGATGGGTGATGTTTTGACTCTCATTGAAAAAGCTCAAAAAGCATTTGATGAAAAAGAAGCTGAAAAGCTTAAACAGAAGATTGAGAAGGAAGATTTTACTTTTGACGATTTAAAAGAACAGATAAGAAAAATGAGAAAAATGGGACCACTTGAAAGTATTCTCTCTCTAATTCCAGGTGCAAACAGAATTTTGAAAGATATAAAAATTGATGAAAAAGAGTTTATAAAAGTAGAGGCTATTATTAACTCTATGACTCCTGAAGAAAGAAGAAATCCAAAAATATTGAATGCAAGTAGAAGACTTCGTATTGCTAAAGGAAGCGGAACTACAGTTACAGATGTAAATAGGCTTATAAAACAGTTTCACGAGATGAAAAGGTTAATGAAACAGATGAAACAGGGTAAAAAACTTAAAATTCCTTTTTTTCATTAATTTTACCCTTTTAAATTCAAAAATTTTTTATCAAATTGCATCTTTCGCAACTTGTAAAAGGATTTCATAGTCTTTCTCACTATTAATAAAATGCCCAATATTTCCTAATCTGACATTTTTTAAACCTGCGTCTTTTGCTGCTCTATAAGCATCAAGCATTTGGTAAAGATTTGGACTGTTAAGATCTTTTAATTTATATTCTCCAAAGAAAGCCAAAATTGTGAAAGGAATTTCTGGCTCTATTTGAGCTAAATGTTTAGCAATTTTTTTAATTTGATCAGTTTCTACCCAAGTTGGAATATAAAGAGATAAGACTTCTAAAGTAAAATCTCTTTTTAAAATCTCTTCTGGTAACTTCAAAATCCAAGTATTTTCACATCCTGTAAGTTTTTTATGAGTTTCGTTGTCCCAAGCTTTTATATCAAGCCAAAAAGCATCAATTCCAGATTTTTTAAATAAATCCAGATTTTTTAATGTTAATCCATATCCGTTAGTTTCAAATAAAACCCAAAGACATAAATTTAACTCTTTTATTTTTTCAGCAGCTAAGCAATACCACTCAGGATTACATGCTAAGTCTCCTCCAGTAAAAGCTATAATATTTCTCGCTGGTCCATAACCTTGAGAGGAAATTAAAATTTGTTCAGGTTTTAATCTATTTGGACATATTTCTGATCTTTCCCCAAACTTAACACAGTATCCACAATGTTTGCATAGGTCTTGAGCATGATAGGAAGTTGCTCTATTTTTTGGTTCAACAACTGTTACTAATTTAGCATACTCCTTTGCAACTAAAGAGATTTCATATGGTGAGACCCATTTGCCACTTTTGTACTGGCTGAACTCCCACGAATGACATTTTAAACAGGAAAAATTGCAACCCGATTGATAAACTGATAAATAATCCTCTGGACGAGAAAGTTGAATTGATTTTATTAATCTATAGGGTGTATTTTCCTCCCATTTTAAAGTGACCTGGCATGCAGTATCTTTTAGATAACCGTCAATGTGCAGTTTATCTGGTTTATAAAAAGTCAAACAACTTCCTTGCCTGAAACCTTGAATTATCATTTTACATTTATTTGTATTCATTTGAGATATTTTTTGGCTGATTTATTGATCTGAAAGTACTTACGGGGTGGACGGGACTTGAACCCGCGGCCTCTTGCGTGACAGGCAAGCGTTCTGACCGTGCTGAACTACCACCCCAGTAATGGGCGGAACAGGACTTGAACCTGTGACCTCAGCCTTGTAAGGGCTGCGCTCTCCCATCTGAGCTATCCGCCCAAATATAATTTTAAACTAATATAATACTTAAGTTTTTGTCAAATCTAAGACTTAAATTTCTTTTGTTTTTAATCTTAAAGAATTGCTTACAACTGATACTGAACTTAAGGACATAGCTAATGAGGCAATCATAGGATTAAGAAGAGGACCACCAAAAAGATATAATACTCCAGCAGCAATAGGTATTCCAATTATGTTGTAAATAAAAGCCCAAAAAAGATTTTCTTTTATTATTCTAACAGTAATTTTGCTTAACTTAATAAGAGCTGGTACTCCTTTAAGTCCTCCTTTCATGAGTGTTATATCTGCTGTGTGAATCGCTATGTCTGTTCCGCTTCCCATCGCAATACCTACTGTTGCTTCTGAAAGAGCTGGTGCATCATTTATACCATCGCCAATCATAGCAACATTTTTTCTTTCTACAACTCTAAATTTTCTTATAATTTTTGCTTTTTCATCTGGAAGCACTCCAGCAAAAACTCTCTTAATTCCTAACTCCTCTGCTACTGCCTTTGCTACACTCTCACTGTCTCCTGTAATTAGGATTACCTCTATTCCCATTTTCTGCAACTCTTTTATTACTTCATAAGACTCCTCTCTTACAGGATCAGCTATAAAAAACACTGCTTTTATTTCTTCATCAACAGCAGCATAAACTGTTGTTGAAGGTTTTGAAGAGAGAGTCTCAGGCAAAGCTATATTTTTCTTCTGCATAAATTTACTGCTTCCTACTAAAATTTTTCTTTTAACTCCCTTTGAATCATAAACCCAAGCTAAAACCCCTCCACCAGCAGTTATTTCAAATTCCTCAGGCTCATTAGAGTTTATTTCTTCTTTCATGCAGTACTTTAGTATAGCTTTTGCAAGAGGATGTTCCGAGTATTTTTCAGCTGTTGCAACGAGTTTTAATATTTCACTTTTATCCATCTTAAAGTATTGAGTGTTTTTTACTTCTGGTTTCCCCTCTGTCAGAGTGCCTGTTTTATCTGAAAATAAAATTTCTATCCTACCAAGTTCTTCAAGCTTTTCTATATTTCTTATAAGAATTCCCTCTTTTGCAGCTCTACCTGTAGCAACCATGATTGCTGTTGGTGTAGCAAGTCCAAGTGCGCATGGACAGGCAATTATTAAGACTGCTATGCTATTGCTTAAAGCTATAGAAAATTCACCCTTAAAGAGTATCCATAAAATAAAAGTTAAAACTGCTACTGCTAATACAGCAGGAACAAATATGGCTGAAATTTTATCTGCAAGTCTTTGAACAGGTGGTTTTCTTGTTTGAGCATCCTGTATAAGTTTTATTATCTGACCTAAAAAAGCCTCTTTACCTACCGCCTTTGCTTCAACCTTTAGAATGCCGCTAAGCAAGATTGTGCCTCCAACTACTTTTTCACCCACAGATTTATCAACAGGGACCGACTCCCCAGTTATCATAGATTCATCAATGCTTGCTGAGCCTTCTACAATTAATCCATCAACAGGAATTTTCTCTGATTGTTTTACCACCACAATATCTCCAGGTAAAACTTCATCGATGTTTATTTCTTGCTCTTTTCCATCTCTTACCACAACTGCTCGCTTCGGTTGCATCTGAACTAATTTATATATTGCTTCTGAAGTTTTAGCTTTTGCTTTCTCTTCAAGAGTTCTACCAAAAAGTATTAAAGTGATTATTACCGTTGAGGTTTCAAAATAAAAATGTCTTTCCTCAGGACCAAATAAAAGCATCATAAAACTATAAAAATAAGCTGCATTTGTTCCAAGACTTATAAGGCTATTCATATTTGCTGTGCCGTGTCTTAGGGCAACAAAAGCAAGTTTGTGAAATCTTGCTCCTATAATAAACTGAACAGGTGTAGCAAATAGAAGTTGAGTATATCCTTCACTTAAAAAGGGAATATAAAACATGCTTCCAACAAAGACAGGTAAAGTTAAAAGAAGGCTAATAGTCAGATCTCTTTTTAGTTTTTTAAACTCTTTTTTTTTCTCTTCCTCTACAAATGTATCAGTTTGTTTTTGACTTTTTATCCCACCTTTTTTGAGTATTGAGAGAATTTTTTCTTCATCAATTATCGTAGGAATATAAGAAACAATAACATTCTTGTTTATGATATCCGTCTTTACTTCAATAACTCCCTGAGTTTCTTTATAATTTTCTGGATTCAATATCTCCTGAAGTAGTTTTGCAATCTCTGGATCAAGATCTGGGATTTGAAGATAAAGTTCTTTTATTCCTATATCATATCCTGTAGCACGAACTATACTTATAACTCTCTGGATATTAATATTCTCTTCTGCTTCAACTGTTGCTATACCTGTAAGCAGATTAACTGAAGCCTCCACAACTCCATCTACTCTACTTAAAGCTCTTTGAACAGCTGCTGCACAGCCTGCACAAGTCATTCCTTTTATTGGTATTTCAATCGTTTTTTTCATTTTTAAGTATTTTAAGTATTTTATTTAGAAATGTTAAAATTTATCAAATTATATTGGAGGATTTTTATGAAAGCAATAATTAGAGCTTTCAAGAAAGCTATAGAACTTGATAGTTTAACTCATAAGCATTTGATTACTAAGATGCCTGAAAACTACTTATTTATGAAAGATGTTGAAATAGTTCCCCTTACTTACTCAGAAATACTGTCTGCTACAATGTATTATCCTGTTATGTTTGGAGTTCAAGAAAATGTGGTGTTTCCCTTTGCAGTGATCGGAATAAATGGTAGAAATTTATTTCTTAATGATGACGGAAGTTGGAAAGTTGAGGTTATACCAAATGTATGCAAACACTATCCATTTGGAGTGCTTAAGAAAAATGGAGAGTATTCAATAATATACGATGAAAGCTATATCATCTCTGAAGGAGTAAGAATTTTTGATGATGAGGGAAGAGAGACAGAATTTTTCTCTAAGATTAAATTAAATCTTATAGAGTTAGCAAGAGATTTTAACGATGCTCTGGAGTGTAGCAAAGAGCTTTTAGAGAAAGGCTGTCTTAAACTTTTAAATCTTGAAGTTGATACAAAAGCTGGAAAAATGCAGTTTCGAAATATGCTTATAGCAAATATTGAAAATATTACAAAACTTCAACCTGAAAAGCTATACTCTCTGAATGCGAAGGGTTATTTGCTAATTTTACATGCCCAATACTTAAGTTTAAGAAACTTTAAACTTTTTGATATTTTTGTCAACTACTAGTTTATAATTATTTTTTGGTACTCATGAAAAAGCTGATAAAATATCTTTTTTTCAGAATTGCCATAAAAATTTTTTTATTTTTTGGTGGTATCTTAAAAAAACAGCAGCTTCCAGTAGCCTCAAAACTACTCAGTTTTATCTTCTATATTCTTCCCTTTCCCCGAAAAAAAGTTGCTTATAGTAATCTCAAAATCGCCTTTAGTAAATATGACAAAAATCAAATAAAAGACATACTTAAAAGATTTATTCAACAATCTATATTAACTGCTCTGGAAGTAGCTTTTGCAGTAAAAAGAAGAGTTGAACTCCACCGATGGGCTGAAGCTAAAGGATTAGAGTATCTTGAAAATGCTCTAAAAAAAGGAAAAGGTGTTATTGCATTAAGTGCTCACTTAGGTAATTTCCCTCTGCTGATAGCATGGCTTGCAGAGAAAGGATATCCAGTAGCTGTATTATACAAAGAAGGAAAATATTTATCAGAAGGTTTTTTGCATAATTTAATTAGCTCCTTCAATATTTATCCTTTGGCATTTAAGTCTGATGAGGATATAACAAAGGAGATAATTAAGGCTCTTAACAAAAATATGATAGTATTTTTATTAGCTGATCAGGCAAGAAAGGGAGTTTATGCAAAATTTTTTGGAAAATTAGTTCAATGTCAAAAGGGAGCCTTTGTAATTGCTCAAAGAAAGGGCTCGCCTTTAATTCCAGCATTTATTGTAAGAGATAATGATATCCATAAAATAATTATTTATCCCGAGATGAAAGTAAATGACGATAAAAAAACAGAGGAAAAAATTATTGAATTAATTGAGAAATATAACTTAACTCTTGAAAATCTAATAAAACTCTATCCAACTCAGTATTATTGGTTTCATAGAAGGTTTAAGAGAATGTTGCCTCATTGAATTGCATCTGCCAAAGCTCACTGTAAAGTCCTCTCTTAGCTAAAAGTTCTTCATGACTTCCTTCTTCTATCACACTTCCTTTATCCATGACTATAATCTTGTCTGCTCTTTTTATAGTTGAAAGTCTATGAGCTATAATTAAAGTGGTTTTATCTTTTGATATTCTCTCAAGAGCCTTCTGAATTTTTTCTTCAGATTCTGTATCTAAGGAAGCTGTGGCTTCATCAAAGATTAAAATTTTTGGTTGTCTTAGTATTGCTCTTGCTATAGTAATTCTTTGTTTTTGCCCTCCTGAAAGTAAAACTCCTTTTTCTCCCACTATTGAGCCATAACCTTGAGGAAGATTCATTATAAAATCATGTGCATCAGCGATTTTAGCAGCTTCTTCAACTTCTCTCTTTGAAGAAAAAAGATTCCCCAACTTAATATTATTCTCCACAGAGTCATTAAATAGAATTATATCTTGTGTAACAACCGCAATTTGTGAACGGAGAGATTTAAGAGAATATTCCTTTATGTTTATTCCATCAATTAAAATTTCTCCTTCAGTTGGAGTCCAAAAACCTGCTATAAGATCAACAATCGTACTTTTACCCGCTCCAGATGGTCCTACAATCGCAACTGTCTGACCAGGTTTTACATCAAAATTAACTTCTCTTAATGCATAATCTTTAGAAAGAGGATATTTGAAAGAGACATTTTTGAAGGCAATATATCCTTGAATCTCTTTTTCTAATCCACCAGTTTTCTCTTCACTAACAAAAATTATATCCCTTAGTCTTTCTACCACATTTCTTCCCCTCTGAAAGGAAGCATTAATACGACTAAGTCTCTTCAAAGGTGTGTACATAAGAATAACAGAGGCTGCAAAGGAGAAAAAATCTCCAGAAGAAATTTTGTTTTCTACCACAAGCCAACCACCATAAAAAACAATTACCGCTACTCCAACACCCGCAATTGCCTCTATTAAAAAATTCGTAAACTCCTCTGTTCTTACTTCTCTCATTATATTTCTGTAATGTTCCTGTAAAGCTTTTCTGTATCTATTTGTCATATTTTTTTCCATTGTGAATACTTTAATTATTTTTATTCCATGTAAAGTTTCATGAAGTAGAGTTGTTACTTTTGCTATTTTTAGTCTTGTTTTCATCCCAATTTCTTTCATTCTTTTACCAAGCTTTGTTATTGTATAGACCATCAATGGAATTACTACAATAGCAAGTAAAGCCAAATCCCATTTTCTATAGAAAGCAACTGTGGCCAAAGCAACTACTGTTAGTCCTTCTACAATAAAATCTTTGATAGTATGGGAAACTGTACTTCTTAAAATTTCTACATCATTAAGTAGCTTTGATATAACATTGCCAGAGGAGTCTTTGCAGAAAAAGGAAAAAGGAAGTTTAAGAAGTTTTTCATATAAAGCATCTCTTAGATTTTTTACAATTTTGGCACCTATTGAATTCATAAGATAGTTATTTAGAAAAGTAAAGATACCTCTTAGACAAAAGAGAAAAACAATAGCTACAGGTATAATATAGAGATATTCAGAGGATCTCTTAATAAAAATTTGATCCATAGCAGGTTTTACTGACCAAGCAATTAAACCATTCGTTCCAGAGATAAGAAGACCACAAAGAAAAGCTAAAAAAAGTTTTACTCTATGCACTTTAATGAGGCGCCAGAATACAGCTAAATCGTCTATCCAGCTTTTCTTAAACTTTATTTTAAAAACTTTCTCTATCTGCATAATCTTTCCCAAGCTTTTGCATATTTAAGAAAAGTGTAATAACTGTATAAAACTGCCAGAAGAAAACCTTTTGTTCCGTCAAGAAAACCAAATCTAAGAATAAACATTTTAATAAAAGTAAAAATAGGAGAAAAAATCATTTTTAAAACTATTTTATAATTTTTAGAGTTACTTTTAATAATTTCTTCTGCTGACAAAGTAGAGTAGTTTTGCATTTTAGTTATAAACTCACTAACGCTGCTGTAAGTATAATGCAGAAGAGAGTTTTTTAGATACCCTACCTTTCCCTCAACAATAATTTTCTCATGTACTTGACGCATTTGTAGTCTGCCTTTTTGTCTTCTAAAAAGTCTTAAGGTATAATCAGGCCACCAACCACTATATTTAATCCATTTTCCAAGAAAAAAGTTTTTTCTTGGGATATAGTATCCATCAAAATTTTCATTGCTTATTTTTTCAAATATCTCCTTCTTTAACTCTTCTGTAACTCTTTCATCTGCATCAACTACTAATATCCAATTAAGTGTTGTTTTTTCAATTGCAAACTGTTTTTGTCTGGCGAAACCTTCCCAATCTTTTTGATATACTTTGTTAGTGTATTTTTTACATATCTCCACAGTATTGTCAGTACTAAAGGAGTCTACTACCACTATCTCTTGAAAATCTCTTACTGATTCAAGTAGTTTTTCAATATTTTTTTCTTCATTCTTTGTAATTATTGCAACTGATACAGGGATTTTCAAAAATATCAGCCTCCAATCATTGACATCGCTTTAAGAGGATGGGCATTTTGAGAGATTCCTGAAGGTTTTAAATATACTGCATTAACTAACATTTCTCTTATTAAACTATCGTTAGCGCCAGCTCTTATTAGTGATTTTAAATCTATCTCTCTATCAGAAAAAAGGCAGGGTCTTAGTTTACCATCTGCAGTAAGTCTTAATCTATTGCATCTTTGACATATATGAGTTGTAAGAGGAGTTATAAATCCGATTAAACCCTTTGAGTTTTCCACAGTGAAGTATTCTGCTGGCCCAGATTTATCAATTTTAACGGATGTAAGCTTACTTATCCTTTCTATTTTTTTCTTTATCTCCTCTCTACTCATGAATAAATCTCTACTCCATTTAGAGTTTTCTCCTATTGGCATAAACTCTATAAATCTTATCTGATAAGGCACTTTTTTACTCCATTTAACAAAATCAACTATTTCATCATCATTAATTCCCTTCATTACAACAATGTTTATCTTTATTGGATCAAATCCTAATCTTTCTGCTTCTTTTATTCCTTCTAACACTTCTTTTAAAGCGTCTACTCCTGTGATAGTTTCGTATTTATCTCTGTTTAAGGAGTCAAGGCTTATATTGAGTCTTTTTAAACCTGCGGACTTTAAATCTTTAGCATATTTTTTAAGAAGTACCCCATTTGTTGTAAGGCCTATATCTTTTATTTCTCTAATTTTAGAGGCTCTCTCAATAAAGCTAACTACATCTTTTCTAATTAAAGGCTCTCCTCCAGTTATTCTTATTTTATTAATTCCTATTTTCGTTGCTAAACTAATTATTCTTAGTATTTCCTCGTAACTTAATATTTCCTTCTGGGGAAGAAATTTTTTAGTACTTTTAGGCATACAGTAAATACACCGAAGATTACATCTATCTGTTACCGAGACTCTTAGATAATTTATCTGACGGTTATATCTGTCTATCATCTTCTTTTAGTTTTTGTAGATGTGGATTTATTATTCTTTAAAATTTCTGCAATTTTCTTTTGGGCGACCTCTGCCTCCTTTGATTTTGGGTATCTTTCAATAACTCTCTCAAATACCACTTTAGCAGTTTTTCTATCTTTTAACTCTAAGAAGGCCATACCTTCCTTAAGAAGTGCAGTTGGAGCTTTTTCATGTTTTGGATATTTTCTTAAAAACTCTTCATATCCTAAAATTGCATCTTCATATTTTTTATCGCTGTAGTAAGTTTCAGCAATCCAAAAGTAAACATTTGGAAGAAGTTCAAAATCTGGGTAATTTTTTATAATCTCCTGAAGTTTTTCTCTTGCAGATGTATATTCTTTATTTTTTAAATCTATATGAGCAGAGTCATAAAGCTCCTTAGGGCTTTTCTTTTTCTGTTGAATCATAGCTGTATCTAACGAGAAAGTAGGCTTTTCTGATGGGGTACTTAAAGTGGCAAATCTTTTTTCAAGCTCCATAAGCTTTTCATTTAACTCCTTGAATCTTTTTTCATTTGTGTAGGAGTTTTCTTCAAATCTTCCTTTAAGAAGTTGTAAATCCTTAATATAATCTTGTGTTTGAGCAATAAGTGTGAGTTGTCCCTCTTTTAAAGCTACTGCGGTAACTAAATCTGAAGACATTCTATCGAGTCTACTTTTTAACTCTGAAATTTCCTTTCTTAATTCGGTATTCTCAATATAAAGTCTTGCAATATCTGCTTTCATCTGGTCTACTTCACCTGTAGTAACACAACCTGAAATAAGTAATGCTAAAAGTATTAAAAATATTTTGATTTTTTTCTTCATTTTCCCTCCTCTATTATAAATATAAAGTGTGCTCTTCTGTTTTTCTGCCAACAGCTTTCGTTTTGCTCTGTACATAAAGGCTTTTCCTCCCCATAACTTATTATTTCTATTCTTGATGAGGAAACACCTAAACTTATCAAAAACTGTTTAGCCGAATTTGCTCTCTTTTGTCCTAGGACGAAGTTGTACTCGTTTGTTCCTCTTTCATCACAGTGACCCTCAATTAAAAGTTTAAGATTGGGATACTTATGTAAGACAGAAGCAACTTTTTTAAGTGTTGGAATATCTTCTTGTTTTATATCATATTTATCAAAATCAAAGTGAATATCCTTGACTTCTTGTTGGAGTTTTTTAATTATTTCAGAAGGTGGAATAAATACGACCTCTTCCCTTTTAGTTTCTTTAGCTATCTCTTCCTTAGGTTTTTCTTCAATTAATTGAGGTTTCTCTTTTACTGCTTGTTCAGGTATATAAATCTTTCTTTCAGCACAGCTGACAAGAGAGAGAAAAAAAAGAAAAATAAAAAAAAGTTTAAACATCTTAACCTCCAAATGCGGTTTTTATAAGGTTTGCCATAATATTTTATAATACATCAAAATCAGTAAAGTTTTGAAAGATCAGTTACTGTGGTAAGAATTTTATGAACTCTTTGAAGCAAGGCAATTCTATTATTTCTCAATTTTTCATCTTTATCCATAACAAGTACATTATCAAAAAAATCGGTTATGAAGGGATTAAGAGAGGACAGCAAATATAAGGCTTCTGTGAACTTCTTCTTTATTATACAGTTGTCTAAATCTTCCTTTATTGAAAGTATTTTTTCATAAAGCCGTTTCTCCTCCTCTGCAATAAAACTTTCTGGTATAAGATCTATATCTTTAAATTCCCGAATTATATTTGAAACTCTTTTTACTGAAAAATAAAAAGATTGAAAGATCTCTTCTTTCATGAAACTCTGCACTGCTTGAAGTCTTTCTTCTGTTTCCCATACAGGAATCTTAGTAATTAAATCATTAATAGTTTTTATAAGATTGACTTCATAACCTTTCAATTCTAAGTAACTTTCTACTCTCTGACCTAAAAATCTTTCAATTTCTTCCTTTATTTCCTCTTTTTCAAAATCTTCTATGCTCTCTGAAAGCTCTCTTATGCTTACATCATATCTCTTTTTTAGAGATATTATTACTATTCCGTTTCCACTTCTTCTTAATCCAAAAGGATCTTCAGTTCCAGAGGGTATATGTCCAAGAAAGAAAAAAGATGATAGATGATCAAGTCTGTCAGCGATACTTAGTAAACATCCTATATCTGTAGAGGGAATCTCATCAGATAGCCCTTTAGGAAGATAATGCTCTTTTATAGCTAAAACAACCTCTTCAGGCCATCCTTTCACTTTACAATAATATCCTCCCATTACTCCTTGAAGCTCTGGAAACTCTTTTACAACACCGCTTGCTATATCTGCTTTACAATATTTAGCTGCTACTTTAAGGGTTTCTAATTTGTCAGGTAAAAGCTTTTTACCTAAATTTATTATTATTTTTTCTATTCTTGCTGCCTTATCATACAGAGTTCCTATCTTTTCGTGATATATTATTCCCTTTGTTTCCTCTAAAAGCTTTTCAATACCTTTTTTTAAATCTTCTTCATAATAAAATTTTGCATCCTCAAATCTTGCCTTAATAACTCGCTCTGCTCCTTTTCTGATCTGCTCTGAATTTTCAACAACAGTATCACCTATAGCTATAAAGTAATTTTTAAGTTTACCATCTTTATCTTTAACTGCGAAGTATCTCTGATGGTCTTTCATAACTGTAATCAATAACTCTTCTGGTAAGGAAATATACTTTTCTGGGTAGCTACATAAAACCATCACAGGATGCTCAACAAGATAGACAACCTCTTCAACTAAATCTTCATCTAATAAAGCTTCTCCCTCTATCATATTTGCTAAATTTTTTATTTGATTAACTATAAGCTGCCTTCTTTTTTCTGGATCTGGAATAACAAAAGCCTTCTCTAAGATTTTTTCGTATTCATCCGCTGTTTTAATATTTAGTGTTTCTTCTACAAGAAATCTATGTCCTTGAGTTTTGCAGTCACTTTTTACTCCATTTAATTCAAACTGAATCACTTTTCCTTCATACAAAACAGTAAGCCAACGAATAGGTCTTACAAACTTTATTGCTCCACTTCCCCATCTCATCATTTTTGGAAAGTTTAAAGAAAAAAAGAGTTTATTTAAAATTTCTGGAAGTATATTCTCGGTAGCTAATCCTTCTTCTCTAATCAAAGCACATACATAGTATCCTTTACCTTTTTGTCTTATTTGTAAATCCTTTATATTAATTAGGTTTGCTTGGGCAAAAGCTATTGCTGCCTGCTTTGGATTCCCTGTCTCATCAAAGGCAATATGTGCTGGAGGTCCCCAGATTAGTTTTTCTGTTGATGTCTGTTTTGGCGAAAGCCAACAGCTTATTGCAAGCCTTCTTGGTGTAGCGTAAGTTTTTAAATTTTTAAAATCTATCTTATATTCATTAAGTATTTTCTCAAAGTTTTCTTTTAGTTGTTTAATCCCTAATGGAATAAATCTTGCTGGTATTTCTTCAGTGCCGATTTCAAATAGAAAATTAACTGACATCTTCTCCTCTCTTTTTCAGATAGGCTTCTGCACAGGCTTTTGCAAGTGTTCTTACCCTTGCTATATAGTTTGTTCTTTCAGCCACTGAAAGTATACCCTTCGCATCAAGAAGATTAAACATATGAGAACATTTTAAACAAAACTCATAGGCTGGTAAAATCAATCCTACAGTTAGCATTCTTTGAGCCTCTCTTTCAAAATCATCAAAATGTTTTTTAATTACCGAAGGCTCAGAATGCTCAAAGTTAAAATAAGACAGCTCTATCTCGCTTTCTCTATGTATATCACCATAACTAAGATTTTCATTCCATTTGATATCAAATACACTTTCAACTTCTTGCAAATACATAGCAATTCTTTCAAGTCCATAGGTTATCTCAACCGATACAGGATTTAAATCAAAACCACCAACTTGTTGAAAGTAAGTAAACTGTGTTATTTCCATTCCGTCAAGCCAAACTTCCCATCCAACTCCCCAAGCACCTAAGGTGGGAGATTCCCAATCGTCTTCTACAAATCTAATATCATGACGCTTTAGATCTATTCCTAATGCTACTAAACTGTCTAAGTAAAGCTTTTGGGCATCATCTGGAGAAGGTTTAAGAATTACTTGATATTGATAGTAGTAGGAAAGTCTGTTAGGATTTTGTCCATATCTACCATCGGTAGGTCTTCTACAAGGTTGTACATAAGCTGTCTTCCAAGGCTCTTTTCCTAATACTTTGAAAAAAGTTGCTGTGTGAAATGTGCCTGCTCCAACTTCTAAATCATAAGGCTGTAGTATTACACAGCCTTTCTGAGCCCAATATCTATTTAATGTAAAAATAATTTCTTGAAAATACATAGATTTTCATGATACTTTAGGGTAGGAGCTTTTGTCAAATGTATCCAAGAGTTTTAGTATCTGGAGTTAAAGGCGGAGTAGGAAAAACTACAGTAACACTTGCGATAATCTCAATTCTAAAAGAAAGAGGCTACAGAATAACACCTTTTAAAAAAGGACCAGACTATATTGACAGTGGCTGGCTATCTTTCTTTGCAGAGCGACCTTGTTATAATCTTGACAGCTTTATGATGTCTTCCACAGCTATAATAGAATCTTTTAAAGTTAGAGCTCAAAACTCCATAGCAATCATAGAGGGTAACAGAGCGCTTTTTGATGGATTTGATGCTAAAGGTTCTGTAAGTAGTGCAGAGCTTGCAAAACTGCTTTTATGTCCTGTGATTCTCGTTGTTGACTGCACAAAGACTACACGCTCAATTGCAGCAGTGATTAATGGATTTGTCTCATTTGACAGTCATGTCCAGATAAAGGGAGTTGTTCTAAATCAAATTGCAAACACAAGACATGAAGGAATTATTAAAGACTCGATTAAACAGTACTGCAGTATAGAGGTTGTTGGAGCAATTCCAAGGTTTTCTCATACAAAAATGCCCGAAAGACACATGGGGCTACTTCCCTATCAAGAGCATGAAATGACAGAAGAAACAATAAATTTCATCAAAAAAGTATCTGATTACTTAGATTATGAAAAAATTTTAAGTATTGCTATAGAGGCTCCTCCTTTACCAGAGATAAACCTTAAAGAGCATGAGAGTTTTGCTACAGAAGAGTTTAAAGTAGGTGTAATAAGAGACAGAGTATTTCAGTTTTACTATGAGGAAAATCTTGAAGAAATAAGAAAGTATGGAGCAAAGGTTATTCTAATTAACTCTCTTGAGGATAAGACTCTTCCAGAAGTTGATGTTTTATATATCGGAGGGGGATTTCCTGAGACGAATTTAAACTATCTAATCAAAAACACTTCATTAATGGAAGACATAAAGCAAAAAGCTCATATGGGATTACCAATTTATGCCGAATGTGGCGGATTGATGTATCTTTGTGAAAGCATTATTAGTGAGGAAGGCTCATATCCGATGGTGGGTTTATTTCCCTTAAAAGTGAAGATGTTTAAAAAGCCTCAAGCACACGGATATGTATTAGCTCAAGCAGAAAAGGGAAATCCTTTTTTTGAAGAAGGAGTTGAAGTAAGAGGTCATGAGTTTCACTACTCAAAAGTAGTTGACTACAAAGATGGTATTAAAACAGGTTTTAAACTCAAAAGAGGAGAGGGAATATTAGAAGGCAGGGACGGCATCATCTTTAACAATACTTTGGCTACATATATTCATATTCATGCACTTGGTTGTAGAGATTGGTTAAGAGGTATTTTTAAAAAGGCAAAACAATACAGGGAGTTAAAAAATGAGAAAGCAAGCAACAACATGCCTTTTTTGTGGAAGATTGATTCTTCCACCAGAAAATAGAATTACTGAAATAGGCGAAGTAATTTATGGAAGATGTGAATGTGGCGCAATATATGTATGTGATCCTACAGGACACAGCCAAGGTGAGACTTTACTGGAGGCTATGCTGTTACTTTCTCCAGAAGGAATAGAAGATATAGATTTAGGAGTAAATGTCCAGATGAAGGAGCATGATTATGATTGGAAAACTCATCAATATCTTTATGGAAAAGGTCTACTTTTCAGTGGAAAACTAATCTTTTTAAGGTATTCTTTAAATAAAGAAGATGGAAAGAAGAAAACTCTAATAAGAAAAGTTAACAAAAAAGAGTTTTTAGAGATGGTTAAAGAAAGGCAGTTTGAGATAATTAGGGAGATATGCAAAGACAATAAAAATGTTGTTGGATGGATTATCTCTTTTTCCTATGACAAAGAGGATATTCTTTCTTGGAAGGCTATTGAAACAATGGGACATGTAGCAGAAGAATATGTTAAGGCAGACTACTTAGAAGATTTAAGAAATACAATAAGAAAGTTGCTTTGGTCTATGAGTGAAGAATCAGGAGGAGTTGGATGGAGAGCAGCGGAGCTTATTGCAGAGATAATTTATGCAGAACCAGAGCTTTTTAAGGACATTATACCGATTCTTTGGTCTCAAAGAGAAGAAAAAAGCTTTTTAGAAAGTGTACTTAGAGGAGTTATAAAACTTTCAAAGAAAGTGAAACTTTCGGAATATATTAATTTTGATTGTGAAGAGTTAAATTCTTTGCTGAAAAATGAAGAGGATCAGATAAAAGCATTAGTAGGTATATTAGCAGAAAGGGTTGGCTGTGAAATACCTGAAAATATAAGAAAATTGAATCTGTTAGTTTATAAAAATGGTAGATTATTGCAGATGGAAGCTGTAAAAGCTGAAAAATTTTTATAATTTTATAAGCTAAATTTATTTGACTTAAAATAATGCTTTACTATAAAGTGGATTTACTCTGAGCTAAATTTGTTAATTAAAATTTAACAAAAACAAAAAAGGAGGGAGAAAAAATGCCTTATATTGAGTTTAAGGGCAAACAAATTGAGGTTGATGAAGATGGTTATATTCAGAATCTTGATGATTGGTCACCTGAGCTTGCAGAATTTATGGCAGCAAAGGATGGAATAACTCTTACTGAATTACATTGGGAGGTTATTAACTTTTTAAGAGACTATTATGCGAAATATCAAATTGCTCCTATGATTAAGATTCTGGTTAAAGAGATGGCTAAAATGTTTGGGCCTGATAAAGGAAATACAAAATATCTTTATAGTCTCTTTCCAGACGGTCCAGCAAAACAGGCGTGTAGATACGCAGGTCTTCCAAAACCAACAGGATGCGTATAATCTATACAAGGGGCAGAATATTCTGCCCCTTTATTTTTTTGAAAGGGGTCAAAACATTAATAAAAATACAAAAGGGAGAAAAAATTGGAAATTTATGACCTCCTTTCAAAAAAGAGAAATAGTATAATTGATAAATGTTTCGATCTAACGATTTCAACCTACCCAGAGCAATCCCGTATATTTCTAAGAGAGAGGAAAAGACAGTTTACAAATCCTGTTGGATACACCCTTTATCATGGTATTGAAAGGATCATTGATAAAATAATTGCTCAGGAGTCTTTAGAAAATTTTATTCCTCCCCTTGAGGAAATTATAAGAGTAAGAGCTGTGCAGGATTTTATTCCTTCAGAGGCAGTAGGATTTATATTTCTAATTAAGGAAGCTATCTATAGCTTAATTTACAAAGAGGCAAAATATAATGAATTAATGGATCTGCTATCAAGAATAGACTCATTGGCTTTGTTAGCCTTTGATATTTTTATGAAGTACAGAGAGAAAATTTATGATATGAAGGCAAGGGAACTAAGAGATAGAACATGGTGGATTTTGAAGAAGTATAACATTATATCAGAGATTGATGACTCAATATTAGAAAAATAAATAAAAAATTTCAAAGAGGGGTAAGGAGATGGGAATAGTTAGAGCTTTATTAGTAGTTTTAGGTTTAATATTTTTGGCTTATGTTGGAACAGGTATTCTAGGATTAGAAAGTATTTTTGGTGTGGTATTTCCCTATACTGCTTTTGTGATTTTTGTAGTGGGTTTCATTTACAAAGTCATTAAATGGGGACGTTCCCCAGTGCCTTACAGAATTCCTACAACTGCTGGACAACACTACTCTTCACTTTGGTTTAAACAAAACAAAATTGATAATCCCTCAACAGGGTGGGGAGTTGCATTAAGAATGTTCTTTGAGGTTTTTACATTCAGAAGTCTTTTCAGAAACACAAAAGCTGAGTTTCTTAAAGGAAGACTTTATATTGGTTCAAGTAAATGGCTTTGGTTTGGGGCAATAGCATTTCATTACTCCTTTTTAATCATATTTTTAAGGCATATGAGATTTTTTACACCTGAGACTCCCTGGTTAATCTCAGGAATTGAGTCAATTGATAGTTTTCTGCAAATTCATATTCTTGGCTCTCCTCTTTTTTATATTACAAATCTTGTTATAGTTGGTGCTCTTCTTTATCTTCTTGGAAGAAGAGTATTTGATGCAAAATTAAGATATATTTCTTTACCATCAGATTACTTTCCTCTTTTTCTAATATTAGGGATAGTTATAACAGGCATACTGATGAGATATTTCTTTAAAGTTGATGTGACAAAGGTAAAAGAGCTTACACTTAGTCTTACATTTCTTAAGCCTACAGTTCCTGAAGGAATTGGCTCTCTCTTTTATATTCATTTCTTCCTTATAAGTGTTCTTTTTGCTTACTTTCCATTCAGTAAGCTAATGCATATGGCTGGAGTATTTCTGTCTCCAACAAGAAATCTTGCAAATAACAATAGGATGAAAAGACATGTTAATCCTTGGGAGTATCCTGTCAAGCATCGTCATTATGAAGAGTATGAAGATGAATTTAGAGATAAAATGAAAAAAGCAGGAATACCTGTAGAAAAGGAGTGAAACTATGAGACTACCAAGGCCTGAAGAATTAATTTCAACAGTGAATCTAAAGAAGACTCCACCTAAATGGTGGATGGATCTGAAAGCAGAGTTTAAACCTGGTTTTTACTGTTATGGCGCAAAAGGAAAGAATCTCGCTTATGTTGATTTTCCAAATGCCAGAGATTGGTCCCCAACAGAAGAGGATTGGAAACTTCCTGAGGACTGGAAACGAATAGTTATTGAAGGAATCCGACAAAGAATTGAAAGATTTAGAACATTTCATATTTTTATGGACATCTGTGTGAGATGCGGTGCATGTGCAGATAAGTGTCATTTCTTCCTTGGCACAGGAGACCCCAAAAATATGCCTGTCCTTAGAGCAGAGCTTTTAAGATCCGTTTACAGAAGATATTTTACCAGTGGTGGGAAAATATTTGGAAGATTTGGAGGAGCAAGGGATCTTGAGCTTGATGTTCTTAAAGAGCTTTGGTACTACTTTTATCAATGCACTGAATGTAGACGTTGTTCTCTTTTCTGTCCTTATGGGATTGATACTGCCGAGATTACAATAATGGGAAGAGAGCTTATGAATCTTTTAGGTTTAAACACTGATTGGATATCAGGTCCTGTTGCAAACTGTTACAGAACAGGGAATCATCTTGGAATAGAGCCTCATACTATGAAGTCTACTCTTGAGTTTCTTTGTGATGATATTGAGACTATAACAGGAATAAGAATCGATCCACCAATTAATAAAAAAGGAGCAGAAATTCTATGGGTAGAGCCCTCTGGAGACCTTTTTGCAGTTCCAGGTGTTTATGTTGCTATGGGAACTTTGATGCTTTTCCATGAAATAGGGCTTGATTATACATGGAGTACTTATGCCTCTGAAGGTGGAAACTTTGGATATTTTACATCCTTAGAGATGGCAAAAAGACTACACTCAAAAATATATGAAGAGGCAAAGAGACTCAAGGTTAAATGGATACTTGGTGGAGAGTGTGGACATATGTGGAGGGTTTGGCATCAGTATCATGATACATGGTTTGGTCCGATAGATTTCCTTGAAGAGCCAGTTTCTCCAATAACTGGAACGAAGTTTGAGCATGCAAAATCAACAAAAATTGTTCATATATCAGAATTTACTGCAGATCTTATAAGACACGGTGTACTTAAATTTGACAAAAGCAGAAACGATAATTTTATTGTAACATTCCATGACTCTTGTAATGTTTCAAGAGGAATGGGTATGTTTGAAGAGCCAAGATATATAATCAAAAGCGTATGTAATCACTTCTACGAGATGCCAGATGAGACTATAAGAGAGCAGACATTCTGTTGCGGTGGAGGTTCTGGACTTAATGCTGGTGAGATAATGGAGCTTAGAATGAGAGGAGGCTTCCCTAGAGCAAATGCTGTAAGATATGTTCATGAGAAATTTGGTGTAAATATGCTTGCTTGTATTTGTGCAATAGACAGAGCTCAGCTTCCTCCACTTATGGAGTATTGGGTTCCTCAAGTAAGAGTTTGTGGAGTTACAGAGCTTGTTGCAAATGCCTTAATAATGAAGGGTGAGAAAGAAAGAACAATGAATTTAAGGATGGAACCACTGCCTGGAAAGGAGGGACAGTAAGATGTACGATGGATGGAAGATAATTATTGGATTACTTGTTTTTGTTGGTTTTGTTACCTTGCCATTTACTTTAAGTATAGGTAAAGACTATATAAAAGTGGACCCGAAAATTGACACACCTGAGATACAGAAGCTTCCTTCAGCTGAAAGAAAATGTGTTGAGTCTAAGGAGTTTATGAGAAAAGAGCATATGAAAATGCTTATTGATTGGAGAGATGCTGTTGTAAGAGAGGGGAAAACACTCTATGTAAACAGTGAGGGTAAAAGCTTTAATATGAGTCTTCAGAATACCTGTATGCAGTGTCATTCTAATAAATCAAAGTTCTGTGACGAATGTCATAACTATTTAGCAGTGAAACCCTATTGTTGGGATTGTCATCTTGAACCTAAGGAAGACAAAAAGGAGGCAAGACGATGAGAATTGACAGAAGACAGTTTCTAAAAATATTAGGTATAGGTGCTTTTATAGGAGTTGGTGGCTGGTCTATGTTTGAAGTAGTAAGTAAGAGAGAGATTGAGGCATTTGTTGAAAGATATAAAAAGGTACCAGAGGCATTACAGGCAAAAAGATGGGCAATGGTTATAGATTTGAAGAAACTTGATGAAAAAATAATGAATGACTGCATAGAGATATGTCATCGTATACACAATGTGCCTGCTCTATTGAATCCTAAGGAAGAGATAAAATGGATATGGAAAGAAAAATTTAAGTATGTCTTTCCGGAGATGAAGGATGAATATATGCCAGAGGAAATTAAAAATAAGTACGTTTTAGTATTATGCAATCACTGTGAAAATCCTCCATGTGTAAGAGTTTGTCCAACAAAAGCAACTTTCAAAAGAAAAGATGGAATTGTAATGATGGATATGCATAGATGTATTGGTTGTAGATTCTGTATGGCTGGATGCCCCTATGGAGCAAGAAGCTTTAACTGGAGAGATCCAAGACAATATGTAAAGGAAGAAAATAAAGAATTTCCACTAAGAATGAAAGGTGTTGTTGAGAAATGCACTTTCTGCTATGAAAGAATAGACAGAGGGCTTCCACCAGCCTGTGTAGAGGTTTCCAAGGGTGCTATTGTATTTGGTGACATAACTGATCCTAATTCAGAGGTAAGAAAGATCCTTGCCTCTAATTTTGCTATTAGAAGAAAACCCAAACTCGGAACAAAACCGAGCATATATTATTTACTGTAGGAGGATAAAAAATGCTTGAACTTGTGCTAAAAGGAAGTCAAAGATACTGGGCTTGGGTAATATTTTTAATGGCTCTAATAGGAGTTGGCTTTATAGCTTATTTATATCAATTAAAAGTGGGTTTAGGAATCACCGGAATGAGTAGAGATGTATCATGGGGTTTATATATTGGTCAGTTTACTTTTCTTGTTGGAGTTGCTGCTTCTGCTGTTACTGTGGTGCTACCTTATTATCTTCATAACTATAAAAAATATGGAAGAATCGCAGTTATAGGTGAATTCCTTGCAATCGCTTCTGTTTTGATGTGTATGCTTTTTATCTTTGTTGATCTTGGACAGCCAATGAGAGTTTTAAATGTCCTGTTGCATCCTACACCAAACTCTATAATGTTTTATGATATGATTGTTCTGAGTGGATATTTGATTCTAAATCTCCTTTGTGGCTGGGTAATTCTCACAGCTGAAAAAAAAGGTGCTCCTCCTCCCAAATGGATTAAACCATTTTTATATATAGCTATTTGTTGGGCCCCCTCTATCCATATTGTTACTGCCTTTTTGTATCAAGGCTTACCAGGAAGGGATTATTGGATGACTGCAATCATGGCTGCAAAATTTTTATCTTCAGCTTTTGCATCAGGTCCTGCCCTACTTGTGATTCTTTGTATGATTGTAAGAAGATTTACTAATTTTGATCCAGGGAAAGAGGCAATACAGACTCTTGCAAAAACTTCAGCCTATTTCTTATTAGTTACCATAGGTTTTTATCTATTTGAAGTATTTACAGCCTTCTATAGCGGAATCCCAAGTCATCAGTACTCTATAATATATTTATTTAAAGGTTTAGAAGGATATACGAAACTTGTACCTGTAATGAGTATATGTATACTTCTTGCAGCAATAGGTGTGATTATTTTGGTAACTCCTCCTTTAAGAAAATGGGAAGTAACTCTCGCAATAGGAGCTGCTGCTACATTTCTATGCCTATGGCTTGAAAAAGGAATAAGCCTTGTTGTTGGTGGTTTTATTCCCAATCCATTTGATAAAGTATTTGAATACTGGCCAACAATTCCTGAAACATTGATTACTATTGGTGTTTGGTCTGTTGGATTTTTTGTGCTTACACTACTTTATAAGATTGCTGCAACAGTTAAAGAAAAAGCAATATTTGATAAATATGGAGAAAAACAAGTAAAAACTTAAAATTTTAAAGGGATGGGAGGGTGGGGTCTAATTTGCTTTACCAATTAGATCAGCCATCAAAACTATTTATTAAAAATAACTCTTCGAAAAATATTAACAAGCAATATTTTATAAATATGCAACATTTTGTTGCATATTACTTAAAATTTAAAGAAAAAATTTTAAAAAGATGGATACATTATAGGTTTTTATTACTGAAGTTTTATTAGGCACAGATATTGCATTATTACTTTTGTAGAGAAGAAAGGAGGTGAAAAGAGTTATAAAAACTAAAAAGACCTAAAAACTTTTTAAGGAGGAGGTTATGAAAATATTAGTACCAACGGATGGTTCAGAGTATGCGATGAAAGCTGTAAACAAAGCAGTTGAGATGGCAGAAAAAGAAAAAGCAGAAGTAACACTGATGGCTGTCTCCTATAGTTTTTCCTTAGGTGAAGACGAGTTTCCAGGTAGTATTTTAGAAAGGCTTGATGAGGAAGCTCAAAAAGCATTAGAAAAAGCAAAAGAAGTCTTTAACAAAAAGGGCATATCTGTTAAGACAGTGATTGAAAGAGGAGCAGTTCCTGCAAATAACATACTAAAGAAAGCAGAAGCAGAAAAATTTGATTTAATTATAATGGGGCACAGAGGCAAAGGTGAGTTTCCAGGTGGAGGAATAGGAAGCACTGCAGTAAAAGTAGTATCTTATGCGCCATGTAGTGTTTTAATCGTTAAATAAATTAAGAAAGGGGGTTAAAGTATGAAAAAGCTGATTAGTTTAATGGCATCCATTGTCGGAATCATTATGATAATACCCGCTGTTGCTATGGCGAAGGAGAAAGTAGGATGGCTTGTAGTTGTTGCCTACACAAAAGATGTTAAGGGTTTAAATCTTTGGTGGGCTAATCTTTACAATGAAAATATGTTTCTTTTCACAATTCTTACAGGCTGTATAGTTCCGGTTTTAGGAATATTTCTTGGATGGGTAGGTGACTGGGCAATAAGGCTAACAGGTATTGATGTTACAAAAAGAGAGCTTGCAGAACACTAAAAAGGAGGTTAGAGCATGGAATGGTTATATCTTTATATGCCAATTTCAGGAGTTGATATTTTTTGGCCGGGATTAGTCATATTGGGATTAGGAGTTGGAATCTTGGGTGGTTTCTACGGAATGGGTGGAGCTTGGATGATTACACCAGGTCTTAATATTTTAGGATTCCCAATGGCTTTTGCTATCGGAACAGATATTGCGCATATTGCAGGAAAATCTATTGTTTCAACGATGAGGCATGCAAGATTTGGAAATGTTGACTATCCATTAGGTATTGCAATGATTGTAGGAACAGTGTTAGGATTTGAATCTGGTGCGCAACTTGTTATGCTTTTTGAAAGAATCGGTAAAGTTGACCTCTACGTAAGAATAATATATCTGTTTGTTCTTGCTTTTATTGCTTGGACAGTCTATTTAGATGTTAGAAAGCTTAAAAGAAAAAAGATGATGAAAGGTGAGGTATCTAAGCTTGAGGCAGGTGTTGAGTGGTATAAGACATTACATAAGATTAAAATTCCTCCAATCTTCCATTTTAAACAGGCACAAATAAGGGTATCTTTCTGGTTACCAGTAATGGTTGGATACGCTACAGGTTTACTAGCTGGTGTTCTTGGAATTGGTGGAGGATTAATAAGAATGCCTGCTTTAATTTATTTAGTAGGCTGTCCTACACATGTTGCTGTTGGAACAGATCTTTTTGAGGTTATGATTTCAGGTCTTTATGGTACATTTACTTACACATGGAAAGGAAGAACAGAGCTAATAGGTGTTATTGTTATGTTAGCTGGAGCTGCTATAGGTGCACAGTTTGGAGCGGTAGCAACAAAATACTTCAAGGGAATGGCAATAAGAGTGCTTTTTGCTTGTGCTGTTTTTATAGCTTTTCTCTCAATAGTTCAGAAGTTAATTGCAAGGCTATATGATATTGTATGGCTTGATCATGCCTCTACAGTAACAATTCTTGGTGGAGTGTTCGTAATAATGTGTATCATAGTTTATAAAGCGATTGCAGGTATGAGAGCAGAAGTTAAGGCTAAAAAACAGGCTCAAACATAATAAGGAGGTGTAATATGGCTATAACTTGGAAAGATGCTACAACAACAGAAAAGTTCTTCTACATATATTTTGCTGTAACCTTTATCGGAGCTATAATACTACTTGTGGGATTTCATCCAAAGGAGTTTGGCACAGTAGTCCAAGGAAGAACAATTGATTATGATCCAGAAAAGATGATTGTAACTGTTATCCTTGATGCAAAGCAGGATGCTAAAAAGCCAGACTACTCTATTCTCCCTCCAGCAAAATTTAAGCTTCCTGAACAGGTATATATGAGAGGACCTGAGCCAAGAGCAGGCAAAAGGGCTAAACTTGATTTAGAGAAAAATGAGATTGTTATATTTGATGATGCTACTCAGAATTTTCTAAAAATTCCAATTAAGGTCGTAGAAAAGAAAGAGGGAGTTAGAAGAGATGATCCTCTTGTAAAAGACAAAAAATTCCCAATAATTGATAAAGAAAAAAGTACAATAACACTTTACTCTGCAAGACTAAGGGTTCTTTCAACTATTGAAGTTCCTCGGGAGCATATTGATCGTCCACCTAAAACATGGGATGCAGGAGATGAGGTAAGAATATACTATCATCCTAAGGAGTGCGATGCACAAACAGGAATTTGCAAAGCCCATAAGTTCATGAATATCACGAGAACCGATATCTTCAAGAAATAAAACAAAGCCCCCCATATGGGGGGCTTTACAATATCAAAGGAAGTATCATAAGTGAATAAAAAGAACTTAGTTATTCTTATTGTTTTTAATTCAATTCTTCTTGCGGAATTAGTATTTAGTCTTTATCAAGCAAGTAAAAATCCAGAAAATGTAACAGTAGTTTTTCTTTCATATTTTTTAATCTTGGTAATTCCTACCTTTATTATTGGTAGAGTGGTTGTGAAGAGACTTTTAACTCTTCCTAAGCCTACTAAGGGAACTTTAGACCTTCAGTTAGAAGAACAAAAGATTTTATATGAGAAGCTTTTTGAAAGCGAAAGACAAATAGAAGGAAATTTAGAAAAGCCAAAATCTGTAGTTCACATTTTAAAAAGAAGAGAGCTAATAGGCAAACTCTCAATATTATTTATGATTTTATTTATATTCTCTTTTCTTGATGGATGTGTTAATAAAATCTTACATCCGCCAAATTTATTAGATCTTATGCCAGGACAATCTGTTAATGTTAATGCACCTTTAGAAAAGAAAGTAAGAGGAATTGATGAACTAATATATACTACAACTTCAGATAAGATAAAACTTGCATTTAATGAAATTTATACAGGTTTTTGGCTTGGAGGAACAGAGTGGAGAGGTGTTTTAACTGTAGATTCTGATATAAAACCAGGTAATTATCAAGTAGTTGTTAATACAAAAGAAGGTCAAAAGTTTCCTTTTGTTTTTTATATAAGAATACATGATAGCAAAGAAAGCTTAAAAAGGGCTTCTATGTCATTGACTAAAAAAATCTCTGGATTATCTCCCTGGTTAGTTTTTGCTTTTTCAGGGCTTTTAATAGCAGTCATAGCATTTTATATATTGAAGCTATCAAATAAAATTGAAGCTATTATGCTTCAAAACGGTCAGGCAGAAGTATTTTTTGTAAAAAGAGGACAACTTGTTACAGAGATTTTATTTGGTCTTGGTAGCAAAAATAATATTAAATCAGGAGATATACTAAATATTTATACAGATAAAGGAAAACCCATAGGAAATGTCATTGTTCAACTCTGTACTGATAAAAACTCTGTGGGTATTGTAAAGGCAGAGTATAATGTCAAACCAGGATTTATTGTTGCTGTAAGAAAACCACAATAGATTATAGCTTTTCCTAAAAATCAATTCAAAAGACTTTAACATTTTACTTAAAGATTTATGATAACATAATTTATGCTTTTACCAGATTTTCTAGATGAAATAAAAGATCAGATTTCTTTATTCATTAAAAAATATTTTTTATGTTTTGTCTCTGCAATTTTATTAATCCTTAGCTTTCCTCCCTTTGATTTATTCTTTTTTTCTTGGATTGCGCTAACTCCATTTTTTTTATTTTTGTATAATGCTCCTAACTACAAAACAGTTTTTAGTGGTAGCCTTATTTTTGGCTTTTTTTATTTTCTTGGGAATGTGTATTGGATATATCACTCCCTTTATCATTTTGGCTCTGTTCCATTACTTTTGAGCTTTTTCATTGTAGGTTTATTGACACTATATCTTGCTATATATCCCTGTTTGTTTTCTCTCATCTATAAAAATCTACTACAAAATAATTTTCCTACATCATTATACGCTCCATTTATATGGGTCTGCCTTGAAGTTTTAAGAAGCTATATCTTTACAGGTTTTCCCTGGGCGCTTATTGGTTATACCCAATATAAGTTTCTTCTTATTGCTCAAATTGCTGAAATAACAGGAATTTATGGAGTCTCCTATCTTGTTGTTCTCTTTAATTCTGCTGTTTTTGATCTTTTAATTTTCAAAAAACGAAGACAGAAACATCCTCTCTTACCATACACTCCTTTGGTTTTAAGCACAACTGTGGTTTTATTAGTATTTATCTTTTGTATAGCCTATGGATTTAAAAAACTGAATGAGCCAGCAGAGGGATATACTTTCAAATCAGCGATAATACAGGGAAGCATACCTCAAGATGAAAAATGGGATATTAGAAAAATAAATGAGATTTTAAATATTTATAAAAAACTTACTATTCAGGTTAAATCTTACAATCCTGATTTTGTTGTGTGGCCTGAAACAGCTGTTCCTTTTATATTTGAAAAGGAAAAATATTTCAGCTCAGATCTAATTGAGTTTGTTAGAGAACAAAAGATATATCTTCTTTTTGGAAGCATTATGGAAAGACAGCCAAATCAATATACAAACAGCGCAATTTTAATTGATCCAAATGGAGTTGTAGCCTATTACTATGATAAAATACATTTAGTACCTTTTGGAGAATATGTTCCTCTGAGAAAAATTCTCTTTTTTGTAGAGAAAATTACAGTTGGCATAGGAGATTATCAAGCAGGAAGCCACCACTCTGTTGCCATGACTCCTTTTGGAAAGTTTGCTACATTAATCTGCTATGAGATTATATTTCCTGGATTAGTAAGGAAGTTTTATCAGAAGGGTGGACAATTCATTGTTAATATAACAAATGATGCATGGTTTGGAAAAACTTCAGGCCCCTATCAGCATTTTTCAATGGCTGTTTTTAGAGCAATTGAAAATAGAAAACCTGTAATAAGAGCAGCTAACTCAGGAGTTTCAGGTTTTATAGATAGTAAAGGAAGAATAATAAGTAAAACAAAATTATTTGAAAGAGTTTTTTTAATTGAAAACATTCAGGGAAATAATAAACTAAGCTTTTATACAAAATATGGTGACATTTTTGCCTATCTTTGCTTTGTTTTTTCCTTAATTTTTGTTATAGGAAATATAAGTTTTAAAGGTAAAAAATTAATACATTTGAAAGTTTAAATTCCTAAAAAAGCAGTCTCTTCTCCTGCAACGCAGCTGAAATAAAAGCTTTAAATAAAGGGTGGGGTTTAAAGGGTTTTGATTTAAACTCTGGATGAAACTGGCAGCCTAAAAACCAAGGATGTTCCCTTAACTCTATTATCTCAACAAGCTGTCCATCTGGTGAAGTTCCACTAAAAACTACTCCTTTTTCCTCAAGAACTGGAATATATTTGTTATTAAACTCATATCTATGTCTATGTCTTTCAGAAATCTCTTTTGTTTTATATGCTTCATATGCTTTTGTCCCTTCTTTAATTATGCATGGATAGGCACCCAGTCTCATGGTTCCACCTTTGTGAGACTCAGGTGAACGGATTTCATATCTTCCTGTTCTCGGATCAAACCATCTTTCCATTAGGTAAATGACTGGATTTTCTGTATCGGGATCAAACTCTGTGCTGTTGGCCTTAAGTTTTGCTAAGTTTCTACTAATCTCAATAACAGCACATTGCATACCAAGACATATCCCAAAAAAAGGAATTTTATTCTCTCTTGCGTATCTGATTGCTTCTATTTTACCTTCAATTCCTCTTGTACCAAAACCTCCGGGAACTAATACTCCATGAGCTTCTCTAAGATAAGGTTTTGCTCCATCTTTTTCAATATTCTCAGAATCGATCCAAAGAATATTAATTTTTGTGTCGTTAGCTATACCACCGTGGATTAATGCTTCATTAAGGCTTTTATATGAGTCTCTAAGTCCAATATATTTTCCGACAACAGCTATATTAACTTCTGATTTCGGGTTTTTAATTCTATAAACTACATCTTCCCATAAGGAAAGATCCTCTACTCTATGAGGCAGAGAAAGCTTTTTTTCTATAAGGAGATCGAGTCCTTCTTTTTTAAAATTTAGAGGAACTTCATAAACAGTGTCAACATCATGCGCTGAAATAACAGAGTCAAAATCCAAGTTACAGTGAAGAGCTATCTTTTTTTTAAGAGCAGGAGGTATGGGTCTGTCTGCTCGGCAAAGTAAAATATCTGGTTGTATTCCTATTGCTCTTAAGTTGTTTACACTATGTTGTGTTGGTTTTGTTTTAAGTTCACCAGCACTTTTTACGTAAGGAACTAAAGTTAGATGAATATATAAAACATTTTCTCTTCCCACATCGTATCTAAACTGTCGGATTGCCTCTAAAAAGGGAAGTCCTTCAATATCTCCTACAGTTCCTCCTACTTCTACTATTACTACATCATACTCACTGTTTTTAGCTGTAGATTTAATAGCATCCTTTATCTCATCTGTAATATGAGGAACTACTTGGACTGTATGTCCAAGATAGTCTCCTCTTCTTTCTTTTGAGATAACATTAAAATAAATTTTACCTGAAGTATAGTTATTTACAGATGAAGTGACAAGATTAGTAAATCTCTCATAATGTCCAAGATCTAAATCAGTCTCACATCCGTCATCAGTTACATAAACTTCTCCATGTTCAAAAGGGCTTAATGTACCTGGATCAACATTTATGTAAGGGTCAAGCTTTTGAAGAGTTACCTTAAATCCTTTTGCTTCAAGTAAAGCGCCTATAGAGGCTGCTGCGATACCTTTTCCTAAGGCAGAGACAACCCCTCCAGTTATAAATATATACTTAGGCATTTTTCTGCTACCTCCAAATCCTCTGGAGTATCTATCCCAAATGAGTCATATTGAGTTTCTGTCACCTTTATTTTTATTCCGTTTTCAAGAGCTCTTAACTGCTCTAAAGACTCAATTATTTCAAGCTTTGATTGAGGTAAAGATACAAATTTTTTAAGTAAAAATAAAGGATAGCCATAAATACCAATATGTTTATACATAAAACTGAATTGAGAATTGCCTTTTAAAAATTTTTCTCTATCAAAAGGAATGGGAGATCTTGAAAAATAAAGAGCATAACCCTCACTATTAAATACTACTTTAACAATATTTGGATTTTTAAAATCATCAATACTTTCAATTCTTTTAACTAATGTGCCGATGTAGGGCTCTGAATTTTTATATTTTTTCATTAACTCCACAAGCTGGTTTATCATTTCAACTCTTATAAAGGGCTCATCAGCTTGAAGGTTTATTATTATTGAGTCGTCATCAATGCTGTAACCAAAACTTTTTAAAATCTCAACTGCTTCAGCTATTCTGTCAGTTCCGGAGGGATGAGATTTTGAAGTCATTAAAACATTACCTCCAAAACTCTTCACTACCTGTGCAATCCGTATATCATCTGTTGCAACAAATACTTCATCAACTAAGTTAGAGTTTTTAGCCTTTTCATATGCATATTGAATTATTGGTTTACCTTGAAGACAAGCAACTACTTTACCTGGAAATCTGGTAGAAGCAAATCTTGCAGGTATAATACAGACAATAATCATAACATTAAAACATAATAACATAAACTCTACAGATAAAGCATAGCGTATTTCCTCAAAATAAAATCTCTTTGAAATAAAATTATGCTTAAGCATTTTCATATCTCCTGAGTTTTTTCTCATAGACAATAAATAATTTCTCCCTTACTATATCTATGGTGTTTCTTAATTTTACCAGCTTTTCTTTTGTATTTATCCATCTCATAGGTCTTAACTACCTTACCATCTTCTCTTTGCTTGTAAATGAGCTTCATCTGTGGCATAAAAAAGATTATGCCTCAGTGTCATATCTTCTCCAACCTGTATATGCCCTTACCAT
>JANXBK010000009.1 GCA_025057595.1 Thermodesulfovibrio sp.
TTTTAGCAGGAGTTTGAAGAACTCTCTCAAGTTCTATTGCTCTATGAAGTGGAGTAGGACGAAAACTTGCATATATCTTTAAAACTTCGTCAGGTATAGGAATCCATCTGTCACGACTAACTTCCTGCTCAATAAGAGACATTGGAAAGATTATCTTTAACTCATCTGCAGTTATAGGTTTGCCTGTTTTTGAATTAAGTGGTGGTGGAGGAATTTTAGGCATGTCAGCCTGAATATTGTACCAATATTTTGGTAAATCCCTTTCTGATAGAATAACTCTTCGCATCTTCTCCTCCCTGCTATTTTTATCTAAAATGGTAAAAATTAATTACAAATTTTTTCAAGAGTTTTATTGGAGCAATTGATTGCCTCATTTAATTTTATGGGAAACAGTAATTTTTTCAATAGATTATATTTGAAAAAAGTGGATATTGACAAAAATAAAAAATTTTTTGTTATATTAAAACTACCAACAGAAGTTGGAATAGTTGAGCCATGAAGGTAAAGGGATGAATCCCAAAACTTCATGGCTTTTGTTTTTACTTCTATTTTCCTCCCTCACCCCTTAGCGCCCCCCTAAGGGGTGTTCCCCCCTCAAAAGGAGGCAGCATGCCTCCTTTTTCTCTATTTAAAAAATGTTATTATAAAGAATGAAAAGATATATTCTGGCAATAACTGGCGCATCTGGAGTTTTGGTTGGCTTTAGAGTTTTAGAAGAGTTAACTAAAAACTTTGATGTTACTTTAATTGTCTCTGAAGCCTCTCTTAAAGTAATAAGGCTAGAAACCAACTTTGAATTCAAAGACTTTGAGGATTTTAAAAATCAATTCTATACACAAAATTTAAAAATATATCACGAATCACAAATAGATGCTCCACCGGCAAGTGGCTCCTATAAAACAGATGGTATGTTTATTGTACCTTGTTCAATAAAGACCCTTTCGAAAATTGCCTATGGATTTGCCGATAACCTAATCACAAGAACAGCAGATGTAGCAATAAAGGAAAACAGAAGACTTATAATTGCACCAAGAGAAATGCCCTTAAGTGCAATACACCTTGAAAATATGTTAAAACTTGCAAAACTTGGAGTTGTGATTACACCATTGACTTTATCTTTTTATCATAAACCTAAAACTATTGAAGACTTAATAAATTTTGTAGTAGGGAAAATACTTGACTGTATGGGAATTGAAAATGATCTCTATAAACGCTGGGGACAGTAAAATAGGTGTTCTTCTTCTTAATATGGGTGGGCCTGATAGTCTCGAAGCTGTAAAACCATTTCTTTTTAATCTCTTTAGTGATCCGTATATAGCTAATTTTGGAAAATTTCAGAAATTTTTCGCTTTTTTAATTGCAAACTTTAGAGCAAAAAAAGTTAAAGCTGCCTATAAAAAAATTGGTGGAAAATCACCACTAAAGGAAATTACTCTATCTCAAGCTAAAGCATTACAAGAATCATTGGGAGAAAATTTCAAAGTAATGGCCGCGATGAGATATTGGCATCCTTTTTTAAATACAGTAATAGATGAGTTAAAGAAAGAAAAGATTAAAAAATTAATCGTAATTCCTCTTTATCCTCAATTCTGCACAGCAACTACAAGATCACTAATTGAGGAGTTTAAGAAATTGGCAGATAAATTTTTTGAATACAAAATAGTAGAATCCTGGTGTGATTTTCCTCCTTTTGTTGACGCTTGGATTGATAAAATACAGGAAGCTTTCAGTAAATTTGGGAATGATTGTTTTATTTTATTCAGCGCTCATGGAATTCCAGAGTCTTTGCTGAAAAAAGGAGATCCCTATATTGAGGAGGTTAAAAAGACAGTAAAAGCAATTGTAGAGAAAATGAAGTTAAATAAAAACTATAAAATATGTTATCAAAGTAAAGTAGGTCCGATTAAATGGGTTCAGCCTTCTACTGAAAAAGTGATGACAGAACTGGCAAACAGAGAGATTAAGAAAGTATTAATTGTACCAATAAGTTTTGTTTCTGATCATATTGAAACACTATATGAAATTGATATTGTTTTCAAGGAAAAGGCTAAAAATCTTGGCATAGAACTTTACAGAGTAGCCTCACTTAATAATTCTGCAAAATTTATAAATGCATTAAAAACTTTAGTATTAGAAAGTATTTAGGAGGTTTGAAATGCTTTATGGGGAAAAGGCTATAAAAGAAGCTCAACTTGAAGCTTGGGACAATCCCTATACTGACAGAGACTACAGAATTGAAATAAGTTTTCCCGAGTTTACATGTCTTTGCCCAAGGTCAGGATATCCTGATTTTGCTACAATAAAGATAAGTTACATCCCAGATAAAAAAATTGTGGAACTTAAATCACTAAAACTTTATTTAAACTCCTACAGAGATAAATATATTTCACATGAAGCAGTGACTAATAAAATATATGATGAGCTTTATAATCTCCTTAAACCAAGATTTTTAGAAGTCATAGGAGATTTCAATCCTCGAGGAAATGTAAAAACAATAATTAAAGTATCCTCTGAAAACAAATAAAAAATGGTATAATATTTTAGCGCCCATAGCTCAGTAGGACAGAGCGGCGGACTACGAATCCGTAGGTCGGGGGTTCAAATCCTCCTGGGCGCATTTTTCCATTCGTTAGTTTATAATTCAGATACTTGACTTTTTTATTGAACTTCTTTTTAATAGTTAAAAATTAAGATGCTCAGTTGGGATTGGCAAACAAAAGAAAAAGTAATTTCTAATCTCAATGACTGGAAAGAGAAATTCTCTATGGTTCATGATCTTATTGTTAGTCTTGATGGAGAAAAAATAGCAGCTCCTGTAGAGATAAAAAACAAAGTAGTAACTATGTGTATAAATGGAAAAATTTGGGAAAATACTTTTGAAAGAGTATCTTTTCCACAGTTTACCAAAGATGGAAACCTTATCTGTCTTGCTCTTCAAAACTATGAATGGACTTTAGCAAAGGACGATATTCTCTTAGAGGAAAGTTTTGACTATGCTTGGAATCTTAAAACTGAGGGAGAGGCAATAGCTTTTAATATAAAAAAAGTTGACTCCTATGGTGTATGTTTAAATGGTAAAGTTTGGGATAACCTTTATTTTGATGTAAGAGATCTTTTTATATCTCCTGACGGAAGTGCTGCTGCTTCCTATGTGCGAATAAAAAATCCTCCTTTACTCGATATATTTAGCTTTAAAGAGGGTGTATGGAGCATAGCAGTAAATGGTATTGTTTGGGATAAAAGCTTTATATCAGTTTATGGAATCTGTTTTAGTCCAGACAGTAAAAGTATAGCAGCTACTGTTAGACTCTCTGAGCAGGAGTTCACAGTAGCAGTTAATGGAAAACTATGGAATGAAACTTTTTTAAATGCGTGGGAACCTATATTTATTAATGAAAGCGATATTTTAGCTCCAGTAAAAACTGAGAAGGGATGGAGTCTTGCTCTTAATGGTAAAATTGTTTGGAAATACTTTAGTCAAATATGGCATCAGAGAGTAACTCCTGATGGACGAATTGCCGCCGTAGTCTCACCAGATTTTGGAAAATGGACAGTAGCTTTAGATGGAATACCTTGGAAAAGAACTTTTTCACAAGCAGTGTTACCACCTTTTTTTAGTCCTAATGGAAAAAAAGTAGGTACAGTTGTCAGAGAAAATAATCTTTGGACAGTCGCTATAGATGGTAAACCTTGGGATATAGGATTTGATAGAATCTGGTTGCCCCAATTCAGTCCTGATGCCAATCACTGTATCGCAAAAGCTGAAAAAGACGGAGTTTATTTTATTGTATTAGATGGAAAAATTGGAAAAGATGTATTTGATATGATGTGGGAGCCCCAATTCAGTCCTGAGGGAGATAAAATCCTTGTAAGATGTATTAAAAATGGAAAATATATAAGAAAGATACTCAGTTTTAGTGAGGTCTTTAGATAATGGAGCAGTTTCTAAAAGACCCTTCAATTTATACTCTCGCTCGTGGACCACTAGTTTGGTTTGCTTTTATAGTATTTTTAACCGGTATGTTTTATCGTATTATTACTACCCTAAAAATAGCAAAGAAAGAAAGAGTGATATATCCTTACCTAAGTCTTAAATATAGTTTACGCTCCCTAATACACTGGCTTACGCCCTATGGAAGCATAAGCATGAGAAGACATCCTTGGTTTACTTCAATAGCCTTTTTATTTCATATATGCTTGATTGTTACTCCTGTGTTTTTAACTGGACATATTGAGCTTTGGTATGAATCGTGGGGAATTAGATGGTGGAGTTTGCCAGTAGCCTTAACTGATGCTATGACTGTTATTGTTATTATTTGTATATTTCTTTTTCTTTTAAGAAGACTTTACCAAAGAGATGTCAAATTTTTAACATCTACCTCTGATTATATAGCTCTTATAATAGTTGCTCTACCATTTATCACAGGATTTCTTGCTCATCATGAACTTTTAGTTGAATATAAAATTATGTTAACAATACATATGCTCAGTGGTGAGCTAATGCTTATTGCTATTCCTTTTACAAAACTAAGCCACATGTTTATATTTTTTCTTACAAGAGCTCATACTGGAAGCGAGTTTGGGGCTGTAAGACATTCTAAAGATTATTAAGGAATTATGGAGTTTCAGAGAAAACCTGTCAAAGACATAGGGATTGATGAAACCCTAAATAGAGTTAATGAGATAAAAATAAATAAAGCTATTAATTGGGTTTTAAAGAGAGAGGCTTCTGCAAGGCTTAAAGTCTTTATTGAGACTTGTATGCGATGTGGAATGTGCACTGAATCATGTCATCATTATTTAAGCCATGATAGTGATCCAACCTATGCACCTGCAGCAAAAGTAAAGCAAACAATTTTGGATATTCTAAATAAAAAAGGCGGAGTAAATAAAGAAGATATAAAAAAATATGCAAGAGTTGCCTTTACTGAATGTAATCTCTGCCGGAGATGTGTTCAATTTTGCCCCTTCGGAATAGATATTGCTTATCTTATATCTCTTGTAAGAAGAATATGCTGTCTTATTGGTGCTGTACCTCAATATATACAGGATCAGACTCTGAGTCATATGCAAACAACTAATATGCTTTGGTTTAGACAGGATGAATGGCTTGATACTGTTCAATGGCTTGAAGATGAGCTAAGAGCAGAGATTAAAAATGCAAAAATCCCTTTAGGCAAAAAAGATGCTGAGATACTTTATCTTGCTCATGGTCTTGAAGCAAAATATATGACAGGACTTCTTGTAAACATAGCAAAGATAATGAATATAGCCCAAGTTGACTGGACAATGCCTGAAACTGATGGATGGGATTATACAAATAAAGCATTTTATGCCCATGATTTTGAAACTGTTGGAAAAGTTGTAAGAACCCATTATGAAGTGGCATTTAGGCTAAATGTAAAAAGAATTGTAATTGGTGAATGTGGACATGCTTTTAGAACCGGAATTTATGAAGGTGTTAGATATTTAGGTTGGAAAGAATCTCCCATACCCTATATCCATGCTGTTCAGTTTTTTTATGAGTTATTGAGAGATGGCAAAATTAAAATTATTAAAAGAATTGAAGAGCCTGTTACAATTCAAGATCCTTGTAATATTGTAAGATACAGAGGAATGGGCAAGATACTTAGATATATAGTGAGACAACTTTGTGAAAATATAGTTGAGATGAATCCAAATACCGACCACAACTACTGCTGTGGAGCTGGTGGAGGTATGATAGATGCAGGACCAGCTTGGAAAACAGTAAGAATGGAAGCAGGTAAAGTGAAGGCAGAACAAATTAAGGACACAGGAGCAAAAATAGTTGTAGCTCCCTGTCATACCTGCCATAAAGGAATTGAAGACTTAAATGAGTATTATAAACTTGGTGTGCATGTTAAGTTTCTCACAGATTTGATTGCAGAAGCTATGGAAATACCTGAAAAGATGAGAGTATGAAAAAAATAACTCTTGCTATAATCTTAATTTTCTTTGCCATAGTAGGTGTTAAGAGTCTTTATTCTACCAACACCTTTGCAACTAAAAAACTTGAAAATACTATTTTAATTGCACATAAGGAGATTTTAGGAGAGCTGGAGTATGGAAAAGTACTATTTAAACATCAGAATCACATTGAAGCTTTGGCAAAAATATTTAATAAACCCGAGGAAGCAATGTGTAGAGAGTGTCATTTAAAAGACAGATATGGAAACTACCTCTTTGATTTTTTAAACATTAATATGAGTGATTCTCAGAAGTTTAAACAAACTTATCATAGAGAGTGTCTTAGTTGTCATCAAAAACTTAGTGCTCAAGGCCAAAAAACTGGACCAGAGATTCTTTTATGTAGAGGTTGTCATAAAAAAGAGTATGATAAGTTAGAAATACAATATCCATTTTTTGAGTTTGACTTCGCACTTCATGATAAACACATAAGAAAACATAACAAAGACTGTAGCCTTTGCCATCATATTTATGATGTGGAAGAAAAAAATAGAGAGCTTGCTCTTATATATGAAAAAGGAACTGAACAAAGCTGCTACTACTGTCATGATTTCACTAAAAAAAGAGGCCCCGAACTTGCAAAAGTTGTAGAGGTAGCAAGAAAAAGAGGCCTTAACATAAAAAAAGCATGTCATCTACTATGTTTAAACTGTCATCTTCAAAATAAAACTTTAGGCAAAGATGCAGGACCTATAGTTTGTTCAAAATGTCATACTGAAAAATATAAGACAGTGTCAGAACTCAAAGATGTTCCAAGACCAAAGATGGATCAGCCTAATATTACTCTTATGTATATTGAAGAAGCAAAAATGAAAGGTGTTTCATTTAATCATAACCTTCATGAGCAAAGTAATAAAACTTGTAGAGGCTGCCATCACGAAAGATTAAAAGCTTGTAAAGAATGCCATGATCTTAAAGGAAAAAAAGAAGGTGGATTTGTAAATATTATAACTGCTTTTCATTCTTATAGCTCTGAGATAAGCTGTCAAGGATGTCACAGAAAACAGATAAATAAGAAAGAATGTATGGGATGCCATTACTTTATCCCTTCTGTTAAGACTGAATTAAACAAAGACTGTAGTAGATGTCATACAGGCGAAAAATTAAAAGTTAGAGAGATAAATTTAGAAAAAAATAAAATTAAAGAAGAGGTATTAATAAAGCATCTTGAAAAAGATTTTGAACCTGTAAAAATGCCACATTACAAAATTATACGAAAATTAACTGATATTTCAAATCAAAGTAAACTGGCTACATATTTTCACAACACCTTAGATACTATATGCAGAGGATGTCATCATAAAAGCCAAGATACTGCAGTAAAACAGAAGGAACCACCTCCTTGTGTAAGTTGTCATGGTGTTGAATTTGATGTAAGGGAGTTTAGTAGACCAAGACTACAGGCTGCTTATCATGGTATGTGTCTTAAATGTCATGAAAATATGAAGCTCGAAAAACCTAAAAAATGTACAGATTGTCATGAGAGAAAATTAAAAACAAATGTATATAATTGAGCAGCTTTTTACACAACTGGGATATGAATATTTGGTAGTGGTGTTTTCAATATTTGCTTTTATAGTAATCTTTGGTATGATAACAGAAAAGAAAAAATATTGAGGGATTATGAATAGACGAGATTTTCTTAAAAAGACTTTAACTGTAGTAGGATTCACACTTATTGGAGAAAAAACTTTTGCAGAAACTTCTATTTACTCAACAGGAAATGTAGCAAATAGAAAAAACTGGATAAAATATGAGGAAACAAAAAAGCAGGGTATTAAGGTAGAAGAGCCTTATGCAGTACTTGTAGATTTAACTAAATGTATTGGATGTCGTAGATGTGAATGGGCTTGTAATGAGTGGAATAAAAATCCAAATAGACCTTTAAAAGAGTTTGAAGAATCAAAAGATAAAAAACCTTCTGTATTTGACAAGGTAAGAAGAACCCATGCAGGCGAATTTACTGTAGTAAATAGATTTTATATAGAAAACACTCCAGTTTATGTTAAAAAACAATGTATGCACTGTCTTAAACCAGCCTGTGTTAATGCCTGTTTTGTTAATGCCTTTAGTAAAACCGCACATGGAGCTATTCTTTATAATCCCTCAGTATGTGTAGGATGTCGTTACTGCATGATTGCTTGCCCATTTGATATTCCTGCATATGAGTTTTATGATCCTTTTACACCTCAAATAACAAAATGCACTATGTGTTTTGACAGAATCGTAGAAGGAAAAGTTCCTGCCTGTGTTGAGATTTGCACAGCTGACGCTATGATTTTTGCAAAAAGAAATGAAATAATTCGTCTTGCTTATGAAAGGATAAATAACAATCCTCAAAGATATGTTCCTCATATTTATGGAGAGCATGAAGTGGGAGGAACAAGTTGGCTTTACATATCTGGAGTTTCCTTTGAAAAATTAGGATTTCCAAAAATTGATAAAACTCCTCTTCCTGAGTTAAGTAAAAACTTTCTTTTTGCCGTAAAAATACTTGAAGTGGTTGCTGCTGTTCCTTTGGTTTGGGGAGCTTACTACATGCTATCAAAGAATAAGAAAAAAGATGAAGGAAAATAACTTTTTCAGAGAAAAAATACTTTTAGGAATGAGCTTAAAAGATTATATCAAAGAACATGTTACAGTATGGAATCTTATTGCTCTAATTATACTTATTTTTGCTTTTTATTCAATGGCTTATAGAATCCTTTACGGTCTCGGACCTGCTACGAATCTTTCTGACACTTATCCTTGGGGATTATGGATCAGCTTTGACATACTTGCAAGCATTGCCCTTGCAGCACCAGCATTAACTGTTACAACCGCAGTTTATCTTTTTGGAATGAAGGATTACAAACAGTTTGCAAAGCCTGCTATAGTTTCAAGTCTGCTTGGTTATATTTTTGCAGTATTAGCCTTAATGTTTGATCTTGGAAGATATTATAGAGTTTTCTATGTAATTGGATGGTCATGGGGATTAGAGTCAGTACTATTTTTAGTTGCTTGGCATTTCTTTCTATATATAATTATTTGCTTTGTAGAGTGGGCACCATCTCTGTTTGATTGGCTTGGAAAAAACAAACTAAAAGAGTTTTTCTCAAAAATTGGAATATGGGCAACAGCTTTTGGAGTAATTATAGCAGGAGGACATCAATCAGCACTGGGAGGGTTATTTTTAGTAGCACCGACTAAAATTCATCCACTTTGGTATTCAAATTTGCTTCCTTTGTTTTTCCTAATTTCAGCTCTATTTGCTGGCATATCGATGGTAATCATAGAAAGCACAATATCCCATAGAGTTTTTAAAGATAAACTCAAATCCTTCAACGAAAGTGAGTTTAACTTAAGAACTATCAGACTCGGTAAAGCATTGGTGGGAACCTTATTTTTATATATTTTTTTAAAAATAATTGATCTTACCCATTACAACAACTGGCATTATCTTAACAGCGATTATGGTTACTGGTATCTTTTTGAAGTTGTCGGATTTGTAGTTGCTCCAGCCTTAATTTTAATAAACTCAATAAAAACAAAAAATGTTCGCCTCGTAAGACTCTCTGCATTTACTGTAGCCATTGGAGTAATACTGAATAGATTCAATGTATCCCTGATTGCCTACAACTGGCATATTCCTCTAAGCGAAAAATACTATCCTACATGGATGGAGATCTCTTTGTCCTTAGGAGTCGTAACTTTAATAATTTTGTTTTATAGATTTATAGTTCGTAGAATGGCTATTTTGAATTAAGATTACCAGGAAAGTCGTATTTTATCTTTGAGATTCTTTGTCCAATCATTTCAATAACTTTGAAAACTTTTCCATTAATATTCACTGTATCACCAACATTTGGAATTCTCTGAAGAACCGTTAAGATAAAACCTCCCAATGTCTCATACTCCTTTGACTCTTCTATATCTATTCCATAGTCTTCTTTTAGGTCTCTTATTGATATTGTGGCATCTATTATCATTGAGCCATCTGGAAGTATGATTACAGGAGTTTCTGTATCATACTCATCTCTTATCTCGCCAACAAGCTCTTCAATTATATCTTCAAGTGTTACAAGACCTGTTACAACTCCATATTCATCTACAACTAGCGCCATATGAACTCTTCTTTTTTGCATATCTTTAAGTAAGATACTTATCTTCATCGTTTCTGGAACAAACATAGGAGGTTTTAGAAGTTTTTTAATGTCTATCTGAGCTTGTGGATGTTTAATTAAAGAGTTATAAAAATCCTTTGCATGAAGTATGCCTCTTATGTCATTTAGATCTCTTCCAATTACCGGATATCTTGAATATTTCTCATCCATAATAATTTCCCTAATCTCATCAATACTCATATAGAGACTCACTGTTACTATTCTTGGTGCAGGAATCATTATTTCTTTTACGGTAATTTCTGCGAAATTAAAGGCACTATGAATAAGCTGTCGCTCCTCTGGCTCAAAAAATCCTTTTTCTTCACCCTCTTCAATTAAAAGTTTTAGCTCTTCTTGAGTAACAAATCCTCTCTCAGAGAAAGCTTTTAGTCCGAAAGGCTTTAAAATAAAGTTTGTACTTAAAGTAAGAATTTTAACAAGAAGTGAGGTAATTTTTGAAAATCTATCAACAAATCTCGCTGTTCTTAAACTCACCCACTCAGGATAAGAAAGAGCAATTGATTTTGGAATAAGCTCTCCAAAAATAACAGAAAGATAAGTAACTAAAATCACAACAAATGTGATAGATAAAGCCTCTGCAGATACTCTTAAAAAACTAAAAGGTAAATCTTCAATTAAAGGCTTAATATTTTTTATAGCATAGGCACCTGCTATAGCTGATGCAAGAGAGCCTATAAGTGTTATTCCTACTTGAATTGTTGCAAGAAATTTGTCGGGATTTTCTTTAAATTTATTTACAAGTTCTGCGTTACTCCATTTTTCCTCAATTAACTTTTTAAGCCTTGATCTTCTGAGGGTAACTACTCCTATTTCAGATGCAGCAAAAATAGCATTAATAAAAATAAGAAGAAAAATTAGAAAAATTTCAATCATAAATTTTAAAATAAAGTTAACTATAAGCTTTTAATCTTGTCAACAACTGCCTCAGCTACTTCCTTTGTACCCACAGGTGGGATTGAATCATTCTCATATTTCATGTCATATGTAAGATATTTACCTTCTTTTATAACTTCTTCAACTGCTTTTTCTATTTTGTCTGCTGCTTTAACTTCACCAATATGTTTAAGCATCATTGCCGCACTAAGAATTATAGCGAAAGGATTTACTTTATTTAATCCTTTATATTTTGGAGCACTTCCATGAGTTGGCTCAAAAACTGCGTACTTATCTCCTATATTTGCACCTGGAGCTAATCCAAGTCCTCCAATAAGTCCTGCGGCTAAATCACTTACGATATCACCATAAAGATTTGGTAAAACTAAAACATCATAAAGCTCTGGTTTTTGCACAAGCTGCATACACATGTTGTCTACAATTTTGTCTTCAAACTCTATGTCTGAATACTCATTTGCAACCTGTCTAGCCACTTCAAGAAATAATCCATCAGTGTATTTCATTATATTTGCTTTATGTACAGCTGTAACTTTTCTGCGTCCATGTCTTCTTGCATACTCAAAAGCAAATCTTACAATTCTTTCTGTTCCAAATACTGAAATTGGCTTTATAGTTATCCCTGAGTCTTCTCTTAACTTTTTACCTGTTTTCTCTTCAATAAATTTAATTAACTCAAGTGTTTCTGGCTCACTCTTTTTAAACTCTACTCCTGCGTAGAGATCTTCTGTATTTTCTCTAATTATAACAAGATCAACATTTTCATATCTTGTTTTTGCTCCTCTAAAACTTCTACAGGGTCTAACACAAGCGTATAAATCAAGTGTTTGCCTTAAGGTTACATTAACACTTCTAAAACCTGTTCCAACAGGAGTTGTAATCGGCCCTTTTATTGCTACTTTATTTGCTTTTATTGAATCAATAACTCTCTGGGGTAATGGATTGCCTTCTTTTAAGTAAACTTCCTCGCCAGCAAACTGAATATCCCATTGAATACTGACTCCTGTTGCTTCAACAACTTTTTTCATAGCTTCTGAAATCTCAGGACCTATACCATCACCTGGAATTAAAGTAATCTTATGCATTCTACCTCCTTAAGGTGTTACTGTAAGAATTTTACGAACTACTTCTGGATATGTAGCTATAAATTTCAGTTCATCATCTGTAAGAGGTTTCTGGGTATGTAAATTTGCATATTGAACAAGCTCAAGAATTTTTCTTGCTTCAGCATCATCGTGAAACTCTATTCCAAGTTTACTGTAGACGTATCTGAAGCCCTTTATCCCTCCATACTCTCCTGTAGTTATAATTCTTCCTGTTTCTAAAAGCTCTGGCTCTCCTCGACCAACATCTTCAGGTGAGTATAGCTCATAATTTGAGCGATCCTTCAAAACACCATCTGCATGAATACCTGATTCATGAGCAAAAGCATTCGCACCAACACCTGGTTGATTTATAGGAATAGGAATATTAAACTGATAGGAAGCATATTTTGCAATCTTCCATGCCATTTTGAGATTAATATGCTCATCAAGAGGACAAACCTCTTTTAATCCATGAGAATACATAAGAGCAAGAATTGTTGAGACTAAATCTGCATTTCCTGCTCTCTCACCATATCCATTAACTGTTGTGTTAATGTAACTGTCAACTCCAGCTTCAACTGTTGCTCTTGCTCCTGCTACTGAAACAGCTTCTGCCATACCAAGATCATTATGACAATGCATCTCAATGGGAAATTTTGTAGCTAAGGCAAGTGTGTGAACTCTTTCATAAATAGTTATTGGATCTTCACATCCTAATGTGTCACAGTAACGGAACCTGTCTCCTCCTGCCTCTTTCCCAGCAAAGATAAACTCTATAAGTCTACTTAACTCTGTACGGGATGCATCTTCTGCATTAAATCCCACAGTTTCTGCTCCTAACTCTTTTGCAAGTTTAACTGCGTTGTACATGCTTTTTAAAATATCATCCCATGTTTTTCTACCTTGAAACTTTCCTTGAATCATTATCTCAGAGGTAGAAATTGAAAGATTAATATGCTTTAGCCTCGGACAGTTCTTAAAAGCAAGCTCTACATCCTCTGGTATGGCCCGTGCCCATCCTTCAAGATGAATTCTTTTAAAAACCCCCATCTCTACCAACTCAAGATTTGCATTAATATAGTTAACTTCATGTTTCAAAGTAGGAAATCCTATCTCACTTTGATACACACCCATCTCATCAAGATAGAGATTAAGCATTGTTTTTGCAAGTTTTGGAAGAAGTATTCTTGAAGTCTGAACACCATCCCTATTTGTTACATCAATAATATATACTTTTGCCTTTTTATCACTCATTATTTTACCTCCTGCTTTTTTGATTATTTTTTATGGGATATCTCTCTTGGGATGGCTACTTTGCCTGTTCTAACAAACTCTTTTATACCCATTGGTTTCATAAGCTCTATGAAAGCTTGAATTTTCTTTTCATCTCCTGTTATCTCAATTGTATAGGTAGTAGGACCGGAATCTACGATTCTTCCGCGAAATATCTCAACAGTTTTTAAAACCTCTAAACGATTTTCTTTTTTGGGAGCAACTTTAATAAGTATCATCTCTCTTTCTACATGATCTATATCTGTCAAATCAACAACTTTTATAACATCAATTAATCTATTAAGCTGCTTAGTTATCTGCTCAATCACTTTGTCATCTCCTGTTGTAACAATAGTCATAATTGATATTTGAGGATCTATGGTTTCACCTACAGAAAGACTTTCTATGTTGTATCCTCTTCCACTGAATAGCCCAGCGATTCTTGCTAAAACTCCAAATTTATTCTCAACAAGTACTGAAATTGTGTGTCTCACAACTCCCTCCTATTTAACAGCTTTAAGTTTACGTTCTTTTTTCTTCTCTTCAAATATCATCTGATCTAAGGATGCACCTGGAGGAACCATTGGATAAACTTTTTCCTTCCAGTCAACAACAAAATCCATAAGCACTGGTTTTCTTATTGAAAGAGCCTCTCTTAGGACAGGCTCCACCTCCGATGGTTTTGTGGCTCTCAGACCAATTGCACCATAAGCTTCAGCAAGTTTAACAAAATCAGGAGCTGTACTTAAGTAAGTATGTGAGTATCTTTCATTATAAAAAAGCTCTTGCCATTGTCTGACCATTCCAAGATAACTATTGTTTAGAATAGCAACCTTCACCGGAAGATCATATACAACTGCTGTTGCAAGCTCTTGTATATTCATCTGTATACTGCCATCACCTGCTATATCAATAACTGTCATATCTGGAAAAGCAATCTGTGCACCAATTGCAGCTGGAAATCCATATCCCATTGTACCAAGTCCACCAGATGTTACAAGTCTACGAGGTTTGTCAAATTTAAAGAATTGAGCAGTCCACATCTGATTTTGTCCAACCTCTGTTGTAATAATGACATCTCCGCCTGTAATCTCATATATTTTTTCAATAACATATTGAGGCTTGATAACTTCAGGATCATACTCATATGTTAATGGTCTTTCTTTCTTCCACTGATTTATCTGTCTAAGCCATGCCTTTCTGACTTCTTCCCATTGGGGTGAAAACTCCTCTTTCAAAATCTTGTTTAAAACCCTTAAAACTCTGCTTACATCACCGACTATTGGAATGTCAACTCTGACATTTTTTCTTATAGAGGTCGGATCAATGTCAATATGTATAATCTTTGCATAAGGTGCAAAAGCATCAGTTTTACCAGTCACTCTATCATCAAATCTCATTCCAATAGCTATTATTAAATCTGACTCCTGTACAGCTTTATTAGCGTAATAACTTCCATGCATTCCGAGCATACCTAATGAAAGCTCATGAGTACGAGGAAAACTACCAAGACCCATTAAGGTGTTTGCAACAGGAATTTGGGTATATTCTGCAAGCTCCTTTAAATATTCATGAGCCTCTGAAATTATACAGCCTCCTCCTGCAATAATAACAGCTTTTTTAGATTTTGAAATCTCTGCAGCAGCCTTTTTAATCATAAAATAGTTGCCTTCATAAGTAGGATTATAACTACGTATATGAATCTTTTCTGGCCAAATAAACTCAGTTCTACCTTGAATTATATCTTTTGGAAGGTCTATTAAAACCGGTCCTGGCCTGCCTGTAGTTGCAATGTAAAAGGCTTCTCTTACCTGTCTTGCAAGATCCTTTACATCTTTAATAAGTATATTATATTTAGTACAAGGTCTTGTAATTCCAACAATATCTGCCTCCTGAAAAGCATCATTACCTATTAGGAAAGTCGGAACCTGTCCAGTAAAAATAATAAGAGGAACAGAATCCATATAGGCTGTAGTAACGCCAGTTACCGTATTTGTTGCTCCTGGTCCACTTGTTACAAGCACAACCCCTGGTTTTCCAGTAACTCTGGCATATCCATCAGCAGCGTGTGTTGCACCTTGCTCATGTCTTGTCAAAATCAGTTTTATATCTGGATCATCATAAAGAAGATCAAATATATCAAGAATGACACCACCAGGATAACCAAAGATATACTTTACTCCCTCTCTTTTTAAACATTCAACTAAAATTTCAGCACCTTTCATTTTAGCCATTTTCTTACCACTCCTTTAATTAGAGATTTAAAAATTAATATACCATAATATTTTTTAATCAATCAATTTATTGAAAACTTCAATACTTTTAAATACTGCTTCCACTGAATGTGCTTCAATTGTATAAATATACCCATCTTTGGAATTAAGTAATCTAAATAGAGTTTTAAAATCAAAAGAACCATCTCCTATAGCGAGATGTTCATCAAAATTTTTATTGTTGTCATGAAGATGAAGCTCAACTATATACTTACCAATGGAGTCTATCCATTCTTCCAGAGTTTTTTTAGAAAAGAGATTAAAATGTCCTGTATCAAAACATACTCCAAAGTAAGTTGAGTTTATCTTCTCCATAAGCATACATAAGCTATTGGGTTCTTCTTCAAAAATATTTTCTACTGCTATCTTTATCCTTGTTTTTTCAGCTCTTGGTAAAATTTTTTCCCAAGTAATTAAACTTCCCTCAAGCCATACATCCACTTTAAAAGCATACTTCCACTTTTCATAACCTGAGTGAAAAACAATAATCTTAGGATATAAAAACTCGGCTATATCGAAAATTTGATTAAATCTGAATAGAGTAACTTCTCTTATTTTAGGATCAACTGCTCCTGGAGATAAATCCATAAAAGGAGCATGAATAGACAAGGAAGGTCCATAGGAAAGAGCTTTTTCCAAATTTAATATATCTCTTTTTTGTATATTGTCTAAACTTTTAGCATCAAAAAATATTTCAAGATTCAATTTGTTTTGTTGAATAACTTCTATATAGTTATAAATCTTACTATATGGAAGATGTATGTGAGGTTTAATCATTATTTATTAAGCATAATTCAATCTTTCCTAAAATATTCTAAAACATCTAAACTATATTTTTGTATAATAAATCAAAAAAATTTTTGGAGGATCAAAAATGAAAATTCTTGTTACAGGTGGAGCTGGATTTATAGGAAGTGACTTTGTTAGATTGGCAGCAAGAAAGGGTCTAAAAGTAGTTGTAGTTGACAAACTCACCTACGCTGGAGATACTGAAAGATTAAAACCCATATATGACAGAATTCATTTCTATAATTTAGATATCTTAAATAAGGAGGAACTTAAAAAAATCTTTGAAAAACATAATCCCAATATTGTATTACACTTCGCAGCTGAAACAAACATAGATAAATCAGTTTTTGAACCAAGTATATTCATGGAAACTAATATTATTGGCACCATATATCTGTTTGAGATTGTTAAAAACTATAAAATAGAAAAATTTATTAATATAACCTCCTATGAAGAATATGGAGAAATAAAAGAAGGAGAAGTAACAGAAGATCATCCCTTGAATCCTCGCTCTCCCTATGCTGTAAGTAAAGCCTCTGCAGATATGCTCGGACAGGTATATTGGCGTACACTTAATATTCCTGTTATAACTGCAAGACTGTGTAGTATCTATGGTCCTTGGCAGAATCCTGAAAGACTTATACCTATGACTATATTAAAAGCATTAAGAAATGAGGTTATACCAGTATATGGTGCAGGAGATATAGAGAGAGAGTGGTTATATTTATACGATTGTATTAATGCAATTTTTTATTTGATTGAAAGGGGGAAGCCAGGAGAGATTTACAATATCGGAAGCGGTGAAAGGTATAAGGTGATAGAGATTGTCAGAAAGATTCTTCAAATACTTGAGAAACCAGAAAGTTTAATTAAATTCGTTCCTGACCGTCCAGGACATGAAAAAAGAGTTGCCATTAGCAGTGAAAAGATTAAAAAAGAGGCAGGATGGATGCCTCATACAACATTTGAATTAGGACTAAAGGCAACTGTGGAGTGGAATTTAAATAATAGAATGTGGTTATTCAAAAAACTTTTCTACTATGAAAATCTTTGGAGTAAGCTTTACGAGGAATAGCTATTTCTCATTTTTACAAATACAAAACATTTCATGTTAATATAAAACATAAAAATGATTAAAGAAACTAATTTAACTGTAAACTGGGATATAGATAATAAAAAATTTATTCCTCTAAGAAATATAAAACTACCGAATATTGAAATAAGTTTTGAAAGAGATTTTGCTTATCCAGATATATGGATTTATGAATCAGAAGAATACAATTTTGAAGCAATTTACAAAATCAAAGACAGAGCAAAATATTTTACTGTATTTTTTGCAAGAAAATTCTTTTATAATATTGAAGATTTTTCCTTACTTGCTTTTCAACTAGCTTCTCAAAGAGTTCTTCTTTTTGGACTTTATGAAGATGTTTTATTCTTTTTAAAAAAAATGACTTCTATAAAAGAAAGTGCGGGAGTAATTACTGCTACAAAACTACTCATTGAGAATGTCGAAGATGAAAATGAAATACTTATTATTCAGAGGCATTCTCAACATGTTTCAGAGTTAACCCATAAAATTGCAATGATGCTTGGCGAAACTAATGAAGATTTTAAACTGGCAGGATATATCCATGATATCGGGAAAATCTGTATTCCAGCAAGCCTTCTTTTTTCAAATAAAACTTTTGATGATCAAAAAGTTAAAATATTTCAACTTCATACCTTGTGGGGCGAATTTCTCTATGACCGATTAACTACAGGACATATTAATAAAACTCTTTTAGACTCTGTAGGATTTCACCATGAAAGATTAAATGGACGAGGCTATTTAAGAGGTATAAAACAGAATATTCCTGAAATAGCTAAAATAATTGCAGTAAGTGATGTTTACTCTGCTTTAACCTCAGACAGACCTTACAGACTTTCCTTTGATAAAGATGTAGCCATAACATATATAGTCTCTAAAGCCGGTGAGCTATTTGATCCAGCAGTAGTGGAAGCATTTAAGAAAATCATTTAAATCTTCTAAAACTTATAGATAACTTAGCAGTAGGCGGACGACGGGACTCGAACCCGCAGCGCCTGGAGCCACAGTCCAGTGCTCTAACCTTTGAGCTACGTCCGCCGAGAATCTAAGGTATAATATAATTAAAGTATAGAGTTTCTGTCAAATTCAAATAATATATTTTTTTTCAATCTCTGAGGCAGGTAAAGGTCTTTCTAATAAAAATCCCTGGACGAGATCACATTTTATTTCTTTTAGAAATTCCAGTTGCTCTACTTTTTCCACTCCTTCGGCACATACTATAACATTAAGTTTTTTGCCTAGCTCTACTATAAATTCAACTATGTTTTTGGCTTTTTGATTTTGTGGAATTTCTCTTATGAAGGATATATCGATTTTTATTATGTCAAAAGGAAGTTCTTTTAGATAGCCAAGAGATGAAAAACCAGTTCCAAAATCATCAATGGCTACTCCCCCTATAACTTCCTTTAGTTTTTCAAAAACTTGAATAATACGCGTAAACTCTTTGATAATTATTCTTTCAACCACCTCTATCATGATTTTGCATCTTTTTAGTTTGCAGTTAGAGGAAAAAACTTCTATAAAATGGGTTGTAAGAAGCCCAATCTCAGAAATATTTATTGTAACAGGTAAATTCCATTTTTGAGATTTCTCAATAACTTCTTTAACTATTTTTTCTTCAATTACTTTCATATAAGGATCTCTCTCTAAAACATTGATAAACTCACTTGCAGGATGAACTTTTCCGCCTTTTTCAACTATTCTTAATAGCAACTCAAATCCCCAAGGTTTTAGGGTTTTTAGATCAAAAATTGGAAGATAATAAAAGCTGAAAAGATCCTTTTGTTTAGCCTCTCTAATTAGATTCTCTATTTTAAAGACCTCTGATAGATGCTTTTCAAACAATGTAGTGTAAGATTCAATTACATTTGGACCTTTCTTTTTAGCCTCTTTTAATGCCAATCCCGCCTTTTCAAAAAGTTCACACACATCCTTACCATCTATAGGAAAAATAGAGATACCACCATTTATAAAAACGTGAATATTTTCTATGGGCTGAAGAAATAGATTATGAATTCTTTCTATTAATTGTGGAATCTCCTCCTTCATAGGAATTTCCATAAAGATTATAAACTCATCAGCAGCTCTGGTAACTATCTCAACATCTTTAAAGTAGTAAAGAAATCGATTTTGTATCTCATTAAGAATTTTATTTCCCTTTTCAAATCCGTTAATGATATTTAAATAACCCATTCCGAATACATCAATTCTTAATAGAGCAAACCAACCTTTATGTTTTTCTAATCTTTTTGGAATTTCTTCAAATAAAGTCTTAAGTCCTATCTGTTGAGTTTCTTTTATTTCTATTGAATGCATTTATTAATATTATCGGTGGTTTTTGTCTTTTTTTTGAGAAAAGTAATCTTTAACACTTATAAATGTTCTGAGGCTTAAATTTATTATGGATTCAAATCTAGAAAATAGATATCTGTTTCAGATTTGCTTATACCAATTGTTCCTTTTTGAACATTTTTTACCTTATAGAGTGCTTTATCAGCTCTGTCAAATATTTGTCTGAAATTTTCATCATCCTTTAAAACTTCTGCTACTCCTATAGATGCAGAAATCTTTGTAATAAATCTGATCTCTCTTATACATTTTAAGATTCTTAAAGCCACATTCTGAGCATCCCTCAACGAAGTATTTGGCAAAACCACTAAAAACTCGTCTCCACCTATCCTTCCTGCAAAATCTGAAGCACGAAGATTTGCTTTTAAACAATCTGAAATTTTTACAATAGCCTCATCGCCATTTGAATGACCGAACCTATCATTTATTTCTTTTAGATGATCTATATCAAGATAAATCATAGAAAAAGTTTGATTATATCTTTTCCAAAGATTAAATAATTTGTCCAAAAGATCTTCTATAAATCTTCTATTATAAATACCTGTTAATGAATCAATTATAGCAGATCTTATTATCTCAACATTTGTTATATTTATAAGACTTTCATAATACAACCCACCAAATGGAATACTTCCATAACTCCGAATGTATACCTCGAAATCGAGAGTAATTATATCTATCTGAGATAGTTTATGATAAACAGGACAAGTAATATTTTTTTGATAACATGGCGAATTAAAACGATAAAAAATTTTATAGCATTTTTCACCTTCCACATCACCAAACATTTTCTGAGCAGTAGAGTTCAATGCTACCAAATTATAATAGTTATCAACTATTATTGAAGGTATCAGATCTTTTAGATCTTCTGCTTCCAATTTCATTTTTTAAAATTTAAAAGATATTTTTTAAATTTTAAATTTTAAAGAATATAAATAACACAAGTTAAAAAATTTTTTCAACTAAAAACTTAAATATAATTTAAATATGCAGAAGAAAAGTAAGTTATAATAAATTTTATGAAATATCATATAGGAACATCAGGTTGGCAATATGGACATTGGAAAAGAGTATTTTATCCTGAAGAGTTAAAGTATGCTGATTGGCTAAAATACTATGCTAAATATTTTTCTACTGTTGAAATAAATGTGACATTTTACAGAGATGTAAGAGCCTCCACTTTTCAAAATTGGTATAAGCTTACACCAGAAGAATTTCTATTTTCAGTAAAAATATCTAGACAGATTACCCATTTTCGTAAACTTAGAGTAGAAAAACCAATTATTGATGGATTTCTTGAAAAATACAAAAATTTATGTGAAAAACTTGGTGTAATTCTTATTCAACTTCCACCAAGTTTAAGATTCGAAGGCTCCCTAATCTCTGATTTTCTTTCGAATCTTGATAAATCCCTCAAATATACTATTGAAATAAGAAATAAAACATTTCTACACGATAACTTCTTTGATATGCTAAAAAATCATAATATAGCTTTCTGTATATCTGACTCTGCTGGTAGATATCCTTACTATGAAGCCATCACCGCAGATTTTATTTATCTTAGACTTCACGGCTCAGTAAAACTATACGCCTCAGAGTATACTGAAGAAGAGTTAAAAACATGGGCTCAAAAGATTAAAAACTGGAATAAAACCACTTATGTTTATTTTGATAACGACTTTATGGGATATGCAGTTAAAAACGCTTTAAAACTTAAAGAACTACTTAATCACACTTAGTAGAGACATCAAGAGGACAGACTACTTCTTCAGGCTTTTGAGTCTTTTTTGCCACTAAATACTGCTTTATATTCGTACTTCCTACTATAAACTTTTTTTCACTTCCCTCATCACAATAAAGCACAGGAACAGATTCAATACTAAGCTCTTTAAGCACTCCTTTAATCTCAGAAGCCTCTATAGCTTGAACAGGAATTGAGTTTTCTTGACAAAACTGTATAACCTCCTTACAATAAGGACATTCCTTAGAGTATATAAGCACATAATGAGAGTTGGGTAATTTTGTGTTTGAATAACTAACAAAATATGTTATAAATAAAACCGAAGCAAAACTTAAAAATCCAAAGGCAAGCTCTCTTTTACCTTTAAAAAATCTAAAGACAGAAGCTAAAAATATAATTCCAAATACAGTTAAACAAAGAGGACAAAACTCCTTAACAATAAAACTTTGAAATCCCAAAAGATAACCTTCTACAGCTAAAGCTATGGATAGCAAATAAGATTCTATTTTAATATAAAAAGCTCTATCCTTTAAGGAGCTAAAAAATAAAAATCCAAAGAGAATAACTCCCAAGAAAAGAAGAAGATACTCACTACCCTTTACATAAGACTCAACTACTTTACAGCCTTGAGTTTGACAAAAGCTTTTTCCAATAGTTTTTAAGAATATTTCTATTAGTGTAATTAGAAAACCTACAAAATAAAGAATTGTTGGTACATGTAGTATTTTCTTTACACTTGATTTTATTTTCATAAAATTAATATAACTTAAATATGTTAAATTATCAAGAAAAAATAACCAAAACTTTTGAGCTTGTAGTAAACTCAAAATTCTTAGTTGCATTTACAGGAGCTGGTGTATCAACTGAATCTGGAATACCAGATTTTCGCAGTAAAAATGGACTATGGAGTAGATTTAGAGTTGTTACACTTCAAGAGTTTCTTTTTGATAAGGAGGCAAGAAAAGAATTCTGGAGAATGAGAAAGGAGCTTATTGGACAACTTATTAAGGCAACACCAAATAAAGCACATCTTTGTTTAGCTGAGTTGGAAAAGATGGGCTTTTTAAAATACATAATTACTCAAAATATAGACAGACTTCATCAGCTTGCAGGAAGTCAAAGAGTAGTTGAACTGCATGGAAATAATCAGGAAGCCCACTGTCTAAACTGTAAGAAAAAATATAGTATAGATGATATTTATGAAAGACTTATAAAAAATGAAGAAGATATTACTTGTTATTTATGTAAAGGAATTATAAAACCAAAGATAGTGTTTTTTGGTGAAGCAATGCCACAAAAAGAGATGTCCTTTGCCATAGAAATTGCAAATAAATGTGATCTAATGTTTGTTATCGGTTCGTCTTTACAGGTTGAACCAGCTGCATCAATTCCAAGAATTGCCTATCATTCTGGTGCAAAGCTTATATTCATAAATAAAACTGAAACTGAATGGGATTTTATGGCAGAAGTTTTATTTCATGACTCTGCAGGTAAAGTTATGACAGATCTTTTAGATATGATTAAGAGTTCTCTGAGATAACTTTTCTTAAAACAAAAACTAAAGCCAAACTAGGCAGAGCAACAAAAAAACTGATAAGATAAAAAAACTGCCATCCAAACGCATCAACTACAAAACCAGATGTAGGATTAATAAAAACCCTCCCTAAAGAAGCAACAGAAGAAAGCACTGCATATTGAGTAGCTGCAAAGCTTCTATTACATAAACTCATAAGAAGTGCTAAAAAAGCTGTTGTTCCCATTCCTCCAGTTAAATTTTCTATAACAACAGTAAAAACAAAAAATAAAAAATTTTTACCTATCAAAGCAAGAAATAAAAACATAAGATTAGATAAAGCCTGAAAAACTCCAAATAAAAATAGCGCATTAAAAAGAGTCATTCTTCTCATTAAAACTCCTCCTAACAATGAGCCCACAATTGCAGAGACAAGTCCTATAATTTTGTTAATACTGCCTACCTCAGTAAGGGAAAAACCTATACCTCTTATGAAGAAGGCTGTGGAGAGACTTCCTGCATAGGCATCTCCGAGTTTATACATCATGATAAAAAAAAGTAAAAAAATACTTTTGTCTCTTTTTATCAAATCTCTAAAAGGCTCAATAAAGGATTCCTTTAAACTATCAGGTTTTTTTATGCCCATGGGCTCATCTGCCCATATATTAGTGAGAATTCCTAAAGTTAAAAGGCTTCCAACTAATAAAACTGCTACTGACCAACCTATCCTGTCAGCAACAAGTAAACATAAACCTCCAGCTACTACTAAAGCTACTCTATAAGCAGTAACAGCTAATGAGGCACCTAAACCTCTGTCTTTTGGCAGAAGCATCTCTGTTCTGTAAGCATCTATTGATATATCTTGTGATGCAGAAAAGAATGCAACTAAAACTGATGCAAAAATAAAAGGCAAAAGTAGTTTTGGAGTGAAAAATATCATAAGAAACAATCCAAACAAAATCATAATCTGACAGATTAAAATCCATCCACGTCTTCTGCCAAATTTAGGAATTTCAAATCTGTCAAAGAAGGCTGACCAAAAGAATTTGAAACTGTAGGGAAGCGTAAGTGCTGTGAGTAAACCAATTACTTTTATATCTACTCCCTCTGAAGCAAGCCATGCCTGTAAAGTCCCACCTATAAGCGGAAAGGGAAGTCCTGAAGCAAAACCAAAAACTGTTACAACTGTTAAGTCCTTTAGTCTTTTACTCATTCTTTAAAGATTTTTACAGGACAACGAGCAGTGGTTTTTAATCCTTCTTTAAAAACTTCTAAAAAGGATAAAACTGCTAATTCATTAGAATCATAAACTAATACAATAGCTTTAGCATTGCTAAAGTGTGCTACAACATAGGGATTACCGAAGGAGACAACCACTGATTTTTCTATTGAAGTAATATCTTTAATCTTTCTGATTTCTTCATCAGTAATAAAGTATCTTTTACCAAATCCTATCTCAGTAAATATTGTCATAAGAGGAATCCCAAGTCCAGCTTTATATTCCTTTAAATCAAAAGCTAATCCAAAGTAATCTGAAAAAAGTTGCATTATTTGTGATGTATACGCTCCTGTAAGATAAGGGACAAACTTTAAAGAAGTTAAATCTCCGATTTCATTTTTAAGAACTGTTACAGTCTTTTTGAAAAACTCAAGATATGCTTTGAATGGGATTGGCTGTCTAATTACATTTTTATTTCCTTTTAATCTTTCTCTTAGTTTATCTACTCTTTCGTTTGCTTGTTTTATTCTTTTGTCATTAATAATTCCATCACGATATGCTTTTTTTATCTCCTCTAAGGCAATATAGGGATCTTCTGGGTGTAAAATTAAATCTACTCCGGCTTTTAGAGCCATTACATAAGGATTGTTAAAATTAAAGACAGCCTTCATGCTCATAGCATCTGAAACTACTACCCCATTAAAACCTAATTTATTTTTCAACATAGTGGTTATAACCTTTTTTGAAAGTGTAGCAGGTTTTAAAATTGAAGAAAAGACAGACAGATGTCCAACCATTATAGATGAAATTCCTGCTACTGTGGCTTCTTGAAAAGGCTTTATATGTGGCTTTAGATCTCCACATACTCTTGGAAGCGTAAGATGTGAATCCTCACAGGTTGAGCCATGACCTGGAAAGTGTTTTCCACATGTGGCTACTCCATTAGACTCAAAAAATTTAATTACAAATTTACCATAATCAGAGACTACTTCAGGATCATCTGAAAAAGCTCTTGTACATATAATTGGATTTCTTGGCTCTGTATTAACATCTAAAACTGGCATCAAAGCAAGATTAATCCCTATATCTTTTGCTTCATTGACTACAACTGAATATATCCTTTCAAGTTCTTGTTTATTGTGGATTAGGGAAAAACCAGCTGCAATTCCCATTTGGCAAGGAATAATTGTTGCTCCTCTTATTTGCTGTCCCACCCCCTTTTCAATATCTGAAGCGATAATAAGAGGGTTTTTTGCTATACTTTGAAGATAAAAAATAAATTCTTTCACTGTTTCATAATCTCCACCAAAAACAATAAATCCCCCTATACCTTCATAAGTAAGTTTTTCAATGTATTTTCGGTAATCAGAATAAATGAGTTTGTCTCCATCAAATCTTGCTATGATAAGACCTAAAAAAGATGAGTTTGACATAAAAAAGTTTTTTAAATCAAGAATACAGGAATTATACCTAAAACTGTTGAACCTAATACACAAACTAATATAGCTATCTCCAGATCCTTTGAAACAATTACCAATGGTTTTTTTATTGGATCCTTCATATACATGTACATTACTACTCTTAGATAGTAGTATGCAGAAATTACAGTAAAAATAACTGCCACAACTACAAGCCATGTAAATCCTGATTTTACTGCTTGAAGGAAGATATTAAATTTAACTATAAATCCTGCTGTTGGAGGAACTCCTGTAAGAGAAAACATAAATATGAGCATCGCCAGTGAAAAAGCAGGATGAAACTTATGAAGTCCTTTATAGTTTTCTATATCCTCCTCATTAAAGGCTATCACTATCGCAAAAGCGCCTATATTCATAAAAGTATAAATAAGCATATATGCCACAACAGCATTATATCCTGCTTGAGTTCCAACAATTAATCCAACAGTAACATAGCCTGCATGAGCTATGCTTGAGTAAGCAAGCATTCTCTTAATATTTCTTTGTGGTAATGCAAAAAGATTGCCTACTGCCATAGTAAGTACCGAAAGCACAATTAAAAAGCTACTCCAGTCAGCATAGTATTTATCAAAAATATCAATTAAAATCCTACCAAAGGCACCTAAAATAGCAATCTTTGGTACTGTTGAAATAAACGCAGTCACAGGAGTTGGAGCTCCTTCATAAACATCAGGTGCCCACATATGAAAAGGAACAAGAGCTATTTTAAAACAAAGACCAACTATAAATAATACTAATCCAGCTAAAGTGAGCATTGAATTGGTAGATAAAACCTTTACTAAGGCTGAAAACTCCGTTGTATTAGTTGCACCATATATTAGAGCAATACCAAAAAGCATTAATGCAGAAGAAAAACCACCAAGCATAAAATATTTAACTGCTGCCTCATTTGACCTTATATCATATCTTCTTATTCCTACTAATACATAAATACTAAGAGACATAAGCTCTAAAGAGACAAAAAAGCTTATAAACTCTCTTGCTGATACAAGAAGCATCATTCCTAAGGATGAGAAAAGAGCTACTGGTACAGCCTCATAAAGAGCTATTAGTCTTTCCTTTAAATAGGAGGAAAGCAAAAGAAGAGAGAGGACTAATCCAACTAAAATAATTATTTTTAGATATATAGCTAAGAAATCATTTGAAAACATACCTCCAAAAGCATCGCCGGGGTATTGGATAACTATAAAAATCAAAGCTAAACTAAAAAGAATAGACAACCACAGAATAATCTCTCTTCTTAATTTGAGCAACCCCACTAAAAGAATAAAAGAAGCAAAGGCTGTAAAAAGAATCTCCGGCATTAATACTTTAAACTCCAATGGAACTGAAGGAATTCTCATCTAATTGCTCCTATATGTACTATGTGATTAATTAGCTCCTTTACAGAGACATCCATAAAACCTAATAAAGCATTAGGATAAAATCCTATCCAAACTACAGCTAAAGCTAAAGGTAGAAGCGTCAAAATCTCACGAGAATTTAAGTCCCCATACCCATGTATATGACGTAAAAACTCAGGATTTGTTTTTTCAAAAAATACTCTCTGATAAAGCCATAACATATAAGCTGCTCCAATAATTAAAGCGGTAGCAGCTAAAACAGACATAAGCTTCCAAGCTTTAAAGGCTCCAAGGAGTATTAAAAACTCACCGATAAATCCATTCGTTCCTGGAAGCCCTAATGAGGCAAGAGTAAATGTCATAAAGAATGCTGAATATGCTGGCATAACTGTAGCAACTCCACCATAGTGAGCAATAAGCCTTGTATGGGCTCTTTCATAAAGCATTCCTACACATAAAAATAGAGCTCCAGTTACTACTCCATGATTAAGCATTTGAAGAATTCCACCTTGAATTCCCTGTTGATTAAGAGCAAAAATACCAAGAGTGACAAAGCCCATATGGCTAACAGAGCTGTAAGCAATCAGTCGCTTTAAATCCTTCTGAATAAGACATATAAGAGCTCCGTATATAATTGCTATTACTGATAAAATCATCATGAAGGGTTTCATATTAACTGTTGCTTCAGGAAACATTGGCAGATTAAATCTTAAAAATCCGTATGCCCCCATCTTAATAAGAATTCCTGCAAGAATAACACTTCCTGCTGTTGGAGCCTCTGTATGAGCATCTGGAAGCCATGTATGCAGAGGCCACATAGGAACCTTTACGGCAAAAGCAGCAAAAAAAGCCCAGAATAACCAAAGTTGCATTTTATAGGGATAATGAATCCTCATTAAATGAAGAATATCTGAGCTGCCTGTATAAAAAAATAAAACCAAGATTCCAACAAGCATAAATAAGCTTCCCACAAATGTATAAATAAAAAACTTTATAGCTGAGTAAATTCTTCTTGGTCCACCCCAAATTCCTACTATTAAATACATAGGAATAAGCATAGCTTCCCAAAAGATATAAAATAAAAAAATATCAAGACTCATAAAAACTCCAATCATTGCAGTATGGGTAAGAAGAATAGATGCATAAAACTCTTTTATTTTTTTGTCTATCTCTCTCCACGAAACTGTTACACATAAAACAGTAAGCAAACTACTAAGTAAAACAAAAAGAACGCTTATTCCATCAACACCTAAGGAATACTTGATTCCCCACTGAGGTATCCACAGATACTCCTCCCTGAACTGCATTTGAGATGTGGTTTTATCAAAAGAAAGATAAAGAGGTAAACTTAAAATAAGTTCAAAGATTGATATCACAAGTGCTGAAAACTTTATTAACTCCTCTTTTTCCTTTGGCAGTATTGCAATAAAGGCAGCACCAATAACTGGGAAAAATATTAACGTAGAAAGAATTGGAAACTTTAAACCATTTATCGCGTAACCAGACAATACAATAGTCCCACCAATAAAAACTCCAACTAATAAAGAAATAATTAAATTCTTTTTAAGTTCTAACCTTATCTTTCCGTTATAAACTACTTCTTCAGAATGCATCCTTCACCTCATAAGCTTACTATCAATAAAATAAATATGATTACCCCAACTATCATAAATATCGCATACTGTTGTAAAAAACCTGTTTGAAGATTTCTTGCCCATGAGCCAACTCTGTAGATAAGGTTAGGCACACCATTTACTATACCTTCTATGATTTTTATGTCTGTAAATCTCTCAATAAATCTATCTGCAAGCCAAACAGTAGGTTTAACAAACAGCCAATAATACAATTCATCAACATAATACTTATTCCATAAAACTTTATAAACTCCTGAAAATTTACTTGCAAGAATTTCAGGCACTTTAGGTTTTAAAATATACATATACCAAGCAATAAATACTCCAGCAAAAGCTGCAATAGTTGAAACTAACATTACAAATCTTTCTTGCTCATGAGGAACTGAAACTACTGGCTCACCAACCACAGGCTCAAGAAAGTGAGGAACTGAAAAATATCCAACAACAACTGAGCCCAATGCAAGCACTACTAATGGAATGGTCATTATTGGCGGAGACTCATGAATATGAGTATATATCTTTTCAGGCCCTCTAAATTTGCCATGAAAAGCTAAAAAGAGAACTCTAAAAGTATAGAAAGCTGTAAGTGTAGCTGTCAATGTGCCAAGAAACCAAAGATACTTTCCATAGGGCTTTTCAGAAGCAAAGGCATACCAAAGAATTTCGTCTTTACTGAAAAATCCTGAAAGTCCTGGTATTCCTGAAATTGTTAAAGCAGCTATAAAGAAAGTAATATATGTTATCGGCATTCTTTTTCTTAATCCACCCATTTTATAGATATCTAGCTCTCCTGCCATTGCATGCATAACAGAGCCTGCACAAAGAAAAAGAAGCGCTTTAAAAAATGCGTGTGTATAAAGATGGAAAACTCCAGCACCGTAGGCTGCAAAACCACATCCTAAAAACATGTATCCTATCTGGCTTATAGTTGAGTAAGCTATGATTCTTTTTATATCTCTCTGAACTGAACCGATTGTGGCCGCATAAAAGCTTGTCAGAGCGCCTACAGTTGCCACAACTGCGAGGGCTGTTTCTGAGAGATTATAAAGAGGATTAAGTCTTGAGACCATAAAAACTCCTGCTGTAACCATTGTAGCAGCATGAATAAGAGCACTTACAGGCGTTGGACCTTCCATAGCATCAGGAAGCCATACATAAAGTGGAATTTGAGCTGATTTGCCCACTGCTCCACAGAAAAGAAGTAGTGCTAATGTTGTGATTAAATCTACATGTAAACCAAGTATACTTATAGTTTTTCCCTGAAGTTCCGGAATCTTTTGAAATATTTCAGTATAGTTTAAGGCATAAACATTTACAAAAAGTAAAAATATTCCAAGAGCAAATCCAAAATCTCCGATCCTATTTACAATAAAAGCTTTTTTAGCAGCATCTGATGCAGATTTCTTTTGATACCAAAACCCAATAAGAAAATATGAACATAGTCCAACTGCTTCCCATCCAAAGTAAAGCATTAGAAGATTATTACTCATGACAAGCATAAGCATTGAAAAGACAAAAAGATTAAGATATGCAAAATATCTTGCATAACCTGGGTCTGAATACATATATCCTACTGAGTAAACATGAATGAGCCAGCCTACAAAACATACAACAAAAAGCATTACTGCTGTAAGATGATCTATAAGATAACCAAAGCTTACCTTTAGATCATCTGAAACTATCCATATATAGATGTTGTATTCTATAGTTTTACCAGAAAAAACCTCTGCAATAGCAAATAAAGACAGAATTAGAGAGGCTAATATTGAAAAAGTTCCTACTAAGCTTACCCATCTATGTTTAATGAATCTACCCACCAAAATATTAAATAGAAAACCAAAAAGAGGAAAAACCAAAATTAATCCATAAAACTTTTCCATATCATCCTCTTAAAAAAGTTATCTCATCTGAATGATTTATTCCTGTGTTTCTAACTAAGGCTAAAACTATTGCAAGACCTACAGCTGCTTCGCATGCTGCAACTCCTATAGAAAATAGAATAAAAACCTGTCCTGCTAAATTTCCATTGTAGTAGCTGAAGGAAGCAAATGCTATGTTTACTGCATTAAACATTATTTCAAGACACATAAGCATCACAATGAGGTCTCGTCTTATAATGAAACCTATAAGCCCGATTGTAAAAATTGTAGCACTTAAAACTAAATAAAACTCAAGAGAGTTCATCTGTCCTCCTTCGGTAGTTTTTTCGCAATTGCCAAGCCTCCTACAAGAGCAATTAGTAGCACGACTGATAGTATTTCAAAAGGTAAAAGATAGTAGGAAAAAAGAAGTTTACCAAAATTCTCCACTGAGGCATTAGTTAAGAAATTTCCACTTTCTTTAGTTTCTTTCAGAAATATGTAGAGACCGATAAAAAAAACAACACCTGTCAAGACTCCTACTAATCCAAACTTTATAAATCTTCTGTGTTTTAACTCCTCTTTTAAATTCATAACCATTATTGCAAAGATAAACAAAACTAAAACACCTCCAACATAAACAATAATCTGGATAACCATTAAAAACTCAGCATTTAAAAATAAAAATAAAGCTGCAACATGTAATAAAAATATTAAAAGAAAAAAAGCACTACGAATTATATTTTTAGATGCAACCACTGCTAAACTTAGTAAAGAAAGAGAGACGAAAAAATATATTAAAAAGACATTCTCAATCAGTAGAGGAGACACGTTTTTCCTCCTTTGTTATCTCAATTTTTCTAATTGGTATGGGCTTTTGCTCTCTTTTTGTCTTAGGCCATCTTGAAGGATCAATTCCTGATGGTTGCCAAAATTTATTAAAATAAAAATCCTCTGGCCATTTTTTTATAAACTCATCCCAATTTCTAAGTAGTTTTTCTTTATTAAAGACTAATTCTTCTTTATTATATGTAGAGTATTCAAAATCTTCAGATAAAATCAAAGCACATACAGGACAAGCTTCTACACAGTAAGCACAGAAAACACATCTAGAGGCATCAATAACATAATCTATTACTATCATTTTGTTTTCAATCTTTTCTCTTTTAATATAAATACATTTTGAAGGACACACTGTTGCACATCTCATACAGCCGATACATTTTTCATCTCCACTGAAGGGATCTCTTACTAATGCATGCTTTCCTCTAAATCCTGGATAAATCTCTCTTCTTTCATAAGGATACTGTACAGTTACAGGTTTACTGAAAAACATTCTTAGTGTTAGCAAAAGTCCTTTAAATATCTCAACTAAAAAAATCTTATTTAAAATCTCTTTAATCTTCTCTTTCATAAAATTTTTAATAATGACGTTATAACTATATTAATCAAAGCCAGCGGTATTAATATTTTCCAACCAATTGCCATAAGCTGGTCATATCTATATCTTGGTAAAGTACCCCTTAACCAGAAGAAAAGAAAAATATGGAAATAAACTTTAAGAAGAAACCATACGACACCTGGGATTATACTAAGAAAAGGAAAAGTTTTTACTAAAATTGGAGGAATACTCCATCCACCCCAAAAACATATTGCAGCAAGAGAAGACATACAGAACATTGCTAAATACTCTGCAAGATAAAATAAAGAAAATCTTATTCCAGAGTACTCTACAAAATATCCAGCAACAAGCTCTGTTTCCGCCTCTGGTAAATCAAATGGCAAACGGTTTGTTTCTGCCAGCATAGAAACAACAAAAACAAAATATCCGATAATTTGAGGAAATAAAAACATACCGTACCAATACTCATTCTGTCTATTTACTATCTCTGATAGATTAAATGACTCTGCCATCAAAACAACTCCCACAAGACTTAATCCAAGAGCAACCTCATAACTTATCATCTGGGCTGTAGACCTTAAACTTCCAAGAAAAGCATATTTTGAGTTAGAAGCCCATCCTGAAAAAATAACTCCATATGTGCCTAATCCTGCAATACCTAAGACATAGAGCAAACCAACATTTATATCGGATATTACCCAATTTTTATTCACAGGAATTACAGCGAAGGTGCTTAATGCTGCTGATAGACTTACAAAAGGTGCCAGTTTAAATATAAATTTGTCAGCCTTCGCTGGAATTATATCCTCTTTAAACAATAGCTTTACTATATCAGCAATTGGCTGTAGTATACCATGAGGTCCCACTATCATTGGACCAAGTCTTAGTTGAATATGTCCTATTACTTTTCTTTCTGTATACGTTGCATAAGCCACATGTAGTAGAAGTATTCCAAAATATACTGCTGTTTTAACTGTCGTTATAAAAATCAAATACACTGTATCCATTATCTATCGCATTCTCCTAAAACTATATCTATTGAGCCTATATTTGCTATTACATCTGCAACTAAGAAGCCTTCACAAAGTTTTGGTAAAACTGCAATATGAACAAATGATGGAGCACGAACTCTCATTCTGTAAGGTTTTGCTGAGTGATCACAAACAATATAGAATCCGAGCTCTCCTTTGGGAGACTCTACAGAAGCATAAACTTCAGGAAATTTTTGAATAAACTCTTCAATTTTTTTATCTTCTATATATACTTCAAACTGTATCTCTTTTTTATCAATTTTAAGAGGAGATGCTGGCATCCTTATTCTTAAAGCATCTTCAGCAAGAACTAAACCAGTTGGCAATTTTTCAATGCACTGTTTAATAATTCTTGCTGACTGTCTCATCTCCTGCATTCTACATTTATATCTATCATATATATCTCCGTTTTTCCCTAAGGGAACTTCAAACTCTACCTCATCGTAGGCATCATAAGGGAAAAACTTTCTTACATCATAATAAACTCCTGTAGCTCTAAGAGGCGGACCTGTAAGTCCCCAATTAATTGCCTCCTCTGCAGTAATTACACCAACACCTTTTGTTCTTTTTAACCATACTCTATTTCGATCTATCAATGTTTCATACTGCTGTATTTTATTTGGAAAATCTTCAATAAACCTATAAAGTTTATCTAAAAACTCCTCATTTATATCACATCTAACTCCTCCTACTCTTGGATAACTTACAGTAAGTCTCGCACCAACAACCATCTCAAATAACTCAAGTAAATATTCTCTGTCACGCATTGTATAGAGAAAAACAGTCATAGCACCTATGTCAAGAGCATGAGTAGCAAGCCACACAAGATGACTACATATTCTTGCCATTTCACCCATTAACGTTCTTATAAACTTAGCTCTCTTTGGAATATTTATCCCCATTAATTTTTCAACTGCTAAACAAAATCCGATATTATTTATCATGCTTGAAAGATAATCCAGTCTATCAGTCAACGGAAGGCATTGAACATAAGTAAGATCTTCAGAGAGTTTTTCAACTCCCCTATGAAGATAACCAATATAGGGAGTACATCTTTTCACTACCTCTCCTTCAAGCTCAAGTACAAGTCGAAGCACTCCATGTGTAGCAGGATGTTGAGGACCCATATTCACAATAAGCTCTTTTACATCACTCTGTCTCATTTTCTTTCCATGCCTTTGCGCTTTCTTTCAACTCTTTGTATGTTTGCCACTCTTTCTCTCCGAGATTGCTATACACTGGATAATCTTTCCTTAAGGGATATCCTATCCAGTCTTCAGGCATAAGAATTCTTCTTAAATCAGGATGTCCTTTAAACTTTATTCCAAACATATCAAAACATTCTCTCTCAAACCAATTCGCAGTTGCCCAAATATCTGAGACTGTATCTATAAAACACTCTTGTTCTGAAACCTGAGCTTTAATTCTTATTCTATGTTTATGTTTAATTGACATTAAGTAATAGACCACGTCAAACCGAGGCTCTCGAAAACCAAGATAATCTACAGCAGTAAGATCAACGAGATAGTCAAACTCTAAGCTAGGAGTATCTTTTAAATATTTTAAAATATCTCTTATTTTCTCTTTTTTAACAGCTACTGTACATTCATCTCTGAAACACACAAACCATAATACTTCTTCTGAATACTTCTCTCTAATTTTCTTTAATATTTCCAGAAGGCTCTTATTTATTCCCTCTTCTATTTTCAATAATACCTCCGGTAATTGAGTTTTTTATCTTTTCTTGAAGTTTTAGTATCCCATCAATTAAAGCTTCCGGACGAGGAGGACATCCAGGAATATAAACATCAACAGGCAAAATCTCATCAACACCCTGAACTGTACTGTAAGTGTTAAAGATACCTCCACTACAGGCACAACTACCCATTGCAATAACATATCTGGGCTCAGCCATTTGATGATAAAGATTTACGATAACTGGTGCCATTTTTTTAGTCACTGTTCCAGCAACAATCATTACATCTGCTTGTCTTGGAGTGGCTCTTAGAATTATGCCGAATCTGTCAAGATCGTAATGTGAAGCAGCTGTTGCCATGAGTTCTATAGCACAACAAGCAAGCCCGAAAGTAAGTGGCCAAAGTGAGGAGCGTCTTCCCCAACTTGCAATTTTATTAATTTTGGTTATAATTGTATTAGCAGCTGGAATTATCTTAACTCCCTTTTCTACTTCAACTGGTTCTGTTAATGTATCAATTATATGAATCATTCTTTTGTCCAGTTAAATACATTTTTTCCTAAAGCATAAAAATAACCGATTAAAAGAATAAATATAAAAAGATACATCTCTACTAATGCAAAAATACCTAATTTCTTGTAAACAACTGCCCAAGGATAAAGAAAAACAGCTTCCACATCAAATATAACAAATACTATAGCAACAATATAAAATTTTACATTAAATCTTTCCCACGTATCTTCTGTTGAGGGAATTCCACACTCATAGGGTGTTAACTTTAAACTATAAGGCCTTTTAGGTCCGAATATTCTATTCAAAAAAATCATAAATAAACCAATAAATATTGAAATGATTATTACTATTAAAATAGCCAAATATTTTGTTTTTAGTAATTCTGACTGTTCCATTTTACACTCAAAAGAGATAATAACAAATTTGGCATACGTGATGGAAGAGTAAATTTAGTTGAGTATTTAACTTTTTCTTTTGTATCATAGTGAATATATTAGGAGGTGGTTTGCAATGCATATAGCAATTATTGGAACAGGATATGTTGGATTGGTTACAGGAGCATGTTTTGCAGAATTTGGAGTTTTTGTCACCTGTGTTGATAAAGATAGAAAAAAGATTGAAAAACTTAAAAAAGGCATAATTCCCTTCTATGAACCAGGTTTAGAGGATATAGTGAAAAGAAATCTCAAAGAAGGAAGATTAAAATTCACAACTAAGATAGATGAAGCAGTAGAGGAAGCTTTAGTAGTATTCATTGCTGTTGGCACTCCACCTAGAGGAGATGGTTCTGCTAATTTAGAGTATGTTGAAGAAGTTGCAAAACAAATCGCTAAAAATATGAAGAGTTATAAAGTTATAGTGACAAAAAGCACAGTTCCAGTTGGCACAGGCTTTAAAATAAAGGAAATTATAAATAAAAACCTTAAAAACCCTGTAAAATTTGACATTGTTTCTAATCCTGAATTTTTAAGAGAAGGCTCTGCGATTGAAGATTTCATGAGACCAAATAGAGTCGTTATAGGCGCAGAATCTGAACAAGCTATAGCAATAATGAAAGATCTTTACAGACCCTTATATTTACTTGAAACTCCCTTTGTAATTACAGATATTGTCACTGCAGAGTTGATAAAATATGCTACGAATAGTTTTCTCGCTACAAAGATCTCTTTTATAAATGAAATCTCTGCTCTTTGTGAAGCAGTTGGCGCAGATGTTAACGTAGTAGCAAAAGCAATGGGACTTGATGGACGCATAGGACCAAAGTTTCTGCATGCCGGAATAGGTTTTGGTGGCTCTTGTCTTCCAAAGGATACCTTAGCAATTTTAAAAATCGCTGAAGAAAAAGGTGTCACTCTTGGAATTATAAAAGCAGCTATTGAAGCCAATCTAAAACAAAGAGAAAGATTGATTAAAAAGATAGAAAATGCCTTTGAGGGCAAGCTTGAAGGCAAAGTTATTGGTATTCTTGGACTATCTTTCAAACCAAACACTGATGATATTAGAGAAGCTCCATCAATATATTTAATAAGTGAACTTCTTCAAAGAAAAGTCTCAGTTAAAGCCTTTGATCCTGCAGCTATAGAGAATACTAAAAAAATCTTTCCTAATATCACATATTGTAAGGATGCCTACTCAACTTTAAAAGATGTTGATGCAGCTGTAGTTATTACAGAATGGAATCAATTCAGAAACCTCGATCTTGAAAAGGTGAAAAAGTTAATGAAGGGAAATCTATTTTTTGACTTCCGAAATATATATAATCCAGAAAAAATGAGAGCTTTTGGATTTAAATATTTTAGCGTTGGAAGACCCTAAAAGTTTCTTCTAAGAATCTCTTGAAAACATGGATGATTTCTTATTGAATCATAAGTTTTTGATGTCTTAAGATAGTTCCAGTTATTGTATCCTTTTTGAATAGCCTTTCTTAACCATTTACAAGCTTCCTCTGGCATTCCCTTTGCTGCGTAAAGCTCTGCCATACTGTTTAATGCATAAATATTATTTGGATTAAGTTCTATTGATTTTTTTAAATCTCTTTCAGCTTCTTCTATCTTTCCCATAAGAAGATAGGTAAAGCCTCTGTTGTTGTAAGGCATGCCATTATTTGGTTTTAACTCTATAGCTTTATTATAATCAGCTATTGCTAACTCATATAGCCCCAAAACTGAGTAAACTATGCCACGATTATTATAAGCAAGAAAATAATCAGGTTTTATCTCAATAGCTTTCGTATAATCTGCTATAGCAAGATGATATAGTTTTTTTCTGTAGTAAGCATTTCCTCTTTCTTTATAGGCTTGGTAGTCTTGCGGATTTTCCTCAATAATTTTTGTATATTTTGCAATGGCTATATCATGCTTTTTTCTCTTGATAACTCTAAACTTATGCTTTATCTGCTTCATCTATTTAAATTTTATTTCCTTTTTAATTTTTATTTCAATATTAAAATATCAAATTCTTAATCTTTGATTCTGTTATAATTTATTATGCAAAATTTCCTTTATCCGATTACAGAAGTTGCAGAAAAAATTGAAAAATTTAGAGAAAATATTATTGTATATGTAGAGCCTCATCAAATAAAAGAAACCGTAAAACTGCTAATACTACAAAACATCAGATTTGTACATCTTACAGCAATTGATTTTTCAGATAAAAAAAACAAAATAGAACTAAACTACTTTTTCCTTTTGTTAAAGGACAAAGTAAATATTGTTTTAAAGGTCTATGTTGACAGTTTAAATCCTACAATTTCGTCTATTTCTGATATAATTCCTGCCGCAATATGGGCTGAAAGAGAATGTAACGATCTTTTTGGAGTAAAATTTGAAGGACATCCTGACCCGCGTAGACTCGTTCTTTCAGATGATTGGCCAGAAGGAATGTACCCTTTAAGAAAAGATTTTAAATACAATCAAAAGCCGCCACAAGAAAAAAAACCTTTTTTATTAAAAAAACCTAAAGAAGGTACAACTGTAATTCCTATCGGACCTTTTTATCCCTCCTTAGAGGAGCCAGCCTACTTTAGATTAATTGTTGAGGGAGAAAAAATCATTGACTTTGACTACAGAGGTTTTTATGTTCATAGAGGAATTGAAAAACTAGCAGAAAGTGCTCTTAACTATCAACAAATACCTTTCTTAGCAGAAAGAATATGTGGTATTTGTGGTTTTGTCCATTCAACCTGTTACTGTCAAGCAGTTGAAAAAGCTGCAGATATTGATATTCCTCAAAGAGCAAAATTCATAAGAAGCATGTTTCTTGAGCTTGAAAGAATCCATAGTCATCTTCTATGGATTGGGCTCGCAGCTCACATTATAGGATTTGATACACTTTTTATGCAAACCTGGAGAATTCGTGAACCAGTAATGTATATGTGTGAAATCATAACAGGAAACAGAAAAACCTACGGAATTAATATTGTTGGAGGAGTGATAATAGATGTATTGCCTCAACACTTAAGAGATTTAGAAAATATAATTTCTGATATTGAAAAAGAAATAAAGGAGCTAAGAGAAATTATTCTTGAAGATGATACTATTCAATTAAGATTTAAAAATGTTGGAATATTAGAGTATAAGGAAGCAGAAAAATATAGTGTTTGCGGTCCTGTGGCTCGTGCTTCTGGTATAAAAACTGATATGAGAGTTGATTTTCCCTATGCTGCTTATCCTACATTAAGCCTTAGAGTTCCAACTAAAAAAGAGGGTGATATATGGGCAAGAACTTTGATCCGTCTTGATGAAATCTTAATATCAATAGGTATCTTAAAGGAGATTTTAACGAACATACCTGAAGGATCCACATCAGTTAAAGTATCAAAAATTCCCTCTTGGAAGGAAGCTATCTCTTATGTAGAGGCACCAAGAGGGCAACTTTTCCACTATATTTTAACTGGTCCTGATGGAAAACCTTACAGATGGGCTGTAAGAGCTCCTTCTTATCAAAATTATCAATGTCTTTCAATACTACTTCAAGGAGCAACAATAGCAGATGCTCCTTTAATTATTGGTAGTATAGATCCTTGTTTTTCATGTACTGAAAGATATGAAATTTTAGATATAAAAAATAAAACATTTAGGATCTACAGTCTACAAGAACTAGAATGCTTAAAAGCAAGATAAAAACAATTATTTTTTTATCAAAACATAAAAGAGTAACGAGATACTATCCTTTCGTCCCCATCAGTCCACCTGAAAACTTAAGAGGAAGGCTTGAAGTTGATCCAAATAGATGTATTGGATGTGGTAGCTGTGTGAGAACATGTCCTTCACGATTGATAAGTATAGAAAATTTAGAAGCTGAAAAAGTTGTAAAATTTTCTGCTGGAAGATGTATTTATTGTGGAAGATGTGCTCAACTTTGTCCTGAGAAGGCAGTCAAAATTACTCATGAGTTTGAACTTGCTACCGATAATAAAAACGATTTAGAAATTCTAATAAAAATAAAGATGGCAAAATGTATTATTTGCGGAAAACCCTTTATTTCACTAAATATGTTAAATAAACAAATTGAAAAACTTAGAGAAAAAAATGAAGAGGAAATAAAAAAACTTAAAGTATGCTTAGAGTGTAAGAAAAATTAAAATGAATCTTTTAAGTTTAATATTACTTATCCCACTGTTAGGATCTATACTTATAATACCCTTAAAAGGTAGACAAGCAGGAGTTTTAGCCTCTTTTCTCACATTTATTGTTTTTTTACTCACTGTATTAAATGTTATAAAAACTTTTCCAAAATCAGAAAAAATTTATTTAGATTTCTCATTCTTCAAATGGCTCAATTTGGAATTTGGAGTATTTAATGATCCTTTAACTTCAATAATGTTAATCTTAATTACAGCGGTAGGATTCTTTGTAGTATTTTACTCTTATGGTTATATATCTCCTCTCAATAAAGACCATGCCTACTATGAACCTTACAGAACTTACTATTTTTTTATGCTTCTTTTTATAGGCGCAATGACAGGAGTGGTTACAGCCACAAATTTACTGCAGCTTTTCTTTTTCTGGGAGACTACAACCTTATGTTCATGGGCATTGATTTCCTATACAAAAGAAAAAAAGGCATTATTTTCTGGATTTAAAGCCTATATGATGACCCATTTGGGAGGGCTCTGTTTTCTTGTAGCAATTGCCTTAATGTATGTTGAAGTTAAATCTTTTGATTTTTCATCAATAGATTTATTAAAAGTTTCTACAAAAATAGTTGTCTTCTTTCTCCTTTTTTTTGCAGCTATGACAAAATCTGCTCAAATACCTCTTTTTACTTGGCTACCTGATGCGATGGTTGCTCCAACACCTGTAAGTGCATATTTACATGCAGCAGCTATGGTAAAAGCAGGAGTTTATTTAATAGCGAGACTTTATCTATCTACACACACAAATCCTGAAATTTTAGCCTATTTGGTAGGAACTATAGCTATATTTACTATAATTGTTTCTGTAGTTTTATATTACTTCCAAGAGGATTTAAAAAAACTTTTTGCCTACTCTACAATAGGACATCTTGGATACATCTTCCTTGGAGTATCCTTTGGATTAATGGGCTCAAAAACTGGTGGAGGTGGTGGGGTATTTCATATTATAAATCACGGATTTGCAAAGGCCTTACTTTTTCTGTCTGTGGGTAGTATTGCCTATTGTACAGGAACAAAAAATATAAAAGAACTTAGAGGATTATATGAAAAATTTCCTATTTTTTCTTTAGCTTTCTTAGTTGGAGTGTTTGCAATAGTTGGAATCCCTCCTTTTTCAGGATTCTGGAGTAAATTTATGATTTTTATAGCTGCCTTTGAAATTAAAAACATATTTGGTATAACAGTTGGATGTCTTCTAATACTGGAAAGTATAGCTGCCTTTTGTTGGTATATATTAGTAGGAAATAAAATTCTTTTTGGAAAACCTTCAGAAAAGGTAGCTTTTGGATTAACTAAAATCCCAATTTCGATAAAACTTAGCCTATTTTTCTTAATTATTATGAGTTTAATCTCACCTTTAATTGGATATCCCTTCTTAAATATGATTTTTAGGAGTTAAAGATATGAAAACTTTAGACTATCTTTATATCTCCTTTGTTCTAATGACCTTAGGTGTGGTATTTACATCTACTATTAAAAATAGATCTCTATCTGGACTAATAACATTTTTATTTACTGCTGGAGCATCTTTTGCTCTCTCCTACTTTTCGTTAAATATTTTAGTAGGAAATAAAATAGTTGAAAAAGAGTTATTTTCTCTTAAACCACTTTTAAATTCTTCATTAGCTTTAAGAGTCGACGGCCTTTCAGCATTATTTTTATTAATTATCGCTGTAGTTTCCCTATGTGTCTCCATGTTTTCTTGGAAATATCTCACCAAATATAGACAGCCTTGCCAAAGATTTTATCCATTTTTATTCGCTTTATTTATGACATCTACAGGATTTGTATGTGTAAAAGACTTATTTTTCTTTATTGTTTTCTGGGAGTTAATGACACTAATCTCTTGGTTTTTAGTTGTTTTTGACAGAGAAAATACCAATGCCTTGAAAGCTGGCCTTCAATATTTTATTGTTACCCATGCAGCAACTGGATTTTTAATATTAGCAGCCGTAGTTATATACTCAATAAGTAATACCTTTGATTTTTCAGAAGTTAAAGAGAGTTTTTACAATCTATCTTACACCAATCCCCTATTAACTAATTTTTTAGTGTGCTGTATTTTTATAGCTTTTATAACAAAAGCAGGAGTGCTTCCTTTTGGATTTTGGCTACCTAATACATATCCTCAGCCTCCTGCTCCTGCAAGCTCCTTTTTTGGTGGAGTTATGTCAAAACTTGCAGTTTATGCTATTTTCAGATTTTTTTGCTCTTTAATGCCTATTTCCTCTTACACTCAGTTGTGGGGATTTATCCTAGCAATCGTTGGTAGTTTTTCTATATTTATAGGGACTACTGCTGCTTTAACTCAAGAGGAAGCAAAAAAACTTATGTCTTTTCATGCAATTGGTCAAGTTGGTTATATTCTTTTAGGTTTGGGGGTAGGACTTTACTTTATAAATATAAATCCTTTTCTTTCTACGGTTGCATTAATTGGAGGGCTACTACATCTTTTTAATAACTCAATATATAAGTCTCTTCTATTTCTTAATGCAGGCTCTATTTTTTATAAGACCTATACAACTGATTTGAACAAAGTTTCAGGCTTAATAACTCTTATGCCTACTGTAGCTATGACAGCTTTAGTTGGCTCTCTCTCAATTGCGGGAGTTCCACTTTTTAATGGATTTGTCTCAAAATTATTAATTTTTGAGTCTTCTGTTTGGAGTGCAAGACAAACAGAAGCTTTCTTTTTAGTGAGAGGCTTTTTTGTAGTTTTCGGAATTATATCCCTCTTTATCTCTGCAGTTACCCTTGCCTCTTTCTTAAAGTTTATAAACTCTGTATTTATGGGCAAATTAAAAAAAATGTATAGTAATGAAAAAATTCACTGGAGCATGAATCTATCTCAACTAATCCTTGCCTTAGTATGTATTTTAGTTGGTATTTTCCCTTCAATATTTTTAGGATTAGTATATAATGCTATATCTTCTTCATTAACAACACAACTGCCTTCTTTTAGAGATGTTTTTTTTACAGATTTCTCTGGTATAAATATTTTTTTCTGTAGTAACTGCTCTGCAGGTGCTTGGTTTCCGTTATTTATTATTATCCCATTGGTAATTTTATCAGTCTTAATTTTTTCCTTTGAAAAGTATGCGAAAGTCTCTAAAAGAGAGGTGTTAACATGGTATGGAGGTAAAGAACACCTACCAGAAGATGTGATATATACTGGACATAGTTTTTATCAACCCTTTAAAGATCTTGTAAGTTTCAAGATAAAAGATATTCAATTTAAGGGATTCTATCCTGTAAATACTCCTTCTTTTAAAATTGTTATACCAAATTGGCTACCTAAAATATTTGATTTTGATAAATGGCTCTACAGTCCTCTGACAAGGAAAATAGAAAAACTCCTCTTACTTTTTAATAAAATTTATGAATCAATAACAAAAAGATATATATTATGGCTAATTATGGGCAGTATAGTTATTTTATTTTTCTTATTAAATCTGGAGTAAAAAAATGAAGTTAGAGTTTACTGTAGCTTCAGCTTTTGTTAATTTGTTTATAGTATTAATTTTATCTCCTCTTTTTGATGGACTCACAAGAAAAGTTAGAGCGTTAATTCAGAGTAGAGTCGGCCCACCGCCTCTTCAATCCTACTACGATATTTTAAAGCTTATGGGTAAAGAAGATTTAAAATCAACAATAAATCCTCTTTTTAGACTCTCACCCTATATGTCTGTAGTAAGTATCGCAATGGCATCTCTTTTAATACCTATAGGCAGTTTAACTCCTCCTTTAAATTTCTGGGGAGACATATTTCTTTTTATATATGTTATAACTGTTGTAGGTATAGCAATCATAATAACTGCCTCAGCATCGGAAAACCCATTTGCTTATATTGGCGCATCAAGAAAAATGATGTTACATCTATCAGTAGAACCTATTCTTGCAATAGCATTAATAACAGGTGCAATAAATGCTGGATCTTTCAAAATAGGCGATATAGTTAAATGGTATTATACAAATGGTCCAAATGTCTCGATGGTTTTAGCAACAGTTTGTGTATTTTTCTCTTTGCAGGCTTTGATTGGTAAGATACCTTTTGATATCTCAGAGGCTGAACAAGAGCTTGCTGAAGGTGTTCTGATTGAGTTAAGCGGACCTAAATATGCCTGTGTAAAATGGACTAATATGTCAAGACAGGTTCTCTTCTGTCTTGTTTTTACTCAAATTTTTATTCCTTGGCCCTTTACAGATTATTTTTTAATTAATGTGATTATAAGTCTACTAAAGATTACAGTACTGCTATTCATAAGTAGTCTAATTGAAGCTTTAAATCCAAGATTAAGAATTGATCAAGCGTTGAAATATAATCTTACACTTGCTTTATTCTCTCTTACATCTGTATTTTTAGCGCTTTTGAGGTTATGATATGAATCTTATTTACATACTAATTTTATTTTTTGCCTTTTTAACTGTTGAGACAAAAAATCTCAAAGCCTCTATCATTAGTTTAATCCTACATTCTATATTTCTTACCTTTTCTGTATTCTCTGTTGGTTATATAAATAGTATCTCTTCTTTTTATCTAATCGGTTTTTTAGATTTACTCGTAAGAGTCTTTCTAATACCTTTGATTTTATTTAGATCTCTTAAGAACAGAGCGACAACCGAGACAAAGCCTTATATTTCCTATCCTTTATCAATTGCTTTATCAATTGTTATTCTTTCAGTTTTTTATCATCTTTTAGAAGTCTACAAAAGCCTTAGTCTGCCTCAACTTTTAGAAAGTTTCTCTTGTGGAGTTACTCTCTTTATATATGGCTTATATCCTCTTATTTCAAAAAAAGACCTTATTAAAATAGTTATCAGCTTTGTTATAATTGAAAACGGAATTCACATCTTTTTAATAAGCATTCTTCCCTACTTATCTAAATTTATAGAAATCTCTCTAACTTTCAACTACCTTGTAGCTATATTTTTCTTTGCCTATATTGTTTTCAAAATAAATGAGATCTCCCTGAAAGAAGAACTCCAAAAGCTTAAAGAGACTGTCTATAAGGAGACTAACGAATGAATCTAGAATTTATTTTATGTACTTTAAGCTTTTCTTTGCCGTTGTTTGCCTCAGCTTTGGTTTATCTTTTTGGGAAAAAGCCCTATATTAAGGAATATATATCAATCCTCTCTTTAATAATTTCTTTTATAGCTTCTTCAATAAATTTAAATTTCTTATCTGATAAAGTTTTTATATGGCTTGATATAATCTACTTAGACGGATTTAGCATCTTAATGCAACTTGTAACTGTAGGTACTGCATTATTAGTAGTCTTATTTTCCATCAACTACATATCTACTTATCAGCACAGAAAAAAAAGTCATCATCTCTACTATGCTGTAATACTTATTTGTACAGGTTTTATGAATCTATCTTTTTCTCTAAATAATCTCTTTTTTGTTTATATAACCCTTGAACTCAGTAGCATCTTCGCAGTCTATCTCATTTCATTTAGACACGACAAAGAATCTTTTTATGCGAGTTTTAAATATCTTGTTTTCGTTAACATAGGAATTCTCTTCAGTTTAATCGGAATAATATTATTCTCCTTTTTTAGTAGCAGTCTTATACTAATAGGTAATTTAAGGGAAAAACTACTGCTTCTTAACAAAGACATAGTCTTTATATGTGCTGCATTTTTTATAATTGGCTTTTTTACTAAATCTGGCTTAATTCCTTTCCATCTTTGGCTACCAGACACTTATAAGGAGTCTCCAACTCCTATAACTGTATTTTTATCAGGAGCCTTAACAAAAATCGGTTTTTATGGCTTAGCAAGAACTGTGACTGTTTTTTCCTTTAGTTTTGAAGAGATAAGAACTTTCCTAATAATTCTTGCTTCAATTTCCATGCTTTTAGGTGCTACAGTAGCCTTTAATCAAAGGGATATAAAAAAACTCATTGCCTACTGCAGTATAAGTGAGATGGGATTTATTGCAGCTGCTTTATCTACAGGTAGTTATGAAGGAGTTTTTGGAGGAGTTTTTCATATTATTAATCATACCTTAATTAAAGGTATTTTATTTTTCTCAGTAGGAGCAATTTCCTATATAGATGGCAAGGCCAAAAGTATTATTACTACTCCATATTTTATAGGTGCTTTCTCAGCTGCTGGAATGCCTCTTTTTGGAAGCTTTCTAAGTGCAACCACAATATTTTTTGCAATGGTAAATGAAGGATTTTTGTTATCTTCAATAGTCTTAATTGTTGCTGAGTTTATAATTGGGATCTCACTTATTAAATATGGTATTTCTGAGTTTTGGCAGAAGAATAACCTAAAAGAAGGCAACCAAAAAATACCCCTTTTAATGATTGTTCCCATACTAATACTCTGTATATTAATTATAGTTTTTGGAGTTTATCCCAAAGTAATTTATACATTTATTGACATAGCTGCTAACAGTATTTTAAAAATGAAAGGAGTTGTATGTCTTTACTTAAGAAATTAGCACAAAAAGCTTTAAAAAAATCAATCTGGATTTTTCATGTAAACACCGGTGCATGTAATGGCTGCGATATTGAGCTTCTTGACATTTTCACTCCCTTCTATGATATTGAGAGATTTGGTATGAAAGCAGTAAGCTCACCACGACATGCAGATGCATTAGTAATCTCAGGACCTGTTACTCGACCTACGGTAGATTTTGTTAAAGCAGTTTATGATGCCACTCCAGAGCCTAAAATTGTAATAGCCTTAGGCTCATGTGCCATAGCAGGAGGAATATGGTTTGACAGCTATAATGTAGTCGGAGGCGTTGACAAAATCATTCCTGTAAATTTATACATTCCTGGGTGTCCTCCTCGTCCAGAGGCTATTCTTTTTGGAATTGCACAAGCATTAGGAATATCAAAAAAGAAGATAAAACCGATAGTAGCTCAACAAATTGGAACTTAGAGAGTTCTTAAATAATATAGGAGGTAAGACTTTAATTGTTGGAGTTGGTAATCCTTTAAGAGGAGATGATGCTGTTGGCTCCTATATAGTAAAAAGTATTAACAAAGATATTAATATTCCTTTAATTGATTGTGAAGATGCTCCTGAAAGATATCTAGAAAAAATTATTCAATACAAACCAGAAACTATTATTTTCATTGATGCTGTAGAGATGGGAGTTCAACCTGGATATATCTGTATAATAAGTGATAGGGAGTTAGAAAGCCTGACAATTCTAACACATAGAGTTTCCCTTAAACTCCTTGCAAAATATATTAAATCAAAAATTCAATGTAATATTGTAATCATCGGAATTCAACCAAAAAATAAAGATTTTGGTTCCACTATGAGTAAAGAAGTAATGATTACTGCTAAAATTCTGAGGGAAATTTTAGTTGAAAGATTTAAAAAATGAAGAAGATATTTACCATCGGCACCAGTAACAACTCCATAGAGAAATTTATCAGGATTCTAAAAAACTACAATATTAAAACCGCTATAGATGTAAGAAGTTTTCCAATTTCAAAGAGATTCCCCCATTTTAGTAAAGAACATATCTCAAAGGCTCTTGAAGAATCGGGAATCAAATACTTTTATCTTGGTAAACAACTTGGTGGCTTTAGAAAGGGCGGATATGAGAAGTATATGGAAACAGAGGAGTTTATAAAAGGAGTGGAGGAGTTAGAAAAGTTAGCAGAAAAGGGAAATACCGTTTTTTTCTGTTGTGAAAAACTTTTCTTTAGATGTCACAGAAGATTTATAGCAAAAGTTTTAGCAGAAAAGGGATGGGAAGTATATCATATAGTTGATTTTGACAAAGTTTATAAAGAAAGAGATCTTGAAAATAAAAAGCAGCAGAGTTTAAAATTAAGCTAAATGAAAATTTTAAATACAAAAGAGATTATATCAAATCTTAAATCTGAAGAGTATGTAATAGGATACGAGCTTACAGGCTCTCATGCTTGTTATATGATTTATGGAAAAATAAATCCTCAAGACAAACCGAGACTTGTAAAACCTGGCAAGGGACATGAAGAGATAGTTTTGATAATTAAAGGAAAAGCAAAAATAGGCGAAGTAATTATGGAAGAGGGAGACTCCCTCCACATTGTAGAAGATGAGCACTGCTATATCGAGAATATTTCAAATACTGAATTAATTTACATAATAGCAGGAGGACATTCAGAAAGTAGTCATAAACATTAATTTACATATACTTTTAAAATAAATTAAAATTAAATAATGCTTAGATTTTTATCTTTTATTCTATCATTTCTTATAGGTTGCCAACTTTATGCAGAGACAGTTATTGATTTACCTAAACCGAGACAGAAAAGTAGTGTCTCACTTGAAGAAACTTTAACTAAAAGAAGATCTGTAAGAGAATTTTCCTCTGAAACATTAACGCTGCAGGAAATATCCCAACTACTTTGGTCTGCTCAGGGAATAACTGAACCAGCTGGAGGTAGAACTGCTCCTTCTGCAGGTGCTTTATATCCATTAAAGGTTTATTTAGTTGCTGGTGGTGTTAAAAATCTTGCTCCAGGTGTTTACAGATACGATCCCTTTAAACATCAGATTATAAAAATCAAAGATGGAGACTTAAGAGGCTTACTTTCGGAAGCATCACTATGGCAACCTTGGGTTAGAAATGCACCAGTAAGCTTTGTAATCACAGCAGTATACGAGATAACAACAAAAAAATATGGAGAAAGAGGAGTAAGATATGTTCATATTGAAGTAGGACATGTAGCACAAAATATGCTTCTTCAAGCAGTAGCTTTAGATCTTGGAGCTGTTCCTGTTGGCGCCTTTTATGACAGTGAAGTTAGAAAAATCTTGGGAGTCGGAGACAAAGAGCAACCTCTTTACATCATTCCTGTAGGCAAAAAAAGATAATGGAGTTTAAAAGACTTGGCAACACCTCAGTTAAAATCCCCGCAGTAGGGATGGGAACATGGGAAATCGGTGGAGGACTTACTCCTGATTATTCCTTAGATGAAGAGGCTATACAAGCCTTAAAAGTTGGTATAGAGCTGGGAATGACACTAATTGATACAGCAGAGATGTATGGAAGAGGCCATTCTGAAGAGCTTGTAGGTGAAGCAGTAAGAGCTTTTCCAAGAGAAAGTATCTTTATAGTAACAAAAGTTTTACCAGAGAATTTAAGATATAATGAATTAATAGAGGCAGCTTACAGAAGTCTAAAAAGACTTAATTTAGATTATATTGACCTTTATCTTATACATGCTCCAAATCCAAGAATTCCTATCAGAGAAACTATGGATGCGATGGAAAAGCTTGTAGATGAAGGTATTGTAAAATTTATTGGGGTTAGTAACTTTGGTGTTCTCCAAATGGAGCAGGCAAGAGCATGTTTAAGTAAAACTGATATAGTTGTAAATCAAGTAGAGTATAGTCTTATTGAAAGAAGAATTGAAAAGGATGTGCTTCCTTACTGCCAGAAAAACAAAATCACTGTAATGGCTTACTGTCCTCTTGGAAGAGGCATACTTCCAAAAAATCAATTTTTAAAAGAGGTGGGCTTAAAATATGGAAAAACAGCAGCACAGATAGCTTTAAACTGGCTTATACAGAAAGATGAAGTTGTAGCAATACCTAAAGCAATAAAAATTGAGCATCTAAGAGAAAATGCTGAATCCACAGGATGGAGACTAAATAAGGAAGATGTAGAGCTTATTGAAAAATATTTCAGATGAAGCCTCCAATTTACTTTTTTCGGGGAGAGCCTGATAAACCAGCAGTTGTTTTTATTCATGGTCTTGGAATGGATGCTACCCAGTGGTTATCACCCTCTGAGACAAGAATATTAGCAGGAGCCTTTCCTTTAAGTATATTTACAAGAAAACCTCCAGAGTCCTTAATTTTTAAAGAAAAAATAGAGATTTTACCTAAGAAATTTACTATAGGAAATCCTGTGCCTCTTAATACTTCCCTCAATGATCTTAAAGAAAGAGGATACTCGGTACTGACTTGGAGTCAAACAAATCCTTTAGGCTCAATTCATTATGCAGTAGAGGAGCTTAAAAATGTTGTAAAGTTTGCCTCCTCTTTATCAAAAAAAGGAGTAATTCTCATTGGTAATAGCAGAGGAGGACTTATTGGTAGAAAATTTATTGAAAACTCTGACGAAAAAATAAAGGCACTAATAACAATAGCAACTCCTCACAAGGGAAGTACCTTGGCAAAATGGGTCAGTTATGTCTCTAAACTAACAGATATTATAAAGCCTTTTTTAAAATTTTTCCCTGAAGGTATTGAAAAAATATCTCTACGACTAATAGATTTTCTTCGATGTGATGGTGTAAGAGAGCTTTTACCAGAGTCTTCCTTTATAAAATCCCTCAAAAAAATTGAAAAGACAGACTTTTTTTCTTTAGCAGGTTCTAACTCAACACTTTTTAGTATCTATGAGTGGAAACAAAGAGAGGAAAACGATCTTTTCATTCTTTATCCTGAAAAAGTTTTCAGTTTCCCTCAATCTCTGTTTTCATTCTTGCCAGAAAAGCTAATACCTCCCGAATGGAAATCAGGCGATGGAGTTGTATCAGTAGAAAGTGCGACAGATCACAATACAGGTAAAGTATTTGCTCTTAATCATGCTGAGATTATTGTAAGTGCCGAAAGTAGAAACTACATATTAGAGATTGTGGAAAATCTATGAAGCTTGAGGAAATCTTAGAAGGAATAAGTGAGGACCACTTAAGAGAAATTGTTGAAAAAATATCAATCCCAAGACATGGTTGGTATAACTACAATGAGCTAAAATGGGTTGCTGAGTTTGTTGAAAGCAAATTTAGAGAGTTTGGATACCTAATTGATATTGATGAGTTTTCTTATCAGGGTAGACTCTACAAAAATATTATTGCAACAAAAGAAGGAGTTAACTCAAGAAAAGATTGGTTAGTTATCGGAGCTCACTATGACTCTGCTGTAGACTCTCCTGGTGCTGATGACAATGGTAGTGGAGTCGCTGTAATGCTTGAGGTAGCAAGAGTACTAAGGGATGTAGCTTTTGTTAAAAATATAAAGTTTTTAGCCTTCAGTTTAGAGGAGCCTCAACCTTTCTCTCTAAATTTTTTAATTGGAAGTAGTCACTTTGTAAAAAAGATGAAAAAACTCAAATACAAATATGAAGCTATCATTCTTGAGTCTGTGGGATATTTTTCAACTAAAGAGGGCTCTCAACAACTTCCAGCATTTGTAAGTGGACCCTCCAGAGGAGATTTTCTTGGGGTTATAGGAAATAGAAAATCTATACCTCTTCTTCGTCTTTTTGATGAAGCTAAAAAAGCTGTACCAACTCTGAATCTTATTACTTATAAAGCTCCATTGAGTGGATGGCTTGTTATTGAAACAAGATTTAGTGATCATGCCTCTTTTTGGAATGCTGGTTATCAGGCAGTTATGCTAACAGATACAGCAATGTTCAGAAATCCCTACTATCATACAAATTGGGATACTCCTGACAAACTTAATTTTTCTTTTATGAGGGATGTTGCAAAAGTTATAGTTTCTGCTACTTTCTTAAAATATAGTCTCTAACTGTCTTTAATGCTTTCAATCTACTGACAAATCTGATTTCAGGGTAAAGCTTTTCACAATCACTGTAAGAAAGTCTATTTACAAGTCCAACAACTTCTATTTCATCTAAAAGATGGGGTATTGGCTTTCTTTCAGTTGGTAGCATTTCTTCTTTTTTAATAAGCATTATGTAAACTAAAGCTCTTGCTGAAAGAAGATTTTCAAGCTCCTCATTTTCTTTTGCTTCAAATATATATCTTAAAGTAAGAATATCTCCTGGAGGAAATATCCATCTTTTACCAGTCAGTTTTTTTACTGTATCCTCTAATGCAAAAACAGTTTTAACATCTTTTCCTAATCTTTCCAAAAGAATCTTTCTTAAATACTGATGAATTGCACCTGCTTCAATTAATACATTTCCATCTTTTGGTAAAATTTTGCATATAGCTTTTGCTCTTAATTCATCTCTTAGTCGGAATCTGTATGCATCCAAACGAGCAAATCTTTTTACAGAATTAACTACTTCATCAAAGGAGTTTTTTAAAGATATTTCGTAAAAGTCTATTAATGCTTTTGTAGCTTTCTTTTCGCATTGATAAACCTCATTGAGCTCAGAAATAGATTCAACATCTTGAGGAGATTTACCTTCAGAGAATAAACTGTGAATTTTAAAGAGTCTTTCCATGTAAGGCTCAATCTGTAAAATAGTTTTCCCTTGTTCCTTAAGATGTTTTAGCATCTTGTAAAAATAAAAGGAAAACATTGGAAATTCATAGATCTCATCACTTAAAAACTCCTCAACACTGATGTCTCCATTAAGCATCTTTAAGAATGACTCTGAAGGAGCATCTTCAAGAATTATTATATCGCTTCTGTCCATATATTTTTTAAGACAAGACAGAAACTCAACTCTATGGGAAGAGTAAAGTATAGTGAATCTATTACCCATAAGTAATTTTTACATAGGCTTGCTAAAAAAATAAAATTTTGTTTAAATAATCTGTATCTATGAATAGCAGAGAGTTTATAGACATTCCAGTAAGAGTAAAATATGCTGATACTGACAAATTTGGAGTTGTCTACTATGGTAATTATGCAATTTTCTTTGAAAAAGCAAGAACTGAGTATCTAAGACAGAAAGGATTTACATATAAAGAGCTTGAAGAAATGGGATATCATCTTCCTGTTGTTGAGTTTCATATAAAGTATTTTAAACCTGCGCGATATGATGATCTTCTCATAGTGAGAACCTCTGTAGATGAGGTAAAGTCAAGAGCAGTAGTATTTAAATATGAGGTTTTAAAGGAAGAAGAAAAAATTGCTGAAGGTAAAACATATCACATCTGTGTGAATACAGAAAATAAGACAGTTGCCTTACCCTCTTTTTTTATTTCTTTTCTAAAAAACAATCTTTAATAAACTTTTATCACTGCTTCATTAAAATCCTTAATCTTTTTAGGAGGCGGAGTTTCATCGGGATAACCAATTCCCATACAAGCAATAACTCTTAAATTTTTAGGAATATCAATAATCCTTCTTACATAGTTTTCTCTTTCTTGAGAGTCAGGATGATAAATTGCTCCCCAGCAAGCTCCTAATCCAAGACTATGAGCCTCAAGTAAAAGTAACATCAATGCACATCCCATATCCTCAAGCCAATGATTACTCTTTGCTGGATCAGCAAGAGCTACTACAACATAGGGTGCTCCTTCAAGAAACTCTGTATAAGGTTGAGCTTTACTTAACTGTTTTATTTTTTCTTTATCCTTAACAATAATAAAATACCATGGCTGGGAGTTTTTAGCAGAAGGTGCATACAGTGCTGCTTCAATACATCTTTTAATCATATCCTCTGGTGGTACTTCCTTTTTGTATTTTCTTATACTTCTGCGAGTTTTAATTATGTCAAATATATCTTTCATATTCTGCCTCCTAATAAGTTCTTGTTTTTAAAATCTCCTTGTACAACTCATAAAGAACATCTCTATACTCAACACTGCCTTCTTCAACCTTATCCATAAGAGTTTCAAGCTGTCTTGTAAAATCCTCAGAAAGAAAGTTTTTAATTTCTTCTTTATTTTTTAAATAAAAATAAACTTTTTTCCCAAGCTCAGTAGGAATTAAAAAACCTTTTACTTCCCTTACATAGCCTCTTTCTATTAACTTTTCTACTATTGTGGCATAAGTTGAGGGTCTTCCAATTCCCTTTTGTTTCATCTCCCATACAATTTCTCCATGAGTATAAAGAGGCTGTTTTGGTTGTTGCCTAAACTCTTTTGAATGTGTCACATTGAATACTCCCTCAGTTTCAGGATATACATCAACTTTTAAAATCCTATTCCATCCATCTTCAATAATTTTTGTTCTTAGATCAGCAGTCTGTTCCTTATCTAAAGCTTTAATTTTTATTTGAGAAAAAATAGACTTAATAGGCTTCATTTGACTTGCAATAAATCTATTAAATATTAATTCATACAAAAGAAGATGCTGTTTGGTTAATCCATCAATTTGTCCACTCATAACCATTGAGCTTAACTCCTCTGGTTCTATAGCCTTAGTAGGTCTTATACATTCGTGAGCTCCTTTATCTGCCCATTGTTTGGGTGAAAAATGATTCTCTCCAAACTCTTCAGTTATAAACTCTCGCGCTAATGTTAATCCTATATCAGAGACTCTTTGAGAGTCAGTTCTATGATAGGTTATAAATCCTAACTCAAAAAGGGTTTGAGCCAACTCCATTGTTTTGTATAAAGAGAATCCATATCGGTCAAAGGCATCTTTAAGCATTGTATCAGTTCTGTAGGGTGGTGGAGGATTTTCAGTTTTTTCAGTTTTCTTTATAATTTCTAAAGTAACCTCACTTAAACTATTTAAAAACTGAATCGCCTCTCGTTTATCCTCAAAATCAAAATTAAATTTTAATTTTTTGTCTTCCCTAAAGATCGTTACAATAATTTTGTATACTCTTTCTTTGTTCTGTCTTTCTCTTTCGATTATCCAACCAAGCACAGGTGTCTGAACTCTGCCTGCTGAAAGAGTATACTTACCAAATGTTTTATGAAGTAGCTGAGAAAACTCAAAACCAACCCATCTGTCTGCAACTCTTCTTACAATTTGAGCTTTTACCAGATTTAGATCAAAATCCCTTGGAGTTGCTAACGCATTCTTTATTGCTCTTTTTGTTACTTCATGAAACTCCATTCTTTTTATATCTTTTACATAGGGTTTCATAATTCCATAAATATCCCATCCAATTTTTTCTCCCTCGGTGTCAGGATCAGTAGCAACAAGCACTTGATCTACCTCAAGGGCTATTTTCCTTAAGCTATTAATTATAGAGTCTTTACCTTCAATGGATTCATATATAGGAACGATATCTTGATTAACATTTACTCCGTAGAAAGCTTCCTTTTTAGTAAGGTCTACTATATGACCAAAGGAAGAAGTGATTATTATATATATGTCTTGAGTAGAAGTTTCATATACATCATGCTCTATTATTCTTCTTCTTATAGGCTTTCCAAAAAAATTTGCAATTGTTTTAGCTTTATTAGGAGACTCAACTACAATTAAAACAGGTTTTAATAAATCTTTGGATTCGATAGACTTTTTTGTTATTAGAAAACTTTTTATCTTTTCTCTGTCATAATCGATCTCCTTTAGAAGACTGTCTAAATCAAGCTCTTTAGTAGAAATAAATTTTATATCTTCAGCAAACCATCTAATTTTTTTCATTAAATGATTAAAAGCCGATTTATCATCAATTAGAATTAAAGACAGTCCTTTAGTTATTCCACCAGCATACATTCTTGAAACTCTTCCGCTTGCCTGTAAATATCCTGTAGCATCAGAGACAACTAAAAAATAGCCTTCCTCTGTAACCTTAAGTGTTAACTCTTCTGAAGATCTTAAAAGATTTAGAATTTCCTCTGAAGTAAGAAAATTTCCTATTTCACTACGAAGAGTATCAATCTTTTGCTTAATTTGAGACTTTTGTATTATCTGCTCATTTAAGTATTGATATTTTTTAAGTTGCTCAAGCCATTTATTTATTTTTGCTGTATACTGAGGAAATTTCTTTACAATAAAGGAACGAATTGAAGAAATTCCCCACATCAGATGATTTAAATTTGATTCAAAGTTAAGAGAGACAACAATCTTTGGAACACTATAAAAAATAGAATATCTTACGACATGAGGCATATCAAAGCCTCTTGCAAGAGGATTCTTATATGATGCTATTCCAACTAAGACATCTATCTGACCATTTTCGTAGGATTTTAGTATATCCTCATCAATTTCTTCATAAGAGATAGCTTTTATGCCATTTTGATTTAATCTTTCTACTACTTCCTCTACATAGTCCTTTCCCTTATCAGAAGAAAGAAAGACTAAACCGCCTTTTCCAAGTTTTTTAATCCAGTAAATGAGATCTTCTTCATAAGTATAGGCATCTACAACATTTCTCATATAAAATGTAGGTGTTCCTACTTCAAATCCAAGTAATTCTCTGAAAAGCTTAACTCTACTTGAACGGGGAGAAGAAGTAGCTGAAGAGACAACTAAAACACCTTTGCATTTATTTTTTATTTCATCTATTTGTTTTTGAAGTTCATTTATTTTTTGCCAGTCAGCCTCTATTTTTTTATCCTTTGCTTTGAAAAAGATGAGCTGCATTGCTTTTTTAACATCTTCCTCTGAAAAACCAAGTAAATAAAGGATTTTGTCTATATTTTTTGCAGTCTTCAAAAATGAGTCAACATCATCAACGAATATAAAATCAAAATCTTTTGGAATAATCTGAAAGTTTTTATAAAGAAACAT